>JAFUTY010000050.1 GCA_017484005.1 Selenomonadaceae bacterium | reverse complement strand
CAGCGCGATCCAATTCTGAAAGCAAAAATCGATTGTTTGTTCCATCGTCTGCATGAAATCCAGCGAATCGAGCGGAATTGATTCCAGGATTTCCATTGAGCGCGTCGACTTCCAATCCAGAATCGTCAGCCAGGCATGGAAGTTTCAAAATCTCGGAGAAGAATCGAGCTTTGATTCGAGCGTTTTCGATGAAAGTCGATCCATTTTCCACCGCGTCAGGAAGTTCTCCAAAATTTTCCAAAGACAAAATTTCGAATGGAAGTTTTTCGAATGCTTTTTTGAATTCTCGAAGTTTGCCGGGATTTTTCGTTGCTAAGACTATCTGCTTCATCCAATTCTCCCAACTTTCCAAACTAACTCGCCGCCGAGGATATCTTTCTGCAGTGAAATCAATTCATCGATTCCGAGATCCGCCAGCTCCAGCATCGAATCGAGCTCTGCCCGAGTGAATGGACGCTTTTCACCAGTCCCTTGAATCTCAACATATTTTCCGAGTCCAGTTTTTGCAACGTTGCAATCGACAATTGCATTTGAATCTTCCTCGTAACATAAATCGAGAATCGCGTCGCCATTTTGATCGATTCCAACTGAAATCGCGGAAACAAAATCTTGAACTGGAAAAATTTTTCCCTTCTCGTAAAATGTATCGCAGGCCTCAACCAATGCAACAAATGCTCCAGTTATCGATGCAGTTCGAGTTCCGCCATCGGCATGCAAAACATCGCAATCGAGAGTGATCGTTCTTTCACCGAGAGCTTCGAGATTCACGACGGATCTCAAAGCGCGGCCGATCAATCGCTGAATCTCCTGCGATCTTCCATTGGGACGAAGAATCTCGCGCTGAACTCGAGGATTCGATGCGCCTGGGAGCATTGAATATTCCGCTGTGACCCATCCATGTCCTGCGCCTTTCAAAAAATGAGGGACGCGATCTTCAACAGACGCCGAGCATAAAACTTTTGTATTGCCCATCTCGATTAACGCTGAGCCCGCTGGATTTTTTTGAAAACCTCGAGTGATTTTTGTTGAACGAATTTGATTTGCTTCGCGTCTATCGATTCTCATTTGCGAATCCTCCTCGCAGAAATTTTGTGAGAATTCTACACGAAAAAGATCTCGCTCGCAAATTTACTTCTATGATAAACTCGCAATCGAATTTTCATAAAGGAGGGATATTTTTGGTAATTATAATCGGAGCGACGGGATTTGTTGGAATGTATACAACGGAAGCATTTTTGAAATCTGGATTCGATGTTTTAGCCTGCGGAAGAAATCGAGTCGCGGGAGAACTTCTTCAAAACATGGGCGCAAAATTTCTCGAGTTTGATCTCAATGATTCGCGAGCATTTGATTCACTTCCAACTCAAAACATCGATGGAATTGTCTTGCTTGCAGGAATGCTTCCAGCGCATGAAAAAGCAGATCTCAAAACGGAGGAGAATGCAGCAGATTATTTCAAAGTCAATGTTATCGGGACAATCAACGTTCTGGAGTTCTGTCGAAAACATGGAATTCAAAAAGTCCTTGGAGCTTGCAGTTATGGAGATGTCTCGAATCTCTGGGGGAAAAAGGAAATCACTGAGGAAGATCCTCGCGGATTTTCATTCACCGGCGATCATGCTGTCTATGTTATCAGTCGAAATGCCGCGAATGACGTCATGGAATATTACAATCAACAGCATGGATTTCAGTGCGCATGGTTCAGACTTCCGCCGGTTTATGGAGTTGGTCCTCATGGAACGATTCGAGTCAGCGGGAAGAAATATAAATCTGCAGTTCAGACTTTCATCGATAAAGCAATTGCAGGAGATGAAATCGAAATTTGGGGCAATTCGAAAATTCAGCGCGATTTGATCTACGTCAAAGATGTCGCTCAAGCTTATGTTCTCGCGATGAAATCTGAAAATGCTCGCGGGCTCTATAACATGACGGGACACATTCAAATTGATCTCGAAACTCAAGCGAAAATTATCATCGAAATTTTTGGCGGAGAGAAAAAATCTCAAATTGTTTACAGACCTGAGAAAAAACTTCGAACTCCATCATTTTTATTTTCAATGGAAAAAGCAAAACGAGATTTCAACTTCATCCCGCAATTTGATTTTCGAAAAATGATGCAGGATTATAAAATCGAGCTCGAGTCGCATCGTTGGGATTCCATGATTGAATCGCGGAGGGATTAAACATTTCATGAAACGAGTTGCAGTTTTGCAATCAGATTATCTGCCGTGGAAAGGATATTTCGATATCGTTCACGACGTCGATGAATTCATTTTTTACGACGAGGTTCAATTTACAAAAAATGATTGGCGAAATCGGAATCAGATCGTAATTGATAGAGTTCCGCGATGGATTTCAATTCCAGTCGGCGCGAATCTCAATCGATTAATTCTCGACGTGCAAATCGAGGATCATCGCTGGCAGCGTAAACATTTTCAGACGCTCGAAATGGCGTATCATAAATCGAAATTTTGGAATCGATATCGAGATTTCTTCGAGGATTTTTATTTGAATCACGAATGGAAATTTTTGTTTGAGTTGAATCGATTTTTGATCGAGCGAATCTCTCGAGATTTTCTCGGAATAACAACAAAATTTTCCGATTCACGAGATTATGAGTCGCATGGATCAAAGCAGGAAAAACTTCTATCGCTCCTCAAATCTGCAGGAACTGATCTCTATGTTTCAGGTCCAGCGGCGAAAGATTATATCGTCGAGGAAGATTTCAAAAATGCAGGAATCGAATTAGTCTGGAAAGATTATTCACATTATCCGGAATATCCACAGCGTTCGAAAGAATTTACTCACTTTGTCTCGATAGTCGATCTCCTCTTCAATGTTGAGAATCCATCGGCATTGATCTGGGGGGGGGGGGGCAGAATTGTCACCTATTCTTTCTTCGAATTAAAATTTCTCCGAACAAAAAAGATCCCTCAATCAGTCTCAAAAAGAGATCGATCGAGGGATTTTTTCTATTTCCGTGATTCAAATTCAGCAGCAAGCGATGAGAATCGTCGCCACAAAATTGGGTCAAGCGTCACGTTTGCCGGTACTTCCGCGTTTTGTGATCGGAATATTTTTTGCGCAAAGTGGACATTCATCCGGCTTGTAAGTTTCAACATTCATCTTCAAAAGCGAAATGTGTGGAATATCTCCAAAATCGATTTTGCCGCCGCTTCGATCGACAATCATCGCGACAGCAGCAGGAATCGCTTTGAGACTTTTCACGACGTCGATAACTTCTTTGATCGAGCCGCCAGTTGTCACGATATCCTCGACGATTAAAACTTTCTCGCCTTCATGAAGAGTGAATCCTCGACGAAATGTCATTTTCCCATCGACGCGTTCGGTGAAAATCGCTCGAGTGTTCAATGATTTTCCGACTTCATGCGCTAAAAGAATTCCGCCGGTCACTGGACCTACAACTGTCTCGATTTTTTCAGCTGGGAATGTGCTGCGAAATTTTTCAGCCATCGCGCGGCAAAGTTTCTCGGTATATCGCGGATGCTGGAGCACATTGAATTTTTCGACGTAATGCGGAGAATGCAGTCCCGACGTCAATAAAAAATGTCCATCGAGCACTGCGCCGGTCTGTTTAAGAAGATCCATAACTTCAGGTTCAGTCATTCGAATTCATCTCCTCCAAAATTTTTTCAGCGGCAATTCGAGGATTTTCAGCGGCGCGAATCGGTCTGCCAATCACGAGATGAGTTGCGCCATGTTTTATCGCTTCAGCCGGCGTCGCAATTCGAGATTGATCGTTGACGTCAGATCCCGCCGGTCGAATTCCAGGAGTCACAATCAAAAAATCGCGTCCGCATGAATCGCGAATGATTTCAGCTTCCCGCGGCGATGCAACTACTCCATCGAGTCCTGCAGTTTTCGAAAGCTTGGCAAGTCGAATTACGTCCTCTTTGATTGTCGATGCATGTCCCAATTCTTTCCATTCATTTTGATCGATGCTCGTCAGAATTGTCACGGCGATCAATTTTGGTTTCGATTCGAGATCCTGCAGTTTTTGAGCGGCTGTCTGCATCATTTTGAATCCGCCGTTTGCATGAACGTTCAAAAAATCTTTTTCATCGAGTTTGAACTGCTTGACGAGCGAAATCAATCCCTGCGCCGTTGTGTTTGGAATGTCGCAGAGTTTCAAATCGAGAAAGACTCGTTTATTTTGAGATTTGAGCCACTCGACAATTTTTCCGCCGACTGAATAAAAAACTTCCATTCCGACTTTGTAGAATGAAACAGAATCTCCGAGATTTTTGACGAGAGATTGAGCTTCTTCGAGGGAATGAACATCGAGCGCGACGATTAAACGATCATCAGACATAAAACCACCTCCATATTGATACAAAAAAACCGTCCCGAAACAATCGAGACGGTCATGAAGTTGAAATTAACGTTTGGAGAATTGCGAAGCCTTGCGAGCTTTTTTGAGACCATACTTGCGACGTTCCTTTTCGCGAGGATCTCTGGTGACAAATCCGGCTTTCTTGAGTGCTGGACGAAGTTCAGAATTCAATTCCATCAGTGCGCGAGTGATTCCATGACGAATCGCTCCAGCCTGTCCAGATGTTCCGCCGCCTTTGACGTTGACAATCACATCGTATTTGTCATTCATATCAGTCAGAACGAGCGGCTGACGAACAATCAATTCGAGAGTTTGAAGTCCAAAATAATCATCCATATCGCGGCCGTTGATCGTGACTTTTCCATTGCCGGGAACTAGACGAACTCTCGCGACGGAAGATTTTCTGCGGCCTGTTCCATAATACGAGACTTGTGGCATTTATTTTTTTCCTCCAACTTTTTTGATATCGAACGAAATCGGCTCAGGTTTTTGAGCGGCATGTGGATGCTTGTCGCCGGTATAGACATGCAATTTGCGGAACATATCTGCGCCGAGTTTATTTTTTGGAAGCATACCTTTAATCGCATGTTCAAGAACTCTTTCGGGGAATTTTTGAAGCATTTCTTCCGCGGAAGTTTCTTTGCGGCCGCCCATGTAGCCGGTGTAGCGAATGTACATCTTCTTTTTGAGCTTTTTGCCGCTGAATTGAACTTTGTCAGCGTTGATAATGACAACGAAATCTCCGGTATCGACATGCGGAGTGAAGATCGGTTTATTTTTTCCGCGCAGAATTTTGGCAACTTCAGCAGCGAGGCGGCCGACAGTTTGACCAGCCGCATCGACTAGATACCACTTGCGCTCGATTTCCTGCGCTTTCGCCATGAATGTGGTTTTCAAAATTCTTTCCTCCAAATTTTCTACGAACTTTTTTAACGGGGCTATAGAAGTCTAGCGAATTGATCTTTGCTCGTCAAGAATTGATTCGAGTTTGATTTAGAATTTTTTATCGAGAAATTTTCAATTAAGAAGTGACTCGCGATCTCTTTGCAATTTTTCCTGTAAAAATCTCGCGCACTCGATAATCGTTAGATCCTTTGTCGTTGAGCTGACACTTTGCATTGTTAAAAGATTTCCATTCAGATCGTAAATCAATTCGGTTAGTTCAACTCGATCGATCTTTCCATTACTTTCTCGAATTTTTGTAACTTCGATTTTCTCCTCGATTCGATATTTTGAATCTGTCCGAAGTCCATCGTGCAAAATCCAATCGACGTAACGCGGATCTTTGATTCCCTCGATTTGAATTTTTTCAGTCGGTTCGATTGGCTCTGATTCATCGATGAAACTTCGAATTGCGCAATCGAGATATAAACTCATCGCATGAGGATTTTTATCGCCGAGCTCGCGAGGATTCAATTCGATTTTCTCACCGAACGAGGTATATCCCATCGAAGCAAGTGATTTTGGAATGACATCGCCGTCATTTTCGAACCGCGTCAAATTCATTCGATCTGAAAATTCATCCGCGAAAATTTTATCGCCAACTGCTGGAGCTCCAAAAGTCACAACTTCAATTTGATCGGGAGATATTCCAAGATCGATAAGCCGGGCGGAAGTCAGAATCGCAACAGCTCCGCCGAGTGAATGTCCCGTCACGATTATTTTGCCGTTGAAATTCAAAATCTCCTCGCGAATCAGATTCAACAGTTCATCGGTGTAATTCAAAAATCCTCGATGAACCATTGCTTGATCTTTAGCTTGATCGTTGTAAGAAATTTTTCCGAATCGAATATCAGTCAAAAGATCTTTATCGCTTTCAGTTCCGCAAATCGAAATGATTTTCAAATTTTCATCAGGCTTGGAAATCAAAAACGATCTGACTCGAGTTTTCTCAAATTTTTCTTCGATTGGATTTATTTCCCAACCATGATCATGGAGCATCGAGAGCATCAATAAATTGATTTCACCGGAATAACTTGCCATCGATGAAAGTGCACAGATTAGAGTTGTTCGAGAATCTGGTGCGGCTGAGGCTGTCGATGTGAAAATTATCAGCGTGAATATCAGTGTAAAAAATTTTTTAAGCATTTAAAATAAATTTCTCAATCACTTCGGAAATTGCGTCGTGATTGTGATCTCTTTCCGTGATGAATTTGCAGTCTGAACGAATTCCCTCGACAGCGTTTGCAACTCCAATTCCAAGTCCAGCTGCTTGAATCATCGCAAGATCGTTGAAATTGTCGCCAATCGCGATTGTATCTTTTTGATCCACGCCGAGAATTTTTGCCAGTCGAAGAAGTCCTGCACCCTTATTGACTCCCTTGCGATTGAATTCCAAATATCGATTGCTCGAATAGCTCACATCGGTATCGCCGGTGATATCTGAAACTTCCGCCGCGATTTTCTGCAGATAATTCATATCCTCTTTCGAATACAGAATCTTGACCAATTTTTCATCGCGCAAAAAATCGATGTTATCCTCGAATCGCTCCTCAGTCTGCATACGTCCCGAGACATATTTTCGCTCGCCGTCATAGAATCGAAAAACATAAACTTTGTCGAGAGTATAAACATGAATGCAAACATCGAATTCCCATCCGCGTTTGAAAAGCTGATTGACGATATCAAAATCCATGAGTTCCGCGTCAATCAATCGATTCCCGAGATTTTCAGTGATCGCGCCGCCGTTGAATGAAATCACATATTCATCCGGTTTTTGAAACAGATCGACTTCCTTCAAAGTTCCGTCGACAGATGGAAATCCTCTTCCAGTTGCAAGAACAAATTTCACACCGAGTTCAGTCGCCTTTTTGATCGATTCACGATCTTTCATCGAGACTTTGCGTTCAGAATTCAACAAAGTTTCATCGAGATCGCACGCGATAATTTTGTACATCGAGATTCCTCCTTCGATTTGGATTTGAAAATTTATACGATATTGTGATGGATTTTCTTTAATTTTGCAATTGCGTTCGGAATCATGACATGCTTGATATATTCGAACGAAGATTTATATCGCGGCTCAAGTTCGAATGTTTCATTGCAAAAATATTGAATCTCGACGGCTGAATGAGATCTTCCATCTGATAAAATTTTTCCGATCAATTCTTCGATTTCAGATTCCGAAGGCATTTCAATTTTTGACGCGATTTTGTATCGATCAAAAACATCTTTCCAAATTTTTCCTTCATTAATAAGGGGCATGAAAATTTCATCGAGACAATCATCAATCAATTCGCGCTGAATTCCAAATCGATTAATACAAAAATTTTTGATTTCATCGAGAGATTTTGATTTTCCCTCGCCGATGAATTTTAAAATTTCAGTTTGGAAATCATTATCGCTCGGGAGTTCAGATATCGAATAGAGTCCAGATTCATCTTTGCGAATTGAACCATCATACTCGAGATATTTCAATGCCAGCGGAATTCGATCGTGATAATCCTCGCCTTTCATGAATTCATCTAACGCGCCGCGAATTTCATCGATCGATCGCGATTTTCCATCATCGAGAAATTTCAAAATCAAGCTGCAAAAATATCCATCGCTCGTATGCTCCGACGACTCCAACATGTCATTCAACAAATCGAGCAAGTCATCCAATCGAATCACCACCATTTCGAAAGTATTTTATCGGAAATAAAAAACGAGGACGAGATCAATTTGATCCCGTCCTCAATTTTTTTCATCGGTAATAAAACTTCAGCGACAATCAATCCAGAGCCAATCCACAAACGTGACGTTTGATCCATTTTATTTCCGCATCGATAACAAAACTCCAGCGACGATTAATCCAGAGCCGATCCAAAAATACATCGTGATAGGTTCATCTAAAACGAGATAGCCGAGAATCGTTCCAACAACCGGCTGAAAGAACATGAAAATCCCGGCAATCGATGCATCCATGTATAGAAGTCCTTTGTTCCAGGCGCAAAATCCGAGCGTTGTCGAAATCACGCCGAGATATATCACACTCAAAAAAACTGTCGGCTCGAGAATTTCGTCGAGAGTGATTTGAGTTTCCAGCCACCAAATTGAATATGGCGCGAGGAGAATCAATGAAATCAAGACACAGTAAAATGTCACGAGCACCACGGAATATTTTTTCAGCAATTTCAATAATACAGACAAAATTGCCCAGGTCATTGCCGCGATTATCAAAAATATTCCGCCCGATGCCGAGATTTGAAAATTATCTGGATCAAAAACAACGAATAGAACTCCAATCGTCGCGAGGATCACTGAAAAAATTCTGCCGAAATTCAATTCTTCATGCAAAATCAGATGTCCAAAAATTACCATGAATGCCGGAGTCGATGCAGTCACGACTGAGCCAGTCTGCGCACTGGTTAAAAGAGTTCCAGTTTCCTGCGTCACGATTGATAGAGTCTGTCCGATGAATCCAGTCAAAAAAATCAATCGCCAATCGCGAAGTTTGATTGAGCCTGGTGCAAGATCGATTCTCATTAATTTTGCCGCGATATATAGAGCAAAAATCGCCGTTGCATATCGAAGGAAGACGAGCGGAATCGGATCGATCACCGTGACAGATAATCGAACCGCCAAAAACATTCCGCCCCAAATACTTCCAGCGAGCGATAAAAATCCTGCACCGATTAAAAAATTTTTCAGACTGCCATTTCCTCCGCAATTTCAGCACCGAATCTCACGCAATTTGGACATGAACATAGAACTTTTTTCTGAGGATTATCGCCCTTGATTTCTTTGCAATAGATTCCGCCGACTTTCTCACGAAATTTTTTCATGATTTCGCGATTCGATCCTTTGCCAGTCAAACTCGAAACGAGAATCGCGGCAGTCAGAGCGCCGCATGTTCCCTCGCGAGTTCCCATTCCAGAGCCAAATCCAGACATCGCGCGCTCGAGAATCTTTGAATCGACACCGGTTTCAGATTCGAAAGCTAACGCGACAGATTGAGCGCAATTGTATCCCTGCGATTGAAATTTCGATGCATCGTCAGCCTTTGACATTGAAATCCCTCCCAAAAATTTTTCACACACATTCACGCTAAAACTGGAATGATTTCATCGAATAGATCTTTTTCTGAATTGATTTTGTCATCATTTCCAAAGACACAGAAAATATTTTCATTCATGCAGGCATCGATCAAATCGGCGAGTTTATGAATATCGTCGAGTGTCACGTTCAAAGTTTGATCGCGAGACTTTTGACGATCCTCATAATTCACGCTGCGTAGATACATCTGAATCGCAACATCCCCGCGCATTCTCGGAGTCAATGGAGTATCGAGACTGCTCAACGTCCCGATAACATATTTATCCATTTCACGCGGCGAAAGATTCAGCGATCGAATGAAATCTCCCGTCCCATCGAAAATTTTGAGCGTCTTTTGCAAATTTGGATCTCTGTAAGAACAGAAATACATGTCGCCGGTGCGGAAGAAATTGACAAATGCTCCATATGCTCCGCCTTGAACTCGAATCTTTGTCCAGAAATATTCATAACGCAAAATCGTCGACAGCACATTCATCGCGCCGGTGAATTTAAATCCCTGCTCGATGAAATTCGCGCCCTTTCCAACATATTGAACTTGCGATTGAGATGTGAATCCCTCGTTGCGATGATGTGAATCGAATTCATATTTCTGCATCGGAATTTTTTCAGACGGAAGTGAATCGAGGAGCATCGGTAAATTGCTTTTGAATTCATCGATCGTTTGTCGATTCGTTGTCACATGAATCAAAAGATCGTTTCGATTGATCATGATTTTCAGCGTCGAATCGAGTTCCGCGGCGAGAGTTTCAAATCGCTCGTCAAAATGATCAATCAAGTCGCGAACGAATCGATAATATGGAAGTCCCGCCTCGAAATTGTATGCAGACGCTCGAGACAATTGCGACAGAATTCTAGACGTCACTAGCGAT
Organism: Selenomonadaceae bacterium; assembly: GCA_017484005.1. GTDB lineage: Bacteria > Bacillota > Negativicutes > Selenomonadales > Selenomonadaceae > Quinella. The sequence continues at coordinate 112,955 of JAFUTY010000050.1, read as the reverse complement.
TGAGCGGATCTTTGCAGATTCAATTCGAATTCGATCTTTTCCTGTTCGAGGAGTTCAAGGATTCGATATTTGTTCGTGAAAATCGTTTCAGTCAAAATTTCTCGAACGATTTCAATCAATGCAGGCTTTCGAGACGTCAGCACTTTCGCTTTGATTTGGAATTTTGGAATCATTGAATTTCGCGCTTTGTGATTCTCATATGAATGAATGTCAAATGAGATTCCGCCGAGTTCAGTGTTGATGAGCGTCGAAAGATCCTCATAACTGTGCGATTTTGTATCGATGAAACCGAGCAGATCTGAAATCAGCAGCGCGTGGAAAAATCGATCCTGCGGGATTTTTGCTGCGTCGAAGAAGAAATTTGCATAGAGAATTCCGTGAGTTGATACCTCGCTCACAAAAAATTGATCCGAGATTTTTTCCAGCGGCAATTTTTCCGGAGATCGTTTGAGATCTGAACGTTTGAGAATTGGAATTGTCTCGAGAGCTTCGGGAGAATCGGCGCGAGATTGAAATTCCTTCAGCGATTTTGTATTTGCAACAATCGATTCGATTTCCTCGCGAGTCATGGATTCTTTTTTAACGCGAAGTTTGTCACGAACTTTTTGAGATCTTTCCGTCGCGAGAGTTTTCGACGGTGCGAGAGTCACAAGCGTTGCATGAGAATTGTTGAGAATACATTTTTCAATCAGCGTTTCGAAATATCTCGTATCGGTTTCAGATTTCACCGACGCTAAAAGATCCTCATATCCCAGCGCATCGAATGCATCGCCGTCATAAATTGCATGCTGCAATGCCCGCAAATTGTAAACCAGTCCTGGAGGTGTCACGCCGAAATCTGATTCGCGAAGTGAAAATTCCCATGAATTCATCGCGGCAGTCAGCAATTTTCGATCGATTCCTTCCGCGGCGATTTTTTTCAAATTATCGAAAAGGATCGATTTGAATTTTTCGACGTGCTCCAATTCCGAACCTTGCAAAACGATTCCGAAAACTGGCTGCATGACGTCAGTTTCAAACATCGTTGAAACATCTTTGCAGATTCCGGAATCGATGAATGCTTTTCTCAGCGGTGCGGCGGGAGATTCAAACAATGCATGATTTAACAGCGACAGCGAGGCGAGTGTCTTGCGATCTAAAACATCCGCGGCAACAAAATTCATCGATAAAAATGTCTTTGAATCTGATTCTTCATCATCGCCGATTGGATAAAATTCGTCGAATCGCTTAACCGAATCGAATTTCTGCTGACGCTGAATCGTCGAATCAATCTCGAGCTTTTCAAATTTCGACAGATATTCGCGGTCGAGATACTCCAATTTCTCCTCGATATCGAAATCGCCGTATAGATAGATGTAGGAATTCGACGGGTGATAATAGCGATGATGAAAATCGAGGAACATCTGCTGCGTGAGATTTGGAATTGCGAATGGATCTCCGCCCGACTCGAATTGATAAGTTGTATCGGGGAACAGCGATCTGAGAATTTTGCTCGCGAGGATATCATCGGGAGAACTCAGTGCGCCTTTCATTTCATTATAAACGACGCCGCTGTATCTCAAATCATCCTCCGGCGAATCGATTTCATAATGCCAGCCTTCCTGCTGCAAAATCTCCGGCGTTGTATAGACTCGCGGATAAAACACTGCATCGAGGTAGACATCCATCAAATTTTGAAAATCTTGATCGTTGCGGCTCGCGATTGGATAAACTGTTTTGTCCGGATAAGTCATCGCGTTCAAAAATGTATGCAGCGATCCCTTGATCAATTCGACAAACGGCTCGCGCAGTGGATATTTTTTTGAACCGCAAAGAGTTGAATGCTCGACAATATGCGCGACTCCAGTATCATCCTGCGGCGGAGTTCTGAAAGCGATTGAAAAGACTTTGTTATCATCTTCCGTTTTGAGATAGAGCAGACTCGCGCCAGTTTTCAGATGAATGAATTCGAACGCTTCGGCATCGATTTCCGGAATCAATTTTTGCCGCTGAAGCTCAAATCCATGAATCAATTTTTCCATTCAATTACTCCTTTCAATTTTTTGGAATTATATCACGCGCAGTTGATTTTTGAAGATCGAGCTCGCCTTTGAACTTTCTCGATTCTTTTTCCAAATCACAAACAATTTTGCATCGAGATTTGGATTCAGCGGACGAAAGATCAATTGATCATTCCGAACGATTCCATCATAAGCGATCGCGATTCCCATTCCCTCCTCGACCATCAGCGACGCGTTGAAAATCAGATTATAAGTCGCGACGATGTTTAATTGATCCTCACTTCGATTGAACCAATGTGACAACTCGGAATTTTGAAATGACTGTTCCGATAAAATCAGCGATCGATTCCAAAGTTCCTCGGCTTTGATCGATTCAAAATTTGCGAGTGGATCATCGCGGCGCATCAAAACTCCCCATTGATCTTTGAACGGAATTTCGATGAACTCGAATCGATTGAGTTCTGAAGGATTCGTCAAAATTCCAAAATCGAGATCGCCATGTTCAATCGAATCAATGACATGAATCGCGTCTGCATCATGAAGATGAAATCGAATTCTCGGAAATTTTTTCTGCAGCTCATGACATTTCCGTGCGATGAACTGCATGCCTCTCGATTGCGCACAGCCGATTGAAATTTCTCCGATCACATTTTCATCGAGATTCGCAAAATCAGATCGCAGATTCTCCTCGATCTCGATAATCTTTCGCGCGTGATCCTTCAGCAATTTCCCCGCGTCAGTCAACGAAGTTCCCTTCCGAGATCGCTCGAGCAGTTTTGTTCCGAGTTCCAATTCCAAATCTTGAATCTGCCGCGTCAATGCTGGCTGCGATATAAACAATTCTTCAGATGCTTTGGTGATATTGCCGAGCCGCGCGATTGTCAAAAATGATTTCAGCGATTTGAGTTCCATGATTCATCACTCCAAGTTATCGATTTCCATTCGATTCTAGCATTTTAAAAAAATTTGGGCGGAATGTAGAATTTCAAAAACGAGGAGGAAACATCGATGAAGAAAATTTTTTTACTGACTCTAATCCTCGGGATGTTTTGCGGATGTGGAATTTCGGAAGGAGGATCTGAATTGCGAATTCGAATCGAATCTGGAGACTCGACGATCATTTATCGATTGAACGATTCATCGGCGGCGCGGGATCTTTGGAATCAACTGCCGATTGAAACTGAGATCGAGAATTATGGATCGAATGAAAAAATCTTTCATCCAAATCGAAAGCTCGATACTCGAAACACAAATCTCGCTGAACCAAAAATCGAAACTCTCGGCTATTTTGAGCCATGGAATAACGTCGTTTTGTATTATGGAAACTTTGAAAAATATCCAGGACTCTATTCACTCGGCGAAATCGTTTCAGGATTCGAATCGATTCCGAAACTGCATGGCAAAATCAAAATTTCGCGGGAGAATCTGAAATGAGAAATCGTGTATTGATCATTTGGATTTTGTTTGTCGGAGTCTTTGGAATTCTCAACACCGAGATGGGCGTCGTTGGACTTCTTCCATATGTCTCGGAAAATTTTCAAGTCACGATTGTCACGGCGGGAATGTTGATTAGTATGTTTGCGCTTGGAGTTGCAATCGCTGGACCAACGATGCCGCTGATATTTTCGCGACTTCCGAAGAAACCTGTCATGATTTTAGTTTTGACGATCTTCACGATTTCAAATGCCGCCTCGATGTTTGTCACGGATTTCGATACTCTATTAATGCTCCGAGTGATTCCGTCATTCTTTCATCCAGTTTACTGCGCGATGGCTTTCACTGTTGCCGCGCAAATCGCCGATGATCCTCACGACGCGCCTCGAAATGTTGCGAAGGTGAATATGGGAGTTGCCGGCGGAATGGTTATCGGCGTTCCAATCAGCAATTTCATCGCGGAACATCTTGGATTCGTTGCATCGATGGGATTTTTTGCGATTGTCACAGCCGCGGCTCTGATTCTCACGATCATTTTCTTTCCAAATCTTGAATCAGGCAAACCTCTTTCATACGGCGATCAAATTGGAGTTTTGAAACGTCCAATGGTTTGGGCATCGATTTTCGCCGTGATTTTTTTGAACGGAACATTTTTTGGAGTTTTCAATTATCTCACCGAATATCTGTTGAAAGTTACAAATCTTGAGCCGAGTCTCGTTTCGATTTTTCTATTCATCTTTGGATCATGCAACATTCTCGGAAGTTTTTTAGCTGGAGGATTTTTGGCGAAATTTCCTCTGCCGACTGTAAAAATTCTTCCAATCGCAACGCTCGGAATTTACCTCGCAATGTTTATCGGTGGAAGTTCTTCAGCGATTCCAATGGCAGTTCTCACGATCATTTTTGGAATTTTTGCGGGAATCAATGCAAACGTGAATCAATTCTGGCTTTCACATGCGGCATCTGAAGCTCCAGATTTTGCGAATGGATTATTTTTGACTGCCGCGAATCTTGGAACGATGGCAGCGACTGCATGGAGTGGAATTTTCATCGACAATTTTGGAATCGATTTTCTTATTGCGGGCGGAATGACTTTTGGAATCACTGCTACGATTATTTTATGGATGCAATGTGCTCGAGGATTTAGAAAATACATTTGACACAAATTAAAAAGTCGAGGACGATCCGTGCTGGATCATCCTCGTTTTTTTGTTGAGTGGAGGGATTTTGATGAATCGAATTCTGATTTTGCTCGCTGGATTTTTTTTGATCGCTGCAAATTGTTTTGCAATGAAACTCGAACAGCCGGTTGAAATTGGAAAAGTATCATTTACACCACCAGGATATTTTGAAATCGTGGGAGCGACTTCTCATAATGGAACTCCATTTCCTCAGGAATATATAAAAAGCAGTCATCTTGATACCAGAAAAGTCCAACCAATCTATAACAGAGGCTTTGCAATTTTTGGAAGTGGATCGGATGCTATCTGTTTGTATTATGATTCAGGTGAGTATCGTCCGACTGCAGGTAAAAATAGAATCTACGCGAAATTCGGTGATAAGAATATCAACAACACAATCGAGACAGGAGCTGGAATTCCGACACATATCAATCTAATCAAAACTGACAGCGGAATCACTTTCTATCTGTTACTGAATATCGATGAATCTGGACTTGTCGGAAGAACCCATACGTTGTTGGGAAAGAGATCGGATGGTGTGTTCGTGAAATATTTCAACACATATGATCTCAAAAGACAGTACTTCGGTCGTGCGCGAGATATTTTCTTCTCAGATTATCGAATTGAAGGAGATACAATCATAATTGGATATCAGCGTCGAGATTCAGCTAACAGCCGATTTGTTGATGCTGGCGAGTTCAGATTCAAATGGGATGAATCGGCTCAATGGTTTGGAGTTGAGCAAGTGATATTTTGAAATTCCGAACAAAAAAAAAGATCGAGGATCGATTTTTGATCCCCGATCTTTTTTGTTTAGAATTTCCAGACGGAAAGATTTGGAACGATATCCATTCTGCGGCGCAAACCATCTTCAATTGGAGAAAGTACAAGCTCGCCAGTGAATTTGATCTCTGCTTTTTGAATGCTCCCGCCAACTGTCTGCAATTTTTTTTCTGAATCGAGATAGGAAAAAACTCCATGCGCTCTGACCATGATTTCATCGTCGCCAGTCTCGATAACATCACCAGTCAGCGACGCCATATCGAGAAAACCGGAATAATTATGCTCGCGAAATTCTCCAGTCTCCGGATTATATGTGTAGATTGTGACTTCGCTGCAAGATCCGACGCCGTGAAAAATCGCACCGCGAATCTTTTGAACGCGGCAGACTCGATGAACAATTTCAATGATATCCTCGCCCGGATCGACGCGCAGATAAATTTTTCCATTCGACTTTTTATATTCCAACTTCGTCCCTCCAAAAAAAATTGTTGATTCGAGACGCGAGCGAGCATACTCCAAAAATTTTTTCTTGTCACGCGAAATTGAAAATGCTAGATTCAATCAAAAATTCGAGGAGAGATTCGATGCTGATACTCGCGTCAAATTCACCGCGCCGACATGAATTATTGAAGTTATTGCGACTGCCGTTCAAAATTCAATCGAGCGAGGCGGAAGAAATCTCGGCAAATTTCGCGGAAGATCCAATCAAAATCGCGATTGAAAATGCAAAACTCAAGGCGATTGATGTTTCAAAAAAATTTCCAGATGATACAATAATCGGTGCAGATACGATCGTGACGCTCGGCTCAAAAATTTTTGGAAAACCTGATGGGCGCAATGGAGCTGTCATGATGCTTGAGGAGCTGCAAAATCGGACTCACACGGTTATCACTGGGCTCGCGATTGTTAATGATGGAAAAATTTTCACGGCATCAGAAATGACACTCGTGACTTTCGGTGCAATGACTCGCGGCGAAATCGAATCATTCGTTGACACCGGCGAGCCGATGGATAAATCTGGATCTTACGCGCTGCAAGGATTCACCGCACCATTTATTCGCAAAATCGACGGCGACTGGAGCAATGTTGTCGGTCTGCCGCTGTATCAACTTCGAATTTTGTTGAAGGAGGTTTTTGAATGAAAATTGGATTGCTCGGAGCGGGATTCATCGTTCAAGATGCATTGGAGGCTTTGGAACAAATTTCGCAAATCGAGGCAAATGCGATTTATGTTCGTCCAAATTCTCGCGACAAAGCTGAATCTCTCGCGCAAAAATATTCAATTCCCAAAATTTATACTGATTACGATGAAATTCTCAAAGATCCAGAGCTCGATTTCATTTATGTAGGACTTCCGAACGGTTTGCATTTTGAATTCACTCGGCAGGCGTTGATCGCTGGAAAAAATGTGATTCTCGAAAAGCCCTCGACAACTCGAGCGGCTGAAATCGAGGAGCTCGCTCGAATCGCTGAAGAAAAACATCTGTATCTTTTTGAAGCGGTGACGATGCTGCATTCTCCAAATTTCCATGCGATGAAACGAGAATTGAAATCGCTCGGCAGATTAAAACTCGCGCAGTTCAATTACTCTCAATATTCGCGGCGTTATGATTCCTATCGCGAAGGCATAGTTCTGCCATCGTTTGATCCGAAAAATTTCGGCGGTGCGCTGTATGATATCAACATCTATAATCTGAATCTCGCAATTGGATTATTTGGTGAGCCGAAGAATTTTGAATATCTTCCGAATGTTGGATTCAATGGCGTCGATACATCTGGAATTTTGAATTTGGAATTCGATGGATTTCGAGCAGCTTGTGTCGGTGCAAAAGATTCTGAATCGCCGAGTTTCGTGATAATTCAAGGCGAGGATGGATTCATTCGAATGGCTGATCAGCCAAATCTGATGCGGAGTTTTGAAGTTCATGTGCGCGGGCAGGAATCGAAAACGATCAATGAAAATCAATTTGAGCATCGAATGATTCATGAATTCATCGAGTTCAATGAAATTTTTGAGCGTCAAGATTTTCAAACGATGTTGAATTGGCTCAAAACTTCAGTGGCAGTGATTCGAGTCGCGGAAGGATCGATCAAAAAATCTGGATTGATTTACGGATAAAAAAGATCCTCGGAGATCAAAACGATCTTCGAGGATCTTTTTTTTATTTCCGGATTAAATTTCAGTGATCATTAAATTTCGAGGATTTTTCTTCGTATGATTTGGATGAGGTTTTGCAGATTCATCAGCATAACCGATTGGAAAAATTCCGATCAAATCATAATTCTCCATCTGTGGAAAATTTTTCTTCATTAAATTCGGATCAAAATGCCCGACGTAAGTTGAATCGAGCTCGAGATCTTTCACTGCAAATAGAATCGATGCCGCGACAATTCCTCCATCGATATCACCGAAATATTTTTGATCTGTCGGACGAATCCATGCTCGATCTGTTTTTATTCCGAGGACGATGAAATTTTTTGCGCCGAATGTGTATCGAGTTGCCTCGGAAATTTTTTGAACATTCTCCTCGCCGCGAATTATGAATAGATGTTCCGGCTGATAATTTACTGCCGTTGGAGAAATCAAAGCCGCCTCGATAATTTTGTCGATCAATTCAGATTCAACTTCACGATCAGAAAATTTTCGGCATGAATATCTATCGTGCGCAAGTTCTAAAAAATTCTGCATCGAATTACCTCCTCAAGAAATTTTTTTGAAGAGTTCCTGGATTTTTTCGATCGAGAGACCGGTGGATTTTTGAATGAGATCGAAAGAGATTTTCAACTGCAACATATTCAAAGCGATTGAATTCTGACTTTGTTCGATACCCTGCTCGATACCTTGCTCGATTCCCAGTTCGATTCCTTTCTCGAATCCCTGCATTTCTCTCTCTGATAACGCCATTTCGAATGTCATGTAACTCAACCTCGTTTTTATTTGGAAATCTTTTTGGAGAGTTCCTGGATTTTTTCGATCGAGAGTCCAGTGGATTTTTGAATGAGATCGAAAGAGATTTTCAACTGCAACATCGCCAAGGCAATTGAATTTCGTTCTTCCTCACGCCCTCGCATTTCTCGTTCTTTCAATGCCATTTCGAATGTCATGTAACTCAACCTCGTTTCTCTAGCAATTTTGACAGACTTAATCGCATCATCGAAATCGCTGACCAATTTTCCAGACACAATTCCATTATCAACATAACGCAAAAAATTTTTTAGCTCATCACTCACATCGCCAACAGTTCCAGTTGTATTTAAAAAGATCTTTGTTGCACCATCATTCAATGCAATCGCCGGATTCTCCTCGCAACGCTCACGAAATGTATAGATGTATCTTCCATTTTTGAATCGATCGAATGTGCAGATGAAAATGATATATGACTCGCTGAGATCTCGATAAGTTCCGCCATGTTTCAAACGATCTTGATCGATCAAACTTTGGTAATATCGCGCACGTTTTGACAGATTATCTTTGTTTGAGATTTGCATTTCAACATCGAAAACTCGATTCGCCGTTTTATCCTCAACATAAACATCGAGCCGAATTCCCTTGGCATCAACTCGAGACTCGATCGATTTTTCATGCTCGATATACTCAATCGAACTAATTTTGACTTGCAGAATCTCCTCAAGCAGTCTTTGACAAAGATTTGGATACATTTCCATCGTCCGAGTAAAAATAAAATTGTCACGAATTGTCAGCGATTCGAATTTTTTTAGAATTTCTTGTTCATCGATCATTTTTCACTCTCCTTCACGAAAAATTCCGATCCGTCTGAAAAATTTTGTTCCGATTCTGCCGATCATTGGAATTCTTTGCATATCTTCCTCAAGAATTCCGCGGAAGAGTGCGAGCGATGTGAGATAGATCAGACATCCAAAGAGAATCGCGCCGAATGTTGAAACGATGCTCAAATTCCATTCCGCGAGAGTTAGATCGTAGAAAAATTTTACACAGATTGCCATGACTCCAGCCGCCGCGATAGTTTTCAAAAGCTGTCCAAGTTCGATTCGATAACCGATGTATCGATAGATAAAATATAGATTGATAAACGCTGCGACTCCCATATCCGCTGCAGTTGCCCATGCCGCGCCCATGATTCCAAATTCCGGCATCGCGACGAGTGTCCAATTCAAAATCACTTTTGCAATTGCCGCGAGAACCATGTTGACCATTGGAATTGTCGTGTGCCCTAATCCCTGCAAAACTCCAGTCGAAACTTGATGTAATCCCAGCAATATTATTGAAACTGCAGAGATCATGACTGCATCGCCTGCACCTGGCGCGTTGTAAATTAATGTTGCAATTGGTGTTGCCAATACAAAGACAATCACGAACGCGGGGAAACATACAAAATTCGAGATTCGAACTGCTGACGCGGTTTGATTGTAGATTCGATCTTGATCTTTCAGTGCGCGAGCTTCAGATATCGCCGGAACGATTGAAATTGCCAGGCTCGCTGTTAAAATTGTTGCGAGATTCACAAGAGGAACTGCCATGCCTGTCAAATATCCAAAGAGCTCTGTCGCCTGATGAACTGAATATCCTGCAACTTCGAGACGCTGAGGAACGATCATTAAATCCAAATTCGAAACGACTGGAAGCATTATCGATGCGGCGGAAACCGGCAGCGATAATACAAAGATTCGACGAATGATTTGCGATGCCGATTCAATTTGCGCAGGAGGTTTTAATTCCTCGGAAAAATCCCGCTCGATTTCCTTGTCGAGTTTCCAATGATAATAAACCAGAACGAGCAATCCAGTCACTGCGCCGGCTAATGCTCCGAGCGATGCGCCTGCCGATGCATATTCCAATCCATACGGCAAGAATAGATTCGCGAGCAAAACCATTGTGATGACTCGAAAAATCTGCTCGACGATTTGAGAGACTGCCGTTGGAGTCATTCGCTGCCAGCCCTGCAAATATCCTCGCGACGCCGCTAAAAACGTCACGAAGAAAACTGTTGGTGCGAGAGCTGCAACTGCCATTGATGCTCGAGGATCTCTCAAAAATCCCCATTCGACAAGCCAATCTGATGCGAGATAAGTCAAGATTGAAAAGAGAATTCCTGTCACGCACATAAGTCTCATCGAAATTCGGAAAACTCTTCGCGCGCTCCAAATATCTTTCAATGCAACTTTTTCCGCCGTGATTATCGAAATCGCAACTGGAACTCCTGCCTGCGAAATTGTCATTGCGAGGAAATAAATCGGAAACGCCATCTGATATAATCCGATTCCCTCGCCGCCGAGAATTCGCGATACAAAAATCCAATTCAGCGAGCCGATAACTTTCACGACGAAACTGGAGACGGTGAGAATGATTGTCCCCTTCAGAAATTTTTCGCTGTTACCTGCCAAAAAATACGCCGCCTCTCGAAATGCCGTTGTATAATTTTGCAAAATATATCATTGATCGAGAGTAATTCGCAACAAAGATCAAATTGAGATCAAATTGAATCGATTTAATTGGAGGGACGCGTTCGATGAATATCAATCTGATCCATTTCGATACTAGTGTCGGTGTGAAAAAGCCGCGGACGATGCTCAAATCGTCAATCGATTCGTGTCCATTTTGCGACGTCGAACATCTGACAGATATCATCGATACAGACGGCGACATAATTTTTCTCAAAAATAAATATGTTGTCGTCGAAGGATCAGATCAATTTGTGATAATCGAAGGCAGTGAGTGTCATTCAGACATGCCGAGATATTCGAAGGAAAAGATGCGCCGATTGATTCGATTCGGCTTGAAACATTGGAAAAATCTTCTCGACTCTGGAAAGTATGAGGATGTTTTGTTTTTCAAAAATTATGGTGAGTTATCCGGTGGAACGATTCGACATCCACACATGCAGCTCGTAGGATTTCCAAAATTGAATCGAGATTTGCTTTTTGATCCGATTGAACTTCATGGCGAAATCATTTTTGAATCTGACGGAGTTGAAATCAATATCTCGACAACTCCACGCGTTGGATTCGGTGAGATCAATATCATTCCGCCCGCTGGAAATTTCATCGATTCAAAATCGCTCGATACATTTGCAGATTTCATTCAAATCGGAATCGATTATCTCACCAAACATTTTCGAAAGGATCTGTCGAGTTATAACATTTTTTTCTATCATCGAGAAAATTCCGAGGGGATCGATCAAATCTATGCAAAATTGATTCCGAGATTCGCGACGTCACCATATTTCGTCGGCTATAACATCCATTTCGTTCCGAACAATGTTAAAACGCTGGCGGAAGAGATTCGGCAAATCTATTTTTCTTGACGAGATTTCAATTTTGATTAAGAATATCCCCGTTTCCTTTTTATCATCATTCAACGGAGGGAGTTTTAATTGATGAAAGTCTATCAAAGTATCAACGAGCTCATCGGTCGCACTCCAATTTTGCATGCGAAAAATTTCGAGCGTGCAAACAATCTCAATGCGGCGATTCTCACGAAACTCGAGGCTTTCAACCCCGCAGGTTCTGTTAAAGATCGTATCGCAAAAGCAATGATTGAGGATGCTGAATCGAGTGGAAAACTCAAGCCAGGTGCAGTGATTATCGAGCCAACCAGCGGCAACACTGGAATCGGGTTGGCAGCATTTGCAGCGACTCGAGGATATCGAGCAATTCTCACGATGCCTGAGACAATGAGCGTCGAGCGTCGAAATCTCCTCAAAGCTTACGGTGCAGAAATTGTTTTGACTGAAGGCGCGAAGGGAATGAAAGGCGCAATCGCTAAAGCTGAAGAACTTGCGAAAGATACTCCAAATTCATTCATTCCGTCGCAATTCACAAATCCTGCAAATCCTGCGATTCATGAAAAAACTACAGGCGTCGAAATCTGGGAAGATCTCGATGGAAAAGTCGATGCATTCATCGCTGGAGTTGGAACTGGCGGAACATTGACTGGCGTCGGAAGATTTTTGAAATCTAAAAATCCTCAAATAAAAATTTTTGCAGTAGAACCTGCAACATCTCCAGTTTTATCTGAAGGAAAATCCGGCGCGCATAAAATTCAAGGGATCGGTGCTGGATTTGTCCCTGAAACTCTCGATACAAAAATTTATGACGAAGTTCTTCCAATCTCGAACGAAGATGCTATGAAATTTGGCAAGGAATTCTCGAGACTCGAAGGATTTTTGATTGGAATTTCATCCGGCGCAGCTCTAGCCGCAGCAGTTCAACTTGCAAATCGCACGGAATTCAAAGGCAAAAACATCGTCGCACTGTTACCAGATCGCGGCGAAAGATATCTTTCCACGGATCTCTTCAAAGATTAATTTTGAGGTGTTTTGATCGATGCATAGAATTTCGATTTTCTTTTTCGCACTGATGCTGACTCTCGGAATCTCAACAAAAGTTTCCGCGGGAGAATTTTTCAATACAGCTCCACTCGGTGCGCAGGTTTCAATCGTCCTCGATTCGAGCGGCGGAGTCTTTTCTGAACCTGAATCCGTTTACAAGATGGTTAATAAGACTGTCACGAAAATTTTCCAGGGCACGAATTACAAAGTCATTCCGATTGAGAAAACCGATGCCGATGTTCAGATTTACAAAGAGGAACACGACATCGTCGAAACTTCATCGACTGATAAAAATGTTCCGGATCGATCTTTGAAAATGGCAGATCTCAAAAATCTCGGCGAGCAGTTTGATTCTGAATTCGTCGTTTATGTTCGAATCGTCAGCAGTGCTCCTCAAGCGACTGAAGGAATGATGAGTTCCGGTCAAAAATCTAACGTTTCGATGGATTTTCGAATCTATTCTGTCGCGAAAGAGGATTACATCTACAAAAAGCGCAGCGTTCGAACTGGAAAATCTGATTCATTCTATAAAGGCAGCGGAAGTTCAAAACGTGCGCTCGAAAAAGGTTTGAGAAAGGATCTCGCGGAAGTTGAAAAAGAGATCGCTCAAATTCATGCAGCGATGAAATGAATTCAAAGAGGTCGAGCATCAGCGATGGTGCTCGATTTTTTTGTTCGGTGAAGGATCTTTTTATGCATTGTTGAAACGATCGGTGTATCGCGTTGAAAAATTTTTGAGGAGGATTGATCATGATTCGAAAATTTTGTCTAATGATCGCGATGATCTTTTCGATGTTGCCGACGATTGTTCATGCAACAGATTCCGATGTTTTGCTCGCCGATATGTACGCACATCCAGAAAATTACATTTACTATCATAGTATGGGATTAGGAACTGGATTACGTGCTTCAGATTATATCAATCGGAATTCGATCGATGTACAAGAGTATGATCCTCCGAATTACATAATCGCCTTTAATAGGATTATGCAAGATGTTAATGCTAACTTAGGCACAATCAGGGAATCTGCTCGTGATCGTATTACCAGATATTCTTATGATCTCGATTCGAAGAAAATGTACATTGAAAAGTGTGAAGATGGAGTTTGTCATTGGGAATATCTCGATCCTGCACAAATGAATTATTCGAGATTCATTGAGGGAGATATCGCTGGTGGAGAACTTGCATTTTATCTTGCATATCATCAAAGTTTTTACGATGAATTCAAGTCGTTGATTGTGAAAAGATTTGTCGAAGAAGGGACTTCTCCGGTTCGTCTTATAAATTTTGAAGTCGATTCCACTTCTTGCATTTACAATCACGTTACACATGAACTCGAGTTTTGGAGATATGAAGGAAGAAATCGTATTAGAGTGAAATGATTTCTCGATCGAGCATCAGCGATGATGCTCGATTTTTTGTTCGGTGAAGGATCTTTTGTCGAGTTGTAGAATCGATCAGCGTCATGATCCATTCACAAAAATTTTTTAGGAGGGATTTTCAATGATTCAAAAGTTTTTCTCGATGTTCTTTGTTTTGATCGCCGGAATCATGTTCCTCGGCAGCAGTCATACTGAAGCTGCTGGCGATACAAAAGTCGCGGTGATTCTTGAAACGCCGGATGGAATGTTTTCTGAACCAGAAGTCGTTTACAAAACCTTGAACGAATCGCTCGATAAAATGTTCAAAGGATATTCGCAATTCGATATTATTCCTGTTGAAGAGACTAATGCTTATGTTCAAGTTTATCTCGAAGAGAACGAACTAAGCACGACTCAATTTGTCAACGGCGTTGCAGTCACTTCAGGCGAGCCGGCATTGAAGAAGGCAAATCTCAGCGAGCTTGATAAACATTTCGAGGCGGATTATTTGCTTTATGTCCGTGTCTATAGCGGTGCGGCAAAAGTATCTGCAGGATTGATGTCTGCGAGTCAAAAAGTCAACGTCACAACTGATTTCAGAGTTTGGTCAGCAGAAAAAGCTGATTATGTTTATATGAAACGTTTCCAGGCGACAGGAAAATCTACTGCAATTTATGCTGGAATCGGAAGTTCCGAGCGTGCAGTTGAAAAAGGATTGAAGAAGGGACTCTCGCAAGTCGAAGCGGATGCAGCAAAAATTCGTGCGTCTATGATGTGATATATTGCAGGAAAATTTTCAGCGTCGTTGAAAAACTCTTCCGAGGATTTTTTGGAAGGAGTTGAAGTCGATGCTTAGAAAAATTTTCTGTCTAATCGCAATCATGTTTTTCATCGGAACTCAATCGGTATTGGCGCAGGAAGAATTCGATGAGGATTTTCAATCGCGACCAGTTGATCGTGAGAGAATCGCTGTGATCATTGACACGCCGGGCGGAAGTCATGCTGAACCTGAAGCAGTTCAAAAATCTGCGCTCGCGGTGGTGAAAGAGATTCTCGAAGGGAAGGATCAATTTTACATTTTGCCGACCGATAACGTCGATGCATATGTCCAAATCTATCGCGAGGAACATGATATCGATATGCCGGTCGCTGATGCTGTCGCGAATCTGAATGTCAAACCAGCACTCAAACGATCGAATCTCTTTGAGCTCGGAAATTTTTTGAAATCGAAATATATTTTCTATGTTCGAGTCACAACTGGATCTCCCGCGCGATCAATCAGCATCATTGAATCTTCGCGGCGCATGAATGTCTCAACCGATTTCAGAATTTGGTCACAGGAAAAACGAAATTTCATCTATGCAAAACGATATCAGGCGACTGGAGTTTCTAAATCCTATTTCTCGATTCTCAGCGGAAGCAGTTATCATGCCGCTCAAAAAGGAACTGGCAAAGCATTCAGCGAGATTCGCGCAGATCTTGAAACGATTCGTTCAATGATCAACTGAATTAAAAAAAGATCGGGGATCAAAAAATGATCCTCGATCTCTTTTTTATTTGTGGAAAAATTTTACTTGTGCTGATCTGCCATCCACTCGAAGAGTTTGACTAATTTCCCATCGACTGTATCGACACAGCGATCATTGTAAACATAAATCCACGACCAATGCCCTGGATATTCGTAAACAGATCCATCGTCTTTCGTGTAGAGTCCAGTTTCATCGACAACTTTTTCGAAATAACTGAAATGGACATTCGCACGCAGTCTCTTCAATCGACGAACGGTCTGCACGGAATATTTATCGGGCGGAAGAGTTGTATCTGCTGCCGCGGCGATGAACCAAATCGGAGTTTTAGCGATGTTTCTGAGATCATCCTCGTCGATTAATTCATCTGCCAAGCCCTCGCAGGTTGGAAATGCTGCTGCGAAATATCCAGGATTGTCTCGGACGAGGAGCATCGTCATATATCCGCCGTTTGAATCTCCGCCGACATAAATTCGATTCTTGTCGATGTTTGGATGAGCGTCAACGTATGCATTGATTCCTTCCATCAGCCAATCGGAATAGACGGAAGTTCCATCTGCAAATTTTTCATAGCCCTCCATCCACCAGGTTCTCGCCTGCGGAACAAATACATATGCACCGCCGAAATAATTTTGAATCGATTCATCCGCGAATTGAACAGCTTTATTCGCCATGATTGGAAGTGAGGGAGCATTTCCGCCCTCGCCCATTCCATGCAGCCAAATGATCAATGGATGTTTTTGATTATCCTTCGGCTCGAAAGCGGCATATGGAAAAGACATGCGCTCTGAAACTCCAATTGTATCGAATCGGAATTTATCAGCCTGCGGACGAATGTTCCCAATTTTTTCCGTGACGACAAAATTTTTGATCCTGCCGACTTTTTCAGCGGTGATAACGAATTGAGAATCCACGAATTGATTGTATGAACTCACTGGATCCCAATTCATCGCGGCAGTCAGAACATAATTCGGTGCGACTTTCAAATTGATCGTGATATATTCGCCGGAATCGATTCGATTTCCATCGGCATCTGAAACATAGACATTTTCGATTTGAACATCGCCTTCGAGATCTTTGTCTGAAGTTTCCGCACCGAGGACAGCATCGGATCTTCCATCTTTGCGGCGCATCGCTTCAGCGTAAGTGATTGCGCCTTCCGCGAGAACTCGTTTGACTTGAACATTGAAAGTGTCTTTATTGATTTGCGAGGATTTCACATTGTCGCCGACGTTGATAATCAATTTGGAAATCGATGCGCCCCAGTCATAAACTTCCGTGACAGTTCGATAAGTCATTGGCTGATCGATCGCCGCGGCTTCCGATGTTGAAACTGTACCGAATGCTAGAATCGAGGATGCAGCAATTCCGCACAAAATTTTTTTCAATCTTGATTTTGTCATAATCGAATCCCTCGCGAATCAGAGGAAGTAATCGACTTGGAAACGCCAGAGATTGTTTTCATCCTTCGAATCGATATCCTTGCACATGCTCGCCCAAGTTGTGAACATGAAGTTTTTATCGAGCATGTAATCGACGCCGATACGGAATCCACGCTCATTTGCAGACCACCAGTCGGTGTAAGTTGACCAAGTGAGTCCTGGCTCTTGACGATAGGTTAGCCATGCATCGTAAGTTCCGCGTTTTTGAATATCAAGCGTTCCATATGTGATTCCGAGCCAAATTCCAGGATCTTTGCTTGCCTCGAATCCAATGTATTGAGCAGGAATTGCTTTTGCATTGCTATAGATGATTCCAGCGTCTGCTCTCCATCTTTCACCGAAGTAATGAGTTGCATGAGCGTAATAAGACATGACTCGATCTCTTTGAACTGGATCTTGATAGCATGCAGGCATCGCTGATGTCCAGTTGACTCCAACATGCGCGTGACTTTTTTCTGCAAATGGATAATCGAAACGAATTCCGAAGAAATCTTCACCGCCTGGACCATTGAAGCCCTCGCCATGACTTGTGAGATAATTTTCTGCAGCGGTAGCTCTTGCCGTAGTGATTAGAGAATTGTTTCCAGAGAATCCATAATCCCAGAAATCGATCTTCAACGCAGCAAGATGAACTCTCAGTTTGTTTCCAAAATCAATTTCGCCGCCGGCGACATCGCAGTCAACATCATAGCCATGTCCTGGAACAGTCCATTCATTCCAGCGACCTGCTTTAATATCGATATGATTTGGAAGACTTCCGGTGACCCAGACGTCAGGATTGAAGTGTTTACCTGTTGCCTCGCCTTCATCATGTCCGCCGGAGAAAATTTTAGTCGCACCATCGTTATCACTTGTATATAGAGTCGGATGGTTCATTGCCTGACGATAGTCGAGTGAAGTGTGAACTGACCAGCGATCATTGGCTTTGAGATCTGTCACGAGAGTCACGAGAATATGATTTGCGCGAGTCGATCTCGTTTTTTGTCCAGTCAAATGATTTTTGCGAACGCGATGATCGTTACGAATTCTGGTGTGCGCACTGAATTTGACTTTATCGAGAATACTTTCGATCTTCGAGATTCTCTCCTGCTCATTTTTGGTATATGGAATTTCATCTGGATCTTGTTTCTTAACATTGCCGCGTTCAATCGCTTG
Organism: Selenomonadaceae bacterium; assembly: GCA_017484005.1. Taxonomy (GTDB): domain Bacteria; phylum Bacillota; class Negativicutes; order Selenomonadales; family Selenomonadaceae; genus Quinella. The sequence goes on along the minus strand of JAFUTY010000050.1, from coordinate 94,762 downwards.
AAGGGAACTGTTATCGAGTTTATCGAGACGATTCAAGAGCTCGAGTTTTTTGATATCATAGAGATACTTTTTACGGAGACTGTCGAGAGAAGATTGTTCAGCTGGAGTGAATGCATTCCAATTTTGCATTGCGTCATTGATGATCATTGCGAGCTCGAGCCGGCTGATCGACTGCCCGCTCGGAATTTGTTGATCATAGCCGTCGATTTTTCCAGTTGCGATCAATTGATTCATTTGAGCGCAGTCAGCGGCTGGAGCTTCGGTGAGGAATCCTGATTGAGCAGCTTCAGCCGACATTCCGAATCCAACGACTGAAGTCGCAGCTGCCATAGCTAGCAGATGTCTTTTCCAAGACGACATGGGGATTTCGCCTCCTTAAAATTTTCTTTGGATCAATTTAAAAAATAATTCCGTTTGATCCGATGTTTAGAAAATTTCTACATGCAATAATAGATTCCTGCAACTTTCTCAAACTATGATTCTAAATTTTGAAATAAAAAAATCCTCCAGATCAAATTTTTAATGATCCAGAGGATTTTTTTATGAAGGATTTTAACCTCCGTGTGCGAGAATTTTCAATGAGAGGTGAGACTATGAATAAAGCTTACAAATTCCGCTTGTATCCAACCAAAGATCAATCAATTATGTTCGCTAAAACTTTTGGCTGTGTTAGATTCATCTACAACAAAATGCTCGCTGATAGAATTGCTCATTACAAATCCACCGGCGAACGTTTGAACAATACTCCAGCTAAATATAAAGAGGAATTTGAATGGCTTAAGGAAGTTGATAGTCTCGCTCTTGCCAATGCTCAACTTCATTTGAACGACGCATACAAGAATTTTTGGAGCAATAAGAAAAATGGATTTCCAAAATTCAAGTCTAAAAAACGCAACAAAAATTCATATTCGACGAACAATCAAAAAGGATCAGTGAGAATTGAAGGCAATAAAATCAAACTCCCCAAAATTGGTTTGGTAAAATTGGAAATGCATCGTCAAATTGAAGGGAAAATCAAAACTGTCACGATAAGCAAAGCTCCAAGCGGGAAATACTACATCAGCATTCTTGTGGAGTATGAAAATCAAATACTTCCAATAGTGCCGAGAAAGTTTTTAGGCTTGGATTATGCAATGAATGGATTGTATGTCTCATCTGATGGAGAGTGTGCAAATTATCCAAAGTATTTTCGACTTGCGCAGAAGAAACTTGCAAGAATTCAGCGGAAGTTTTCAAGAAGTAAAAAGTTGAGTAAAAATCATGAAAAACTTCGAATTCGTTTGAGCAAGATTCATGAGAAAATTGCAAATCGCCGGAGAGATTTTCTGCATAAATTGTCTGCAAAACTCGTTTCAGAATATGATTTGATAGCGATAGAAGATTTGAACATGCAAGCGATGTCGAAGAAAAAATGTGGGAAAAGATTCAGTTTTGGAAAATCAGTATCAGACAATGGATGGGGCATGTTTACTCAGATGTTGGAATACAAATCGCACTGGATGGGGAAAAGTCTAGTGAAAATTGATCGTTTTTTCCCATCATCACAAATCTTTTCGGGCTGTGGATATCAGAATTCCGAGACGAAAAATCTCTCGGTGAGAGAATGGAAATGTCCGGAATGTGGCGCAATTCATGATAGAGATATCAATGCTGCGATAAATATAAGAAATGAAGGCATGAGGATATTTGCCTAGAAATTAGTACCGTAGGAACTACGGGAATTGAAGCCTGTATGAGAAGAAGTAAGACGCAGCATCGGTGCATTCTTCGTTGATTCAGGAAGCTCACTGTGAGTAGTTCACTTCTCGCGAAGTAAGAATTTTGAATAGAAAGACTGTGCAGATCAATCCAACGCCTAAACCGATCCAACCATTTTCAGTCAAGCCGTCGATGAAATATCCAATGATACAGCTCGTGCTGACTGTTATAACATATGGAAGCTGAGTCGCTACATGATCGAGGTGACTGCATTGAGCTGATGCCGATGCTAGAATCGTTGTATCAGAAATCGGCGATGCATGATCTCCCGCAACAGCTCCAGATAAAATTGCCGCTACACAGATAACCATCATTTCAGGCGAGCCGCCGGAAATAATTTCAACAGCGATAGGAATCAGAATTCCAAAAGTTCCCCAGCTCGTTCCAGTTGCAAAAGCCAATCCAATCGCGACGACAAAAAATACCATTGGAAGGAACATCATTATTGTAGCGTTTTGATTGACAATCGTGCTGACATATCCGCCGAGATTCAAGCAGGAATCTGAACAAATTCCCGAGAGAGTCCATGCAAAACTCAAAATTGCAATTGCAGGGAGCATCGCTTTGAATCCCATCGGAAAACATGCGCAGAAAGTTTTGAAATTCACAACGCCGCGCGGGATATATAGAATCGCTGTAAAAACGAAAGCGATGAATGATCCCAAAACGAGAGCTTGAGATGAATCGCAGTCGGCAAATGCATCCGCGACCGATTTTCCTTCGAAAAGTCCGCCAGTGTATAACATTCCATAAATGCATGATGAAATTAAAACGATCAAAGGCAGAACGAGATCGATGATTTTTCCATGAGTTTCAGTTTCAGATTCATTTTCGAGCTCCTCGCGATACTCCTCCGGAACATGAAATCCTTTTTGATTTTCTCGAATCGATTCGTTCATCGTTGAATAATCTTTGCCAGTGACAATAACCATCACGACGAAAACCAGAGTCAGCCAAGCGTATAGATTGAATGGAATTGTTTGAAGGAAAAGAGAAAATCCATCGATCGTTGATCCTTCCGGCAATGAAGATCCAACTGCTGCTGCCCAGCTCGATACCGGTGCAATGATACAAATCGGTGCGGCTGTTGCATCGATAACATACGCCAATTTTGTCCGAGCGATTTTGAATTTGTCAGTTATTGGACGCATGACTGCACCGACTGTCAGGCAATTGAAATAGTCATCGATGAAAATCAAAATTCCGAGAAATGCAGTTAATCCCAATGCACCTTTTTCACCTTTGATTTTTTCGCGAGCCCATTCTCCATAAGCTCGAGTCGCTCCAGATTTTGCAATTGCCGCGACAAGAACTCCAAGAATCACAAGAAAGATCAAGATGTTGACATTGCCGCCGACTTTTTCTCCCATGATTTTAAACATCGTGAGAGTTGATTGAAGAAAACTTCCGCCGGTGAAAATCATTGCGCCGGAAAAAATTCCAATGATCAGCGACATGTAAACTTCTTTCGTCGCCAGAGCTAAAACGATTGTGATAATCGGCGGGAGGATTGATAAAAATGATGATTCCATTAAAAAGCCTCCTATGTAAGAATAGATCTGAATTCTATTTTGATTTCAATAAAATTCAAGTAAAAAATTCTTTACCACAAATAAAAAAAAAGATCCGAAGATCGTCATGATCTCCGGATCTTTTTTCATTGAGAAATTTTTCTAGCGATACTTCGAACGACTTTTGCGCCAGTGTTTCGAATTTTCTTGAGCGGTGCAAATTTGATTTTGATCTGCGGTTTGATATCTGGATTAAAATCTCCGCGCTTGAGTTGAATCGTCCGAGTTTTATCCGGCTGGAAAAATTTCCTTAACTCTTTGAAAAGTTTCTCCGGCTCGGCAGATTCCATGCAAAGAAATACATCCACCGCAACATACCGCTCAGCTTTGTAGACATGCAGCGCGACATGTCCCTCGGAACACAGCGCGATTGTCGAAAAATGATTCGCATCAATTGAAATCGACGAAACATTTTGCATCGAATATCCAGTGAGCGACAGCATGCTCGGAAAAAGATCTTTGATTCCATCGATGTTATCGAGCCGCGACTGTTTGCAATTGTATAGATCCGCTGTCAGATGGCGAGCTTTGATTTTCAATTCACTCACCTCATTCGACTGTCACAGATTTCGCCAAATTTCGAGGCTTATCAACATCGCATCCTCGAGTTATCGCGGCGTAATATGCTAAAAGCTGCAATGGAACGACTGCGAGCAATGGACTCAACAATTCATCAGTCTCCGGAACATGAATCACATGATCGACATATTTTTCGAGCTCCTCGTCGCCGTCCGATGCAATTCCAATGACAACTGCATCGCGAGCTTTCACTTCTTTAATGTTGGAAATTGTTTTTTCGTAAACAGATTTTTGAGTTGCAAGCGCAATGACTGGAATTCCTTCGACGATTAAAGCGAGCGTTCCATGTTTCAATTCTCCCGCGGCATAAGCTTCTGCATGAATGTATGAGATTTCTTTGAGTTTCAACGCGCCCTCGAGCGCAACATCATAATCGAGCGATCTGCCGAGATAGAAAACATCTTCATTGAATCCATATTTCTCGGCAAAAGTTTTGATCGGTTCGACGTCTGAAAGAGTCTCGCTGATTTGCGCCGGAAGTTTTCTCAATAATGAAATCAATTCGCGAGTTCGATCTGCGGAAAGTGTCTGACGAAGCTGAGACATGTATAAAGCCAGCATGAACATCAAAATCAATTGAGTCGTGTATGCTTTAGTCGATGCAACAGCGATTTCTGGTCCAGCCATTGTATATAAAACTTGATCTGCCTCGCGCGCTAAAGACGATCCAATGACATTCGTTATCGCGAGAGTTTTTGCTCCGAGTCGTTTCGATTCTTTCATCGCGGCTAGAGTGTCTGAAGTCTCGCCGGATTGAGAAATGAAAATCGTCAAAGTTTTTTCATCGACAATTGGATCTCGATATCTGAATTCAGACGCGAGATCGACTTCAACCAAAACTCGAGCAAGTCTTTCGATGTAAAATTTTCCAACTAATCCCGCGTGATAAGCTGTTCCGCATGCAATGATGTAAATTTTATCGATGTTATCGAGAAATTCTGGATTCCATTTCAACTCTGGAAAAATGATCGCGCTGTCATCCTGCGCAATTCGTTCTGGAGCTGGAGTTCCGCGGGCTGGACGAATCTGTTTGATGAAGCCGCGCATTGTATCTTTGATCGCTTTGGGCTGCTCATTGATTTCCTTCAACATGAAATGTTCATAGCCGCCTTTTTCTGCAGCAGCTGAATTCCAATTCACGTAGAAAATTTTTTTATCGATTCGATCTCCATTTCGATCTTGAATTTCGACGGAATTTTTTTGAACGATCGCAATTTCTCCATCTTTGAGGATGAAAGTTTTCCGAGTTTCAGATACAATCGCAGGGATATCCGAGGCGATGAAATTTTCTCCTTCGCCGAGTCCAATCACGAGAGGATTATCCTGTTTTGCGCAAATGATTTCATGCGGGAAAAGTTTTGACATGAAAACGAGCGAATAAGATCCCTCGATCGTTTTCAAAACTTCTCGAACTGCCGCGAGAAATAGATCCGGCGAATCTGATTTGGATCTCTCGAGCTTTCCATGGATTTCTTCGAGTAAATGTGCGACGACTTCAGTATCAGTTTCAGATTTGAATTCATGTCCGCGCTCGATCAATTTTTCTTTCAGCGGCAAATAGTTCTCGATAATTCCATTATGCACGACGATAAAATTTCCCGAGCAGTCTGAATGTGGATGAGCGTTGCGATCTGACGGTCTTCCATGAGTTGCCCAGCGAGTGTGACCGATTCCAAGAGATCCGGGCGGAAGATCATTTTTTATTTTTTCTTTGAGAGTCGAAAGTCTCCCGACAGTTTTTTCGATTCGAATATCTTTACCGTCGAAAACTGCAATTCCCGCTGAATCATAACCGCGATATTCCAATTTTGTTAATCCATCGAGCAAAAATGGAGTCGCCTGTCTATCACCAATGTATCCAACAATTCCGCACAAAGATGATTCCCCCTTGAAAAATTTTCTATGATTTTCAAACTTTTTTCATTTTATATCACGGCTTGCATTGAATCAAGCGGCAGGATTTTTTTGTTAGTATGTTGAAAATTTCAATCTATGCCGCGTAACAATTTAGAAAGGAAGTGAAATGCATGGTTCCGTATGAAGAATTTGTCGAAGATATTTCGGAAGGAGATCAAATCCATCTCAGATCATCGGAAGGAGAATTCACCGGCGAAGTTTTAAAGATTCGCAAAACATCAGTCAAAATTCTCAGCGATGAAGAGGAAATTGTCATTCCGTTTGAACTTATCACAGTTTACAAAAAAGTTGTCGCGAAAAAATCAGAGAGATCCAAAGTTCAAGTTGAAACTGAAGAAGAATATAAACCAATTCGAACAATGGAATCGCCGATTAGAATTGATCCGCCCAAGAAAAAATCAGTCATAGTTCACACAGAAATCCATGGATATCGAATTTTGCCGATCGATCATTTTCAAGATGAAGTGATGCGTGCAGTCAAAGAGGGACGCTACAAAAATAAACGGCAGATCGATTCATTTCTGCAGAGTTTTGAGAATGCTAAAAAAATCCATGAAGATCAAATCGGACAGCATAAAATGGATGATATTCTCGCCAAAATCCGCCGCGAGATTTTAAAAAATCCGACAGATAATTTTCTAGTTTTACTGCTCGGCGCGATGCTGCATCACTGCGGGCATGATGATTTAGCGGAAGAGGAATTTCAGCGAATCTATCGATTGACGAGCGAGCGCAAATCTAAAACTGGCGATCCGAGTTATATCACGCAGGACATGGAATTTGTCGGCAGCGTTTATAAATTCAACATTGGAAGTTTCAGCTCGGTAGATTTTAAACATCTCAAGCCAGGCGAATCTACAAAAGTCAGTTCATATGGATTTCTTTCTGGGCATGCAGCTGACGATCCGAAAAAAATCATTGGGAATTTGTATTTCAATTTGAATCAAGTAAGTGATCCAGAATTTCGTCGATTGCTCATGGCGCGGAATTTTAGACATAAGCGCGTCAGATTCAAAGTCGGCACGAGTATCAAAGGAATCGATCCATACCCCGCGGCAGATGATATCCGGCTCGTGAGGCTCGAGGGATGGATTCAATCATTTGGATTCCGAGAGAATGAGCATTATGAAAACGCTGGAAAAATTGCAGATGCACAGGGACAATTGCAGACATTCAATTTGACAAATGTAGCAGATCCAATTTTGCGAGCGTATTTAGAGAATCGCGGCGAAATTACAACTGACGATGATGAAATTCAAGTTTCATATATTCTGCGCGAGACAATTGCAGATCGACTTCAAGCGGAAGGGATAATCGCGACGCGGGAATTTTCAACGGAAGAGATTCGCGAATTAAAATCTGCGGGATATATCACAGATTTTGACGTTGAAAATTGGAGAAAGTGGCGGCGGAATAATTTATCAGCGATGAATGTTGACGAGAATTATAAGCCGCTCCCGCCATTTTCAGGAAAGCTTCCGGAGGATGTAATTCGCGAGCATACATTTAGAGATCCTTGGGCAAATTATGAGCCGTCCGTAGTTGATCACGACGAAGATCCATATCGTCCGGAGCGTTATCAGGATTGGATTAGGAATGACGAGCTGGAAAATGCTCCAAAATTCGACGAGGATGAATTGTACGATCGAATCTATTTCTCGCTGTATGGTGAAATGCAGAATGTTGGATTGATAGTTCCGCCCGCCGTTGATAAATCGAAAATCTCGAGATTGATCGATCGAATTTGCTCGAGACTGCAGGAAATCGCTGAAGATCCGGATGAAAAATTGCAATTACTTCAATTTGATTTTGCAAATGCTAATGAATCCTTCGACAGTTTTTCAAAGCGAATTTTGCAATTCCGCCGCAGTGGATTCGATGGAAATATTTTTGTTGTTTTGAATTCATTTACCGGCGAGAAGATCGATTCGAATGGAATCAAATTTATCCTTGAAAAATCTGTTGAGTCTGATATTTGTTTCTTTATCATTTTCACTCGCAAACCAATCGATTCAAGATTCCAAAGTAATTTTGATTTGATCGAGATTTGATTCCGAACAAAAAAAGATCCGAAGATCGTTGTGATCTCCGGATCTCTTTTTTTGTTTGTGGATAAAAAATTATTGGAGGAGACTGAGGATATTGGAACGATTTTGATTTTCCATGCGAAGAGTATATAGAGCGAGTTGTTGTTGAGTGTCTTGGCTACGGAGATTCGTGATTTCCTTCGCGAGATCTGCATCGCTAAGAGTTGAGAGTGAATTTGCCTCATTCTCTTCCATTGTCATGTAATTTTCTGCTTGGAAATCGAGACGAGCCTGTTGAGCTCCGAGCGATGTGATTTCATCGAGAGATGCCTCGAGTGAAGATTGGATGTTGCTTTGTTGAGCTGATGCAGTTTCGATAGCTGAATCAACGCGCGCAATTGAATCCTCGATATTGCTCGTCGCACTGATAAGAGAATTTCCTTCAGAATCAGTCAAACCGAGTCCAGTAGAAGTCATATCTCCAAAGTGTAAATTGGTATCTCCACCGACTCCAGCATTAACAGAAGTCGAACGAGTTCCATCGAGGAGAGTCATGCCGTTGTATTGAACGCCAGCATTTTCATTGATTTGCGCGAGAGATTGCTCGATTGTCTGTTGAATTGTTTCGCGATCTGAACCGGTATTTGTATCGTTTGCCGCGTTGATCAAAGATTGTTTGATGCTTTTGAGAATGTCGACGGTGTTGCTAACTGCACCTTCCGCAGTTTTCATCATCGAATTGGAGTTTTGAGTGTTTTGATGGCTCTGATGAATTGAGCTGATGTTTACACTCATGCGTTGAGAAATTGCGTAAGTACTTGGGCTGTATTTCGCTGAAGGAACGTTTGAACCAGTCGCAATCTTGTTCAAAGTGCTACTATACTGACTGTTGACTCGATTCAAAGTGTTCAGCGAAGATGAAACTCCACCGATTCCCGCCATATGGATCACCCTTTCTAAAATTCATGAAAATTCTTCCTTCGCGATGGATTATACATCGCTGAATATTTATCGCAAGATTTTTTCGAAATCTAAAATTTCTCTCGGCAGATCCAAAAATTTTTTCTCGACTTGAATCTTTCAGATTCGCGTGTTATTCTCTCGAAGAATTTTGAGAATGGTTTTTAATTCGAATTGGAAGTGATGAATTGGACGCGTTGAATTTATTTGAAAAAGGCGGTCCAGTGATGTATCTCCTCCTCTTGAGTTCGATAGCTGTTGCGGCAATTGGAATCGAGAGATTTCGTTTCTATCATTATGCATCTTCAAACGCGGAAGATTTTTTGACAAAGCTTTCGGATTTTTTGAAGCGTGGAGATTTTCGATCCTGCATCGAAATTTGCAATCGCGAGGAAAGTTCGGTTGGATTTGTTGCAAAATCTGGAATCGATGCGGCAGTCAATGGAGAAAATGTTGAGCTGTCTCTCGATACTGCATTCGCGGAATCAGCAATGGAACTTCGCGCGAGACTCAATTATCTTTCGATGATTGTAACTCTCGCACCATTGCTCGGACTTCTCGGAACGATTTCCGGAATGATTGAATCGTTCAGCATTTTCAATCTGCAAGCCGGACAGCCTCTCGCGATAACTGGGGGAATCGGCGAGGCATTAATCGCGACAGCAACTGGACTTTGTGTAGCGATTTTTGCATTGATCGTTCATACATATTTCGCTCAAAAATTGGATGAAATTTTAGCGATTTTGGAAAAAACTTCAGCGATCGTTTTGGGCGGAATTCAAAAACAAATCATGATTCAAGCAAATCAAGCTCGAAATCAGAATCAAAATCCAAAATCAAATCCAAAACCGAAAGAGGATCTCGATTTGAAAGATCCGATTCAAGCGGGCGAGGGATATTATGAGGCGACGTGATTTTCGAGAGAATCAGCAGCCGCTCGTCATGATTATTCCAATGATTGACATCATGCTGTTTCTCCTCGTCTTTTTCATGATCAGCACGATTTACATGGTGCAAACGAATTCGATTCAAGTGAGTCTTCCGCAGGCTGAACAGGCGACGCAGGAAACTCGCCCGAGAGTTGTACCGATAACAGTGCTGTCGACGGGCGAAATTTTGTTCGAGAAAGACACGATGCAGTCTGAAAATCTTCCGCAGCGAGTACATGACACTCTCGCCGCAGATACAGCGACAATCTTTTTACTGATGGGCGACAAAAATTCCAAATATGAAAATGTAGTTTCGGTTCTCGATCTCCTCAAAAAATCCGGCGCGAGACATGTTTCAATCGCAACGGAGATCAAACATTAATCATGGAAGTTTTCCTGAGCAGAGGAAGACTTCCGAATTTTTTTGATCGTGAATTGAGAATGAAATTCAAAAGCGTATGTAAATTTTGAGGAGGGATTTGATTTGATTCTTCGAAGTTCCATGAAAAATTATCGAAGTTATTGGCGGTCAACGGTGACAGCAGCAATCGCGATTCACTTTGTCGGCTGGATGGGAGTGGCATTCATACTTCCAAAAATTCTTCCAGAACCAAAACTTCCGATCATTGATGAAATCGAGTGGATCGATGTGAGTTTAGCGGAAGAATCGGTTGTCGAGGCGGCTGAATTAGTCGTCGAAGAAATTCCTGAGCCGGTCGCAATTCCAGATCCAGTCGTGATACCTGAATTATATGTCGCGCCATATGTTGTCGAGCCGCTGCCGGAACTTCCAAAATATGAAATTCCTGAGCCGGCTGTCGTTGAAAAATTCAAACCAGATCCCAAGCCGATTGAAGAATCGATTCAGCCTGAGCCGGAAAAAATCGAGCCGGTGAAAAATCCAGAGCCGGAAGTTGAAAAGATCGAAGCAAAGGTTGAAGAGCCGACTCAAGATGATCTCGAAAAGCTGAAATCTGAACTCGAATCGAAAATCGAGAAAAAACCGGAATCGAATGTCTCGACAAAGCAACAGATGATCGAGCCGCCGATTGTCTTGAATGAAGTTTATCCTCCAAAAGGCGGAATTCAATTCGGCGGCTATGTATCAGTTGCCGCGACGATTGGAACTGATGGCACGGTTAAAAAAGTGAAAGTCATGCGCAAATCCGGAAGAATTTTGGTTGATAACGTTGCGATGAATGCAGCTAAACAATGGACTTTCAAGCCGGCGATCGATCAAAACGGCAAGCCAATGGAATGCGATCGAATTATCACTTTCGACTTTAGAAAATTGAAGTGAGGAGGCACATGTAATGAAGCGATTTGTTCTATTCCTTCTCGCGATTTTGGTTTCGATTTCTTCGATTCAAGCTGAAGCCGCTCCAAAATGGAGTGAGATCGGTGCGCGAATCGATCAAACAATTCAGCAGTCATTGGCAATTTTCGACTCGGGAGATCGCCGCGGAGCTAAGGAAAAAGTCAACGATGCATATTATGGAATTTACGAGAAAGACGGGCTCGAGTCTGCAGTCAACATGGGAATCTCGGCAAAGACTGCAAATCTCACAGAATATCAATTCTATAAACTGAAAAAATTTATGCTCGATGAAACTGTGACTTCCGAACAGGTTCATGAACAAGCTGAAACTCTCGTCTCGATGATTTATGAAAGCACGACGGCTCTTGAAACTGCAAATCTTGGACGCGGTGGATGGGCATCATTTTTACCAGCATTTTTGATTTTACTTCGCGAGGGACTCGAGGCGATTCTAGTTCTTGTCGCGATAATTGCATACCTCCAGCGGAGCGGTAATGAAAAACATCTCGACACAGTTTATAACGCAATGATTGCCGCGATAATTGCAAGTTTTGTCACGGCATATTTATTCGAATCAGTTCTCGAGGCGACAGCAGCTGGAGCGAGCCGTGAAGTTTTGGAAGGTGCAACAGCTCTATTCGCGGTTGTAGTTTTAATCGCGACGAGTGCATGGCTCGGCGGAAAATCGAACGCGAATGCATGGAAAGACTACATCCAGGGAATGGTTGACAAAACTCTCACGACTGGAAAAGCTAAAGCATTGGCTCTCGCAGCATTCTTGGCAGTCTATCGCGAGGGAGCTGAAGTGATTCTGTTTTATCAAGCACTTTTTAACAATGCATCGAACGACGTCGAAATGATCTGGTTTGGATTTGCGGCGGGATGTGTTGCAATTGCATTGATCTTCTTCGTTATGCAGCGAGGAATTTTGAGAATTCCACTCCGACCATTTTTCATGTTCACGAGCATTTTGATGTATCTCCTTGCGGTGAGTTTTGCAGGCGGAGGAATTCGAGAGCTCCAAGAAGGCGGAATTCTTGCGACAACTCAAATCGAAAATTCAATTATCCCGACTATCGATGTGCTCGGAATCTATCCAACATTCGAGACGCTCGGAATTCAATTCGCGCTGTTGATTCTCGGAATCGCGACGTTTGTCTATTATCAATCACGGCAGTCGAAGGAATCTCACACTGAGGCGGCTGCTTGATTTGCAAATAGAAATTTTTTCCAAGGAGGAATTATCAATGTCTCTTTCCAAAAAACTCAAATCGATGTTAGCAGCTGCCGCGGCGAGTGCAGCTCTATTCGCGTTTAATGCTCCAGCGATGGCGGCAGGATTTCAGGAATATCCAATCGGCGACGAGCAGGAGGATACAGAAAATCATTTCAACGTCGCGCTGGTGTATTTTCAACCTGTGCCGATGGATCCAGCCGGCATGATGCTCCCGCCGGATCAAGCAGATATTCACATCGAAACCGATATTCATGCGACGGAAGGAAATGAATGCGGCTTCGGTGTTGGCGAATGGATTCCATACATGACAGTCAAATATAAATTCACCAAAGTTTCGACGGGCGAATCAATCGAAGGAACTTTCATGCCAATGAGCGCAGACGATGGTCCTCATTATGGCGCGAATGTTAAACTGATGGGCATGGGCATGTATAAATGTGAATTCGAATTCCATTCTCCGGCTGAAAATGGATACGCGCTGCATACTGATTCTGAAACTGGTGTGCCTGGAAGATTTTGGAAAAAGCCGGTCAAAATGACTTGGGACTTCAATTATGTCCCGCATGCATGGTAATAACTGAATCAAAAAATTTTTTAGAGGCGAGCGATTTGTTCGTCTCTTTTTTGCATTGAGGAGGTGTGAAATTGTTACAAACATTTCTCAAAATTTTTATTCCTGCAATGGAAGAGGGATTGACGCTCGGAGTTCCATTAGCAATTTTACTTGTGATTCTCAATCGGCTTCCCGCGGAAAATTTTAGAAAAAATTTTGTGAAAGCGATCAAATGTGGATTTTGGATTTCGATTTTTGTTATCGCTGTTAGAGTTGGAACTCGAAATGCAGTCTCTCGCGAGATGTTCGAGATGATTTCGACGCTTGCAGCATTCATCGGCGAAATCGCAATTCTGATTTTATTGTTCAAACGAAAATTCAATCGAGCATTCAGCATCGCAATTTCAGTCACAGCTCTAACTCTATTTCTATATCACGGAATGGAATTGTGGCTGCTGCCAGTCGGCGCGGTGACTTCAGCAGTTGGAGATTTTTCGACGCTCAATTTTTGGACAAAGATCGGTGGATTCATCCTCGGAGGATTTTTTTCATTCCTAGCGGCGTTTCTGATTTTCAAAGCGGCTGATGCTCTCAATGATCAAAGATTGAAATTCGTCTTTGCAGTTCAAATCGGCGCGTGCATGATTCAGCAGCTTTTATTTCTGATTCAAGTTTCATTGGCGCGGGGATTCATCACAAACATGACACTCTTTGAACTCGCCGCGCCGATAATCGATCGAAAATCCTGGCTGATATTCGTGATTTTCGCGGCAGTGTTAGTCGTTCCGATAACGCTGTTTTCACAGCCGAAACCAAATCGTCCCGAGAATTCGAATCCTGCCGAGTATCGATTGATTCTCTCGCGCGCGATTCATAAACGCCGCTGGGGATTTGGAGTGATCCTCTCGCTCGCTTTGATGATTCTATCGTCAACGTTTGGAAGTTATATCGCGAATGCAAAACCGGAGATCGTCGAAGCGATTCCAGTCGAAGCAGTTTCGGGACAAATCGATGTGCCTTTGGAAAAAATTCAAGACGGACATCTGCATCGATTCGTCTATCGAGCATCGGAAGGCGAGCAGGTCAGATTCATCGTGATTCTCAAAGGCGGCTCGAATTATGGAGTTGGGCTCGATGCATGTGATATCTGCGGCGTGACTGGATATTATGAACGCGATAATCAAGTCATTTGCAAATTGTGCGATGTTCAAATGAATAAAGCGACGATTGGAACGAAGGGCGGCTGCAATCCAATTCCGATCGAATATTCAATCGCGGAAGGGAATTTGAGAGTTCCGCAGTCTGAACTTGAGAAAAATGCTCGGATTTTCAAGTGAGGTGAGAAAATGTTTTGGCAGATGGTGAAAGGCGCGTTGATTCGTCAGCGGAATCGATTTGCATTAATTGCATTGACTGTCGCGCTCGGAGTTTCATTAGCGTCCGCGATGCTCAATTGTCTTTTCGATGTCGGCGACAAAGTGAATCAAGAATTGAAAGCATATGGCGCAAATATCATTGTGACTCCAAAAAATTCCACGGTGCTCAAAGATATTTATGGGCTCGATTCGCGCGAATATTTGAACGAGGAGGAGCTCGGCAAAATTCGAACGATTTTTTGGACGAATAATATTGTAGCTTTTGCACCAAGTCTCGAAGGCTCGCTCGATTCGATGCCGATAATCGGAACGTGGTTCAATCATAAAATGACACTGCCGACTGGCGATTCGTTTGAAACTGGAATTGAACCGATGAAGTCATGGTGGCAAATCGATGGGCGGTATCCTGTCGATGGAACGAATGAAATTCTCGTCGGGAAAAATTTAGCTGCAGAAAAAAATTTGAAACTTGGAGATCGAATCGAGAATCTCGAAATCGTCGGGATTGTCGAGGGCGGCGGGATTGAGGATGATTCGATTCTTGCAAATCTCCCGATAGTTCAATCGCTCGAAAATCTGCCGGGGAAAATCGGGAGCATCGAAGTCAGTGCGATAACGACTCCGGAAAATGATTTGGCTCGGAAGGCGGCAGAAAATCCAAATCTGTTATCGCAGCAGGAACGAGAGATTTGGTATTGTACGGCTTACGTTTCATCGATTGCGTATCAAATCGAAGAAGTCATTTCGAATTCTTCCGCCCGCCCAGTCAGACAAATCGCGGAATCTGAAGGAAAAATTCTCGATAAAACTCAATTATTAATGTTACTTATCACGATTTTGAGTTTACTTTCCGCGGCGCTGGGAGTCTCGAATCTTGTCAGTGCGAATATCATTGAATGTTCAAGAGAGCTGGGACTTCTCAAAGCGATCGGTGCAACAAATCTCGGCGTGATTTTATTAGTCCTTGCAGAAATTTTCATCGCTGGAATTTTTGGAGGAATCGCGGGATATTTTCTAGGATTAGGTTTAGCGCAAATCATTGGACAGACAGTTTTCGGTTCTGGAATTGCAAATAATCTTGTCGTGATTCCAATTGTCAGCGCGCTCATGATTCTCGTTTTACTGCTCGCGAGCATTCCAGCGATTCGAAGTCTGTTATCGCTTGAGCCGGCGAATGTGCTCCATGGCTGAATCGAGGTGATTCGATGAAATTCAAATTTTTTCTCACGATGATTTTTTATTCATTACTCCGTCGGCGAATGCGAATGGCTGTCGCGTTATTAGCTGTGGCAGTCGGCGCAACGATCATTTCCGGAATGGTGACAGTCTATCGCGAAGTGCCTCAGCAGCTCGGGCGAGAGTTTAGAGCATATGGCGCAAATCTGTTAATTCTTCCAGCGGGAGATTCAGCGGCATTCGATCAATCTCACATCGAATCAGTTTCGAAAATTTTGGCGAATCATGAGCTCGTCGGAATCGCTCCATTTTTATACGAGCGTCTCGAAATCAATAAACAGCCGATTCTCTCGGGCGGGACAGATTTCGATGAATTGCAAAAAGTCAGTCCATATTGGCAAATCGATGGTGAATTTCCAAAATCTGGAAAGCGTGAGATTCTCCTCGGCAAAGATCTTTCGGAAAAATTTTCGCCGATTGATCCCAAATCGATCATTGGAAAAAATGTCAGTGTGAGTGCCGGTGAAGGATCAGCGATGCGAAATTATAAAGTTGTCGGGATAGTTTCAACTGGCGGGCGCGAGGAGGAATTTGCATTTTTGGATCTCGCGGAACTTCAATCGATAGTTGAAAAGCCGAATCAGATTGGATTGGCGCAGGTCAGTGTTGTCGCGGATCAAAATTCTCTGACGCAAATCGAAAATGAAATTCGCAATTCAGATTCCGCGATAATTCCTCAATCGATTCAACAAATCGCGCGTTCAGAATTCAGTGTCCTCGGAAAACTTCAAGCATTAGTTTTATTGGTGACGTTGATCGTTTTACTTTTAACATTGATTTGCGTCACGACAACGATGATGGCAGTTGTGACTGAACGCCGAAAGGAAATCGGATTGAAAAAAGCTCTCGGCGCAGCGAATCAAAATATCGTTTCAGATTTTCTCGGCGAGGGATGTCTGCTCGGTGCATTTGGAGGATTGCTCGGCTCTGGATTGGGATATCTGTTTGCTCAAAGTGTCAGTCTGCAGGTTTTTAATCGCGGAATAGATTTTTCGATCAGTATTGCGATTCTCTCAATCGTTTTATCGATTATCGTGACAGGAGTTGCATCGATGATCCCCGTTCGAATCGCGACGAGTGTTGATCCTGCGATTGTTTTGCGAGGTGAATGATTTGAGTTTATTGGAATTGAAAGGCGTTTCGATGGTTTACAATGGAAAAGTTCGTGCGCTTGATAACATCGATTTCAAAATTGATAAAGGCGACTGGGTTGCGATAATGGGACCGTCGGGATCTGGAAAAACGACGCTGATGAATATAATCGGCTGCATGGATAAAGCGACGTCGGGAGAAATTACGCTCGATGGAATCTCGCTGATGGATGTTACCGATGCAGAATTGACTCAAATTCGCCGCGAAAAAATCGGAATGGTTTTTCAGCAGTTTCATCTCATTCCATATTTAACGGCGGCGGAAAATGTCATGGTCGCGCAGTATTATCACAGTCTTCCGGATAAAGATGAAGCGATGAAGGCACTCGATCGCGTCGGTTTAGCGGATAGAGCGGAGCATCTTCCGAGTCAGTTATCCGGCGGCGAGCAGCAGAGAGTCTGTATCGCGCGGGCGTTGATAAATTATCCAGTGTTGATTCTCGCGGATGAGCCGACTGGAAATCTCGACGAGGCAAATCAAAATCTCGTCATGAAAATTTTTCACGAGCTGCATGACGAGGGACATACAATCATAACAGTCACTCACTCAACAGATGTAGGGCGGGAGGCTCAGCGGCGAGTGATAATCGAGCACGGACATATGAGGGAATCGGAGGATTGATTAATGAAATTAAACGAGCTAAAAATTGGAAAGCATGCGCGAATCGAATCAGTCGGCGGTGAGGGAGAACTTCGCCAGCATTTTCTCGATATGGGAGTGATTCCAGGGGCGCAGGTGAAATTTGTCAAGCTTGCACCGATGGGCGATCCAATGGAGTTTCAGATTCATGGTTATGAATTAACACTGCGGCTCGATGACGCGGCAAAAATCGAAATCACAGAAATTCCTGACGTCGAAACAAAATCTGAACCTCTCGAGCGTCACAAGGAATCTCCGCATCCAATGCTCGGTGAGCCTGGAGTTTTTCATGTCAAAGGCGATTCTGAACCAATTCCAGATGATAAAACATTGACTTTCGCACTGGTCGGGAATCAAAATTCCGGCAAAACAACTTTATTCAATCAACTCACCGGCGCAAATCAACATGTCGGAAATTTTCCAGGAGTCACAGTCGATCGCAAGGATGGCGCGATTCGCAAACATCCCAACACGTCAATCACAGATCTGCCGGGGATTTATTCGATGTCGCCGTATTCGAGCGAAGAATTGGTGTCTCGCGATTTCGTTTTGAAAGAAAAACCAAATGCGATAATCAACATCGTTGACGCGACGAATATCGAGCGAAATCTTTATCTCACGATGCAGCTGCTCGAAATGGAAGTTCCAATGGTTGTCGCGCTGAATATGATGGATGAACTCACTGGCAACGGCGGCTCGATTGATATCAACCAGATGGAACAGATGCTCAAAACTCCAGTCGTTCCAATTTCCGCGGCGAAAAATGAGGGCGTCGATGAATTGATTGTTCACGCTCTTCACATTGCACATTTCCAGGAAAAACCGATCCCGCAGGATTTTTGTTCGGAAGAGGATCACAACGGCGCAGTTCATCGATGTTTGCATGCGGTTGGACATCTAATCGAGGATCATGCAAAGCGGGCTGGACTTCCGTTGAGATTCGCGGCGAGCAAAGCGATTGAAGGCGATAAAAGAATTCTCGAGCAGCTCGGTTTGGATCAAAATGAGCTCGAGACGCTTGAACATATTTCGATTCAGATGGAAAATGAGCGGGGATTGGATCGCGCGGCGGCGATTGCAGATATGCGATTCGAATTCATCGATAGAGTCTGCGATGCCTGTGTCGAAAAGCCGAGGGAATCGAAGGAACAGATTCGCTCGAGCAAAATGGATCAAATTCTGACTGGAAAATTCACGGCGATCCCAGTTTTTATTGGAATCATGGCGTTGATTTTTCATCTGACGTTCAACGTTATCGGTGCATTTTTACAGGAACTTCTCGAAGATGCAGTTGGAGCATTCACCGATTTTGTCGATGAAGCCATGACAGCGGCGGGAGTCAATGAATCGATTCATTCTTTAATCATCGGCGGAATTTTCGAGGGCGTCGGAAGTGTTTTGAGTTTCATTCCGATTGTTGTCACGATGTTTTTCTTTCTATCACTTCTCGAAGACAGCGGATATATCGCGCGCGTTGCATTTTTCATGGATAAACTTTTGCGAAAGATTGGTTTATCCGGAAGAAGTATTGTGCCGATGCTGATTGGATTTGGCTGCAGTGTTCCGGCGGTGATGTCAACTCGAACTCTGCCTTCCGAACGCGATCGATACATGACAATTCTGCTGATTCCATTTATGAGCTGCACGGCAAAACTTCCGATTTATGCATTTTTTGTCAGTGCATTTTTCCCAGCGAACGGCGGGCTGATTATGACTGGGCTGTATATCCTCGGAATTGCAGTCGGGATTCTCGCGGCATTTCTATACAAAAAAACTCTGTTCAAAGGCGAGCCAGTTCCGTTTGTCATGGAATTGCCAAATTATCGCATGCCTTCCGCGAGATCAGTTTTGCAATTGATGTGGGAAAAAGCGAAAGACTTTCTATATCGCGCATTTTCAGTTATCATGGTCGCAACGATTGTCGTTTGGTTTTTGCAGAGTTTCGATTCCGGCTTGAATCTCGTCGAGGATTCAGAGCTGAGCATCATGGCGAGCGTCTCGAGTCTCTTCGTTCCGATTTTTGAACCGCTTGGGCTTGGCGATTGGAGAATTGTCACGGCGTTTATCAGTGGATTCATGGCGAAGGAAAGTGTCATTGCCGTTCTGGAAGTTTTATTCAGCGGCGGCGTTGCGAATATGATCACTCCTCTCGCGGCTGGAACAATTTTGATTTTCAGTCTGCTTTATACTCCATGCGTTGCGGCGACTGCATCGATTAAGCGCGAGCTCGGTGGAAAATGGGCAGTCTTTGTCGTTGTATTTCAATGCGTCGCTGCATGGATTGCCGCGTTGATTTTCAAATTGATTGCGCAAAACTTTATCTAAGGAGGCGATTTCATGAATCCTATCGATTACATTTTGCTCGGAATTGTTGGATTGATTTTTGCAATGGCTCTCAAAAGCTGCATTCAAAAATTCCGGAGCGGAAATCCATGTTCGGCCTGCGGTGGAAATTGTTCTGTATGCAAAAAAAAAACATCACCATCTCAATCGCAATTTTAACGATCTCGATGGTGATGTCTGGATGTGGTGAAGTTGCCGAGAATTCTGAATCGACTCCGGAACTGAATCTTGAACTCGATCTTTCAAACGCTAAAGACGGAATTTTCGAGGGCGAAAGTTCACTCGATCGAGCACTCGGGCGAGGATATGCTGTGATTGAAATCAAGGATCATCGAATTGTCAACGCGGATTATATCGGGCGCGATGTTTTTGGACACGTGAAAGATGAAAATTATGGCGGCGATCAAAACTCGGCAGATTATCGCAAGGCGCAGGTCGCAGTAAAAGCGATTGATAAATATGTTATGCAGCTGGCGGACACTCAATCGCTCGAGCAGGTTGACGCGATATCCGGTGCGACAATTTCATACATTCAATTCATTGAAGCGACTCAAGATGCTGTGTCGAAAGCGTCTCGATAATTTTTTTCATGTCATTTGGAATTTCGGCGGTGAATTTCAAAATTTGATTCGTCCGTGGATGTCGAAACTCGATTTTCCATGAATGCAAAGCCTGCCCATCGATCTCGAAACGATCGGCGGGCTTTTTTTTGTTCGGAAAATATTTTGGATCGCCAAGCAGTGGATGTCCTATCGATGTCATATGCACGCGAATCTGATGAGTTCTTCCAGTCTGCAATCTGCATTCGACGAGAGCCAATCGATCTTTGTAAAAATTCTCGATGACTTTGAAATTTGTCACTGCCGATTTTCCATTCGAAACGATTGCCATTTTTTGTCGATCGCGAGGATCTCGACCGATTGATCCCTCGATTATCCCCGACTCGATTGAAAAATTTCCATGAACAATCGCGAGATAAATTCGCTGCGCTTCCTTCGATTGAATTTGTTCTGCGAGACTTCGATGTGATAGATCATTTTTCGCGGCGAGCATGACTCCCGACGTGTCTTTATCGAGCCGATGAACTATTCCAGGTCGCTCGATTCCATTGATCCCACTTAAATCTTTGCAATGAAATAACAATGCATTGACCAGCGTTCCATGAAAATTTCCAGGGGCTGGATGAACTGTCATTCCGCGCGCTTTGTTGATAACCAAAAGATCTTGATCCTCGTACAAAATATCGAGCGGCAGATCTTCAGCGGCAATTTCGAGCGATTCAGGTTCTGGCAGATCGATTTCGATTTGATCATTCGGAAAAATTTTGAGACTCGATTTTTTTGCGATTCGATTGTTGACTCGAATTTTTCCATCCTCGATCAATTTTTGCGCGAACGTTCGAGAGATTTTGAGCGATTCATTCGAGGACAAAAAAAGATCGAGCCGAGACTCGACCTCTGATTGGATTTTCATCTTGCAAGCGCCGCCTTGACAAATTCTCTGAAAAGCGGATGTGGATGATTTGGACGCGACTTCAATTCTGGATGAAATTGACAGCCGACAAACCATGGATGATCTCTCAATTCGATAACCTCGACGAGATCTTTTTCTTCAAAAACTCCCGCGATAACCATTCCATGCTCCTCGAGCGTCGATTTGAAATCATTGTTGAACTCGAATCGATGCCGATGCCTTTCTTGAACGATGTCAGACTGATAAGCCTCGCGAGCGTGAGTTCCCTCGATTAATTTGCATGGATACGCGCCGAGTCTCATTGTTCCGCCCAAATCTACAACATTTCGCTGCTCACTCATTAACGAAATCACTGGATGCGACGTGTCAGGATTGAATTCCGTCGAATTTGCATCCTCGAAACCGCAGACATTTCGCGCGAATTCTGTCACTGCACATTGCATTCCGAGACAGAGTCCAAAAAATGGAATCTGATGCTCGCGGGCATACTGAATCGCTTTGATTTTTCCTTCGATTCCGCGATCTCCAAATCCGCCAGGCACTAAGATTCCTTTGACATTCGCAAAAATTTCATCGAGATCGACTTGCGACGATTCGATTTTCTCGGCTTGAATCCATATGATTTTGACTTTGACTTCATTCGCAATTCCAGCGTGATGAAGTGCTTCCGTGACTGAAATGTATGCATCAGGCAGCTCGACATATTTTCCGACGACCGCGATTGTGACTTTACCTTTGGGATTTCGAATTTTATAAACCATTCGCTCCCAAATTTCCATATTCGCCGGCGCAACATTCATCTGAAGTTTTTCAAGAATGATTTTATCGAGCCCCTCATGCATCATCATCAGCGGAACTTCATAAATCGTCGACGCAGTTCGATTTTCGATAACTGCATTTGAATCAACATCGCAAAACAGCGCGATCTTCTTCTTGATATCCGGAGTCAGATTTTGTTCCGTGCGACAAACTAAAATATCCGGCTGAATTCCAATCGCGCGAAGTTCCTTGACGCTGTGTTGAGTCGGTTTAGTTTTTAATTCACTCGATGCGCCGAGGAATGGTAAAAGTGTCACGTGAATGTAAAGAGTATCATTTTTGCCGACTTCTTTTTTCACCTGACGAATCGCCTCGAGAAATGGAAGTGATTCAATATCTCCAACCGTTCCGCCGACTTCAGTGATAACAACGTCAGCATTATCAAGCTTTGCGACGTCATAAATTCGCTGTTTGATTTCATTCGTGACATGCGGGATGACTTGAACGGTCGAGCCGAGATAATCTCCGCGGCGCTCTTTATTCAAAACCGACCAATAAACTTTTCCTGTTGTCGTATTGGAATGTTTTGAAAGATTTATATCGATGAATCGCTCGTAATGACCGAGATCGAGATCAGTTTCCGCGCCGTCTTCAGTGACAAAAACTTCGCCATGCTGATATGGGCTCATCGTTCCTGGATCTATGTTAATGTAGGGATCGAATTTTTGAATCGTGACTTTGACGCCTCGGCTTTTGAGAAGTCTTCCAATCGATGCGGCAGTGATTCCTTTGCCGAGCGATGAAACTACTCCGCCAGTCACAAAAATATATTTCGCCATCGAATCCCTCCTTAATCAGTTTGAATCGTCTCGAACTTTTTCTTTTGAGAGAGTTCCTTTTTGCTTGTTGAAGCTTTTGAAGTTTTGGAGTGAGATTTTTTTTCGACGGGAGGATTCCATTCAGTCAAGCCCCAATTTCCATCGCCCTCATAATGAAAGCGTCCATCCATATTAATCATTGTGTAGACTTCAGAAATCGCGACGGCGAGCGATTGAACAGGTTTTTGCTTTTTCTCGATAACATCCATCACGAGATCTTTGTAATAGAGCACATTGTCTTTGCCGCGGGCAGTGAGAATTTCATACGCGATATCGACTTCAGGCATGTTGACATAATCCATTCAAATTCCTCCTCACATTGATTCCGGCGCACTAACTCCAATGATTTCGAGTCCTCGTTTGATCGCTGCCTGCGTGATTTTTGCGAGAGCAAGTCGAGATTTTGCGAGATCTTCATCGACTCCAATCACGCGGCATTTGTTATAGAATGAATGGAAATTCGACGCAAGATCATAAACATATTTCGAAATTCTCTGCGGCGCAAAATCTTCCGCGGCTCGATCGATTTCCTCGTCGAATGACTCGATTTTATGAATTAGATCGATCTCCGTTTCATCTTTTAACAGATTGAATTTGATCTCGCCATCAATTTTTAAATTCGATTCCGCGGCTTGACGAATCAACGAACAGATTCTCGCGTGAGCATATTGAACGTAGAAGACTGGATTTTCATTCGACTGCTTTTTCGCTAAATCCAAATCGAAATCGAGCTGAGCATCGGCTGATCTCATCAAGAAAAAATATCGCGCCGCATCGATTCCAATTTCTTCCATTAATTCGCGAAGTGTAATCGATTGTCCAGTCCGCTTCGACATTTTAACAAGCTCGCCGGATCGATACAGTGCGACCATCTGCAATAAAATGATCTGCAATTTTTCCGAATCGAATCCCAATGCTGACATCGCCGCTTTGACTCTGGCAATATAGCCGTGATGATCTGCGCCCCAGAGATTGATCATTTTTGCAAATCCACGCTCGAATTTGTTTTTATGATATGCAATATCTGCCGCGAGATATGTTGGAACTCCATTATCTCGAATCACAACGCGATCTTGATCGTCGCCGTAATCAGTCGATTTCAGCCACAATGCTCCATCTTTCTCGTAAATCGATCCATTCGATTTCAAAATCTCGATTGCATCGTTGACAGCTTTCGGATGCAGAGTTCGTTCGGAAAACCATTTATCGAATGTGACTCGAAAATCTGCAAGATCTGTTTTGAGCTGATCCAATTTTTCAGCGTATGCAAGATCCTGGAAAATTTTCAAACGATCCTCGCGATTCATTTCGAGATATTTTCGCCCGTCGCGATCGATAATTTTCTGCGCCGTCTCAATGATATCCACGCCGTGATATCCATTCTCTGGAAATTCCGCCGCGATTCCAAGCAGTTCCAAATATCGAGCTTCAACAGACAGTGCGAGATTTTCCATTTGATTCCCCGCGTCGTTGATATAAAATTCGCTTTCAACATCGAATCCCGCGGCTCGAAACAGATTTACCAATGCTGAACCGACTGCTGCGCCTCGTCCATGTCCAACGTGCAGCGAACCAGTTGGATTTGCACTCACATACTCGAATTGAATCTTTCCAGCATTTTTCGGAGCGAGATATCCAATTCGATCCAAATTCGCAAAAATTTCCGAGAGCTGATCGTAAATCACATTTTCAGCCAAGTAAAAATTCATGAATCCAGGTCCAGCGATCTCGATTCGATCGATCAATTTTGAATCTCGAATCTCGTCTCGAATGATCTCGGCGATGTTTCGAGGAGATTTCCGAAAAATTTTGGCAGACTGCATCGCGACATTCGAAGCAAAATCTCCAAATTCTTTTTTCGGCGGAACTTCCAAAACAATTGCTGGGAATTGATCCGTCGATTGAAGTTTGCCGGATGAAACTGCAGATTCGAGGGCGGTCTTGATTGTCGATGAAATTTTTTCTCTGATATTCAAATTCAATCCTCCTCTTTCGATTTTTCGTATTATAATTCATTCCGAAAAAAATCTCGAGGGAGCGATTTGAATGAGTACTGCAGATCAAAACAAAAATTCGATTCTCAAATTTCGCGACGCGATCAATTCCTGCGACGAAAATCTCGCGAATGAATTGATCGATTCGAAAGCTGAATTCGCAAGTCTCGTTTCTCCTGAAAAATTATATGGCGGCTCGGGATATCTTTCCGTCGTGAAATTCATGCGCAAAAGTTTTTCCGATATTCACTGGGAGATCGAAGATCTTGTCGGCGATGAGGATAAAGTCGCGGTGAGCTGGACATGTTCTGGAACTCACGATGGAGAATTTATGGGAAATCCTGCGACTGGCAAAAAATTCGAATTCAGCTGCATGAATTTTTACTATTTCAATCGCGAGGGGAAAATTGTCAATGATGTTGCGGCTCAAGGATTGATTGGACTCTTGCAGTCTCTCGGAATGATTCAGCAGCCAAATATGTGATCCACAAATAAAAAAAGATCGAGGATCAATTCAGATCCCCGATCTTTTTTCATTTCCGATCAAGATGTATCAATAGAAATAGATTCTCGTTATCGAGTTTCTTTTCCATGGCTTGAGAACACATGAACGGCTTGAAATTTGGATTGATTCCCTCAGTGTTCAAAACATTTCGAGCCTCGCAGACTCCAACATTATTTCGAACGCCGATATCCTCGAATCGAAAACCGCGATACAGAATCAGATAATACATATAAATGTAATATTCGAAATCTGTCCACGCCAGCGAATTCAAATGATTGATCATTCCCGAGACTCTGAAAAATTCTTCGAGCCACTTCGTCTCATAAAAACATGGCTGATTGAACCACGTGTAGAGATCCGATTTGATTCTGCCGCGCTCCGGATGATATGAAAACCATCGCGCGCAGCTATTTTTGATCAGCTCGATGTTTGGATCTTGTCCAGTCGTCTGATTTCCCCAGAGAATTCGATCGTTGAAAAATTTTTGACAGACTGCATAGAGATCGACATTTTTCTTAACGATTGTCTCGGCATCAATGACGATAATGTATTCATACTTTTTTCGAAGCTGATACACTGCATAAAATTTTTTGATGCTCGGAATATTTTTGTTGATCGTATTTCGATATTCGGGCGGCAGAATAATTGTATCGATTTTCATATTCGCGCCGCCGTGAGGAGTTTCAAAAAATTTTTTATGATCCGCGTCATTCGATAAAACGAGAATCACATCGGCTTGATCTTCCATTCGAAACTTGTGGAATGAGTCGAGAAAGTCATTGACGAAATGATAATGAGGCGGATGACATGGAATCACGAAGGAAACTTTTTTCGACAAACAAAACACTTCCTAACTCACGCGCCGAAAACGATGAAAAGATTTTCGTTGTCTAGATGCCGTTGAATCGGTTTTTTGCAGATCATCGGTTTGAATTCTGGCGATTTGCCTTTGATATTGCCGAGAGTATTCGATTCGCAAACACCTATATTCGCTTTGATTCCGATATCGCGAATTTTGAATCCTTGATAGAGAATCAGATAATACATATAGATGTAATATGGAAAATCTGTCCATGCGATCGCTGTGAGATTGTCTAGAATTTCCGTGACTTCGAAAAATTCATCGAGATCCGCGGTGCGAAAGATGAATGGTTGATTGAGCCATAAATACATCGGCGATAGAACTTGTTGCCAATCGAGAGTATTTGCAAACCATTTCGCGCAACTCATTTTAATCCAATCAACATTTCGATTCATTCCACTGATTTCATTTCCCCAAAGCGTTTTTTGATTGAAGAAATTTTGACAGAGCTCGAAGATGTTTACAGATTTGACAATGATCGATTCCGATCCACAAACGATAATATAATCATATTTGCTTTTGAGTTGATTGAGTGCATAGAAAATCCTTGCACGAAAAGTTCCTGTATTGTTAAACAGTGAATGAAACTCTTTTGGAAGGACGATCGGAATCAGATTGATGTCATTTGGCTCGATGAATGAGTTATCCATGGAAACGATTTTCGGTTGAGAATTCGGTTCTTCAGTCGGAAAGAAGAAGAATGCATCAGTTCCATCCATTGCTTTCTTCATTTCTTCATCGATAGACTGCATCGCGCTCGGTTGATCAGATTTTTGAGATTGAGTTTTATCTCCCAAAAAGAAGAAGAAATTATCCTCTTCGTCATCTGATTCGTCTTGCGGAATATTTTTTTGAGTAGATTTGTTCGATTTCGGCGAATTGAATGAGAAAAAATCTCCACTACTGTCAAAAATCACACTGGAATCAGATTTTGGAATCGCTTTTTGCTTGATAAAAAACTCCGATTGATCCTTTTCTGAATCAAAAACGACCGCGATATCGGCTTGCGATTTCATATCAAACTGCCGGAACGAGTCGAGAAATTTGCTTACTGCTTGATATTCCGAAGGATTAGCACCTAGCAAAAAACAAATTCGATTTGCCAAAACCTAACACATCCTATCATTGGGAGATCTTTTTAGCGGCGGCAGTTAATGAAATTCCTGCAGATTTATTCATCGCGACGGAATAAGTTATATTTCCGCGGTCAATCGATGCCTGAGCTGGGAAATTTTCGCCGTTGATTCCGAGTTCATGAATCAAATTGCCTCGATCTTCCGGCGAGAGTTCTGGAGCTACTGCCGCGATTAAAACTGTGAAAGCGATTGTTGATTGACGTTTTGCATTTGCTCCGGTCGAGCGAGTGATAATCGATGCACTTCGAACGCGATTTGTCAATGGATCTACTGCGCCTATGATTGCGATTTGATCTGTGAAAGCATATTGAAATTCATTTTGATCCGGCTTAGATACTGCGCGGAAATTGTTTCGAATCGTGTAAGAATCTGAAACAGATTTCGCAGCGGCGTTGTATCTTGCGAAAAATTCGTCGAAAGTCATATTCATCGCGGGAGGACGATTTGGATCGTTGGGATCTACCTGCCCCAATTGAGCTTTGATCGCTTCAGCATCGGCGGCTGATAGATTTCCATTTGCCTGCGATTCATCAACTTTATCCGCGATATTTTTGTTTGGATCATCTGCACCGAAGATCATTTCGAGGATTTTTTGAATGATTCCCTTTTCCTCTTCAGTTTGATTTCCTGCGATAACCTGCGATCCTCCGCCCGCTGGAATTGAGATCCCGCTTCCGCCAGATCCTCCCGCGATTTCATCGTCAGTTTCAGGAAGCGATGCATAAATCACGATCCATCCTAAAAATCCCAGCGCGAAAGTCAGAATCAGCGGCGTGGAATAATTTTTGCCTTTGTAATATCTGAAAACCGTGTTGATTAGGAATATGAACGCAATGACAATCAGTGCGACTCCTAAGATTGCGAAAAAATCCATGGCAAATCACTCACTTATGATCGACAGCAATATCAAGCTCAATCACATGTCCCTCGCCAACATCCATGTCGACGGTGAGATATTGAGCGTCGGTGATTTTGAATGTGAAATTTTTTCCGACAGTCAAAGACGGCGTTGAGATATCAACTTCGAGCCCGAGTTTTGTCAAATTCGTTGCCGCTTTAGCTGTAAGCATGTTCGAGAGTTCCGAGATAGCCGATTGCGCCATCGAATCGAATTCTGCGACCGGCATTCCCATCATCATTTTTGACGCAATGAATTTAGCTGAATCTTCATCCATATTGTAGACAACATTCCCGCGAAGTTCTTTGGAAAATCCAACGATAACTGTGACTCCGCGGCTGACTGCATTTTTATCGCGCAGATAGATTTTCGTCCGCTTTGGAGTATCAAAACCGATTTGGGGCATGACTGCGGTGCAGGCATCTACGAAAGGATTGACCAATTTTGCATCCAACTGAAATCACTCTCCTTCCGCAAAACCGACGTTGACATATATTGTGCCGAATTTTGCTTTCGCGCTTAATTTGAATGTTGTGAGTTTGAGCGATGCGATTTTGATTCCGTCTCCAAAAATCGTTCCCGGCGGAGTAATTCGCATCTCTTTATCTTTGAAAATGTCGTTGATACTTGAAACACTGCGTCCGATTATGATATTTGCAGCTTCTTCGATTGTCTCGCTCGCTTCATCTTCAGTGAGCTCCTCAACACCGAGCATTTGAGCAGCAAATTTCATCGCGGTATCAGAATCCATGTAGAAAATCGCGCGCCCTGCCGGTGAGCCTGTGAGTCCGATAATGACTGCAATTCCTTGAACTGTCAAAAATCTGCTTTCATCGACTTCGAGCTCGACGTCGCAATGCTCGCCAATCATTGAAAAAATTCCCTGCTGAAATGCATGAACGAATGCTTTAGCGTATGATTCTCTCATTAATGCAACGCGACCGATTTTATTTTGGCAGAGAATCATGAGTGTATCGATTAAATCATTCGTGTTGACTGGTTTTTGAAGGAATGCTGAAACTCCAGCGGCGCGTCCTCTTGCAACCAATGCAACATCTTTCATCGCGGAAATCATGACAATCTTGGCGTCTGAATCTATTGAGCGAATTCGTCTTGTGCACTCGATTCCATCGGCATCGGGCAGATTCATATCCATTGTAACAATTGCGGGATTAGTTTCTTGGTAGAGTTGAACGGCTTCTGCAGCGTCTTTAGCTTGAGCGACGACTTCGAAATTAGTTTTCGCGAGATGTCCGCTGAGCATCGCACGGCTAATTTTCGAATCGTCAACGACCATGACTTTTACTTTTTCCACAAAACTCACCTGCGCTTTTCGATTGATTCAAAAATACTTGCTAGATTTTTCTCGATTATCGATAGAAATTCCTGCAACGGGAAAAATTTCAGATTTTAAATTCAAAAATTTATACTCGATCTCGAATTTGAGTATAAATTTCCGAACAAAAAAAGATCCTCGACAGATCATTTGCGATCTATCGGGGATCTTTTTTTAATTATTAACTTCCATAATAATAGGAAGAATCATTGGACGGCGGCGAGTTCTATCAAACAAATATTTTCCGAGAGCATCTCTCACATTCGTTTTGATCGTCGACCATTCAGTGATTTTTTCCTTCGTACAATTTTCCAAAGACTGAATCACTCGATTTTTTGCATCATCCATCAGCTCTTCAGATTCTCTCACGTAAACAAATCCACGCGAGACGATATCTGGACCTGCGACAACTTTTCCAGTCTGCTTATTCATCGTCAAAACAACAATCAAAATTCCATCCTGCGAGAGCTGGCGGCGATCTCTCAAAACGATATTTCCAACATCACCGACACCGAGCCCGTCAACCATCACGATACCGGATTGAACTCTACCAACGATTCCGCCTTTATCTCTAGTGAATTCTAAGACATTTCCATTTTCAGCAATAAAAATATTTTCGCGAGGCATTCCGAGATCCTCGGCTAATTTTGCATGCTTTACTAGATGATGATACTCGCCATGAACTGGAATAAAAAATTTTGGACGGACGAGATTATGCATGAGTTTCAATTCTTCTCGAGCTGCGTGTCCAGAGACATGGATTCCCTCGTTGCGTCCATAAACAACATTCGCGCCGAGTTTCAAAAGATTATCGATAGTTTTTGCGACGAGTTTTTCATTGCCTGGGATTGGAGTTGCAGAAATTATCACAGTATCTCCCGGGACAATTCCAACTTTTCGATGATCCGACAGAGCCATTCGAGTCAGAGCAGACATCGGCTCGCCTTGAGATCCAGTTGTCACGATTACAACTTGATTCATTGGATAGCTCGAAATTTCATCGATATCAATCAGCGTTCCATCGGGAGCATGAATATAGCCGAGATCGAGAGAAATCGAGACAACATTAACCATTGATCTGCCGAGGACTGCGACGCGTCGTTTGTATCGAACTGCAGTATCGATCGCCTGCTGAATTCTTTGAACATTCGAGGAGAACGTCGCGATAATGATTCGCCCTTTTGCGCTTGAAAATGCTTTATCGAACGCCAATCCAACAGTACTTTCCGAAGGAGTATGACCTTCCTTCTCGGAATTTGTACTGTCAGCCATTAAAACTAGAACGCCTTTGTTTCCGAGATCCGAGAATCGGCGGAAGTCAGTCATTTTTCCATCGACTGGAGTATAATCGAATTTGAAATCGCCGGTGTGAACAATCATTCCGACGGGAGTTCGAATCGAAAGCCCAACTGCATCTGGAATAGAATGATTGACGCGAATGAATCCGACGGAAAAACATCCAATATTGACGATGTCCCCCTGCATCACCGTGTGAAGCTGGCTCGAATCAACATTATTCTCTTTGAGACGCCCTTCGAGAATTCCGAGCGTGAGTCTTGTGCCATAAACCGGAACTGAAATTTGCTTCAATATATATGGAAGTGCGCCGATGTGATCTTCATGTCCGTGAGTCAGAACGATCGCCTTGAGTTTGTCTTGATTCTCAATCAAATACGTGATATCTGGAATGACGAGATCGATTCCGAGCATGTCTTCATCTGGAAACATCAAACCGGAATCGATTAAAATCATTTCATCCTCTACGCGAATCACAGTCATATTTTTGCCGATTTCACCGAGCCCGCCAAGAGGAATGATCTGAACTTTTTGCGCGGTAGGAGTTTTGGTCAACAAGCAACAACCTCCAATCTTTTCTGGATATAAAAATTTGAGGAATCTCCTCCGTGCACGTTCCGCGGAAGAAATTCCTCTCTGAGAAATTTTTGGAGAAAGCCATCCGTTCAATTCATTCGCTGTCGAATTTTAACATTGATCATTTTCAAACTCAATCAATTTTTAGATCACAATTCGATTGCTCCATATGCTGCCGATGAATATTTTCCGCCCGATAAAATTTGAAATCCAAGCCGAGCGAATTCGAGCGATCGAGAATTTTCCTTCATTATAATACGGCATCGAGCGATCGATTTTGCGAGCTCTATCGTTTCCAAATCGAGAGGATCTGGATTTGCGAAAGATCTGAATGTTCCAATCGACTGGCTTTTTGTAATTGGATGATGAAACATTTGGATCGAAGTAAATTACATCCTCAATCAATTTCTAGATCACAATTCGATTGCTCCATATGCTACCGATGAATATTTTCCGCCCGATAAAATTTGAAATCCAAGCCGAGCGAATTCGAGCGATCGAGAA
Organism: Selenomonadaceae bacterium; assembly: GCA_017484005.1. GTDB lineage: Bacteria > Bacillota > Negativicutes > Selenomonadales > Selenomonadaceae > Quinella. The sequence goes on along the minus strand of JAFUTY010000050.1, from coordinate 62,950 downwards.
TTTTCCTTCATTATAATACGGCATCGAGCGATCGATTTTGCAAGCTCTATCGTTTCCAAATCGAGAGGATCTGGATTCGCAAAAGATCTAAATGTTCCAATCGATTGACTCTTTGTAATTGGATGCCGAAACATTGGATCGAAGTAAATCACATCGACAGATTTTTTTTCGAGAGTCTCGAGATATTGTTTATGATTCATGTTGATAACTTTGATTCGGCGCATTGATTCGATTATCGCGGGAGATTCATCGGAAAAATTTTGAAATCCATGCTCGACAATCAAAGCGATTGCAGGCGAGGATTCGATCCCCACAACTTGAGTTTGAGATACAAATGACGCGACGATTGAATCAGCTCCCAATCCCAATGTACAATCGAGCACTGACATTCCAGATTTGAGTTTCATCGCATCGATCATTCGATCTCCACGTCCCTCGCGAAGATTTTTGATTCTTACATGCGCGAGACTTGGATGAAAGAAAAATTCATCGTGAGGAGTTTGAAGCCGCATCGAATTTCGATTCACGACAAGAATTCCATCGACGTTTGAATCTCGGAAGATCTTTTCGAATGAATCATCGAGTCGAGGATGGAAATTTATCGAGAGTTTTTGAGCTGAATCGATTGCCAATTTGAGATCTGATTCTCGAGATTTTCTTCCAGTTGTCACGATCAATTTCATCTTTGAGCCTCCACGAAAATCTTTCAACGCAAAAAATTTTGAAATCTCTCGACAAATTCAAAAAGTCAAATTGAAATCTCGAATCAACTCGCGCCAAATTTTCAAACTCCAAAATTATTGTTTAAATTTTCGCTCCAAAGAGAAAATTCCCTCTCGAAAATTTCCTTTAAACATCGAATTTCACTGCGCTATAATAAGTCGAAATTTAATCGGGCGGGGATTAGGTGGCAATCGGAATAATCGCAGAATACAATCCATTTCATCGCGGACATCGATATCAAATCACGGAGATTCGCCGCCGATTTGGAGATCAATCTATAGTCGCTGCAATGAGCGGATCATTCACTCAGCGCGGAGAGCCGGCGATTCTCGATAAATGGATTCGAGCTCGATTAGCAATTCTCGGCGGAGTTGATTTGATTTTTGAACTCCCAACGAATTTTGTAATTCGAAGTGCGCAGGATTTTGCTCGCGGCGGAGTCGAATTGTTTTCTAAACTCGGATCGATTTCGAATCTAGCATTTGGAGCTGAAATCGATGATCTTGCGACGCTCGAAAAAATCGCTCGGGGAATCGATTCAAAATCTGGACAGGATCGAATTCGACGCGGAATTGAATCTGGATTATCATATGCCGCGGCAGTCGATTCAGCCTTCGAGGATCAGATTTTTCATCAGCCGAATAATCTTTTAGCGATTGAGTATCTTCGATCTCTCAAAAAAACTTCGATCAAGCCGATTTTGATTCCGCGAATTGATGCTTATTATAATGAAGCGAATTTGCGAAATGGAATTTCTTCCGCGAAATCGATTCGACTTGAAGTCACAAAAAAATCTCCGGACTGGAATAAAATCGAATCCGCCGGAGATCAAAATTTAGTTTTGGAATTGCAAAAATCCATGAAAAATTTTCCAAATCTCGAAAATCTCTTCCGAATATTATTGGCGAAACTTTGGACGATGGATCAAAATCAACTGCGGCGAATTCGAGGAGTCAACGAGGGAATCGAGAATCGAATTTTGCAGGCGTCTCAAAAATCCTCGAGCTATTTAGATTTGATTGAGCGCGTGAGATCTAAACGATACACTCGAACTCGAATTGCTCGAATCCTCCTCAATATAATGTTGGGAATTGATCGCGATCGATTCGACGAGATTCAATACGCTCGAATTTTGGCATTCAATCAACGCGGGCGGAAAATTCTTCGAGACTTGAAAAAATCTTCATCAATTCCAATCATCACCAAGATTTCTGGGCATCGAGAACTTTTAGAGTTGGATATAACTGCAGCGAATTTGTGGGGATTGAGCTTGTCGAAAATTCTTCCGCCATTTCAAGATTTCTTCAACTCCCCGATTTATCTTGAATATTGAGAAAACATAAAAGTAAATTCATGAAAAAGGATATCATATTTATACGTAGAATTAAATTTTCGAGAATTGATTTGAATCGAGAGAGGTGGATTGCATGCTTGAAAATGTGGTTAGCGGCGCGACATGGAATTATCTCCAGCGCGGAATCACTGCTGCAAATGTCCGGAATGAAGTCATCGCGAATAACATTGCAAACGTCAACACTCCACATTTCAAAAAGAGTGACGTGATTTTTGAGGATCTGTTAGCATATGAACTCTATGGAACTGATCCGAATGAAGGGCGTCTCGAGATGGCTAGAACTCACGATGCTCATCTTCCATTCAAACCATTTCCATTCAAAGCTGACACGATCATTCAGCAGGATCAAACGCGGAACATGCGAACCGATGACAATAACGTCGATATCGATATCGAAATGGCATCGCTCACGAAGAATCAACTTTGGTACAATGCAATGGTGACTGAACTCCGAGCTTACACAAGCCGCTTGAATACAGTTATCACGAGCGGACAAGGTTAAAATTTATACCGGAAAAATTTTTTAGTACAAATTCGGAAGGAGGATTTTGTGTGGGAATGTTCCTCGGAATCGATGCTGCAGCGTCAGGACTCACCGCTGAACGTCTGCGCATGGATGTTATCTCAAACAATTTGGCAAACATCAATACCACTCGCACCGAAGAAGGCGGAGCATACAAACGCAAATATGTCGTCTTTAAACCGCGCGAAGCAGATCCAACCAGTTTTGAATCGGTTTTGTCGCGAATCACAAATCGTCCAACTCCCGGCACTGGAGTCAGAGCTGTCGCAATTGAAGCAGATCAAAGCGAGGGAATCATGGTCTACGATCCAGGACATCCCGACGCAAATGCCGATGGCTACGTCGAAAAATCCAACGTCAATGTCGTCGCGGAAATGGTTGATATGATCACTGCGTCTCGAGCGTACGAAGCTAATACAACTGTTATCAACGCGGCGAAATCAATGATAACCAAAGCCCTCGAAATCGGTGGAAATCGATAAAAAATTTAAGTAAGTTAGTGAGGTGACAGCAGTGGAAATTGCACCGCTCCAAATGACTCCAGTTCAAATGCATGCTCAAAGCCATTTGACAGAAGAAGTTCAGGATGTCGAAGATGCATCGTCTCAAACATTCGGAGAATATCTCGCCGATGCATTGAAGACGACTCTCAAAGACACAAATCAGCTCGAACTCGAATCCGACGCATGGAGTGCAGCACTCGCCGCTGGAAGAGTTGATGATGTGTCTCAAGTAGTCATTGCCGCTCAAAAAGCAGATATCGCCCTGCAGCTTACCCTTCAGCTTAGAAACAGGGCAGTCTCTGCATATCAAGAAATCATTCGTATGCAAGTCTGATTCTCAATTAATTTTCAAGTTCAGTTGAGAAAATTCATGCTTAGTAAAAGACTCCATTACGTCTTCTAGAGTGAAGGGATTGAGATCATGGCAGATTGGAGAGAGCGGCTTCTTCAGTTCTGGAATCGATTCGAAGGACGACAGAAATACGCGCTGATCGGTGGATTTTTAGCGCTTATTGCTCTAATCGTCGGTATAAGCTTCTGGTACGGTAGCAAACCGGAGATGGTGCCGCTGTATACCAATTTGGAATCCAAAGACGCCGGCGAGATTGTCGCCAGCCTCAAAGAGTCCGGCATCGAGTATTCTCTAGAAGAAACACGTGATGGAACTACAATTTATGTTCTGCCGAAAAATGTTCTAGAGACTCGAATGAATCTTGCAACTGCCGGACTTCCGCGAGGCAATAAAGGATTCGAGATCTTCGACGATTCTAAAATTGGAACTACGGAATTTCAAAATCGCGTCAACTATTTACAAGCAATTCAAGGAGAACTCGCCAGAACGATTGAACAGCTTGATAAAGTCGCAAAAGCTAGAGTTCACATCGTTATGCCCGAAGATTCCCTGTACAAAAAGAATGAAAAACCTGCAACCGCATCGATTATGCTTGTGATTCGCGGGGATGAACCTCTCAAACGCCGCGAAGTCAACGGCATCGTCAATCTAGTTGCAAACAGCGTTCAGACTTTAACTCCCAACAATATTACTGTTGTCGATGAAACTGGAAAAATCCTCAACGAAGAAGAGGATGAAGATCTGGAAAAACAAAAACGCATGTCGATGCAGTCAGATCTTCAATTGAAATTGACCAAAGCAGTTCGCGATAATCTTCAAGATAATGTCCAATCAATGCTCGATGACGCGCTCTGTGAAGGAAATGCATACGTCAGAGTCAGCGTCGAGCTTGATTTCGATGACAAGGAAATCAATCGTCAAACATTTACTCCCGTCGTAGATGACGCCGGAATTATTCGATCTCAACAAGATGTCAGCGAGAGTTACAACGGAACTTCAACAACGCCTGGAGGTGCTGCGGGAGTTGAATCAAACGTCCCGGGATATGTTGAAGAAGAAGGCGAAGCTAACGCTGAATATGAACGCAAAGAATCTACCAAGAATTATGAGATCAATGAAGAAAATCAAAAGATTATCGCCTCGCACGGATCAATCAAACGATTGACAGTCGCAGTTCTCGTCGATGATTCAATCACAGAGGAACAGCAGGAAGGTTTAGTTAGATTAGTCAGTTCCGCGGCAGGAATTGATCTTGACCGCGGTGATACAGTCAGCGTCGAAGTTTTGCCATTCAGCACAGATGTCCGCGAGCGCAAGACTCTCGAGGAAATCAAAGCGGAAGAACTTCGTTCGAGAACTTTCTATATGGAACTTGGATTCTTGTTATTGCTGCTCTCATTCATCGCCGGCGGTTTCTTGATGTATCGCAACAAACGACTCAGAGAACGCGAAATCGAAGCAGAAATTGCCCGCCGCGAGGAAGAGGAGCGTCAGCGTTTGGAAGCAGAACGTCGCGATCTCGAGGCACAACAGCGTGCGGCAGAAGAGAAGATGACTCCGGAAGAACGTCAGAGCCGCAACGAGAAAGAGCTCATTCAATCGCTTATCGATCAGCGTCCGCAGGAAGTTGCAATGCTGCTCAAAACATGGCTTGCGGAAGATTGATCAAATTTGTTCAAAGATCTATTCAAAGATTCGTTCAAAAATTAATTCGACTAACGGAGGGATTCAAAATCTCTCCGCTAGTTTTTCATTGGGAGAAATTGAGAGGTGATTATTGTGGGAGACATGTACGGTCAAAGCGGCGACGAGGAAATGAGCCATGTTGAAAAGGCCGCAATTCTGATGATCGCCTTAGGACCAGAGTATTCCGCAAAACTTTTCAAGCATATGGATGACGATGATATCGAGCAAATCACGATGGAAATCGCAAATCATCGCCAAGTTACAATCGAGCAGAAAAATGCAGTTGTCTCGGAATTTTATCAAATCGCAATGGCGAGCGAATATATCTCGACCGGCGGTTTGGAATATGCTCAAGGAGTTTTGGAACAGGCACTCGGTGCAGAGCGTGCAATGGGAATCATCAACCGCTTGACTTCGAGTCTGCAGGTTCGTCCCTTCGATTTCCTGCGTCGAACAGATCCCGCACAGCTTCTCAACTTCATTCAAAACGAGCATCCACAGACAATCGCGCTGGTCATTGCATATCTCGAGCCGGCTCAAGGCGCAGCAATTCTCGGAGCACTTCCGCCAAATTTGCAGCCGGATATCGCCAAAAGAATCGCGCTGATGGATCGCACATCGCCAGACATGATTCGCGAGGTTGAACGAGTTTTGGAAAAGAAGATTTCTGCATTAATGACTCAAGACTTCACTTCAGCCGGCGGCGTCAAAGCTGTTGTCGAAGTCCTCAATATGGTCGACCGTGCAACAGAAAAATCAATCGTCGAAGTCCTCGAAGGAGACAATCCAGAGCTCGCAGACGAAATCAAAAAGCTCATGTTCGTCTTCGAAGATATCATTCTCCTCGACGACCGTTCAATGCAGATGGTTCTTCGCGAAGTCGATACAAAGGATCTTTCACTTGCACTCAAAGCGACAACTCCGGAAGTTTCCAACAAAGTTTTCAAAAATATGTCAAAACGCGCGGCAGATATGCTCAAAGAAGAAATCGAATATATGCCGCCAGTCAAAATTCGCGACGTCGAAGAAGCTCAGTCCAAAATTGTCAATGTCATTCGTGTCCTCGAAGAGAAAGGCGAAGTTGTTATCTCACGCGGACAGGGCGATGACCAACTCGTTTAATTCGAGAGGAGATCGAAGTTATGAGCGGTGGAAGAATCATTCGATCTCAATATTATGGTGCAGAGCCAGTTGTCATTGGCGGACAGAATCGCGGCGGAAAATCTTCTCACGTTGATACAAGTCATTTGCCATATTACAGTGAAGAAGATTATTTGACGCGTCTGAATGAACTCGAGGAAAAAGAACGATCAATCGAAGAGCGGATCAAGGAAGCTGAAGAACAGGCTGAAGTCATTCTGAAATCTGCGGAAGATGAAAAGAAAGGCATGATTCAAGGCGGAGCTGAAGTCGCGCAGAAAATGATTGACGAGACGGAAGAAAAAATTCAAGCGCGTCTCAAGGAAATCGAAACAGATATCAAGCATGATCGAGAACAAGCTCGCAAAGAGGGTCACGATGAAGGATTCAAAAAAGGTGAAGAAGAAGGTCGTCAGCATGGCGAGGAGGTCGCTCGAGAACAGATTCAGCGTGAATTAGCCGAGACGATCAAAAAAGCTAATGCTCAAGCGCAGCACACTCTCGAAACTGCTCGAGCCGCGGCAGATGATTATGTCAAGCAGGCAGAGCAGGATATAGTTCGAGTAGTTTTGACGGCGATCGAAAAAATTCTTCCTCAACATTTTTTGGATGTTCCGCAGGTCATTCTTCCATTTGTTCAAAACGCAATTCAAAAAGTTCGCGATCAAAAAGAGGTTATCGTTCATGTTCCAACTGAAGCGTACGATCTAGTTTTGATGGCGCAGGATGAATTTCGCGCGATGCTGACTGATGGAACGGCGCATCTGGAAATCAAATCTGACGACAGTTTAAAGCCCGGCGATTGTGTCATTGAAACTCCAAACGGCGGAGTCGATGCGAGACTTCAAACTCAAATTGAAATCGTTAAGCAGGCAATTCTCAACATGCTTCCGAAGGAAAATCAATACATCGGAAGTCTGCCGATTGATCTTTCAACGCCGCCGACAACAGTTCATGAACAAGTCGAAGAGCCTAAATCTGAATCTCCGCCGGAAGAAGAAGATCCGGAAGTCAAAAAGCTCTATGAAAATCTGGACAAAATCGATTTCGATAATCTCGATCTCAATGTTGACGTCGATGAAACTGGAATGACACAGGAGTGATTCGCAATGCAGATAGATTTTCAAAAATATCTCGATGCAATTGACGAATCGCATCCAATAAAATTAACCGGAAAAGTCACGCAAGTCATTGGATTAGTCATTGAATCGCAAGGTCCAGCGGTTAGTGTTGGCGAGCTTTGTTATGTATCGTCGAAAATGCCGAATGTCCCGCCGATTCCTGCAGAAGTTGTAGGATTTCGCGAGGGATTTGTAATGCTCATGGCGATTGGCGAAATGCAGGGAATTGGTCCTGGATGTGAAGTCGCCGCGGCTCAAAAAATGCTGCAAGTCAAAGTCGGTGATGAATTGCTCGGGAGAGTTTTGGATGGTTTGGGAAATCCTATGGATGGAAAAGGTCCAATTCTCTCGAAGGAAGAATATCCTCTTCAAGCCGCACCGCCCTCACCTCTCGACCGCCCGCGAATCCATGAATCGCTTTACGTTGGAGTTAGAGCAATCGATGGATTGATAACGATGGGCGACGGTCAGCGAATCGGAATCATGGCAGGCTCCGGCGTTGGAAAATCGACTCTTTTATCGATGATCGCTCGAAACACTGAAGCTGATATTTCAGTGATTGGATTGGTCGGCGAACGTGGCCGCGAAGTTCGAGATTTCATCGAACGAGATCTCGGCGAGGAAGGATTAAAACGATCCGTCGTAGTAGTTGCGACATCAGATCAGCCGGCGTTAGTCAGAATCAAAGGTGCTCAAACTGCTACTGCGATCGCTGAATATTTTCGCGACAAGGGACACAAAGTCATTTTAATGATGGATTCTGTAACTCGATTCGCAATGGCGCAGCGTGAAGTTGGATTGACTATCGGCGAGCCTCCTGCAACTCGAGGATACACTCCTTCAGTTTTTTCGATGTTACCTCGATTGCTCGAGCGCGCTGGAACTAGTGACAAGGGATCAATCACTGGAATTTATACAGTTTTGGTTGACGGCGACGATATGACTGAACCAGTTGCTGATGCAGTTAGATCGATTCTCGACGGGCACATAGTTTTAAGCCGAGCGATAGCTGCTCAAAATCATTTTCCAGCGATCGATGTTTTAGCCAGCGTCAGCCGCGTTATGAATGAAGTTGTTTCGAAGGAACATCTAACAGCGTCTCAAAACATGCGAGCATTGATGGCAGTTTATAAAGATGCCGAGGATTTGATTCATATCGGCGCGTATGTCAAAGGATCCAGCAAACGAATCGATTCCGCAATTGCAAAGATCGATTCAATAAATGAATTTCTCTGTCAGGGAATTTATGAAGTCGATGATTACAAAACTACCGAATCTAAACTCGAAAAGATCTCTGGAAAAATGTAGCGGGGATCTGATTCAACTCGAAAAGATATCGGAGAAGATGTAAATGAAAAAATTCCGATTTCAGCTCGAAACGCTCCTTCGAGTTACAAAACGAAAAAAAGATGATGCAGAACTTCGATTTGCCGAGGCGTCTCGAAAATTGGAAGAGGCTCTGCAGCGTCAGGATGAACTCAATAATGAACTCAAATCGGTGCAGCTCGAGTACGAACAGATGACTGGAGTCGGAAAAAGTATCAACGTCGGGCAGATTGTCATGTACAACGATTATTTCAATTGGAAACGCATGCAAATCGCAAATCAAAAACAGGTTGTGCTGATGGCTCAGGGCGATAAGCAAAAGCGTCTCAAGGAATTAATGGAAGTCATGAGCTATTTGAAATCGATTGAACAGCTCAAAGAAAAGCGATTCCGTGAGTATAAAGAAGAATTGATGTACGAGGAACAAAAAATGCTCGATGAAATTGGTTTGCAGCTTTATACAAGGAAAAACTGAAGGAGCGTTCGTATGCAGGAAGTTCAAGAGCTATTGCGTAAGATTTCAAATCGCGGCGCGAAATATAAATCCAAAGGGACGATTCGCGCAGAAATTCTTACAATGAAACGATTCGAGGATTTTCTCGAAACTCACAAAAATCGAAATTACAGCGTCGTCTTCAAAAACGAGGATACAGATACTGAAGACGTTGCGTATTTGATCTTCACACTGCACGAGCGCAATGGGAAAAAATCGATGACAGTGCTGGTCAATGAGTGCGCAATCAAATTTCAAAATCTGCTCTTCGAAGTCATTGACGACATCATGAACGACAGAGAATTGCATTAGAAAGAGGGATTATAGTGTTCTCCATAGATCGAATATCGGAACTTCAAGGACGAATCAGCGATATTCAAACGCGATTGAATCTGCCGGATATCATGCCAGGGCTTTCATTCGATAGACATCTAGAGGATGCAATGAGATCCGCGGAAGCCAATGCAAAACCTTCCGATCAATCGCAGCAATCTCAAGATCAAACTCAGACTCAAACTCGAATCCAGCCTCGAGCTGCTCAATCAAATCCACCAGCTCAATCAACTCAGCCACAAAATGTTTTCAATATAAATTTCGAAAATCCAACAATAACTCTCGGCGATGCAGAAATCGATCCAAGACTTTTAGCTGATATCGTTTCAGTAAATCCAGAGACGAATAAATTGACGATCGATATTAATCGTTTGAGAGAAATTACAAACAGTGAGATCGAAGTTTCAGATTCAGCTGAAGATGATGCTCCCGAGATTCTCGAGCTCCCAGTTTCAAATCACAACATCGATGAATTGATTCGAGATGCCGCGGAAAAATATGGAGTTGATCCTCGATTAGTCGCGGCGATTGCTGAAGTCGAAAGCAATGGAAATCAATATGCGATTTCATCAGCCGGCGCGATTGGAGTTATGCAGCTGATGCCTGGAACTGCTTCTGCATTGGGAGTAAATCCATACGTCGAAGCGGAAAATATCGAGGGCGGCGCGAAATATATCTCGCAAATGCTCACGACTTTCAATGGAGATGTTCGCCGCGCCGTTGCAGCATATAACGCTGGACCAGGCGCAGTTCAAAGATACGGCGGAATTCCTCCATACAGCGAGACTCAAAATTACGTTCGAAGAGTTATCGATCTTTATGAATGAAATTTTGGATTCTAACGAAGTAGGTGATATTGTTGGCCGAGAAGAAAAAATCGGCAGGCGGCGGTGGTGGAAGTACTAATCCCGTCGTGAAAGGAATCAAGGGATTTTTTGGATTCTTCGTTGGAATCTTTCGCAGTATCATGCATTTTTTCTGGAAGATCAAAATCGCGATTTATTCAGTCATTGCAATTATCATTTTAGCGATTGCAGGATTTGCCGCCGGAATGAAATTTGGATTTTTGACTCCGGAGCAGGTCGAAGAAGTCAATCAGGCATTGGGACTGTATCGACTTCCAGTTGTCGGTGAGAATTTCACGACGCCGGAAGGATATCAGCGTGCAACAGTCGGAGAAATTTTCGATCAGACTCGCGAGACGATTAAAGAGGCTGATGTTGCGGGAAAATTGAGTGATGCAGTTGATAAAGCGCGGGGATTGGCTGAAATTGCGGGATTGACTAAGCCGGAAAAGAAAAATGAAATCAAACTAACGAAGAAAGACATCGAAGATCGAATGAAGGAGCGCGAGGAAGCTGAAAAGAAACGAATCACAAAGCTCGCGCGGGTTTACAGCAGTATGAAACCTCAAAATGCTGCCGATGCAATGAATTCGCTGCCGGATGATACAGCTGTCGCGATTCTCCAGCGAATGGATGAGGATGCTGCGGCGCAGACTCTTTCTAAAATGGATCCAGCCAGAGCCGCTCGATTGACTCAGATAATTTATGATGGAACTCGAACGACTGTAGTTTTGCCGACTGAAATTGCTCGAGATCTTCGCCGCGAGGCTGCTGAAGAGGCTGCTGCGATGGCTCAAATCGAGGGCGGAGAATAATTTTTATTGACACTTAAAAATTGATTTGTTACAATTCCCCTCGTCGCAAGGCACGGAGTGGTACTCAAGTGGCTGAAGAGGACGGTTTGCTAAATCGTTAGTGTGGGTAACCGCAGCGAGAGTTCAAATCTCTCCCACTCCGCCACAAACGTGACGTTTGATCCGTTGTTGTGACGCTTGACCCATTATTGAGGGCGTTGCATCCATTGTTGGGTTGCGTTATCCATCGATTGCGAGCTTATCTCACGATATTTCAGTTATCAGATTGAACATTTTTATTACCGAATAAAAAAAGATCCCCGATCGATTCTCAAATTAGAGAGTCGGTCGGGGATTTTTCTATTTCCGCTCAAAAAATTTTTCCATCAATATTTTTTCGAATTACTCTAGCTGGATTTCCAACTGCAACGAGATCATTTTCAATCGATCGAATCACGACTGATCCCATCCCAATAATCACGCGCGATCCGATCGAAATTTTTTCACGAATCGATGCATTCACACCGATAAAACTTTCATCGCCAATCGAAACATTTCCGCTCAACACCGCATTCAATCCAAAGACACAATTTTTTCCAATCGAATCATCGTGCCCAATGACTGTACTTTGTTGAATCGCGGCGTTGTCACCGATAACCGCATTGCTCGAGACAATGACATTTTGGAAAATCAAAACGCCTCGACCAATTTTCGAAGTCGGTGAAATGCTCGCTGAAGGATCGATCAAAGTTCGAAATTTGAATCCTCGAGATGCAGCTCGATCAAAAATTTCGCGGCGATATCGAGGAGTTCCATTCGCAACAACAATCTCAACGTCATCAGGATTCAGATCTTCGAGATGAAATTGTCGAGCTGTCAATGTTGCCCCCCCCCCCGAGATCAATGTCACTCACGAAAAAAATTTCATCCCAAAGAGGAACTCGATCATTCAATCGATTTGCAAGTTCAAAACTTTCGCGCCCAAGTCCGCCTGCACAGTAAATTCCGAGTTTCATCCAATCAAATATCCTCCGTCAACGACGAAATCCTGTCCAGTGATCCATCGTGCACGCTCGCTCAATAAAAATAGAACGATTCCACTGACATCTTCAGTCTCACCGATTCCCAAAAAACTTCTTTCGAGCAGTCGTTTCGGAATCAAATTCGATTCGAGATTCTCTTTAGTCATTGAAGTTCTAACCCATCCAGGACTGACAGAATTGATTCTTGCACCGACGGAAATAATTTCTTTCGCAATGGATCGCACTGCAGTTTGAATCGCGGCTTTCGTTCCAGAATATGCAAAATTCGATTTGTCGCCGCTGTATGCAGCGATTGACGAAATCAAAACGCTCGATGCTTTCTGTGCGACAACTTTTTTGCGATGTGTCGTGCGAATCAATCTAACTCCAGCCCAAAAACTGATATCCATAATTTCACGTGCCTGCACTTCATCGTAACTCGTAAGAGGAGATGCAATCATAATTCCAGCGGAATGAACTGCGCCGTTGATTTTTCCGCGGGCAGCAGCATATCCATCGACGAATTTTTTGACGCCGTCAGTGTCTCGAACGTCAACTGCGGCAGGAACAAAATTAGGATTCATCGCGGCAAGTTGATTCAACGGTTCTGGATTTTTGTCAATTCCAAGAACTGACGCGCCGGCTGTTAATAATTCTTCCGAGATTTTTTTTCCAATTCCAGATGCTGCGCCGGTGATTACAAAATTCATCCCCGGAAAACTGTAAGTGACTTGTGGCATGCTTTCCATTCCTCCTAATCCCAATCGATTAAATTTTGCTTGTAAGAGTTTAACTCGAGCAATAATGATTTGTCCCGAATTAAAAAATTTTTTGAGATATAAATCGCTCGTGTGTTATATTCCCGTCGGGGTGATTTCAATGAAAATTGGATTTATCGGCGGTGGAATCGAATCTGAAGTCGTGATTGTCTACATCAAAAGATATTTCAAAATCGCGGATATGGATTTGATTTACGTCTACGAGGACAGCGAGTATCGTCGAAATGAATTGCGCGCGACCTATGGAGTTCAAATTCCATATCCAAATTTGCAATTCGTTCAAAACATGGATGTCGTTTTCCTGTCTGAAAAACTCGAGAATCTCAATTCAACTCTCGAAAAAATGATTCCGTATGTCAAAACTTCGATGCTGATTGTCACAATGATCCCTGGACTTCAAATCTCAACTGTCGAGCGATATTTTCCACAGGCGACAATCGTTCGAATCGCGTTGAATTTTCCATTGATTGATCAACAGGGGATCATTGTTTTTTCGACAGTTGGAAATGATGAAATTGAAGAAATCGAAAACATTGCGCCGCTGATGACTCTATTTCATGACGGTGGGAAGATGCTTCGAGTCAGTGAAGAAGTCATGGATATTGCATCGACAATCGTTTATGGTGCAACGTTTTTCCAAAATCTCGTTCTGCAGAAAGAAGTCGAGCTCCTCAAAAAGTATGGAATCTCGGAAGAAGATGCAATGATGATCTTCACGCAGGTAAAAATTGGAACATCGATTCAAGCGCAAGCTGGTCATACTCCATTGCAGGAAATGAAGATCATTGCGATTGAAGAAGGAGATCAACTAGCAAAATCCATGCTCGATTTTTTCAAGAATCAAAGTGATAGTGAATTTTTCCAATCGCTCTCTCAAATTTTCAAAACGCAATTCGAGAATCTCAAACTTCGAAGTGAAAATTTCGAAAAACCATTTCAACCGCCAAAGGAAGAGCTCGTTGAAGTTCCAGTGAATGATGGAAAATTCGGGGGATATTATCACAAATTCAAAGATGAAGAAGAATGATATTTCAATTGCTCGGAAAATGTAGAGTTTGAATTTGAATGCCTGTCCGCATAGGAGATCAACTCGCAAAATCAATGCTCGACTTTTTCAAGAATCAAAGTGATAGTGAATTTTTCCAATCACTTTCGGAAATTTTTAAAACTCAATTCGAGAATCTCAAAGTTCGAAGTGAAAATTTCGAAACTTCATCGAAGTAGCTATGAGGATTGACTTCCGTCGGCGGGAATGGAATTGATTTCATCTGCAAAAATCGATGAAACTTGCTCTTTGATATCCTGCGCGAATGTCGATGATTTATTAGCATGCTCGACGTAATATTTCTCGTCTTCCGGAAGATTGTTAGAGTCATAATACCACGGCAGATGTCGAATCTCTAAATCTGTCCGCACAATTGAAAATACGCAATTATAATGCCGAACGTTTCGATAAATTGAAAATGTCGTATCGTTCGGCATAAAAAATTCGTGAGCTGATATTCGTCGCGATTCTTGATAATAACTCGCCTGAATTTCCTTGTAATAATCGGCGTTTTGACATGTAATATCGTCCACGATCAATTTTGCACCGACTTTTTTTGCGAGCCGATTTTGTTTGAGCGTTCGAAGTAATTCTTGAACTATATTGACTTTGCGCGTTGGAATAACATCTGAATCGGTATAAACATATGGCGTTCGAATATCAAGATCCTCCAAAATTTTCGAAAGCCATATGCTCTGAAATCCTAAATTGCCCATTTTCAAGATATTTACTCGCTGATCTTTCGCAAGTGAATCATAAAATTCTAGCAGTGGCGGATAAGTTGATTCCTGATCGAGCACAAAAATTTTTCGATAACCAGCTCCGAGCAACCAATCGAGCAAATTTTTCAAGCATCCAATATGGTCGCGATTGTTGATGAAAATCGGAATGTCTAGACAGGCGTCAGAATCTTCGACGTCAATTCCAATATCCGGCGATACATCCCACGCAATATTTTCCAAATCGAAACGTTTGATATGTCGTTGTAACATAGATTTGATCGTGATTGTGAGATTCTTTCGAGCCTCTGGAAACTCCCGACGAATTTTCAATGCATTGTCTAGATAATTTTTTGCCTCGGATAGATTAATTGCTCTAAGATAACAATTTGCGAGATAAAAATTTGTGAGCTCATTTTGCGGATAAAAATTTAACGCTTGAAAAAATCTCTTCCGTGCCTCCTCGATTTGATTCGCCTCATAGAACGCCAATCCAAATAGAAATCGCGACTCCCAAAATCTCGTGCATTGTTGTGGGAATTTTTGCTCTATATCAAGCACGTATTTCGTCGCGGAAATGCTGTCTCGATTCTGAACTGTTTTAAAGACGTGATAACATTCGCTCAAAAATGGATCGAGTGTTTCGATTTGTTTCAATAACTTCGCCTCATTTCATATTTTTGAAAGTCGGATCAAGATCAAAAATAGCATCTCGAAGTTCAGCGGCTCTCTCGAAATTCATTTCACTCGCCGCTGATTTCATCTCGCGCATCAATTCATCGAGCAATTTTGTTCGATCTTTCTTCGAGATTTTTTTCTTAGAATCGACAGCCGTGAGAGTTGATTCGAGCAGTGGTCTGATCGGTTTCTCGATTGTCTTTGGAATGATTCCATGTTCAAGATTGAATTTTTCTTGAATCTGCCGGCGTCTTTGAGTTTCATTCATCGCGCGTTTCATCGAATCAGTCACTCGATCTGCATATAAAATCACCATTCCATTTTGATTTCGAGCTGCCCGACCGATTATCTGAATCAGTGATGTATCGGATCTCAAAAATCCTTCCTTATCTGCATCGAGAATCGCAATCAATGAAACTTCCGGCAGATCTAATCCCTCGCGGAGCAAATTGATTCCAACTAAAACATCGAATTCGCCGGCTCGAAGCGATCGAATTATTTCCGCCCGATCCAGCGTCGCGATATCTGAATGCATATATCGAACTTTGATATCCTCCTCTTCGAGATATTCAGTCAAATGCTCGGCAAATTTTTTCGTGAGTGTAGTGATTAAGACTCGCTCACGTTTTTTTGTTCGGATTCGAATCTCGGAAATCAAATCGTCAATCTGTCCCTCGAGCGGTCTGACTTCGACAATCGGATCGAGCAATCCAGTCGGTCGAATTATCTGTTCAGTGATTTGCTGCGCTTGATCCAATTCGAACTGCGCGGGAGTCGCTGAAACATAAATCGCTTGATTGATTCGCGAATAAAACTCCTCGAATTTCAGCGGGCGATTGTCAAATGCCGATGGAAGTCTGAATCCATTTTCGACGAGCACTGACTTTCGCGCGTGATCTCCATTGTACATCGCTCGAATCTGCGGAATTGTCGCATGAGATTCATCGACGACCAATAAAAAATCCTTTGGAAAATAATCGAGCAGTGTGAATGGAGGCTCGCCAGGTTTTCGACGATCAAAATGTCTCGAATAATTTTCAATTCCGGAACAATATCCCATTTCTTCAATCATTTCGAGATCATTGCGCGTTCTTTCCTCGATTCTCTGTGCCTCGATCAATTTTCCCTCATTCTGGAATTTCGAGATTTGAGAATTCATCTCCTCCAAAATTTTTTTGCGGGCTGATGCAGTATCGAGCGTGACATGGTGCGACGCTGGAAAGATCATTGCATGCTTTCGCGTTCCAAAAATTTTTCCAGTTGTTGGATCAAATTCCGAGATTCTTTCGATTTCATCATCAAACATCTCGATTCGAATCGCTCGATTCTGATATCCCGCCGGAAAAACTTCGACTCGATCTCCCCGCACTCTGAATTTTCCGCGCTCGAAAGATAGATCATTCCGCTCATAACGAATCGATACAAGCTTTTCCAAAATTTTATCCCGCGGAATTTGATCTCCTTCGTGAATCGAAACAACGAGTTTTGAATAATTTTCAGGCGAGCCGAGTCCATAAATGCATGACACTGACGCGACGATTAGAACATCCTTCCGCTCGAACAATGAACAGGTCGCCGAGTGTCTCATTTGATCGATTTCGTCATTGATTGCCGCGTCTTTGGCGATGTATGTATCAGTTGCCGGCAAATATGCTTCCGGCTGATAATAATCGTAATAGCTGACAAAATATCCAACGTAATTATCAGGGAAAAAATTTTTGAACTCGCTCGCCAATTGCGCCGCTAGAGTTTTATTGTGCGCGATAACTAGAGTCGGCATTTGAACTCGCTCGACAACTTTTGCAATTGTGAAAGTCTTTCCAGTTCCAGTTGCACCGAGTAACACTTGAGACTGCTGACCATTTTCAATTCCGCTCGAAAGATCGTCAATCGCGCGCGGCTGATCTCCCATCGGTTCAAATGGTGCAGCGACATGAAATTTCATGGATTCAACTCCTTTTAAAATTTATATGGAGGAATTTTTTATGAATGAATTTGAAAATTTGAATGCTGGATCTTCGAATTCCGAGGATTGCGATGATGATTTTCCACTTTCTGACGAAGTGAAACAAGATCTCCAGGATATTATCGATGGAAAAGATCTGATTGGAGCTTTTCATAATTTGGATGATCTATTTAAATCATTGGGTATCTGATCATTGGTAGAAAATTTATTGAGATCGATTTATTTATTTTTCCTTCGATTCGAGAGATCCTGTTGAAATCTATTCAGCAGGATCTTTTTTTGTTCGAAATAAAAAGTTTTGAAAATTTTAATCACGGTGCGCTTTCTTGACGAGCATTTTTCACGGTGCTAGAATTCGCAACGTTGCGAGGCAGATGGGCAGTCGCGGAATCGATTCGATTACGAGGAAAGTCCGGGCTCCACAGGGCAGCGTGCTGGATAACGTCCAGTAGATGCGAATCTCAGGAAAGTGTCATAGAAACGAAAACCGCCATGAATCCATGGTAAGGGTGGAAAGGCGAGGTAAGAGCTCACCAGCGATGAAGTGATTCGTCGGCTTGATAAACCCCACGCGGAGCAAGACCGAATAGGAGAGAGTTGACGAGCCCTGCGATCTCTCGGGTGTGTCGCTTGAGTCGAGGAGCAATTCTCGATCTAGATAAATGACTGCTGCATGGAAATGTACAGAACCCGGCTTATATTCTGCCTCGCTTAAACAGAGATTGATCTCGGTGCGCCGAGTTTTACAATCCAATAAAAAATGTGAGAGGATGTGCCTATGTATTGAAGTTCAAGAGTTTTTCCAAATTTCTAGTTGCCTCGATGGTTGCAGTTTCATCTTTTTCAGTGTCAAATTCAGTCGCTGATGCTGCCGCGTTTCAAATGGGAGATCAAGGAATCGAAGTCGCAGAAATTCAAGGGCAGCTCGCCTCGCTCGGATACGATGTTGCCGCCGACGGAGATTATGGAATCGCGACGGTTGAAGCGGTTAAAGCATTTCAGATTTCGCAGGGACTTGAGCCGGATGGAAATGTCGGTGAAGCGACTTATGCAGCTCTCCTCGGCAAATCGATGCCGGAAGTCAGCCGCGGCTCGAATTACATCTATCGCCGCGTGATTCAAAATGCAATGCAGTATCTCGGCGTGCCATATGTTTTCGGCGGAACGACTCCATATGGATTTGACTGCTCGGGATACGTTCAATATGTTTTTGCGAACGCCGGAATTTCTCTCCCGCGAACTGCTGATGTTCAATACGAAGTCGGCATGGCGGTGAGCAAATCAGAACTCGTTCCTGGAGATTTGGTTTTCTTTTCGACTTACACCTATGGAGCATCGCACGTCGGAATTTATGTTGGCGACGGCAATTTCATCCATGCATCGTCAAGCCGCGGAGTCACAATCTCACCGCTTTCGCAGCCATACTACATGCAGACCTACATCGGTTCGCGCAGAGTGATGTGATGAGCGATATTTTCATTGGAATTCTGATTTTCGCGATGATCTATTTTTCACTTTGGGATAAAATTTTCACGAGATAACAAAAAAGATCCGGAGATCAAATCGATCTTCGGATCTTTTTTCATGGAATTCTTAGCATTTTATGAGCAAGCGTGACGCTTGACCCAATTTTAAAAAAGATCAACCGATCATTTTTCGATCGATGGATCTTTTTTTCATGGAATTCTTAGCATTTTATGAGTTTGAGGGATTATTCTTACATCGTTCAAAAAATTGAGAGCTCGATTTTGAAATTCGATGATCATTTCAGATTTGATCGGCTGAATTCCATTTCGAGGATCAACCGGCTGAAGTATCAATAAAATTTTTGGATCAACTCTCGCAATCGTATCGATCGCCATGGAAAATTCTTCGATCGTCGTTTCATTCGATAAAACGATTTTGACATAACAATCTTTCTGATTCGCGATTCGAAGAAATTTTTCATGCGTCTCGAATAAATTTTGATTGATAACGCTCGGCATTTTGAAATCCATGCTCACGATATCAATTGAATCAATGATTTTTTCTAACTCATTCGAGAGAGATCCATTTGTCTCTAGAAAAAATTTTTCATTCGGAAATTTTTGTTTGAGTTCCAAGATTTCATCGACATGTAAAAGCGGCTCACCGCCTGTCAATGATATCGAATGCACTCGATTCGCTGCGAGGATTTTGGAAATTTCATCGATTGATATTTCTTCCGCGCGATCGAATTTTGTATCGCAATATCGACAATGCAGATTGCAATTTGGAAATCTCACGAAAATCTGCGGCACTCCAACATATTTTCCCTCGCCTTGAATCGAATGGAAAATTTCAACCAACTTCAAAATTATCACCAGCTTGGAGGAATTTTTATGCGAAATCTATCGCTCGACGCGTTTCGAGGGCTCGCGATTCTCACAATGATCCTCGTCGATTCGCCGCCCGATTTTGAAACGCTTGTGCCGATTCTGAAACATTCGACTTGGGAAGGAATCACAATCGCCGATCTTGCGTTTCCTGGATTCGTTTTTGCGATGGGAGCATCAGCTGCATTTTCATCGCGGCGGAATATTTGGCGTCGAGCAGGAATTTTATTCCTCCTCGGAATTGGATTCAATCTGATTTGCGGACAAATTCGGATATTTGGAATTCTGCAGAGACTCGCGCTGACCTATTTATTCGGAATTCTTTTGATTCGATGGCTCGAGTCGCCTCGAAAAATCTTGAGCGCGTCAATGATTCTCCTCGCAATA
This sequence comes from Selenomonadaceae bacterium, assembly GCA_017484005.1. GTDB lineage: Bacteria > Bacillota > Negativicutes > Selenomonadales > Selenomonadaceae > Quinella. Next base: position 42,807 of record JAFUTY010000050.1, on the reverse strand, counting down.
ACATCGCTCGGCTTTCATTTATACGCGCCGCAAGATCCATTCAACGCAAATCAGAATTTGAGTTTTGCGATCGATCTCACATTGATCGGACAAAATTACATGTATCTCGGCGGATTCGATCCAGAAGGAATTTTTGGAACGATTCCGAGCACTGCATCGATGTTATTAGGATTTTGCGCTGGAAATTTTATCAAAGATCAAAATCGATCGCTCATTCAATTCGGTTTGATTCTGATTCTCCTTGGATTCGCATGGAGTTCAATCGATATAATCAGCAAACCGCTGTGGACATCTCCATTTGCACTTCTCAATGCCGGATTCGATTCGATTCTCCTCGCACTGATTAAATTTTTGCCGGATAAAATTTTCGAATCACTCATTGCATTTGGACAGAATCCATTATTCTTTTTCCTCGCGACAAATTTGATTCTGATTCTGCTTTGGAAAATCGATTTGTACGTTTGGATTTGGCAAATCTCGGGATTGAGTTCCGCAATGTTTGCAGTGATTTGGTGCTTGATTTGGATTCCGCTCGCTGAATTTTTTTATCATCACAGAATCGTCGTGAAAGTCTGATCAAGTTCCCATCTCGATACTATGGATGAATTTCGCGATCGATTCCATTTGTTCATGCGCCGAATCATTGATCTTTTCCAAATCGCTGATTGAACTTGCTGATTCTTTGATTCGAGCAATTCCCTCGTTCAAATTTTTATTGAGTGTTTTGATCTGCTCGTTGAAATCTGAACCAAAGTCATCGATTCGCGATTCAAAATCCTCGTTTTTCTCGAGAATCGAATCGATCTCCTCGACGTCTCGAATCAAAATTTTAATTGCATCATCAGACGCCTTGACTCCCTGTTGAGTATTTTCCGAAAGATTTCGAACTTCATCGGCGACAACTGCAAATCCTCGACCAGCTTCTCCCGCTCGAGCTGCCTCAATCGCTGCGTTGAGAGCTAAAAGATTCGTCTGACTCGCGATATCATTGATCATTTTCATAACATCACTGATTTTCTTCGTGCTCTGATTCAACATATCGAGCTTCGGCGTGATTGAATTGCTTCGCTCCATTAATTGTTCGAAAAGTCCACTCTGTTCATCGAGTCCACTCTCAAGCTGTTGAATTGAAGATTGAATTTGATCAATCTCCTCAGAAATGTGAGAAAATGATTCGATCATCGCTGGAACTTTGGATTGATAATCGCGGAAGATCGCAATGAGTCGATCTTTCAGAATTTCAGTCTGCCGCTGACGATCGATAACGCGCTGGAAGAAAAACGATCGACAATTCGCGTAAGTCGTGACAAATCTATCGATATACTCGTCTTTGAATCCAACATCATGCGGGACGTAATAGAAAAATATCGCTGTGAGAGTTTCATTCATATGCAAGCCGCTGATTTCTCCAAAGCTTGAAAATCCTGCAACCGCAATATCTCGAAAATAATCTGCACTCCGAATTTCATCGGGATTTCCCAATCGTCTCGTGACGCAGTCATTCAAAATTCCACCGATTGGATTTGGTTTGTTTCGATTGTATTTATTGATTGCATCAGCGAGAGTCTTTTTCAATGCAACGCGTCGCAGTAGATACAAAGTTTCGCCGCTGACAACATCGCAGAAAAAATAGACTCGATCATTTTGCGCATCGATTCGCGAAATCGTTCGAATGTAATCCTCACCATGAATGTCCGCCGCGAAAGTGTGATTCCTCATGATACTTTCGAGTTCAGAAGTCGAATTGACTCGGAAATGATTTTTCAACGCCTCGAGAAAACTTATCGAATTCGAGGGATTGGAAGGATCTGCAACTTCGCGAATGTATCGAAGAGCTGTATTGGCTTGAGTCACAGTGAAACTCGTTCCGGTGCGATCGACTGCCTGCGTTTTGAGAATTCCATATCGATAATCTTTCTTCAATCGAACGACCGTGATAACTGCATGATTTTCGAGCGCGCGTCTTCCATCGAAAATATATGTGTGAGAATTTTTTCCGCCCGCAGATCCACCGATGAATGGGCATGGCAAAATCTCAGATTCATATAACGCCTGCAGAACGAAAGTCTCGCAGCCAGAAATTCCATCGATGTAAATCAAAGCGAAAGTATGATTCGCGCTGATTCGAAATGGAATTCGCTGTTTTTTGATTTCCTGCTGAATCAAATTGACGCGCTGATTGACAGTCATTGAAACTTCTTCACGACGAAGATCCTCGTTATGGAGAGGGATGCTCATCGTATGAATATTTTCGATCATTCGATTTGAATATGCCTGCAGTAAAATTTTGGATCGATTTGGAGTATCTGGACAATAAACCGTCGATGAATTTGGCAATCGACAGAGCTCGCCGGCTGTCGTGAGAAGTATGAATTTTGTTTTTGGTGGAAGAGATCTCTGAAGCGATCCTGCAACGCTATCCATGTTTAAATCGGGCGATAGAAATCCAAGAATCAGAGCAACTCCCTCTGGCAAATCGCAAAGTGATTTCAATTTTTCCGAATTGATTTCATTTGCGCCGAGATATGCAACTTTGATATCTGGTCGAGAATCTCGATTCGATTTCTGATCGTTATCGATATGATTGTCGCGATTTTCAGATTCCTTCTTGCGACTGAAAAAATTGAACATCAAAATCATCTCCCGAAAAAAATCTCCTCTATCAATTCGACAGAGGAGCAAAAATTCATTCTCGATTGATTAAATTCTCGATCGATCAAGTTTTGATTCCGAACGAAAAAAAGATCCCCGATAGATCGAAAATGATCTGTCGGGGATCTTTTTTGTTTCTTCTATCAAAAATCGAATTTCGCAATTGGATTCATGACTTCGATTTGATTTATAATTTTTACAAGTCAATCGGAAGGGGCGATGGTTTTGATCAAAAAATTTTTATTGGCATCGATTCTATCGGCAAGCTTGATTTCGTTTTCGACAGCCGACGCAAAAATCATTCTTGAAGATCAAGGAAGTTTTGCAATTGGAGGATCGACAGTCAAACATTCAGGAACTTTCTCGACTGAAAATTTTCTATCGCCGGATGGACAGTATGCTTATGGAGATCATCTCTACACATTTTATCAGATTCCAGTCAAAGCGAAAAAATATCCAATCATTTTTCAGCATGGAGGAGCACAGTCGAAACGGACATGGGAATCAACTCCAGATGGGCGCGACGGATTCCAGAATTTGTTTTTGAAGAAAGGATTTTCAGTCTATCTAGTCGATCAGCCGCGAATCGGCGAGGCAGGACTTTCAACTCAAGCGGCAGGCGATGCAAATCCATGGGCAGGAAATCCTCTATACGCCGATAAAACTTTATTCATGCTATCGCGAGTCGGGCTATATGATGGAGATACTCCTCAGGTTTTTGATAATGCAGCTTTTCCAAATGACGACGAATCGATCAATCAATTTCAACGCAGCTGGACAAATTACACTGGCGAGCTCGATAACGATTTAAATGCAGATTCACTCGCCGCGCTGTTTGATAGAGTTGGACCGAGTATTTTATTTGGACACAGCATGGGTGGAACTGTCTGCTGGAGAACTGTTTTCAGAACTGACAACGTCAAGGCGATTGTTGCATTTGAGCCTGGCGGAACTCCATTTGTATTTCCAGAAGGAGAAGTTCCAGTCGCAGAAAAAGCAACATTCGAACCTCTCGGAGCTAGCGCGATGGCTGTTCCACTCGAAGATTTCATGAAATTGACCAAAATTCCAATCGTTCTCTATTACGGCGACAACATTCAAAAATCTGAAACGCTCGTAGGTCCAGATAAATGGTACACTGAACTTCAAATGGCGAAAAAATTTGTCGAGACGATCAATCGCCATGGAGGACAGGCTGAACTCGTTGAACTTCCAAAAGTTGGATTGAAAGGAAATACACATTTTCTCATGGCAGATTTGAACAATGTTGAGCTCGCAAATCTCGTCGAGTCATGGCTGAAATCGAAAGGATTGGATAAAAGATAATCACATGTATCTTCTCGTTTGGCGTTGAAAATCTTTCGATACAATTGCGAAACATGGATCATCAATTTTCATTTTGAGTTTCATTTTGACGCAAGTTTCACACATCATCGATTGATAGATACTCCAAAGTCTGTGAAATTTTTTCATGCGTTTCAGTTTTGGAATCAGAAAGAATAAACTCGTCCGCGTCAGAATATAAATTCGATATTTCCTGCCCCGCGTTACAAATCTTGCCTTGCAAAAAATAAATCGCATGGTTGATTTGAGATCCGATTTTTTCTCGAGAATATCATCGATAGTCTGCTCGATTTTTCGCACAATGATGCTGTGAGGTCTTCCAAAATATGCTGCAAGATCTCGCGACGTGAATATGAATTGCGGGGAATCCATGAGATCTGTGAGAAATTGAGTCTCGTCGAATTTTTGTTTCATGATTATTCTCCTTTGCAAATGATTGGAGCTGGTAGAGTGAGTGTATTGAAAGATCTTCGAAATGGAAAGTCTTATGACATTCGCAATCCAAAATATCTCGAAGAAGTTCATGGCGAAATCGATCGCTGCCGTCATATATGTTTCAAGATCAATTCGACAGATCCAGATGAAGTTGAATTGATTCGAAAATTGGAAAACGATCTATTCGAAGGACGACTTGATCCATCGAGCTTTTTGACTCCTCCATTTCAAATCGATTCAGCGAAATCAGTTTTCATCGGTAAAAATGTTTTTGCAAATCATGGATTAACAGTCATGAGCGTCGGAACGATCACAATCGAAGATGGAGTCATGATGGGGCCGGAAGTTGCGATGCTGACAGTCAATCACGAGCCGAAAAATATTCGAGTGATCAAGACGAAGGAAATTGTTATCAAGAAAAATGCATGGATTGGCGCACGAGTTTCGATTCTTCCAGGCGTGACAATTGGAGAAAATGCAATCGTCGGCACGGGATCAATTGTCACCAAAGATATTCCGGCGAATTCAATTGCAGTTGGAAATCCCGCCCGAGTTATCAAATCAATTTAAAAATTGGAGGATGATTTAAATGACAGTTGAAGAAATGCAGGCAAAAATGGAAATCCAGGAATTGGCTGGGAAGTTTTCAAATCTCGAAGTCAATGTTCCGCCGCAAATGGATCTCTTCACTGACGACACTCACGTTCAAGTTTATCTCGGCGAGAACAAAGCATTCGATATCCATGGCAAAGCTGAACTCGAAAAGATCTTTTCGCAATTCACAGCGGCAGTCAAACGCTCGCATCACATGAACGGGCAACATGTTATTGAAGTCAATGGAGATCAAGCGACGGGGATTTTGTATTGTCGAGCCGCTCTGGTGACTGAAGAAAATGGGCAAGAATTCATCGCTGACAATTTCATCTGGTACAAGGATGTTTATGAAAAGCAAAATGGTCGCTGGCTGATTAAAGCTCGCACATCTCACTTCGTAATCACTGACAAACATCCGTTGAATTGAACTCTGAATTGAACTCTAAGAAGGATTCGATTTCGAATTTGCAGAATTCTTCCAAAAAATTGTCGGTGAGGTTTCAATCATGCTGCTCGGTGAGAAATCAGACAAAATTTTTCTATTCATTCATGGATTGAACGGCGATGGATCTGGCGCGATTCGATTTTCAAAAGTCGCTGAAAAATTTGGCTGGCAGGTTTATGGAATCACTTTGCCGCGCGATGAAATTCGTCCGGAAATTCTGATTCCAAAACTTCAATCAACAATGGAATTTCTCGAGTCTCAATGGAAAACGATTTCGATTCGAGCAAATAGTTTCGGCGCATGGCTTAGTCTGATTTCATTCCGCGATAAAACTTTCGATCGATGTCTGTTTGTATCTCCGCTGCTGAATATGGAAAATTTCATTCTGAATTTGATGAAACTCGAATCGATCTCAGAAGAAGATCTCAAGCGCGAAGGTGAGATCGATTCGAAATTTGGAGTTCGGTTGTCATGGAAATATCTCGAATTCGTTCGAAAAAATCCAGTGCGATCGATCAGTTCCAAGACTCGAATTCTGCATTGCAGCGGCGATGAAGTGATTCCGCTCGATGAATCGAAAAATTTCGCGATGAAAAATTCATGTGAGCTTGAAATCATCGATGGCGGTGAGCATTGGTTTCATACCGACAATCAACTCAAACTTCTCGAGATTTGGGAATCGAAGAATTTGGAGGAATGAATATGGAAAAGAGATCAATCGGTCAATTGAAAGTCACTCCAATCGGCGTTGGATGTATGGGATTTTCTCACGGCTATGGAAAAATTCCGGAGCATGATTACAGCGTCGCGGCAATTCGAGCAGCTCACGATTTTGGATGCAACTTCTTCGACACGGCAGAAGGTTATGGTGAACAGCTTTTCTATACTGGACACAATGAGGAGATTCTCGGCGAGGCAGTTCAAGATTTTCGCAAAGATGTAGTTATCGCGACGAAATTTAATCCTCGAGCACTGCCTGAAACTCTCACCGGACAAAAACTCTACAACTTCATTCGTGAAAGACTCCTCGCCTCGCTGTTGAGACTCAAAACTGATTTCGTCGATATCTACTATCTCCACCGGACTCACGATGATATTCCGATTGAAGAATTTGCAGAGATTTACAAAAAATTCATCGACGAGGGATTGATTCGCGAGTGGGGATTATCGCAAGTCGAAACTGATACGATCGAGCGCGCATGCAAAATCGCTCCAGTCGCGGCAGTTCAAAATCTTTACAATCTCGTAGAGCGTGACTGTGAGAAAAATGTTTTTCCATATTCACTCGAGCATAAAATCGCAGTGATTCCATTCTCACCGATTTCGAGCGGCTTGTTATCTGGAAAAATTTCAACTCAAACTCAATTCGAGAAAGTCGATGACGTTCGAAATTTTGTTCCCCAATTGACGAAGGAAAACATCGAGGCGAATCAGCCGTTGATCGATTTGTTGACGGATCTCGCAAATCAAAAACATGCGACGAATGCTCAAATCTCGCTCGCATGGATGCTCAAAAAATATCCAAACGTGATTCCAATTCCTGGATCAAAAAATCGCGAGAGAATTTTGGAAAATCTCGGCGCGTGGAATGTTGAACTCTCGGATTCAGAATTTGATCGAATCGAAAAATTCCTTGAGACGTTCGAAGTCAAAGGACATCGCGGAATTGTTGAATCGAATTCGACAACATTCATCAAGAGCGTGGAGGTTAAATGATGGAAGAGACGCGAATCGATTTGCGAGTTGAAAGTCCAGAACGCAAGGCTGAAGGTCGAAGAACTCGCGAGCTGTGTTTCAAAATCAATTCGACGATGCCAAACACTGACGAGAGTGAAAGATTGATTCATGAACTTTTTCCAGATATCGGCGAGGGAACAAAGATCAATCCACCGCTCCAAGTGAATTTGGGAAATCAAATCAAAATCGGTCGAAACTGCTCGATCATGTACAATTTTTTCTGCATGTCGGGCGGCGGAGTGACAATCGAGGATGATGTTTTGATTGCGGCGAATGTCTCACTGATTTCAAACAGTCATGATTTCAAAGATCGCCAGATTCTCACATGCAAACCGATTGTGATTAAGCGAAATGTTTGGATTGGTGCAAATGCGACGATTCTTCCAGGCGTGACAATTGGAGAAAATTCGATCGTTGCAGCCGCAGCAGTTGTAACGAAAGATGTTCCACCGAACACTTTGGTCGCTGGAGTTCCTGCAAAAATCATTCGCGATATCTCCGATGAATTGAAGTGAGGAGGCTTTGATTTGAAAGATTCACTACTATTATTCGGCGCAGGACAAATTGGAATGGCAATTGCTCGCCGAGTTGGCGCAGATAAAAAAATCTTTGTTGCGGATAAGAAAATCGAAAACGCTAAAAACATCGCGAAAATCATGGCGGAAGCTGGATTTGATACAGTTGCCGTCGAATGTGACATCTCGAATCGCGATTCGATTAAGCGAGTCATCGATCAAGCCGGAGAGATTTCGATGCTTGTCAATGCCGCGGGAGTTTCTCCATCGCAAGCACCAATCGAAGTCATTTTGAAAGTCGATCTCGTCGGAACTGCAATGATTCTCGAAGAAGTTGGAAAAGTTATCAAACGCGGAGGAGTTGGAGTCACGATTTCGAGTCAGTCGGGACATCGGATGCTGGCTCTGACTCCTCACCAAGATTTTGAACTTGCAATGACTCCGGCTGATGAATTGCTCGCACTGGAATTTTTGAAGCCGGAAAATATTCGAGACACTCTTCACGCTTATCAAATGGCAAAGCGATGCAACGTCAAGCGAGTCATGTCTGAAGCAGTTAAATGGGGACATCGAGGAGCTCGAATCAATTCGATTTCGCCTGGAATCATCGTGACACCGTTAGCACTCGATGAATTCAATGGACCTCGCGGCGATTTCTACAAAAACATGTTTGCAAAATGTCCAGCGGGACGCCCTGGAACTGCCGATGAAGTTGCAAATGTCGCGGAAGTTTTAATGAGCGATCGCGGCGCATTCATAACTGGCGCGGACTTTTTGATTGACGGCGGCGCAACTGCATCATTCTTCTACGGCGAATTGCGTCCAGATCCTGCGAATTAATGGAAGTGATTTGATGTCGAAAATTTTGATCGCGTATTATTCTCGGGCGGGACAGAATTATGTCAACGGCTCAATTGAGAATCTCAAAATCGGAAATACAAAACGCCTCGCAGAATTTATCCACGAGGCAACTCAAGGAGATCTTTTCGAAATCGATACTGTGAAAGATTATCCAATCGATTACACGGAATGTACAAACGTCGCGAAGGATGAATTGCGTCAAAAATCTCGTCCGGAGCTCAAACAATATCTCGATTCGATTTCCGAATATGATACGATCTTTTTGGGATTTCCATGCTGGTGGGGACTTCCTCCGATGGCAGTTTATACATTCCTCGAGCATTATGATTTCAGCGGCAAGACGATTGTTCCATTCACAACTCACGAGGGCAGTGGATTCGGTGGAAGTATATCGAGCCTTCGAAACGTCTTGAAGAATTCAAAAATCGCGGAAGGTTTATCGATTCATGGAGCGGAAGCATCGAGAGCTGAATCTCAAACCAAATCATTCGCTAAAAAATTCATCTGAATATAAGAAAGATCCCCGATCGATTCTCAAATTCGAGAGTCGGTCGGGGATTTTTTTATTTTGTGAGAGATTGATACATTTCAAAGAGTCTCGCAACAATTTCAGATTCGGAAATATTTTTTGGGAATCCATATGAATCTAAAACTGCTCGATCATTTTCATCATGAGCCTTCCGAAGATCTTGAGGCATGAGATTGGGATCATATAATTCAGCGAGACTTGAATTTGGATGATTTGATCTTGCATCGAGGATTTTTTGAGCGGTTGATTCGATCTTTGGATTCGGTTTTGGAAATGGAAAATTGTTATATACAACTTGAGCAGAATATCGATAAGCATCTCCAAGTCTTCCGCAAACAACTCGAGTCCATGCCATGTGAACGCTCGACGTCAATATTCCAAAAACTTCCAATGATCCATTCGGAATGAGTAAACTTGCATTCGAGACAATTTTGTCATGTGAGAGAAATCCGAATGGAATATATTTGCGACGCTTTGTAGTGTGAGCTGGAACGATGATGAAATTTCCATCGATCGGTTGTCTGATTTCTTGAAAAAGCCATGGAGTTTTTGCAGATTCTCGAGTCTGTTCCTTCTTACTCGATTCTCGAAATTTTTTACAAGCTTGAACTCTTTCATAAATTGGTTTGATCGATTTGATTTCATTCGGTTCAGCATCGACAAGCCATAAACAATATCGAGGACGATTATCATTGAATTCTTCTGCGCCAATTAATTTTCGAATGAATTTTTTTGATCGAGGATCTCTTTCAACAAATGAATCGAGATCTTCTGCCTCAATGATCAAATTTCCACCATCTGTTGGTTTGCTTCCATAAATCATGTTTGGACGATCATCGATTGCATCTTTTCGACTTTCGATGCAAACATTCGGCGCGTCTTTCAAATATCCATTGATCTGATTCACTTCAACTCCATCGATAAATTTTTTCGATCGATCGAATCTTGAAAATCCAACAATTACACAATGAACTTGAGCCATCGATTTTTTATCTGGAGATTCATTACTCCATTTGAAAGAACTCCATGCAAAATTGATCTTGATTCCATCCTCGAAAAGATCTTTCCATAGAAATCCAACATGCTCGCCTTGACAGATTGAATTTGTCGCGACGAATCCAACTTCAGTTTTCGAATCTCTTATATATTCGGAAGCCTTTTTGAACCATGCACAGACATAATCCATTTTTCCAGCGGCTCGATATCCCTCGAAGATCGATCTCATTTCTGATTTTTGATCCGGATTTTGCATCGAATATCCAATATATGGAGGATTTCCCATTATGAAATCGGCGTTCGGAATCACAGATTTCCAATCGATCATCAATGAATTTCCCTCAATAATATTTGCATTTCTTTTTAATGGAAGAAAATGATCTCCTCCATTCATCTGATGCTCGGAAATCCATAACGCCAATTTTGCAACTTGAACCGCCCAATCATTTATCTCGATCCCATAGAAATTCTCGATCGAAACTTTGATTGATCCGCCAATTTTTGCAATGATTCGATCTTCCAATTTTCTCAACGAGATAAATGTTTCAGTTAAAAAATTTCCAGATCCGCATGCAGGATCAAAAAATTTCAATTGAGCGATCTTGTCATGCAATTCATCGAGATTCTCGTTGCGATCAAATTCAGAATTCAATTCGTCAAGAAACAATGGATCGATCACTCTATGAATATTCTCCGGAGATGTGTAATGAATTCCGCCGCCTCGACGAGTATTTTCACTCATTATCGATTCAAAAATACTTCCAAAAATCGTCGGAGAGATCTTTGACCAGATATTTTTCTCTGATGCATCAATCAATTTATCGATCATCTTTCGAAAATCAAAATTCCCATCGAGTCGATCCAAAATTTCGAGAGACTCTCCTTCAAACAATTCGCCATCGACATATGGAAATTTCAACAATCGAGGATCGATTCCGCGTTTTGGAAGATCTTTAGTATTGAGTCTCCAAAACAGATTCGCCAGATCATTTTTTACATCTTCCAAAGATTTATCCCGAGACTCTTTCAAGTAATTCAGAAATGATTTTCGTTCAAAAATTCCAGAGTCCTCGGCATACATGCAGAAGACACATCGAATGCAAAATTTGTTCAGCGAGACAATTTCCGCTGGAGTCATTGTCGAAACTGAATCGCGAAATAGATCATAAAAATCTTTAACGAGAGATCCAGCCGATGCAGATACATATTCCGCCGTCTTGATTTCAGATTGCTTTTCATCGACAAGAAAATCGAGCTCACCGAATCGCTCCGGCAATTCTTCGAGTTTGATCTTCCGAACATGAAGTTCAGGGCGATCTGCCTCAAGATTGTAGATCCAGAATTCATCGAAGTTGCAAGTTATAATCCATCGAGCTTTCTCGGAAGTTTTTCGATGATCGTCATAACGTTTTGCTTGACCGAATGGATTTAACATTGATCCATCAGACTGCTTTTCAACTTTATCGAGCTTTCGACCCCTCGATTTTTGTTCAATGATCACTCGCGTTTTTGGAATCCAAACATCGATGTAGCATTGAGAATCTCCGACTTGTACAGGAACTTCGAATTTCATTAACTCATTGGGATTCAAGATTTTCCAAAACGTTCGAAACATTGCATCCCAAAATTGATGTGAATCAGATTTTTCATTGCCGCGATTTTTCCATTCAGAAATAAATTCATCCATAAAAATCACTCCCGAACGAAAAACAGACTGCCGAAATCTCGACAGTCTAAATATGGAAAATGGAAATTGAAATCGAAATTGGTGCCGAAGATCGGACTTGAACCGATACGCTGTTGCCAGCGGCAGATTTTGAGTCTGCTGCGTCTGCCAATTCCGCCACTCCGGCGCGAAATGAATCCTAGCATTCCGAAAAATTTTTGTCAAGAAAATCGAAAATGTGAGATAATCGCTCGAAAATTTTTATGGAGGAATGAATTTTGAAAGACAATCACTCAGAATTTTTCAATCACGATTTAAAACTGCCGGAACTGACTCTTCGAGGAATAATTCTCGGCGCGATTTTAACAATCATATTCACCGCGTCGAATGTTTATCTTGGCTTAAAAGTCGGATTGACATTTTCATCAGCAATTCCCGCGGCGATAATTTCCATGGCGATTTTGCGAATGTATAAAGATTCCAACATTCTTGAAAACAACATGGTTCAGACTCAAGCATCGGCGGCTGGAACGTTATCGGCGATCATTTTCATAATTCCAGGAATGTTAATGATTGGATATTGGCAGCATCTGGAATTTTGGCAGACTCTGCTTGTATCGGCCTGCGGCGGATGTTTGGGAGTCATTTTCACGATTCCACTTCGACGCGCGATGGTCGTTCATAGCGACTTGCCATATCCTGAAGGAGTTGCAGCGGCAGAAATTTTGAAAGTCGGAAGCAATGCTGACGATTCGAATTCTGGATTGAAATCGATTTTGAGCGGCGGAATCATTGCATCGATTATCTCACTTTGTACCAATGGATTCAGATTTTTGGCGGAAAGTTTATCAATTTGGATTCCGATCGGGCGCGGAATGACTCAAATGCCGCTGGGATATTCAACTGCATTGATTGGCGCGGGATATTTGATTGGAATCACGAGCGGATTGGCTCTGTTATTTGGAATTTTGATCGCATGGGCAGGATTTGTTCCATTTTTCACATTGACAGAAATTCCTGCAGATGGACAGTCGATTCAAGATTTCGCAAAGGCAGTTTATTCCGAGCGCGTTCGATTAATCGGTGCGGGAGCGATGGGAGTTGCAGCGATTTGGACACTGTTGACTCTCGCAAAACCAGTTATCGATGGTATGAAAGAATCATTCGCGTCAGTCAAAATGTCTCAAGATGAAAGATCAACACATCGAACTGATTCCGATATGTCATTTAAAAGTATCATAGCAACATTTTTGATAACTCTCCTCGGAATTTTTGGAGTATTTTATTCATTCGTGAGTCCAGTAGGGCTTCCATTCAATCAAACTTTCGCGATAATTTTGGTTGGAGTTGTGACAGCCGTTTTGACTGGATTTTTAGTCGCCGCGGCATGTGCATACATGGCAGGATTGATTGGATCTTCATCGAGCCCGATTTCTGGAATTGGAATTTTGGCGATAATTTTATCATCTATTGTAGTTTTTGCGATTTGCGATTCATTTGGAATTTTTGAAATCGATGGAGGATCAAAATTCGCAACAGCCACAGCGATTTTCATTACATCGATAATTTTAGCCGTCGCATGCATTTCCAACGATAACATTCAAGATCTCAAGACTGGATTTTTAGTCGGTGCAACTCCAGCTCGACAGCAGATCGCGTTGATAATTGGATGCGTTGTTGGAGCATTTGTCATCGCGCCAGTCATGAATCTTTTATACGAGGCGTATGGATTTCCTGGAGCTCTGCCGCGTCCAGACATGAATCCTGACGATGCATTAGCCGCTCCTCAAGCTGCATTGATGACAACAATCGCGCAAGGAATTTTTTCATCGTCTCTCGATTGGCAGTACATTCAAATCGGAATCGTTTTAGGAATAATTTTAGTCGCGTTGAATGTATTTTTGACTCGCAACACTCGATTCGCTCTGCCGCCGTTAGCAGTTGGCATGGGAATTTATCTTCCGCCCTCACTTCAAACTCCATTGGTTGTCGGCGCGTTGATTGGATATTTCATCGATAAAAAAATTCGCCAAAAATCTTCCGCCGATGTTGTCGAAGAAAAATTGCAGGATGCTCGAAGACGCGGGACATTGATTTCATCGGGATTTATTGTCGGCGAAAGCATCACTGGAGTTTTGATTGCCGCGTTGATTGTGATTTCAGTTTCAAACGGTGGAAGTGAATCGCCGTTGAATATGGTGAGTGAAGAATTTTCAAATTCAGCCGCTCCAGAAATTTTAGGATTAATCGTCTTGATTGGAGTAATTGGATTTTTTATCAAACGAACTCTCAATGATTGAATTGAAAATCTCGATTTGATCGTCTTGATTTAAGTGATGGATTTTTTATCAAGCAGACTCTGAATTTAGATTGAAACTCCTTGACACTCGTGAAAATCTCAAATAGAATTCGCGCGTTGAATCCTCCAGATTTTGAAAGGAGTCCGATTGAATGGCTCTTATTGTCAAAAAATTCGGCGGCAGCTCCGTCGCCACGACGAAGAAGATTATTGCCGTCGCCCAAAGAGTTCTCGATGAAAAAAAGCCTGGCGACAAAATAGTCGTCGTTGTCTCGGCAATGGGAGATTCGACTGACGATCTCATCGAACTTGCACGCGGGATTGATCGAGATCCGTACAAATATCCTCGCGAGATGGATATGCTCCTCACGACCGGCGAGCAGGTTTCAATTGCGCTCCTCGCAATGGCGTTTGAACGATTTGGACAGAAAGCTGTATCGTTGACCGGCGCACAGGTTGGAATGCAAACGAATTCTGCACATACCAAAGGCAAGATCATGGAAATTTTGCCGGAGCGAGTCAAAAAGGAACTCGATGAAGGGAAAATCGTTGTAGTTGCAGGATTCCAAGGCGTCGATTCGCTTGGAGATCCAACGACTCTCGGACGCGGTGGATCTGATACTTCAGCCGTCGCGCTGGCTGGAGCGTTGAAAGCCGATTCCTGCGAGATTTTCACAGACGTCGAAGGAATTTTTTCTGCAGATCCGCGAATCTGTCCCGATGCTCGCAAAATGCAAGAAATCACTTACGAAGAAATGCTCGAGATGGCTCGGCTCGGTGCTGGAGTCATGCAGCCGCGCTCCGTCGAAATGGGGCAGTATTTTGAGATTCCAATTCACGTCCGCTCGACTTTCACATCGAAACCGGGCACATTTATTCGAAAGGAATATACAATGGACGAAAAAGGTTTTGTGATTCGTGGAGTTGCACACGATTCGAAAGTTACAAAAATGGCTCTAATCGGCGTACCAAATCGCCCAGGAATTGCGCATCAAGTTTTCTCAGCTCTCGCAAAAGAAAATGTCGATGTTGATATGATTGTTCAAAGCATCCGCAACATCGATCAAAATGTCACCGATATCGTTTTCACAATTGCATCGACGGATCTTTCCGCGGCGCGTCGAGTTCTCAAACCGATTGTCGCGAAACTCGATGCGATGGATCTTGTTATCGAAGAAAATGTCGCCAAAGTTTCAATCGTCGGCGCAGGAATGCTCGGAAGTCCTGGAATTGCTGCGAGAATGTTCGGTGCGCTCGCAGATGAAAGTATCAATATTGATATCATTAGCACATCGGAAATCAGTATCTCGTGCTTGATTGCAAGCGATAGAATGATGCAAGCTGTCAACGCAATTCACAAAGAATTTTTCCCACCAGCGTGACGCTTGACCCGTTTTTGTGGCTACTAATCTCACCGTTTGCTAACTGAATCCGAATAAAGAAAAGATCCGAATCTCAAAACGAGGTTCGGATCTTTTTTTATTTCCGTGAAATGATAATTGAAGAACCAACAGGTCTTTCACTGCCATCTGAAGGAGAATTCATCAGCTCGCCATTGATAACTAGCGCTGAAGATCCACCGCCGTCGAGATTAATTGCATCGACTGCGCCAAAATCGATCAACAATTGCGCCCATTCAGTCAAAGTGCATCCTCGGCTCAAAGATTGACGCCCATCGACAACCGCAATCAAAAAATCTCCATCGCTCGTGACTCCAACTGCAGATCGAGGAGCTCTTCCGATTTGAATATCGCTCGGAAATTCCTCCTCGTCCGCTGTGACATAAACCATCCCGCTTGAGACTAATCGAGGTCCTGCGCCGACAATATGAATCGCATCGTTCCATGGATTTCCAAAATCCTCGGAAATTATCGCTCGATCTCCAATTTTCACGTTCATGAATGCATCTTTAGCCGTTCCATGAACTGAGACGACAATTCCATCGGCAGGAATTCGCGAATTGTTTTGATTTATCGCCGTGACATAACCATTCTCAACGACAAATTCCAAACCAAATTCATTCGTGCGAGTTGATTCACCAAACCAGCGATTGTAAATAATCAGATTGTTATCGCTGCGTTCGTGATTGACTCCCGACACTGGCAAAGTCATATTGCCGAGCGTCACGTGTCCGTCGTAATAATTTTTTCCAAAGACTGCAGTTCCATCGGGCATTATTCCAATTGCAGATCGCTCGAAATAAGTCGTTCCAGCGGCAAGCCCATCGATTTTCGTGACGCCAATCAAATCTCCAGTCACCGCGAAATACGATGCATTAATCGCTCCGACCGCTGAATTATCTGACCATGCATTGAAGTCGCGATACATGTCTGACACTGTCGCTCGCCCTTGAACTTTTCCAAGAGCTAACATCGGCGTCAATTCATATCGATCGTGATCCGCAATCAAACAATAAGCCTTGACTCGATCGCCGCGAGCTGAATGTGTGTAAATTTTTTCGATCAATCCCGGCGCGATTTCCATTTCCCAAAATTCCGAAGGAGTTTCAATTTCCGGAGAATTTTGGATATTGGGCGGCTCGATTTTTTTGATCTTTTCAATTATATCCGGCGAGATTTTTTTTCTAGCTCTATTAGATCGACGCTGCATTTTCGCCGAAAATTCCGCTTGAGGATCTGGATGTTTGAAAAAAATTCTCTCATTTGGATTTGTATTGACGCTCGCTTCCGCTGAAACAAGATTAGGCAAAAAAAAGATCGCGAGACTAATCGCGACCGTCAAAGATTTTTTCATGGATTTTTTCATTTCAATCACTCGTATCGAATTGGATTTTGAGGAGAAAGCTGTCGCACCATCATATCGGCGATTCCAATTCCGCCCGCCTTGGAAATATTTTTCATGATTTCAGTGTCATGCATTTCCTGGAACATATCGATAGCGTTCGAATTGCCGATTAATTCATCTTTCGGAACAGTTTTTCGCATTTCCCGCCACATTAAATCGAGAAACATCGCCTCGAATTGTTGACAAGCATCGCGAAGCTGCTGAGCCTCGAGTTCAAGTTCCTCCGGAGTTTTGATGTGTGCGGATTTTTGAGTCGATTGAGTTGCAGATTCAGCATTTCGCTGAGCCTCTTCGAGCATTTGATCGAATTGAATTCCTTCAGCTCGCGCTTGAGTCGCTTGAACATTTGAATTCGTTCCGATTATCGAATTCTGTATTATCGGAGAAATATTCATCTAAACATCCTCCTTTCGATTAAATGATTTGAATTTCTGCGTGGATAGCTCCAGCGGCTTTCATCGCTTGAAGAATCGAAATTGTATCGCGAGGCGTTGCACCGACTGCATTCAGTGCGCCAACGATATCACTGATGCTCGCCGTCGCAGGGAGAATCACAGTGTTGCCCATCTCCTCTTCGACTTCGATTTCCGTGCTTTCCGTCGTGAGAGAGCTTCCATAGCTATACGGCGCAGGCATAAATGCATTTTCATCGCGGCGAACTCGAATTGTCAAACCGCCTTGAGTTATTGCACATTCATCGACTGAAACATCGCCGCCCATGACAATCGTTCCAGTTCTTTCATTCATGACAACTTTCGCAACATTATCCGGCGTCACCATTAATTCTTCGACTCCCGCGATGAATGCAACAACATTTCCGCGATAATAATTCGGAATTCGAATGTCAATTCTCCCTGGATTTGCTGGACGAGCGATCGCTCCAAATCGAGCATTGATTGCCGATGCAACTCGAGTCGCCGTCGTGAAATCAGACTGCATCAATGAAAGAGAAATTCTTCCATCACTGCCTATATCGTCATCTTCGACTGTCCGCTCAACTATCGCTCCATTTGGACACATTCCGACGGTTGGAAAATTTCGCGTGGCTCGATTGTTTCCACCACCGCCGCCTCCTCCCGCAGCGAATCCACCGGTTGACACTGCTCCTTGAGCAACTGCATAAACCTCGCCATCTGCTGCTCGAAGTGGAGTTTGCAGCAATGTTCCGCCTTGAATGCTCGAGGCGTCGCCCATCGATGAAATCGTTACATCGATTGTATCGCCTTCTCGAACGAATGGCGGCAAAGTCGCTGTGACAATGACTGCTGCGGTGTTATCAATATCAATATCCGATTCCGCAACAGTGATTCCAAATTCTTTGAGCAGACTAATCGTCGAGCGAATCATTTGAATCGTATCATCAGAATCGCCCGTTCCATTCAGACCGACGACCAATCCATAGCCCAAGAGTTGGTTTGATCGAACGCCTTGAACTTTGGCGATATCCTTGATTCGCGTTGTCGATGCAACTGCTTCAGCGTTTTGCATTGGCACAATGAAAATCGATAATGCAAAGATCGCCGTGAAAATTTTGGTGAAGAATTTTTTCAAATCTGTTCCTCCTTTCAAAAAACTTCCGAGATTCAAAACATCCAATTGGTATTTGAATCAATTCGATGTTTGATCAAAATTTTTCATTCGAAACAACATCGGGATTCTCGAAGGCATCTCTCCAGTTTTCTCCCAAAATTTCCTCCCACATTTTTGCACGAGATTTGGAAGGACCTATCAATTTTTCGCGACCTTCTTCAATTTCACGAATATATGCTGAGAGTCGCGGAGACATCTCTTCATATTCTTCTTCGTTTTGATTCTGTTTTGGATCTTCCATTGAGAATTGCCTCCTTTCAAAAAATATCAGCGTGAGATCCCGTTCGAGTCAAAACGAGGATCAATTTTTTCTCCTCGATTTTATAAACGAGCAGCCAATCTGACTCGATGTGACATTCACGATAACCTTCCCAATCTCCTCGTAATGGATGATCTCGATATTGTTCAGGAAGTGGCTGTCCCTCGCAAAGTACATCGATAACCGTTTTGAGTTTCGATAGATCTTTGCCGCGCGATTCCATTCGACGAATATCGCGAGTGAATTGCTTGGTGCGGCGTTGAATCAACATTGTTTCATGACCTCGCGCCATCGATCTCCAAAAATATCCTCCCACATTTCATCGGGAGTTTTATAGTCGCCATAAACAGGCTCGCGACCTTCTTCAATTTCACGAATATATGCCGAGAGTTTCGGAGACATCTCTTCATATTCTTCTTCATTTTGATTCTGTTTTGGATCTTCCATTACAAATTCCTCCTCAAAACAGATTCGAGAAAAAATTTTTGATCTGATCGATTGTACTTGAGACGAATTCAGCGAGATTGAAATCTGGAAACATGCTCGCCGCCAAAGTGATAATCAGTTTTGTGATAACTCCAACGATAATCCATCGAATGAAAAATAGGAGCGCGATTATCACAATGATTCCGATCAGAATTTTTTTGAAATGACGAACGAAGAAATTGTTTTTGATCGCTGTCAAAATTCTCGAACCGAGTGATTTTGCTTTGGATGGGATCTTTTTTAGAGTTTGTAAAATATTCATCAGAATAGGAAGTTGAAAATTTGTGTGAGGATTCCTTGACGCTGTTTAGCATTGAGAGGACCTCTGCCATCGATGTGAATTGTCGCATCTGCAACTTGCGTCGAAGGAACTGTATTATCTGAAAGGACATCATCTTTTCGAACGACGCCGCGAACTGTGATTTTATGCTCATCTTTGAGCTGCCAAATCGATTGAGATCCCTCGATAACCATGTTTCCATTCGGCAAAACTTCGACAACTGTAACGGTGACTCGCCCTGTGACTCGATTGATATCGCTGGCTGAGCCGTTCGCAGTGAAACTATCTGATCCGCTGGCTGCTGCGGCTGCTAAAAAGTGAAAAATTCCAGTTCCTGCGCTGAGACTTGTACTTCCAGATTTCGAATTCGAATGAGCTTTTGTAGCTGTCGCGGTCGTTGATTCATTTATCACGATCGTCAAAATATCGCCGACTGAATTTGCTTTGCGTTCCGAATACAAACTGTGATTTGGATGCTCGACCCAAAGAGATCTCGCGTCAACATTCGAAGCAATTGAACTCATTGCGATTGAAGTTAAAAGAGTCGCCATGAAAATTTTGGTCTTGAGTTTCAATTCGAGAGCCTCCCCTCTAAAAAAATAGAGATCGCCACATCAGACGACCTCCATTAATTTCGAATCATTCCAATCCTTTATCTAAAGTGTAGAAAGCTACGTTGTCAATTTTAAGATTTCCGTTCGGAATGAAAACGATATCCTGCGATGATTCATCCGGATAAATTCGCGTCGAGATAACTGCCTCGCCATCATTCAAAAAGACTTCGACGGAAGATTTGTCCAAAAAGATCTGCATTTTCAATTTGTCGCTCGGAGCTAATTGAACCTCACTCATTCCACCAGGACCAACGCCGGATTTGTATCGATCAACTTTAAAAATTCCGTTGTCATAAGACAAAATTGTTTCTTCCTTAGCAGAGGATCTCAATTTGATTTGGAAGGATTGACTTGCCTTCGTATCAACATCGAGCAGCAGTTCTCCGACCGATCCATGGATTCCGTCGAGTTGAGTTTCTTGATTCAGATTCAAATTTTGATAACGCGTTTCAGTCTGACGCAAGCTTTCCAATTCTTTTACTGGCGTGCTGATAATTTTTCCATCCTTAATATGCAATTCGCGCGGAACAGTCATCATGCATGCCCATCCATCGCCGGATTTCGAATCATAAATCGGAATGTCCCAATTATCCATCCAGCCAATCATGATGCAGCGTCCATCTGGAGCTTGCATGACTTGAGGAGCATAAAAATCAAATCCATAATCTAGCAAGTCATAATCGCCGTGAGAAAGTTTTCCAGTTTCATAATTCATCTCGCCGATCGTATATACAACTTTGTGAGATTCTTGTCCATCTGCAAAAATCATTGGCGAAAGAATCAATACATCGCGCCCATCAACTTCCGCGAAATTTGGACATTCCCACATAAATCCATTTTCGACGCTGTCACTCTTCGCCGCGATTCCTCGATAAGTCCATTTTTCAAGATTGTCCGATTCGAAAAGCATGATCTCACCGAGACTCGGCTTATCAGTAGTTTTCGTTCCGACAACTAGATAATACTTTCCATCATGCTCCCAAACTTTGGGATCGCGAAAATCGACTGCTGAAAAATCATTACCTTTTGGAACTTTTATGATTGGATTCTTCTTCGATTTCTCAAAATGGATTCCGTCTGAACTGACTGCCAAAGCTTGAGTTTCAGTCCGCTTGCCGCTCATAGTTTCATGGTGCGCGGTATAAATCAGATAGAGCTTGCCATCTTTCTCGATTCCGCTGCCACTGAAACAGCCGCCAGTATAATCAACATCATATTTTTGATCCGGAGCTAACGCGACTGGCAAATGTTTCCAATGCGCTAAATCTTTACTGACAACATGTCCCCAATGCATCGGCCCCCATTTCGATTCATATGGATAATGTTGATAGAAAAAATGATACTCGCCGTTGAAATAGCTGAAACCGTTCGGATCATTCACCCAGCCATATGGCGCAGCGATGTGATAAGTCGGATACCATCGCGAATTGACTTCAGATTTGTGCGCTTGAATATAGTCATTCGCTTTTTCGACGGTGAATCTTGGAGTTTTAGCGGCAGCATAAACCGATTGCGGAATATCCATCGAAACAAAATTTCCTCCACTGAAAATCATTGAAAGGGCAGTCAATCCAAGAATTTTTTTCTTACAATCCATTTTGATCAATCTCCCAAAAAATCAAGCAACCTCGACAGTGTGTTCATCGATCACTTTCACACGCAAAATTTTCGATGAAAGAACATTTTTGACTTTGATAAATCCACCGACACGTCCTCTTTGCATCGCGACGCCTTCAGTTCTAACCGAGACGCCGTTGAAAGTTGCGACGATTTGAACTGGTGAGCCGACTTCAATCACGATTGGATTTTGAAAAAGCCGTTCGGAAACTGGTGAGCCGCTTCGAATGACTCGCACCGGAACTTTTCCAAGAATCGGTTCGGAATCGAGCATGAATTGTTCAGATGCATTGAAAATCTCTTTCTCTTCCAATGCAAAATCTGACGCGACAACTGGAGTTTCGAGTTTCAAATCGTGAGTCGCGACTAGAATCGTATCGTAAACATGGACATTGAAATAGCAATTTACTGCACGGAATAATTTTCCGCCGACGAAAATCTGAACTGCCGCGGGAGTCAATCCACCGTAATGGATTCCGCGTCCAAGAATCACTTTATAAGTCAATGCACCGATTGGAACTCTGACATCTTGAATCACGCGATTCAGATCGATTTCGAATCGGCGAATCTCCCCACGCTCAATCAAAGTTTCCTCGATTTTCTGACGTCCGATTTGTTCAAGATAATCGCCGGTGATAATTTGAGGATACCGCTCGGCTTGAGTATTGATTTTTGCCGAGACTTCCGTTGCGATAAGAAGGCTCGAGACGATAATTAGTGAGAAAATGATCGATCGAGCCGTATTATATGGAAGGAAACTCAACACGATCCTCACCTCACGAAATTTTTATCGTTTCAAGCCGTTTGCAGTTTCAAGCATTGAATCGGAAGTTATGATTGCTTTGGAATTCGATTCATAAGCACGCTGAGCGACAATCATATTGACCATTTCTTCGACGATTTGAACGCCGGACATCTCGAGAGTTCCTTGAACAACTTCACCTGCGCCGTCAGTTCCAGGATTGCTTTCGATTGGATCTCCGGATGCTTCCGAGACTAGAAATAGATTTTTGCCCATCGAAGTCAAGCCTTCAGGATTCACGAATCGCGCGATAGTGATTTGTCCAGCTTCAGTTTGAGTTCCGCCGTTTGGAGTGTATGAAACTCGCCCATCGCTCGAAATGACTATCGAAGAATATGGCGCGGATTCATCGATTGTAATTCCATCGGCGAGAGGATAACCGTCTGATGTTACGATTCGACGATCGGAATCCAATTTGAAAGAGCCGTCACGAGTGTATGCAGTTGTTCCATCGGGCAAAGTGATTCTGAAAAATCCATCGCCGGAAATCGCTAGATCCAATTGATTTTCCGTAGTTTGAAGAGGTCCTTGAGTGAAAACTCGATGTGTTGCCGCGACTCGAGTTCCAAGTCCAACCTGCATCGCGGTAGGATATTGAGAATCTGCACCGCTGACTGCTCCAGCATCTCGCAAGGTCTGATAGATCAAATCTTGAAATTCTGCACGGACTTTTTTGTTTCCATATGAATTGACGTTTGCGATATTGTGAGCCACGATATCCATGTTTGTCTGTTCCGCTTTCATTCCTGACGCGGCAGACCAGAGTGAACGCATCATAAAAAATTACCTCCTCAAATTACGTTGGATTTCCGACTTCGTTGACAGATTTCTCGAGCATTTCGTCTTGAGTTGTGACAGCTTTGGAATTCGCCTCGTACTGTCTTTGATTCGCGATTAATTCAACCATTTCCGAGACGATTTGAGTGTTAGATTTTTCCAAAACTCCCTGCTGAACCGTTCCAGTTGCAGGCTGAGGATTTGCACCGTCTTGAGCGACTAATAAATTGTCTCCTTCTTTATGCAATGCACGCCAATCATCGAATTCCACGAGTTGAAGTTGGGAGATCAATTGATTGTCTGCATAAACTCCTCCCGCTTCATCGAATGCAATGTTTGAAGTTCCGGGCGGAATTGTTATCGGCTGTCCTTGAGTATTGAGAACATTTTGTCCTCGAACATTTTGCAGAACGCCTTGAAAATTTCGGAAAAATGCACCGTCGCGAGTGTATCGAACTCCTCTATCAGTTTGAATTGCGAAATATCCATTTCCAATTATCGCAACATCGAGCTGATTTCCAGTAGTCTCGAGTGCGCCTTGAGATTCATCGCGAGCAATTTCATCGATATAATCTCCCATTCCGAGCCGCCCGATCGCTGGATCTCTGTCATCTTCAACCGTGAATTGACGGAATCGAGTCACATCCCAATTGACCAGCGCATCATCATCCCGCGAATCATACGCTCGACGAATCAACATCGATTCGAATTCGCCGTGGACAGTGATATCTTTTTTGTAGCCATTTGTATTTGCGTTGGCGAGATTGTTCGAAATGACATCGGTGCGTTTCATTTCAGACATCATGCCAATCGCGGCAGTGTAGAGTCCCCTCCACATTTTTCAAATCCCTCCTCGAGAAAATTCTGCAGATCGATCGTCAAAATTTCACTCAAGCTTAAAATTTTCCCGAGGAGAATTTCTGCATTTGAAAAATTTTTCCTACCGATGAAGATTTCCAATTTGATTTTCTAAAATTTATACTCAAAATTGATTCTTAGTACAAATTTTGAAATTTATACTCGATTTGAGTTTTTAGTACAAATTTCAATCTTTGAATTCCATGTGAATCGCCTTGCCATCCATTCGATCGAAAACATCGAGAGCTTTTCCAGTTCCAATTGCAACGCATGACATCGGATCATCAGCTAAAACTGTCGGGATATCTGTTGCATGGCGAATCAATTCCGTGAGTCCATAGAGCATCGCTCCGCCGCCAGTCATGATAATTCCGTGATCCATGATATCTGACGCGAGTTCTGGAGGAGTATCTTCTAAAACATTTTTGACATGCTCGACAATCTGCATCACTGACGATTCAACTGCGCCAGCAACTTCGTCTGAAGTGATTTGAACATTTTTAGGAAGTCCAGTCAAAAGATCTCTCCCGCGAATATCCATGGAATCATCTCGCGCGCCTCGATATGCTGCTCCAATTTCGATTTTGATATTTTCAGCAGTCCGCTCGCCAATCATCAGATTGAATTCTCGACGAACATAGTTGATAATCTCTTCATTGAAACGATCGCCGGCAATTCTCAAACTGTCACTCACAACGATGCCGCCGAGCGAAATCACTGCAATATCAGTCGTTCCACCGCCGATATCTACAACCATTGAGCCATATGGTTCAGAAATATCGAGCCCTGCTCCCAATGCTGCCGCCAGCGGTTCTTCGATTAATTGAGTGTATTTTGCTCCAGCCTGCTCAGCTGCTTCTTGAACTGCACGCTGTTCGACGCTTGTAACTCCCGACGGAATGCAAATCATGATTCGCGGACGGAATACAAAAGATTTTCCGACAACTTTATCGATAAAATGACGGAGCATGCCTTCAGTGATATCATAGTCGGCAATAACTCCATCGCGGAGCGGACGAATCGCAATGATGTTGCCGGGAGTGCGCCCAATCATCTGGCGGGCATCTTCACCAATCGCAAGAACTCTCCCAGTGTCGCGATCAATTGCAACGACAGATGGTTCTCTCAAAACCACGCCTTTGCCTTTGACATAGACAAGCACATTTGCCGTTCCGAGATCGATTCCAATATCTATAGAGCCGAACATAATTTCTCTCCCCTCAGATTCAACCAATTCAAATTCAGTTTCAATTTCGAAACGCGAGCATTTTAACAAAACTCGAGCGTGTTAGTATAAAAATTTTCGAAAGGATGCATTCAATGAAATTTCCAGAATTCATGAAAACACTTGATAAGAATTCATCGCAGATCTTTTTGCTCGGCGGCGAGGAGCGATATTTCATCGATCGAGCAAAATCAAAAATCCTCGAAAAAATCTTTCCCGATAAATCTGAAATCGAAGTAGGATTGACGCGCGTTGACGATATGAATCCTGCAGACTTGATTATCACAGCGCAGACAGTTCCATTTTTCTCAAGTCGAATCGCTATTTTGCTTGAGCATACAACTCTATTCAAAGATTCAGACTCCAAAGACAAATCAATCGATCGACTCACAAAATTTTTCGAGAAAATTCCAACGTCAACATTCATAATATTTGTAACAGATTCGAAACCAGATAAGCGGAAGAAAATCTATAAAGCTGTCGATAAATTTGGTGCAATTTTGGAATCAGATCCGCTTCGTCCATGGGAAATCGAGCCGTGGTTCAATGAGAAAATTCGCGAGTTGAATTTGAATTTCAATAAAGACGCGCGGGAATATTTTTTATCAGCGATTGCGGGACTCGATCCAATTTCGCTGAATTTTTTGAGCGGTGAGCTTGAGAAATTACCACTATTTATTGAAGGAAACTTGGTGACTCGCGAGAATCTCGAGGAAATTTTTTCAACACTTCCAGAGATTTCAAATTTTGCATTGAACGAGGAGATTTCGAAGAAGAATGCAAATCGAGCGATTGAATTATTGCGCCGACAAATTCATGATGGAGTGTTTTTACCATTGATTGTCGGGATGCTCGCGAAATATGTTCGGCAGTTGATTCAGACAAAAATTTGGATCAAGCGGGGAACTCGCGGGAAAAATCTCGGAAAACCGCTGGAAATGAATCCATATGTTGCTGAAAAATTGGGACAGACTTCCGAGAAATTTGAAATGCAGACGCTCGAAGATTCATATTTGAAACTTTGCGACGCTGATTATCTTTTCAAAACTGGCGGAGCTGGAGCTGAATTGCTCGAAGAAGTTGTGCTAAAATTGTGCCGGTGAATTTCAAAAATTTTTTGAGGTGAGATTGTGAATTACAAAATTTTATATCCGGAAGCGTTTCCAATTCTCGAATGTTCGTTGAGACGCGGTGAAAGAATCAAGGCTGAATCCGATGCAATGATAGCAATGTCGCCGAATATCACGCTCGAGGGAAAAATGGATGGAGGAGTTCTCAAGGGACTCATGCGGAAATTTTTAGCGGGCGAGAGTTTTTTCTTTCAAGAATTAGCGGCAACTCGCGGCGATGGAAAAGTGTTGCTCGGACATCAGCAGATCGGTGGAATTTTGGATGTTGAGCTCGATGGATCATATGGGCTACGAGTTCAAAAAGATGGATTTATGGCGGGGACTGAAGGAATCGAAGTCGAGACAAAAATGCAGAATCTCTCGCAAGGATTTCTATCAGGCGAAGGATTTTTCATTTTGAACGTTAAAGGTCGCGGAACAGTTTTTCTGAGCAGCTTCGGCGTGATTCATCCAATCAATCTTGAGGCGGGCGAGGAAGTTATCGTTGATAATGGACATCTAGTCGCATGGCCGGATTATATGCAGTACAATATCGAGAAAGCGGCGACTGGCTGGATTTCGAGTTTCACATCGGGCGAGGGATTGGTTTGCAGATTCAGAGGTCCAGGAATCGTTTTGATTCAGACGAGGAATCCAGATAGTTTCAGCGGCTGGCTTCAATCGATGCTGCCTGGCGCGAATAATCCCTCGACTTCAAATTTCAGTGATAACAATTCAAATCCACTCACAGATCTTTTCAGATAAAAAATTTTCCGAACAAAAAAAGAGATCCACCGATCAAAATTCAGATCGATGGATCTCTTTTTTTATTTGTGATTAAGCTTCGACAACCGTAAATTGAACTTTGCTCGTGATTGAAGGATGAACTTTGATGATCGCCTCATAAGTTCCTGGAGCTGTAACTTCTGACGGAATCGAGATTTTGCGTCGATCGACTTCAATTCCTTTCTCACGTTTCAAAGCCTCGGCGATATCCTTTCCACCGACAGAACCGAATAATTTTCCGCCCGCACCAATTTGAACTGGCACAGTCACTGAAACTTTTTCCAATTGCGACGCGAGCAATTTAGCTTCATCGGCATCCTGCTGCTTTTTACGTTCAGCTGCTCCCGCTTGAGATTTTGCGACGTTGAGATTTTCAGACGTTGCAGGAATCGCCAATTTCCGCGGAAGTAAAAAATTGCGGGCATATCCATCTTTTGCCTCGACGATATCTCCCTTCTTGCCGAAATTTTTGACATCCTGCTGCAGAATTACTTTCATTGTCTAATTTCTCCCTTCGAATTTTTTTGAGCCTGTTTCTCCTTTTCGAGATCGGCAATCATTTTTCGACCGAGCAAAATCGCTTGATCCTTAACATCATCCAAATGCTCGCCCCTGACTTGAGCTCCCGCGACGTTTTGATGCCCTCCACCGCCAAATTGCTCCATTATGAATTGAACATTGCATTCGCCAGTCGATCGCGCAGAAATTCCTACAACATCCGGCTGCAACTGGAAACAGACAATCGTCATTTGCGCGCCCTCGATTCTAAGCAATGCATCGGCAGTTTGCGCGGCAATGATTTGAACGTTCGGCGTGATTGTTGGAATCGTCGAGACTAGCAATCCTCCCTCGTAATATTCAGCCCGACCTTCAGCTCGCGATAAAGTCATTGTTGTCTCAAAATCAGTTCGGAATAATTCGCTGACCAAAACTGGATCTGCGCCGTTTCGACGAAGATATGCCACTGCATCGAAAGTTCGTGCGCCAGCATTGACTAAGAAATTTTTTGTATCGACAACAATTCCGGAATAAAGTCCAGTCGCATCGAATTTCGAGAATTTCAATTCGTCGCTGAAATACATCAATAACTCCGTGACAAGTTCAGATGCAGAGCTCGCCGCTGTCTCGGAATAAAAAAGCAATGTATTTTTGATCACTTTTTCTGAACGGCGATGATGATCTATCACGATAACTCGCGAGATTTTTTCCAACAGCCCTGGAGCTGCTACGAGATGTGGAATGTGTGTATCGACAACAATCAACAATGGTGAGACTGACGCGCCGAGTGTGATTTCTCCAACGCGAATAATTTCATCGGGATAATTTTCCGCGGATTTCAACACGTCAACGAATTTATCAATTCCAGAATTCATGTCGCTCAATATTATATGGAAGTTTTTTTTCAGATGCCGCGCCATGAGTCCCACTCCCATCGCCGCACCGAAGCAGTCGAAATCCTCGTTATGGTGTCCCATGATGAAAATTTCGTCCGAGCCTTCCATGATTTCTCGCAGCGCATGAGCAATGACTCGCGCTCTGACCCTCGAATGTTTTTCGACAGCCTTAGTTTTGCCGCCGAAGAATTGATTCTTGCCATCGATTGACACTGTGACTTGATCTCCCCCGCGTCCCAATGCTAAATCCAATCCAGCTTGAGCGCGGGCATCGAGTTCAGACATGGAATTTTCAAACGGCGATTTTTCAGCGACTGCAACTCCCATCGATAAAGTCACGGGGATTTTTCGAGCTCCAGTCAACTGCCGAACTTTGTCGAGAACATCGAATTTCTGTTCAATCGCTTTATCGAGCATCGCCCGCTCCAAAATCACTACATATTGATCGTCTGAAACTCGACGCAAAAATCCTCCGAGCGATTCTCTCCATGCCTCGAGCTGTTGATTCACCGCGAGCATCAATGCGGCAAGTTCAGCTTCACTCAATCCGGAAGTCACTTCATCATAATTATCGATTTGAACATAAATCAACGTCGTTCGGCTCATTAAATATTCCGTCTTGAGTTCTTCGACGTCTGACACATCGCGAATATACAGCGCGATCATCTTTGTATTTTTCACAACGACCGGCGTGTGGAAAATATGGAAAGTCTTATCCTCCTGCCGAGTTTGAAATTCCCCTTCGACTCCAAAAATTTTATCGAGATCGAAGTCCTCCCAAATATCGCTGAAACTCAAATCTTGAACCAATTTTTTACCGATGATTTTCGATGCACGTTTATTTGACCATTGAACGCGCCCATCGATATCCAGAATAATTATCGCGATTGGAAGATCTCGCGATGCAACTTTCATCGATTCATTGACGCCGGCGATTATCGATTCGAAGTAATGACGAAATCTCCGTGCGCGATGAATTGACCTATCTCTAGCGAAAAATGCAAGCATGAGCCAGACAACGAATGCCATCGCTGCAAGGTTTCGATGATAGCAGGCGAGCAGACCGATTAGCACGAGCATAATTGTCAAATGAACGCACAAATCAATCCACGCTGAAAGATTTCGCGGCATGATGCACCTCTATTGACAGAATTTTTAGCGTGAGATATTTTTTGAAAAAATTTTGAGGAGGAATCACAATGGAAACTCAGAAAAAAATTGAAGAAGAAAATCTCGACGAGGAATATCAAGAAATCGAAATGACTCCGGAACTTGAACAATATCTGCTCGGAGTCATGCGCGGCGAAGATGTTGTCGATGAAGTTTATCATTCGACGGCTGAATTGTGGCAGAGTATCTTCGGGGACAATTGGAGGGATCATTTCAAAAATGCTGACGCCGTTGAAAAAAGTTTTTGAGGAGGAATTGATAATGGAAACTCAGAAAAAAATCGAAGAAGAAAATCTCGACGAGGAATATCAAGAAATTGAAATGACTCCAGAGCTTGAAAAATATCTTCGTGAAGTTCAAGCCGGAATGCATCTCTCGAGAAAAGTTTATACAAGTGCTGAAGAAATGCATCGCGATATTCTCGACGAAGAATAATTTTGATCTCTCACATCGAGGGATCATTTTTTATTTCCGAAATTTTTCAGTGAATCTTTTTCGATAATCAAAAATCATATCGAAAAGCCCGATGAATGCTACAATTTCCATCAGAATCAATTGGAAAAACATGATAATGAAGAAAATGTTTCGAATCGTTTTTGAAATATTTTTCCAATCCATGAAAAATGCAACGACTGACATTCCTTGAAATAAACCGATAAACATCGTCAAGATATTCACATTCAGCGAGACTTGATACAGCGGAAGAATCTGCCTTGTCGTTCCCCAATACAAACCGATTAATGAAAATGCAAGGAGATATAGACATGCGCTGGGGAATCTCCAGTCTTTGAACGCCGGCAGATCGATGATTTTTGAGCCCAATCCAATTTTTGGAAAAATCCATTTGATCGCTTTGTATGAAATCAGAGTGTTAATCGCGGCAACGAATGTGAAAATCAGCGGCATAATCACAGCGACAATTTCGAGAGCCGGATTGATTTGCGATTTAGCTTCAGAAATTGTTTTAGGATCGACGCCAAGACTTTCATACATCGCGAAAGTTTGATCGAACGATTCTTGAACGAGTTTCAATTGCATCGTGATAATGTTGATATCGAGAAAGAAAAATAGAATTGCGACTGTCAATATCTGAGCCGCAAATCCAGCTATCATCGATATTGCAATTGAAATCGTCGGGCGGAAATTTTTCACAATTCCAAATCCCAAAGCGATCGATGCTGCGCCGTATGAAATTGACATTCTCACAGCTGTTAGAGGTCCAACGAACAGTGAAAATAGAATTGTCACGGCAAACCATGAAATCAATCCGCGCGAAATTCCATGGCGCACGACTATCACGAGCAGAGGAAACGTCCAAAAAAATTCGACAATCGTTCCGAGAATCGGGAGATACATTGAAATTGCACCGAGCAGAATTGAAATCGCAATGAGCAATCCACATTCTGAAATTGGAGTCAATCGGCTTTGATTCATATTCAACCTCTATTTCTAAAATTCGCGATATTCTAGCAAAAATTCATCGCACCGTCTAGCAAGTTGAGATTTTCAATTGCGTCGTGTAGAATCGATAAAAATTTTTTGTTGAAAGGATTTAACAATGCGAGGAATTCGTGGAGCAATAACTGTTGAAAAAAATTCCAAAGATGAAATTCATGCGGCGGCTCGAGAGCTGGTCGCGGAAATTTTGAATCGAAATCAAATTGCGACGGAAGATATCGGTGCGGCGATTTTTTCAATGACTGAGGATCTCACGGCAGCATTTCCAACGGCTGGAGTTCGAAAAATTTCTGGATTCGAATTTGTACCATTGTTCGATGCGCGTCAATTGGCAATCGATGGAAGTTTGGGAAAATGCATTCGAGTCTTGTTATTGGTTGAAACTGAAAGATCTCAGCGCGAGATTCAGCATGTCTATTTGCGTGGAGCTGAAAAACTTCGTCCAGATTTAAAAAAATTAGTCATGGATTTTGAATCGAAATCAAATCGCGACGGAAGATATCGGTGCAACGATTTTTTCAATGACTGAAGATCTCACGGCAGCATTTCCAACAGCTGGAGTTCGAAAAATTTCTGGATTCGAATTTGTACCATTGTTCGATGCGCGTCAATTGGCAATCGATGGAAGTTTGGAAAAATGCATTCGAGTCTTGTTGCTAGTGGAAACTGAAAAATCTCAGCGCGAGATTCAGCATGTCTATCTGCGTGGAGCTGAAAAACTTCGTCCAGATTTAAAAAATTAGGAGTTGATTCAATGCCGAATTTGAACGTCAATGATCTATATGTCTGTCAATCATTGCAAACTGATCCAGCGATTTGCGCGTTTCAAGATGTATTTTATGATCCATCGCCGGAAAATATTTCGCTGGTAGTTTCACTTTTCATCGAGAAAGCGGAGACTCTTGGACTTCGCGGAAATGTGATTCGCGAGTATGCATTATATTTATTGACAAGAAAACCAAATCTCGTGTCTGAAACTGTGGAAAAAAATCGAGGATCGATCGGGACAAGTCTGCATGCGGCGTTTGTTCATGACATCGAGATAATCGAGCCAATGATTTCTGATTATGATCTCGTCTCAACATTTCCACTGATTTCAGATTATCAGCCGACGCTTGAAAAACATGACGAGCCGGAATTGTTTTTGGAAAACATGCTGTCGAAAGTCACGAGTTATGATGAAATCGCTGATGCATTGATCGCTTATTACTGCCGCTATGGTTATGGAGATTTGGCGGTGTATCGAGCATTTCGCTGGCATGATGAAAAGCAGAAACTCGTCGGGATTGAGCATTTTGATCCAATTCGATTTTTTGATCTCGTCGGTTATGAATCACAGAAAGAAATGCTGCGATCCAACACTCGCGCTTTTGTTGATGGAAAGCCGGCGAATAATGTTTTATTGATCGGTGCACGGGGAACTGGAAAATCGTCATCAGTGAAAGCGTTGATCAATGAATTTTATCCAGAGGGACTTCGATTGCTGCAGCTCAATAAACCGCAATTGAAAGATCTCGCCAAAATTTTTGAGATGCTCAGAGAATTTCCGAGCAAACGATTCATCATTTTCCTCGACGATTTATCATTCGAGCGAGAAGATCCAGAATTCAAATTTTTGAAATCTGCAATCGAGGGAGGAGCATCGATTCGTCCGGAAAATGTTTTGATATATGCAACATCGAATCGACGTCATTTGATTCGCGAGGATTTCGAGGATCGAGATGAATCTAAGGGCGAGTTGTATCGAGACGATAGCGCGAATGAAACGATATCATTAGCGGATCGATTTGGATTGATTGTCCATTATTACGCGCCGGATCAAGATGAATTTTTCGCGATAATTAGACACATGCTCGCTGGATCTGGAATCGATCTTGACGATGAAACTTTGAGAATCGAAGCATTGCGATGGGAAATGACTCACTCCGGACGCAATGGAAGAACTGCGCAGCAATTCGTGACAAATTATATCGGGCAACTCAACAATTCGCAGGAAAGGTAGGTTTTGGTTTTGGAAATTGAATTCACTGCCGCAAACTCTAACGGTAGCCCTTTTCAATTCAAACTCAACGATTCCGAAATTGATTATAGACTTATTCGCAATCACGTTTCAGAATCAGTTTGTATTGATGCAATTGAAAAGATCAAACGAGAATCAAAAAAGAAATGTGCAATGATCTTTGGAAATTGTCAGACGCTATCACTTCGAAAGATTTTACTTAAGCATTTTCAATTTCCAAAAGAGTATTTCTTTTTAACTGTTCCAGCTGTATGTCAGTATGTCGATAAAGTAGATTTGATTTACGGGGGGGGGGGCAGTTTTTACAACTAGTCGATCTTTTCATTTCGCAACATGTGGATTCAAACAATAAATTCAGTCCAGAACTTGCAACTCGAAAAATTTCTGGAAAGCTCCTCGAAAAATGTAAAATTCTTTGGATTCCAAACACTTATTTTCTCGGTTATTTTCCACAGTTAGCTGCTAGACAACGCATGCCTGAAAAAACTCCCAAACGATTCCCTCTAGCCGATCGGTACATCGATGAAACTATGAGCGCATCGCAAATGAATCCGGATATCGAGGCGTTTCTCAATAAGTTAAGCTCGCCGGATTTCATTCCTAAAAAAACGATTCAGGATAAAGTCGAGCAATCTATTGCTGAACTTCGAAGGCGTGAATATTTTTGTGAAGTTAAAATCGCCGATTATGTTGAAGATAACATCTTTGGAAATCGTCTGTTTTACTCGCAAAATCATCCAACACCGCAAGTTTTGATGGAAGTTGCACGGCGAATTCTCAGAGCCATTGGAATGCGTTCAGATAATTTCTTTCAATACAGAGAACTTATCGATTGGACAAACGTCAATTTCTCGTTAATTGGACAAGATATTCCACTGTATCCCAGCGTGACGAAGTTCTTTGATATTCGAAATGAACGCTATGTCTATTTCGCGAATCGAGGATTGTGGGATTTTCACGGCAATTTTCGAGAGTTTCAAAGGGAATATATCAAGCAGTGGTGGGCAGACAAGTTCGAGGAGTGAGTTAATTTTGGAATTCAAATTTGCGGCGATCGATTTAGACGGCAAAAATTTCGAAGTCACATTGAATGACCAATTCATTGACTACTATTACTTTCTGAGACACAAATTGCCTGAATCAACTTGCATCGATGCGATCGAAAAAATCAAAAAAGAATCTGGGAAAAAAATTGTGATGCTCTATGGAAATTGCCAAATGGGAGCTTTGCAACAAATGTTGTCGAGTCATTTTCAATTTCAAAAGGAATATTTCTTTTTGAGAATTCCAGCAGTGTGTCAATATAATGATGATCTTGTGAGATCGATTTTCGGGGGGGGGGGGCAGTTTTTACAGCTCGTCGACCTCTTCATTTCTCAACGTGTAAAGGAAACCAATAAATTCGGAAAAATTCTGGCGACAAAAAATATTTCGAGCAAATTGAATGAGAATTGCAAAATTGTTTGGATTCCAAATACATATTTTGATGGATACTTCCCTCAGCGAATTAATAACTCTCACTATGTGAGGGAGTTTCCTTATCGATTCTTTCACGGAGATAAATATGTCAATGAAATCATGGAAAAATCTGACATGAATCCGGATATCGATGCAATTCTAGATAAAATTTGTGATCCAAATTTCATTCCAGCAAGAGAAATTCAAAATGTGACTGAGGATTCTCTTACGGAATTGAAGAGTCGCGAATGGTTTTGTGATGTGAAAATTTCCGACTATATTGAGACAAATCTTTTTGGTAAACAGATTTTCTATGCAGGAAATCATCCTAGTCTTCAAGTGATGATGGAAGTTGCAAAGAGGATTCTGCGGATGATTGGAATGCATTCGGACAATTTTTTGAATATACATGCTCTTCTTGATGATTCAAATTTAAAAATTGCTTTGATCGGACAGGATGTTCCAGTGTATGCGAGCGTGATTAAATTCTTCGATTTGCGCGAAAAACTTGATATATACTACGCAAATCGGTTTGTTTGGGATTTCAAAGGAAATTTTCGAGAATACATGCGTGAGTATATCAAACAGTGTTGGGCTGAAAAATTCACTGAATAAATCTCCGAACAAAAAAAGAGATCGAGGATCGATTTTGATCCCCGATCTTTTTTATTGCTCAGATCCAATTGTTATAATTGTCACGATAACTTTATCTTCGAGCGAATCGTCAATCGATGCGCCCCAGATAATTTCTGAATCTGGATTTACTGCTTCTTGAACAGCTGTGCTCGCCATGTAAACATCAGCCATCGAGACTTTATCAGTATCGCCGACAATTCTCATCATGATTTTTTTAGCATTGGCGAGTCTGCCTTTCCATCGAGGAGAATCGACAATCGCGCGAGCTGTAGATTCAGCGTCAGAATCTGTATTTGTCGCGACAAACATTTTCTTATCGCGATTTCCCTTGAGAATGTATTGAACATCTCGAAACTCCAGACTGACAACTGCATCTGATTTAATGCTCTCGACAATCGTGATAATCGCCTGCACCGATTCAATCGGATCTTCAACTGCAAACACATCGAGATTTTCCTGAACATCTTCCGAGCAGTCTGAATCGAAAAATCCAATGATCAATCTCACTTCGAGATCCTTGGCACGTTTCAAAATTCTTCGTGAAAATTCATCTTCCGCCCGCGATATCAAAATCAACAATTCAGTTTCTTCGAGCATTTCTTCAACATCGGCAGCTTCATCCTCGCTCGAAACATAGAGAATCTCGGAATCTGCAACATCGCTTTGATTAATGGAATTTAGAACTTTTTCGCCAAAATCTCCACTGCCGACGATTTTAATTCGAACTGGAGATTGATCTGCATCTTCCAGAAAATCAAACATTACAACTCAACTCACTTTCCAAAATTTCGCGGGAGTTGAATTCTATATTTGAAATTCATCGCTTGCAAATTTTATTTAAAAGCCGCCTCGAAAATCTCAAGATAATCTGAATCTGACAGCGGAAGTGGATCTGCAGTGATATCGCCGCCGAGAACTTCATGCAATTTCTGCGGATAAAGTTTCAATTCATCGCGAGTAATTCCCTCGTCAGACATTTTGAGATCCGCGCAGTCGATTTCAGCAATCAAATTATCGAGTGCCCTGATAAAATCTTTGCCGCTCGATGCATTTTCGACGCCCATCGCTTTAGCCATCTTGATCATTGGAATTTCAGCGGCTTTTTTCTCCGCGAAGAAATTGTAATATGCATGCGCAATCATTATCAATCCCGCGCCGTGAATCAGATTTGGATGAAATGATCCCATCGTGTGTTCCATCGTGTGAGCTGATGTGCAGAGCATGTAATATCCCGCGAATGTATTTGCATAAGCCATCATCTCGCGAGCCTCTTGATCATTTCCATTTTTCACAGCACGCGGAAGATATTTTGCGACGAGCTCGATTGTCTTGAGCGCGAACATTTCAGCCATTGGATGAACTTTTCGATTGACGACAGTTTCCGAGGCATGGAAGAATGCATCCATTCCCTGATACGCTGTGAATTTTGGAGGAACGCTCATCATTAAATCTGAATCGACAACTGACAGCATCGGCATCATTGACGGATGAAAGACTGCAGATTTTTCTTGAGTATCGTCGCGAGAAATCACTGCACCGATATCAACTTCGCTCGCTGTTCCTGCGGAAGTCGTGATACATACAATCGGCAGAGCGTCATGATCTGGATTTTTCTTTCCGCCGAGTTTGTTGAATGAATAATCCCAAAGATCTCCATCATTCGCCGCCATCAAAGCAATACATTTCGAGGCATCCATGACAGATCCGCCGCCGAGTGCAATGATGAAATCGCAATTTTGATCGCGCATGATCTTCGCGCCATCCATGACATTTTTATCAGTTGGATTTGGACGAATTTGATCGAACAAGACATGCTCGACTCCCGCAAGATCCAATTCTTTTTCGAGGCGAGCGAGATATCCAAATTTTTTCGTCGAGCTTCCATTTGAAGTCGCGATCAATGCTTTTTTCCCCGGCAATTTTTCCTCGTGAAGATGATTTAATTGTCCTGCGCCGAATAAAACTCGAGCACTGTTATCAAAAATGAACTGATACATCGAATCTCTCCTTCAAAAAATTTTTCTGTCAACGCGGAGAATATTAGATCAATTCGCGATTCGAATCTAACACAAATCTTTTCTGAATGTTACAATTCTCAACAGAAAGTGAGTGAGATTCATGGCGACGGTCACAGATAATCAGATCAATTATCGCGCGTTTTTGAATCGAGAAAGTTCAATTCGACATCATCGGTATGATGAGGAAATGCTGCAGTATGATCTTCTTCGAGTTGGAGATATGCGGGCGATTGAGGAGAATCAGAAAATTTATCAGCAGAATCTCGTGGGGCATGTTTCAGATGATCCGCTGCGAAATTTCAAATATCTGATCGTCGCGTCGATAACACTTGCGACTCGAGCAGCAATTCAAGGCGGGATGTTTGAAGAGGATGCATACAATGCGAGCGATCTTTTCATCCAGGCACTCGATAAACTCGAATCGATTGAGGAATGCAAATCGCTGAATCTCGAGATGTTTACATTTTTCACTCAGCACATGGCGACTTTGCATCGACGAAAAATTTTTTCAAAGCCGATCGTTTTGACAATCGATTTCATCCTCGACCACTTGCATGAAAAAATCACAGTTCAGAATCTCGCCGAAAATATCGATTTGAATCCCAACTACCTCTCAACAATTTTCAAGCGCGAGACAGGAATGACAATCTCAAATTTTGTTATGGAAAAGAAAATCGAAGTTGCGAAAAATATGCTTCAGCATTCAAAAATTCCATTCGAAGAAATCGCGGAGATTTTATCATTCAGCTCGCAGAGTCATTTCACAAAAGTTTTCAAATCTAAAACTGGATTCACGCCGCTATCATTCAGACAAAAATTTTTCTGTCCAATCGAAAGAGGTGCTCAAGATGAAAATTAAACCGCTCAAACAAAAATTCTCAATTTGCAAACTGAAACAGATCCCGCCAACTTCAACCAGCGATTTCGTTTTCTACGCTCGGACAGATGAAGAAATCTCAATGGTTTGCGAGACTGACAAAGTTCCGCGCGATTTGCTCGAAGAAAATTCTTCCGATGATTGGCGGGCATTTCGAATCGCTGGGACGCTCGATTTTTCATTGACTGGAATTTTGGCGAGAATTTCCAAAATTTTAGCTGATAATTCAATCGGAATTTTTGCAGTGTCAACATTCAACACCGATTATATTCTCGTCAAGGAAGAAAATTTCAATCGAGCACTGGATATTCTCGTCGAGTCAGATTATGAAGTCGAAGGGCGAGTCAAGTCTCACGCGAATGTTGTGCCGCTGGTATCGAAAGAGGAGCGCGATTTTGAGGATGTGACGCTCGAAGAAATCAATCAGCGGCTTGAAGAATTGGAGCGATTCATCTCAACGCCGGAATTCAACGATGCAATTTCGCGAGTTGATCCGGAGGAGTGGATGGAGTTTGAATCGGAAATTGAGGAGGAGATGGCGCGAATCGAGTTTCTCGAGAATCAAGCGAATCGAATGCTCGAAGGTTCTGACGATGATTCTGACTGATTTGGAGTTGATTCGATGAAAAATTGGCGCGAGTATCAATTCAAAGTCAATGGTTTGCTGGAGAAAATTCAATACAATCAAGCGACAATCGATAATCTGTTCATTCCATTTTTAAAACGTCTGACAGAAATTCAAAAGCTCGATAATCGTCGAGTGATTTGTTTCATCGTCGCCGCACCTGCAACTGGAAAATCTACATTGACTCTATTTTTCGAAAAACTTTCGCGAGAAATCGATGAATTGATTCCAGTTCAAGCGGTGGGAATGGATGGATTTCATTATCGATCCGATTTCATCAAAACTCATTCGATAAATCGCGGCGGCAAATCGATTCCAATGTCTGCAGTGAAGGGATGTCCAGAAACTTTCGACGCTGCAAAAATCGCGGAGAAATTATCAGAGTTGAAAAATTCTGACGCTAAATTTCCAATCTACGATCGAAAAATCCATGACGTTATCGATGACGCTTTGGAAGTGAATGGAAAAATCATTCTATTCGAGGGAAATTGGTTATTGTTGAAAGATCAAAATTGGAAAGATCTTCGACGATTTGCTGATTATACTTTAATGATAACATCTGATCCCGCGATGTTGAGAGATCGATTGATTCAGCGAAAAGTTCAAGGCGGTTTATCGATTGAAGATGCGACTGCATTCTATGAATCGAGCGACAGTCATAACGTCGAGCGAGTGTTGAGAGATTCTGATTCTGCCGATGAAACCTGGCAGATGTTAGACGATAATGATTATGAACTTGCATAAAAAAGATCCATCGATCTGAAATTGATCGGTGGATCTCTTTTTTTGATTTAATTCAGAAATTCGAGCCAATTCTTTAAACGATCAGGAATATTTTTGAGCGTCAAATAGATCGAGATTCGCGGAATGCTATAACCAAATTGCGAAGTGATCAAATGGATTCCAGCATCATCTTTGAACATATCGACGACACAATCTCCATCCCAACTGCGATCGTCGCTGTCAAACGTCGGAACGGAATGATAATGATGAAAAAATCGCTTGCCATCCTCATATTCACGAAGCTTGTTGGAAAATTTTCCTTCTTCTTTTTCAAAAACTTCTACATCCTCGCCCGATACAAAACTCAAATCTGTGAACTGTCTGCCGCGAACTTTGAAAACTAGATCCTTGATTCCATTACGCTCAGCATGTTCAATCTCGAAAGCAGATTCAAATTCCAAATCCTCTCGCCAATCACTGATCTCGCTCGAATTTTGGAAATAAAATTTTGTATCTTCCAATTGCTTGAGATTTACTGGATTTGTGCTCGATACAACTTCAACCGGCACGAGATCTTTCTGTTTCTGAAAAACTTTTTTGATTGATTCAAACAAAATCATTCAGCTCCCAATGCATCTTGAATCTTCTTCGACATTTCATCGAGCTGCTCTTTCGTTGGAACGTTTGCGATTCTGATTTTATCCACAAAAATTTCACAGCCGATCGATTTCAATTCATCCTCGACGAGCCCAATTGACTGCCCGCCCCATCCATAAGATCCAAACGCAAATGCTCGATGATTTTTCGGCTGAAGACCTTTCAAATAGCAGAGGAGCGATGCAATTGTCGGCATCATTCCATTGTTAATTGTTGGAGATCCCACTGCTAAATATTTGCTCGTGAAAATTTCCGTGACGATATCAGAGAGATGATTGTGTTTGATATCGAAAAATTGTGCGGGAATGTTTTTAGATTGAAATGCTTCAGTGATTTCGCGAGCCATGATTTCCGTCGAATGCCACATCGAATCGAAAACGATCACCGCTCGATTTTCAACTTCTCCCGCCGACCATTTTTTATAACATTCAATGATCGTCGAGATATTTTTGCGCCAAATGATTCCATGTCCTGTCGCGAGCATTTCAATTTCAAGCCCGCCGAGAGTTTGAATCGCCGCTTGAGCCTGTTTTCCGAAAGGCATCAAAATATTTGCGTAATATTTTTTTGCCTCGAATAGAATCGTTTCGAGATCATTTTCATCATCGAATCTTGCAGACGTCGCGAGATGCTGACCGAATGCATCGTTGCTAAATAGAATTTTTTCTTCTGGACAATAAGTCACCATTGAATCCGGCCAATGAAGCATCGGCGTCGGAACAAATTTCAGCGTGCGAGATCCAATTTTGATTTCATCGCCAGCTTTAACCGGTTGATAATTGAGATTTCCATATCGCGCGGTGAGTCCTTTCAAACCGTTGGGATTGCTCGTCACGATTTTTGCATCCGGAACAATTTTTGCAACGATCGGAAGTGCGCTCGAATGATCCGGCTCGACATGGCTTGAAACGATCAAATTGATCTTTGCGGGATCAATGACGCTCGAAATTCTCGAAATCAATTCATCAGCGAATTCCGCTTTGACTGTATCGATGAGCGTGACATTTTCGCCGTCGATAATCAGATAGGCGTTGTAAGTTGAGCCGCGTCCAGTTTGATAGCCGTGAAAATTTCGCATCGACCAATCAATCGCGCCGACCCAATAGATATTTGGACGAATTTGAACTGCCTGCATGGAATCTCCTCCTCGATTTTTTTTGATTATATTTCGAGCGGGAGATTTCTTCAATTGAAATATCTCGATCAAATTCGACGAATATCTCGAGGAATTTTTCTAAAAATAATTTTGAATTGATCGCGAGTCTCTTGAGAAATCGTGCATGACTCTGCAAAGATCACATACGATTCAGATCGAGTTTTGATCTGTGCTAACGAATTGAAATTCAAATCTCCATTGATCAAATGATAAGCGATTCCATCATTGATTCCGAGCAATGTTGATTCATCGGGATTCATTGGTGGGATCGCTTTTTTTGTTTCCGAGAAATATAAATATCGGTGCAATTGATCTCTCGATAGATCTGGATTGATCTCGTCCTCGATAAAAATTGGATCTCCTAATTCATAAAATGAAAAATCTCCATGAACTCGACGAACTCTTTCCGCTGTGATCGATTCGCAATAATCCATGGATTCGATCAATATAAATTTCCGCGATCCAGAATCTTCTCGATTCAACTCGATAACTGATTGAGCAGTCGTTCCAGATCCTGCAAATGCATCGAGCACAATCGAATCGGGATCGGTTGCGATTGTCATGATTTGCTTGAGGAGTCCAATTGGTTTTGGATAATCAAAAACATTCTTTCCAAAAATATTTTTGATTTCTCGAGTTCCAACGATTGATGCAAAATTTTTATCATTCCAGACAGTTTTGGGCATCTCAGTCAATTTTCGCTCCTTCTGAAAAATTCGAATGACTCCATCACGTCCTCGATACGCACACAAATCTTGAATCTGACGAGTTGATTTTTCTTTTCCCCATCTCCAAACGCTTTCCAATCCATCGATCGTCTGCGCCCAAACTTCCAAAAATCCATCGCGATTTTCTGTGCTCACTTCGAAAAGATCATTTGAATTCGGATGATCAACATCAACATAGAATGGATATCTCAAATTTGGACGATTCGAAGAATTGAATGCTCGAACGTTTCGATTTCGCAAGCCTCGCAAATTGAATCCACCGAGTTCATCCTGATAATCATATTTTTTCCCTTCGACTTCGATTTCATTGAGAGACAGCGATCCGATTTTTTTCGCGAATACCAAAATATTTTCATGAGTTTTGGCAAAGAATCCATATCTTCTACCTTCCGGCTTGACAATGACAGTGATTCTATCAACAAAATTATTGAT
This sequence comes from Selenomonadaceae bacterium, assembly GCA_017484005.1. Lineage (GTDB taxonomy): Bacteria > Bacillota > Negativicutes > Selenomonadales > Selenomonadaceae > Quinella. The sequence continues at coordinate 174 of JAFUTY010000050.1, read as the reverse complement.
TCCAAAAATCTCGTTGCAGATCAATTTGAGATTTGCAACTTCATTATCATCGATCGAAATAAATATCGCACCATCATCACTCAACAACTCCTGCAACAATCTCAATCGAGGATACATCATGCACAGCCATTTATCATGACGATTCAAATCAGTTTCTTCATCGCCAACAACTTT
>JAFUTY010000049.1 GCA_017484005.1 Selenomonadaceae bacterium | reverse complement strand
AGTCACATATTACGCAGGCTCGATTTTGGTTCTCGATACGAATCAAAATACAGTGATCGATCTATCAGATTCGACGTATGAAAATATCTCGGTGATAGATGCGGCGAATGGATCTGGAGCGGATCGATTCATTTATGAAACTGGAAACATCACGATTCAAAATGGAGATTCGACAGATGTAATAGATCTCTCGAATTACAGTTTCGATGAAGTTTCGACGCAATTCACAAGCTCGGGATTGATTTTGACGGTAGACAACTCGAGTTTGAATGTTGAAGGAACGAGTTTGACAAGTTTCCATTTTGCAGATGGGACTCGGACTGCAGATTTCACGAATCAAAATTTTAACTGATAGGAAAATCTCAAATCGAAACCGAAATCTCAACTCGTCTCGATTCAAAGTCGGGACGAGTTTTTTTATGGGAGAAATGATTCATGAATTTAAAAAAATTAATCTCGGCTAGTATGATTTTTTCATCGATTTCAATCACTGCATTCGCTTCGGATTCAGGAATCCATGTCGATCAAGTCGGCTATCTCACTAATCACCAAAAGATCGCAATGATTTCCTCTAAAGTCGATGATGATACTTCATTCAGAATTGTTGATGTTAAGAATGGAAAAACTGTCTTCAATGGAAAACTCTCGGAAGCAAAATTCGACGAGATGAGTCGCGAGAATATTCGAATCGCTGATTTCTCTGATTTCAACAAATCTGGAACTTATCGACTTTGGATTGGCGGGCTCGAGAGTTATGATTTCAAAATCGGCGATAATGTTTACGCTGTTGAAACTGTACAGAATTTGAGAAGTTTTACTCTGTCTCGATGCAATAATCCATTTGACGACAAATCGATAACTGGATTGATAATTCAAAAAGGACATCCTCAAGATAAAGAAGCGATTTTATATTTCAGCGACGCGCTCAATCAAAAAGGCGAGCGATTCGATATGAGCGGCGGCTGGTATGACGCTGGAGATTATGGAAAATATACAACGACTGCTGCAATTTCTACCGCTGAATTGATGCTGGCTTTCGAGGCAAATCCAGATCATTTCAAAAAGGGACAGTTATTTTTTCCGAAGGGAGTCAAAGGAGAAATCAATCTTCCGGATTTGTTGAGCGAAGTGAAATATGAATTGGATTGGATGCAGAAAATGCAGCGAATCGATGGCTCGACATTTCATAAAGTTGCAGGATCGAAATGGCCAGGATTCGATGTGAGTCCAGATACAGACACTCAAGATCGATTCATCTACAACACATGTTCAGCCGCGACGGCGATGTATGGAGCGTCTTTAGCGATTGCGGCGAGAGTTTACAAATCCTATGACAATGATTATTCCGAAAAACTTTTGGAAAATGCAAAACGCGCATGGAAATATTTGGAAAAAAATCCGGAATCGATTTATCGAACTGACGAGGGACATGACGGCGGCAGTGGTCCATACAACGATGAAAATGATATTCAAGAAAGAGTTTGGCTGGCGGCTGAATTATTCAAAACGACAGGCGATAAAATTTATGAGGATTATTTGAAATCTCAATCGATAATGATTCAAAAACCTGGATTTTTCAGCTGGGATGATACGCTGGGACTTGCTCAATTCAGTTATGCAACAGCAGAAAATGCAGATCAATCTTTTCAAAATCGAGTCAAGGATGCATTTTTGAGTTATGCCGATGATATTGTCAAAAAGATTTCTGAAGATGGATATCATTGCGCGCTGTCTCAAAACGAATATACATGGGCATCGACGAAAAACACTCTGACGATGGGCGATATGCTTTTAATGGCAAATCAAATCTCTCCAAAATCTGAATATGTTGAGGGCGCACTCGATCAGATTCATTATTTGTTCGGAAGAAATGCACTCAATAAAAGTTTCATGACTGGCGCGGGAGACAATCCTCCGGAACATCCTCACAACAGAATCCATGAAAGCACTGGAGCATATGTGCCTGGATTGGTAGTTGGAGGAGCAAATTTCGTGAGTGGCGGAGATCCAGATCAAACGAAATATCTCGAAGACGAATCGATTCCTCCGGCGAAAGCTTATCTAGATGTGTTATCGAGCTGGTCGACGAATGAATATGCAATCGATTATAATTCCGCGGCATCATATGCTTTGACTTGGTTCACAAAATTCGATCCTAAAATTTCCAAATCTCAAATCAAATTGAAACGAGATTATCCATCGATCACAAAACAAAATTGATTCGGAAATTTGATTTAATCATTGTGAAAAGTTTTGAATCTCGAGCAATTCCTGTGAATTTCGTGATAGCTGAATCGATTCCATTTTCTCGAATGAATTTTTGAATTTCAACTGCCTTGCGATCTTCCGGAGGATCAAATCGAAACGCCGCCGCGATGATTTTCGCAATTGCATCGGGAGATTTGTGCCTCGCTCGATTAATGACAATCAAAGAAGTCGACGAGGATCTGAAATCTTTCCTTGACTATATAACGACAGGAATTACGAACGGAGCATTTGCAAAGGAATTTGACGATGCTGTCTAGCGCGTGAAAAGCAAAGAGGAGGATCGTTATATGAGTTGTCAAATGGATTTGTTGAGGCAAAGATTGGATGGAGAAGAAGAAGGCAAGCAAAAAGGGCTCGAGATAGCCGCTGTTGGTATGCTCAAAATAAAATTGTCTTTCGAAAAGGTTCGGCAAGCAACAGGTTTATTGATCGATAGGATTCGCGAGCTTGCAGCGCAAATCGGAAAAACAGGGATTCAAACTGCATAATCAAAAAAACAGGATTTTTGACAAGATGAGAAGGAAAATGGGGTTCTTCTTATCAAAATTGTCACTTTTTGACAAAGAATATACAACAAAAACTCCTCGATCTCGAGAACAAGATCGAGGAGTTTTTTGTTACACGTCGATTCAGAGGACATACTGAAACGGTGTACTGGTTTTAATTAAATATTTGATACTTCCATCGGGACTTCAAATTGTGTGCAACTTCCGTGACTAGGTTGCATGGGGAGCTGGAAGATCTCAAAGGGGCTCGAGATT
>JAFUTY010000048.1 GCA_017484005.1 Selenomonadaceae bacterium | reverse complement strand
CCATGCTCGATAAGAAATTCCACTCGTCAAATCAAATCCATCGAGGCGTTTCAATTCCATAAAAACAGATTCTTCATTATTCAAATCGATTTCGTCGAAACGATCTTCGCGCTTATTCCAGATTTTTTGCCAATCATTTTGCAATCAAAACACTCCTCAATTTCTGTAGAGATAGCAATGAAAGATGAAATCATTATTCCAATATCCTTCAAGAGTCGACGGCTCAAATTCAATCGAGAATCCATGTTCACTTGCAAAATCCTCAAAAAATTTCCGTGGATAAAATTGTTTCGGCAAATTTTTATATCGCTCGTCATAATCTTTCTGCATACTTCGACGCAGTTCAAAAAAGTCTTCCCGCTTTGATTCGTCATAAATATCGAAAACTGCGATCGTCTTTCGAGATTTCAGTGACATTTTTTCGAGAACATTTCGCGCATATTCTAATGAAGAAAAATATTCAAACACACTGAATGAAATCAGCGCGTCATATTGAATTTCAGTTGGAAGATTAATTGCCTCGTCACAAATCAACTCTCGAAGATCTTCCGGATTCAAAATTTTTCGAAGGAGATCAAGCAATTTTGATGAATAATCGAGCCCGCCAACTTCAAATCCATTGCGATGAAGTTTATAAAGATTTGCTCCAGATCCACAGCCGACTTCAAAAATCGATCCATTCGCTGGAATTTGCAATTTGTTCTTCCAATGCTCCAACTCAGTTATCCACGCTTGATAAGTGATTCCGCCTTTGAGATCAAATCCATCGAGGCGTTTCAATTCCATGAAAACAGATTCTTCATCGTTCAAATCGATTTCGTCGAATCGATCTTCGCGTTTGTTCCAAATCTTTTGCCAATCATTTTGCAACTCGACTTCAACTCCTCAAAATTTTTTTGTATGATATCACAAATTCTTCAATGGAGGGATAGCAATGAAAAAATTGTTATTGTTGATGTGTTTATTGATTGCTCAATCATCGATGGCGAGCGCAGATGTTGCTGATCCAGATATTTTCAATCGACGTCCGAGTATCTCGAATGAATCTCAAACGCCGAAATTCGATCTGTTCAAAAGCGGCAATGATCTCGAAATCAAACTTCAATGCTTTAAGTACAGCACTTATCATTGCATTGTCAAAAATTTTGAGGATGATTCGATTGTCCAAGAATTCGAGGGACGCTGCAGACGTTCACAATCTATCTCCGAATATTTTGAGTATCCCGCGATAGCTGATGGACAAAGTGCTCGATACATCGTTCAAATGCTCGTTTCATCTGCCGGCAGTTCAACCAGTTTCAAGAAATTGGTTCTGATTGAAAAAATTGATGGCGAAGAATATGTTTTTGTTGAGGCGTCGAAGTGATTCTTGCAATTCAGACTCTGCAGCATTTTGCGGTCGATGGAATTTGTGCGGCAAATCTAGCTCGATATGCAATTGACGAGGAATTTTTTGATCAGATCGTTTTATATTTTGGAATTTACAATTTGATCGCATTTGGAACTCAATGGCTCATGGGACTCGCGATCGATCGAAAATTTATCGGAATCAAAATTGCATTCGGAATTTCAATCGCAACATTGACTCTCGGATCAATTCAAAGTCTCGGAATCATGAATCAAGCGATTCTCCTCGGAATTGGAAATTCGATTTTTCATGTTGCGGGCGGAAGTTTGGTTTTGAATCGATATCAGACGTTCAAAGAGCTCGGGATTTTTGTATCGAGCGGCGCAATTGGTCTAGCATTGGGACTCAATGGAATCGTCGGTTTTGAAATTTTTCTTCCATTATATTGGGCACTCACGATTCTATTTTTGAAAAGATTCCATGGCGAGCTCGAATTGCCAATTCAAACTGAATCGATTCAGCGAGAAGATCCCAAAACTCTCGCGATGTTGATCTGCGCAATTTTATTGTTGAGTTGCATAGTTCTTCGAGGATTCGGTCGAGGAGTTCCAACAGAATTCGTGATGCTGTTTCCATGCGTTTTAGCAATTGGAAAATCTCTCGGGGGATTTGTATGCGATCGATTCGGTTTCAGACGTACAATTTTAGCAATTCTTTTGATTGGAACTGTCGCGATTCAATTCGAGGGACTCGCTCCAATTCTGATTTTGACTCTCGCACTCAATATGACAATGCCTCTGACTCTTCGATTAGTTCACTGGTGCAATCCAAAATTCCCCGGGATGATGTTTGGATTGGCGGCAGGATGTCTATTGCCTGGAGCATTTTTCCATGAATCGATTCCGCCGCAGGTCACAGTCACAATTCAATTTTTAACATTGTTCATCGCGGGATATCTGATTCAAAAATTTGCTCGGGAGGATTTCGATGCTCGATATCGCACTTCTTACAGCGGCAATTGAAACGCCGCTCTTTTTTTTGTTCGGATTCAAAAAATTTCGCTATTTGATTTTCTTCGCTGGAATCAATATCGTCAGTAATCTTTTACTAAATGGATTTCTCGATCAAATCGATTTTGAATGGTGGATTTTGATCGTCTCGGAAATTTTTGTAGTGATTCTTGAATTTTCACTTTGCACATATTTCATCGAGCCGAGTCGAAAACTTTTCCGAACGATCGTCGCGACAAATCTCGCAAGTTTAATATTGGGATTGATAATTTTTTATTGAAGAAACATCGCTCGCAAATTAAAATCCAAATCGCCGTTTCAACATAAAATTCAAATTTACAAAGGAGGAAATTTTCTTGGCTCAAAATCAAAATGACATCGAAGAATATCCCGAATCTAAACTCGATGGAAAACTGAAATGGAATATTCGTGAAATCGCCAAACTTGATCCAAAGCGAAATCCTGAATCTGAAATCGAAGAATCTCTCAAACTTTCTATCGATGAAAAACGCGAAAAATTAATTCAACTTCGACAGGAATTATCGGATCTCAAAGAGCAACAGCTTATTTTAATCGGTGGAAATACTTTCATGGCTCTTGGAGAATTGAAACAAAAATTGAAATGGAATATTCGTGAAATCGGTAAACTCAATGTCGATTTTCCTGTTGATAAAAAACTCAAGGCAATATCTACAATGACTCCGCCACAATTGGCAAAACGATTGCTTGAAGTTCGTCAACTTCGAGATCCCAAAAGTACAATTCCAATTTCAGCGCAACCCAAACCAGATGCAGAATTGGATAAATCACTCCCGTATTTCATGCGTGGAATGACTCCAAGACTTTCTGCCGATGAACTCTTCAAAATTCTATCGCAATATGACGTGATTTCATTCGATATCTTCGACACTGCATTATCTCGAAAAGTTGAATATTCTGATGACGTGTTTCATATAATGTCTGTCGAAATTGGACACAATGAATTTCAAGTCGTGAGAAGATCTGCTGAACGCGATGCTCGAGATATTAAGGAAAAATCTGAAGATACTCGCGAAGTCAATATCGATGAGATTTATGAGATCCTTGAAAAATATTATGGAATCGATTCGAAATGGAAAGATCGCGAGATCGAATTGGAATTGTCACTTTGCGAAGCGAATCCAGTGATTCTTGACGTCTATAATCGACTTAAAGACTTGGGAAAAACGCTCGTATTTATGTCTGACACTTGTTTGAAATCTGAAACGATCAAATCGATGCTCGAAAAATGTGAATATTCTGGCTATGAAAAAATCTTTCTTTCAAATGAGTATGGAATGCGAGAATTGGATGGAACACTTCAACCGGAATTAGTGAATGCATATCCGGATAAATTCATCATTCATATTGGAGATAACTGGGGATCTGATGTTGTCAAAACTGCGGAATGTGGAATTTCGACGCTATATTATCCCGCATCACGTCTAGCATTTCGCGAACCTTATTTGGAATCGATCGCTGGGAATTTCTATCGCGGCTTGATGAATAATCGATTGGCGAGCGGGAATTTTGTCGATGAAAATATATATTACACGCATGGCTGGCGAGTCGGTGGAATATTGACAGCGGGATTTTGTCAATTCGTCGATCAACTTGCGAAATCTCAAAACGCTGAAAAGATTTTATTCTGTGCGCGCGATTGCGATGTAATTTCGAAAGCTTACAAAAAATATTGGAATCATATTCCGAGCGAGTATATTCAAATTTCTCAATATGCAATTCTCGAGGCGACTTCAGATCGATATCTCTATGAATTTTTGGATCAGACTGTCCTCAAAGCGGTGAATGAATATCGATATACAAAGCCATTGCGCGAGATTTTGCAGGATTGTGGATTCGAATATCTTGTTGACGATTTGGAGTTGTTCGGTCTGGAGCAATTTGCATTTCCGATTAAAGTCGAAGATTGTCGCAAGCTGGTTAGAGAATTTATGTTCTCGAATGCAGACAAGATTCGTGAGCATTGCAAATCTCATGTTGACGCCGCGCAAAAATATTTCCACGATGTGATTGGCGATGCTCGGAAAATTTTGATTGTCGATATCGGAATCAGTCAAACGCGAATCGATGCATTGAAGTATTTCCTCGAGACGCAATTTGAAGATCAGGCGTGGCAAATTCATGGAGCACTTTTAGCGACGGATCGCGATCGCACATTGATTAACGCGCTTGAACATGATGAAATTCAGTCGTATGTCTATTCTCCATTTCATAATCTTGATATTGGATCTTTCATCATGCCCAAAACAAAAATATCGCAACAAGATCTAGATATCTTGCAAATGCCGCTGAAATATCTATTCACTTCAACAGTGGCAACACTGGTATCGTATGAATTAGACGAAAATGGTGAAGTTAAATTTTTGCGGACGTCAAACATCCCGAAAAATGTTGAACAAATTGAATCAATGCAGGATGGAATTCTAAAATTTTTGGAAGAGTTCCGCGAGAATCTGAAATGTGTCGATCTCGATTTGAATTCAACCAAGATTTCGCCATATGTTGCGTTTCATCCGTTAATGGAAACGATTAGGAACAAAGATTATATCTATTCAGTATATCGAGATTTTCTGTATGAAGCATTCAGTTCTCCCTTCGGTGTCGAGATTCAACGATTCGGTGAGATTTTCGCGGGGGGGGGGGGCATATTAATTCAGATCAAGAAATTGATCCGAGCAAAAGTATCCTCTTCGTATCGAATGAAATGTCATACACAGGCGCACCAATCTCGCTTATTCGAATGTGCAAAGTCGCACGCGATCTCGGTTATTATCCATATGTCTGGAGCAAAAAAGCCGGATCGTTTATGCAGGAATTCGAAAAGGAAAATATTCCTGTAGCGGTTGTTGCTGAAGGAGATCTCGAAAAACAAGAAATCAAAGACTGGGCAAAACGATTCTCCATGGCGGTGTGCAATACTATCGTGACGGATAAATTTGTAAAATTTTTGGAGAAATTGATTCCTGTCGCATGGTATATTCACGAAGCAACAAATATTCCCGATTTTTGTCGACGGAATCCAGAACGTCTAGATGCATTGCGCGAGAGTAAAAATCTGGTCTGCGTGAGTCAATATGCTGCCGAAGCAATATCAAAATTCGCCAAATATCCTCCGCAAGTCATTCACAATTGCATCGAAGATGAATCTGAAATGGCAGTCGATTATATTCCAGGGCAAAATGAAAAGATTCGATTCGTTCAACTTGGCACGATTTCACGACGCAAAGGATACGATGCTTTGATCGAAGCATATTTAGCGATGCCGGAAGACTATCGCGCAAAATCTGAAATCTATTTTGCAGGACCATTTATCGCAAGCCAAGCAGAATATGCATCTCAACTTTTTCATCGAATCAAAGGCGAATCGAATATCCATTATCTCGGAGTAATTCGCGGTTCAGAGAAAAAGATCGAGACTTTATCCTCGATGGATGTTGTTGTCGTTGCATCGAGAGATGAGTCATGTTCTCTCGTAGCATTGGAAGGCGCAATGTTATCTAAGCCGTTGATTGTCACTGAAAACGTCGGCGCGAAATATATGATCGATGGCGGAAATGGAAAGATCGTCAAGATTGAGGATATCGATGATCTAAGAAATGCGATGATGTATATGATTGACAATCGTGAAAAGCTCGAATCAATGGGAATTCAATCTCGCAAAAATTATGAATCAATGGCGAGCATGGATTCATATAAAAAGGATCTGGCGAATCTGTTCGAGAGAAAAATCAATGGTATCATTGTTTCTCTCACAACATATTCCATGCGAACTAACGCGATTGTTCAAACAGTCAAATCACTCCTCGAGCAAACTGTGATGCCTGAAAAGATTTTATTATGGCTTTCAGAAGAGAATTTTCCGGATAAAGAATCTGAACTTCCGCAAGAATTGCTCGATTTGCGTGAAAATCCAATGTTTGAAATCTGTTTCATTCCAAAAAATCTTGAACCGCACAAAAAATATTATTACGCAATGCAAGAATATCCAAATCATCCGATCATCGTCGTCAATAGCGATGAAGTTTATGATAACAATCTCATTGAATTGCTGTTTGAGAGTTATAGAGAATATCCAAATAGTATTTCTTGCATGCATTCCAATCGCGTTTTGTTTAAGAATGATGTTGATTCTCCAAAATATCAGACTTGGCATTTCGATGTATCTGAGCAGTCAACTCAAGGATTGGTTGCAGTCGGTGCTGATGCAGTTTTGTATCCTCCAAATCAATCTGTTTGAATTTTGAATCAAACAAAAAACTCCCGAGGATCAAACGATCTTCGGGAATCTTTTTGTTCGGAGAATTTGTTTATTGATAGAAAATTTTCACTTGATTCAATCGGCGAATTAATCTATATTCTCCCGCGCGAATCTCAAGGAAAATCGAAAGAGGAGATGATTCTTTGAACAATCTTCAAAGCAAACTCCGATCGATTGAAGAAAAATTTTTGGAGCTTGAATCTCT
>JAFUTY010000047.1 GCA_017484005.1 Selenomonadaceae bacterium | reverse complement strand
TTTGAATCCAACACTCTCGAGCCGCTGTTGAAATGTTGGCACATCATAATATCGAACATGATCATTCTGTCCAAATACTTTATCTCGCTCGGCTGGATCTGTGATTGAATAATCTTCGCGCAACGTTTGAGTATATGGCACGGCGAGAAATGCAGTTCCGCCCGGCTTTAAAACTCGATACAATTCGCTCATTGCTTTGACGTCCTCGACGATATGCTCGAGCACATGAATGCAAATTATATAATCGAAAACATTTGACGCGTCAGGATCAAATTTGTCCGATTGGATCTTGATATTCGTGATATCTGCTTGATATGTTGCGCGATCTGGATTGATATCGCAGTCGAAATATTCCGCTCCAGAATCTTTTAAAATTTCCTTGATGATTGACTCCGGCGCAAAATGCAAAATTCTTTTTCCCTGCAAAAATGGATATATCGCAAACAGATGAATCGCAAGATGCCGATGACGCTCGAGCGATCCACAAACTGGACATTGAGCCTCGCGAGGATGAACCGGATTGAAATTTGCAAAATGATCAAATCGAAAACCGCAAATATTGCAATATCGATTCAGTCCCTCATATTCCGGATTCGTCTCGATGAATTTTTTGTATACATCGATCTTCGAATGCAATTCCATGATTGAATCTCCTTCCGAACGAAAAGTTGCCCCCCCCCCCGAGATCAATGTCAATCGGGAGAGAAGGGCAACTCGCTATGAAATTTTTCAAGATTCTAATTTGGATTTTAAAAAATGTCAATCGATTTATTGACTGGCTCGCTTTATCAAAATTATTCCAGCGATTAATCCAATGATGTTCGGAATCCAAACTGCATATGCTGGAGGCAATACATTTCCACGCCCCAATGCATTCGCGAGAGTCATTACTGCATAATATAAAAATATAATTATCACGCTCATCGCAAATCCCATCGACGATGCGTTTCGAGTTGGCTGTAATCCGAGAGGAACTCCAACCAATGCAAAAATCAGACTTGCCATTGGAACGGTGATTCGCTGATACAATTCAGTCTCTAGCTTACTTGTATCAACATATTGCGACTGCATGATTTTGATTTGCGCCTTGAGTTCTTTCATCGTCAATTCTTCAGGCTTTTTCTGCTCACGAACAATTTGCGTTGGACTCATATTCACCGGCAGAATTTGCGATTCAAACCGCATTAGATGCATGCGCTCGTCGTCAGAAATATCATAAATGATCCCCTTGTGCATTATCCAGCGATCCGTCTGCCATTCCGCCGTCTCTGCATTTTCAACGTGAGTGATTTTGCCTTCGTCATTGAATTCCTGCATCGTCACGCCGTTTAATTTTTCATGCTCCGCGTCATATTCTCGAGCATAAACTAATCGCTTCATCTCATTATCCTGCAGCTCTTTGAGAATTATGTGCTCCTGCGATTTCATCTCTGTATTTTTTTGAATTTCGAAATACAGAACATTGTTGTACGCTGTATTTGCCCATGGCACGACATATTCATTGAACCAAATTGCGACGAGACTCACGATTAAGCCGATGAAAACTGCTGGCGCGGCAATTCTTGAAAATGCAATTCCGCAGGATTTCATCGCTGTAATTTCGCTCGAGCTCGATAATCTTCCGAATGTTAAAAGAGTTGCAAGGAGCATCGACATCGGAAACGTCCACATGATAATTTTGGCAATCCATAAACAAAGATCTTGACAACTGCACCGAATGACGCGCCGTAATCAGTGATGTATCGAGCGATTCGAAACAGAGATCCTGAGCCGATGAAAACTGCAGTGAATGCAAAAATCGCGAAGATAAATGCTAAAACGACTTCGCGAAAAATATATTTGTCGAGGATTCGAATTCCCATCTCGACCGTTACTGAAAACTTATAAAAAGTTGCAAAAACTTTCATGTTTCATTCCTGTTTCATCGCATCCGTTTTCGTCGAAACTACTCACGTTTGTATAACGCTCCACAGGCTTAAATTCCTCGCTAACGTACGAGTATCATCTTTCACAGTATCTTTTCAAATTTATTGCTGCTTGTAGATCTCTATCAATTGTATTTCCACATTCACAGCGATAAACTCTTTCAGATAATTTCAAGTCTTTTTTGATTCGACCGCAACAGATACAAATTTTTGAACTTGGATAAAATCTATCTGCTATGATAACTTCTATCCCTGCCCATCGAGCTTTATATTCGATCTGCCGGCGAAATTCAAAAAATCCTTGTTCTTGAACTGCTTTCGATAAATGACGATTCGACATCATCCCGCGCACATTCAAATCTTCCAAAACTATCAAACTTGGTTTTCGCTTGATAATCTCACTCGTGATTTGATGTCGATAATTTTGCCGAATGTTTGCTAATCGATGATGAATTTTTAAAAGTTTTCTTTCACTTTTTACAATGTTGCACGTTTTCGAATAACGTACTCCTTTCTGATTATTCATCTTGTATTTTCGAGAAATTGAGCGTTGCAACCTACGCTGTCTTTTCTTCAAATTTTTCACACGTTTTGATCTGTTGATATTTGGATAAATTGTTCCATCCGAACAAACAGCTAAATTTTTGATTCCTAAATCAATTCCGAGCGATTCATTATCAGAATATGATTTTTCAGATTCAAATTCCACGGTGACACTGAGCCACCAATTCAAACCGTCAAAAGTTACTCGAGGATTTTGATATTTTTTGTCGGTAGGAATTCTTCCAACTTCAGCAAACCTTATCCAATTTAATTTTTGTCGATTTTGTTTTTTGCTTGTCGAAATCATCTCGATTTTGACGTGAGTTTTCGTGATTCTAATTTTGTCTGTATCTTGATAAAAACTAAAATCGCCATGATGTCTACTTTTGAATTTTGGACGGCTTGATAATCTTTTGAAAAATTTCATGTAAGCATTGCAACAATCTTTGATCGCCTGCTTTGTCACATTATTTAAAATGCCTTTGAGCCATGAATATTCTTTCGAATTTTGAAGAACAGTGAATTCTTTTCGCAAATCAAATTGACTGATGAATTTTTCGCCCGATCTATAAGCAGTTTGTTCTTTCTGCAATGCCCAATTGTAAGCAAATCGAGCAGTTCCAGCGAATTGAAATAATCGAGTTCGCTGAAAATTATTCGGTACGAGCATGACTTTAAATGACTTTACCATATTGCCCATCTCCGAAATTTTTTCACAATGTAAAACTTTCGCCCAAGTAAAATTTTTTCGCAACGGGAGAATTCGCAATTTCATCGGCAGATCCTTCGAGCAAAATTTTTCCCTCACTCAAAATATAAGCCTTGTCGACGATGTGCAAAGTCTCGCGAACATTGTGATCCGTAATTAAAATTCCCATGCCTCTCTCACGCAAATATCGAATTATGTCTTGAATATCTGCCACCGCCAATGGATCAACTCCCGCGAAAGGTTCATCGAGCAAAATGAATTGCGGCTCGAGAGCTAAACATCGCGCAATTTCAACTCGACGACGCTCGCCTCCGGATAATTCAGTGCCCTTCCGCTCTCTGACATGCGTGATTTTGAATTCTTCCAACAGCGATTCCAATTTTTTTAATTGATCCTCGCGAGTCAATTGAGTTGTCTCGAGAATCGCCAAAATATTTTCTTCGACTGTCAATTTTCGAAAAATCGATGCTTCCTGCGTGAGATAACTGATTCCCAATTCCGCCCGTCGATACATCGGCAATTTTGTAATTCGAACGTCAGATAGATAAACCTCGCCGGAATCAGGTTTTTCGAGTCCAATTATCATATAGAAAGATGTCGTTTTTCCAGCTCCATTTGGTCCAAGGAGTCCAACAATCTCGCCAGTTTCAACGCTCAATGAAACTTTGTTGACGACTCGGCGATTTTTGAATGTCTTGATTAAATTTTCCGCTCGAACTCTCATTCGATCCTCCATTATCCGCAACGTGAAGAGTCAATCGATTTCCCTTCAGCGAATTTCCTTTTTGATTTGCCCATGCGTTGCCTTCGACAATCACAATGCCGCGCGATTGAGTATTCAACCGATTCTCCGGATCTGTCGTGTAATAATCGATTCGATCTCCACCCGCTTCCAATTCCTTCGGCGGGCTCGATAGATGTGCATTTCCAGTTCCGATATAATGTCCCTCGTCGATCCATCCCTCTAAATGATCCGCTGAGAAAGTTCCATCGTTCGATGTGACAACTCCTCCCGTCGAAATCAAAATATGTTTTCGATCGTTTGGATAATAATCGACCTGCTCGCCGCGAAATGTTTTATCATCTTGAACTCCATAAACATTTCCGCGCGCGATCATATGTTCGCCGTCGCTGGTGATACTGTCGCATTCGATTCTTGTATTATCTCGAATCGCGACAACATTTCCACTCAAAACTGCCTGCTGCGTCTTGAAATTGTAAACTCCATGATTTGCCGTGACGCGATCTGTTCCTTGAGTCAAAATGACATTTCCATCAGCTGTAATTGTCTCGGTGTTCATATCATATTCAACTGAATCGGCGTTCAATTCCGCGGGAAGATTTTCTGCCGTGACAAATGAATTCAGTGTCAAAATTGCGAATAGAGTTGCGATAATTTTTTTCAATTTCGATTTAGATTTCAATTAGATCCCCCCTTCACGATGTGAGCGTTGCCAGTCAATAGAAATTTTTTGAAATCGTTAGAAGTTTCCAATCGATCGCCGCTTGCCTTGATATCCTCGCGATTCAATTTCACTCGTCCTGTTGCAATTGCATTATTCGAGCCGGGATCAAAATCCACGCGATCCGCTGTTAATTTTGAATCTTCCGTTTCGAGATCTACATTTCCAATCGCCGATAAAAGATGCTCCTCATTGTTCCACTGCAATTCTTCGCATGTGATTCGCTTGCCATCGCTGGATTCCACTGCAACTTTTCCATCGAGATAGATATTCTTCTGCTCGCGATGAAGTGATCCATTTTGCGCCGTTGCTTGAATCATGTTTCCATCGTCTTGATAAAATTTCGCCACGACGTTTTTGAATTCTGCATTTTGATTTTCAAGCGTCACAGTGATTTTATCGGCAGTCAATTCCCAGATCGTCTTTCCATCTTTCTCCTCACTGATTGTCGTTCCGCCCTCATATGTCATTTCTTTAGGCGGTTCGATTTTTGTATGAGGATCTGGCGCATCTGGAGTCGTTTCGACAACCCATAAAACTAGCGCGGCAAATAAAATTGATCCGATGATCGCTAAAATTTTTGCATTCTTACTAATTCGAATTCAACTCCTCAAAAATTTTTTATAATCATAGCAAAAAAAAAGATCCCTCGGAATTTGTTCCGAAGGATTTTTTGATCAAATTCGACGAATATCTCGAGGAATTTTTTTGAAATAGATTTTGAATTGATCGCGAGTCTCTTGAGAAATCGTGCATGACTCTGCATATATTACATATGAATTTGATCGAGTTTTGATCTGTGCGAGAGAGTTGAAATTCAGATCTCCATCGATTAAGTGATAAGCGATTCCATCATTGATTCCGAGAAGAGTAGGTTCATCGGGATTCATTGGTGGGATCTCTTTTTTTGTTTCCGAGAAATATAGATATCTTCGAAATAGATCTTTCGATAGATCTGGATTCAATTCACCATCTACAAAAATTGGATCTCCTAATTCATAGAAAGAGAAATCTCCACCAACTCGACGAACTCGTTCCGCTGTAATCGATTCGCAATAATCCATTAACTCGATCAAAATGAATTTCCGATTTCCAGAATCCTCTCGATTCAACTCGATAACTGATTGAGCTGTCGTTCCAGATCCTGCGAATGCATCGAGAATTATTGAATCTGGATCTGAATAGAGTTGCAAACATCTTTTTATCAGCTCGACAGATTTTGGATATTGAAAGACAGATTTTCCATCGAAGATTTCCTTGAGCTGTTTGGTTGCATCTTGAGAATGACCGACTTCAGTATATTTCCAAATCGTCATCGGAGTCACTCCCTGTTTGACATCCGATAAGAATCTTTTAAATGAGGGAACATTATTTCCATCAGATCCGAACCAAATTCGATTATCAGCGAGCAATTCATCATATTTTTCTCTCGATACTCGCCAACATCTTCCGGATGGAGGTAGAAATTTTTTGCCAGTCGGTCCAGTTATTTCATAAATATTTCTTTCGACAGCTGGACCCACTGATAAATTATCCGATCTCCAAAGTCCTCGAGGATCATTATCCGGATTTCCATACATCGAATCAGTTTTTTCAGTTCGAGGAATTCCATGACAAACTGCTTCAGAGATTTTTTTTGCATAACAGAGAATGTAATCATGACTCGTCGAGAAATGTTTCTTCAGATTCACTGGGGCATATGCTCGTTCCCAAATGATCTGTGCTAAAAAATTTCTCGATCCAAAAATTTCTTGACAGATCAATTTCAAATTCGCAACTTCATTATCATCGATCGAGATAAAGATCACACCATCATCTGATAAAAGTTCATGCAACAATCGAAGTCGAGGATACATCATGCATAACCATTTATCATGACGATTTAGATCTGTTTCTTCATCACCAACAACTTTACCAATCCATGTTTTAATCTCTGGATCATTGACGTTATCATTATAGATCCAATTTTCGTTTCCAGTGTTGTAAGGAGGATCGATGTAGATGCATTTGATCTTTCCTCGATGTGTTGCGAGCAATGATCTCAACGCTAAAAGATTATCGCCATGAATGATCATATTCTCGCTCGATCCATATTGATGCTCGAGAAATCTGAATGAAACGTCGCGATGATAATTTACTACTTTCGATTTCCCTACAAAATTTAAATTCGGCATCGATTTTCCCTCATTAATTCGTGAGAGATCGAACTGGAGCTGGAATTCTTCCGCCGCGAGCAATAAATGCTTCAGAACTCCAATCACTTCGAACTTTCATGATTGGACAGCGACCGAGCAATCCTCCAAATTCAACTTCATCGCCAATATTTTTTCCAGGGACAGGAATAATTCGAACAGCCGTCGTCTTATTATTCACAACGCCAATCGCCGATTCATCTGCAATAATTCCCGAGATCGTCGCAGCTGATGTATCTCCCGCAACTGCTATCATATCCAATCCAACCGAGCAGACACAAGTCATCGCTTCCAATTTTTCAATCGACAGCGAATTTTTTCGAACTGCGTCAATCATTCCTTCATCTTCGCTGACTGGAATGAACGCGCCGGATAATCCTCCAACATGTGAAGTCGCCATCAATCCTCCCTTTTTGACTGCGTCATTCAATAAAGCGAGTGCAGCAGTCGTTCCAGGAGCTCCGCAGGATTCCAATCCCATCTCTTCCAAAATTCGCGCGACTGAATCTCCAACGGCTGGAGTTGGTGCAAGCGACAAATCGATTATTCCGAATGGAATTCCCAAACGTTTCGACGCCTCTCGAGCGACCAATTGTCCAACTCGAGTGATTTTGAATGCAGTTTTTTTGATTGTCTCGGCAACTTCCGAAAAATCTGCACTCTTTAAATTTTCCAATGCATGGCGCACGACTCCTGGACCACTGACGCCAACATTGATAACTTTATCAGCCTCTGCAACTCCATGAAATGCTCCCGCCATGAATGGATTATCTCCTGGTGCATTTGCAAATATAACCAATTTCGCACAGCCGAGAGCCTGTTTATCCCGCGTGAGTTCTGCAGTTCGCTTGATTATCTCACCCATTTCGCGCACTGCATCCATATTGATTCCTGCCTTCGTCGATGCAAGATTTACTGACGAGCAGACTAGATCTGTCGATGCCAAGGCTTGAGGAATCGATTCGATTAAAACTCGATCGCCGTGAGTGAATCCTTTTTCGACTAACGCAGAAAATCCACCGATGAAATTGACTCCGACAGTTTTTGCCGCCCGATCCAAAGTTTCCGCGACTGGAACGAATGAATCAGTTTTGCAGGCGTCCGCAGCTATCGCGATTGGAGTTACAGAGATCCGCTTATTAATGATAGGAATTCCAAATTCCGCCTCGATCTCCTCGCCAGTTTGAACTAGAAATTCCGCGGAAGTTGTGATTTTTTCATAAACATTATCGCAAAATTGTTTGATGTTTGGATGAGCGCAATCGCGAAGTGAAATTCCGAGCGTTATCGTTCTCACATCGAGATTGAATTCAGTGATCATTTGATTCGTCTCGAGGATATCATCGATTGTTATCAATTCGATCCCTCCTCAAATCTGATGCATTGCCGTGAAAATATCTTGATGCTGCGTTTTGATTTCCACGCCAATCGATTCGCCCTGTTCTCGAAGAATTTTTTGCAATTCGACGAGCGGAATTTTTGATTCATCAGACTCCGCGAGCAGAATCATGTTGAAAAATCCATCGAGAATATTTTGATTGATACTTAGAATGTTGACCTCATTATCCGCGAGAATTTTTGTGACGAGCGCAATGATTCCAACGCGATCTTTTCCGACAACTGTGACAACCAATTTCATATTTCGCACCTCGTTAAATTTTTTTGAAATTTCGAGATTCATCAACTTTGCGAGCGATCTCTTTCAATGAATTGCCGCATCGCGACGCAACTGCTGCAACAATCGCTCCTTCGACTAATGGACAATCGAGAATTTTGACATTGCCGAGTTTTAGAGTTTCAATCGCCATCTCCGAAGTCAAAAATGCAGATCCAACGTCAATCAGAATCGCAACGCCATCCTTCGAATGAACTTTTTGAACTGCTGCGATAATTTTTCGAAAACTTGTGCCTGGAGATCCATCGTCAAGTCCTCCAGCCGCCGCAATTGGAACTTCATTCGCCATCATTCTTGCAACTTCGACGACTCCTTCCGCGAGCAATTTGCTGTGAGATACCACAACCATCCCGACCATCGAAATTCCTCCGGCATATTGTGAGATTTTTGCAGGATTTCTAGATCCGAAAACTTTTCCCTTCAATTAATAATTCTGACTTCGATTCAATTGACGATCTCGACTTTGAAAAACGTCTCGATTCTGATAAAATCTCCCGCGATCCAAATTCAAGCAAAGGAGGGATCAATTTGGAAAAGCAGATCACGTTATCGCGCGAAGTCAGTTTCGAGGGAATTGGTTTGCATTCCGGCAAAAAAGTTTCGATGAAATTAAAGCCTGCGCCAATCGATTCTGGAATTCAATTCGTGCGAACGGATCTCCCAGAAAATCCAATAATTCATGCGCGGGCAGAAAATGTCACTGCAACACTTCGCGCAACAACAATCGAAGAAAATGGATTCAAACTTTTTACAATCGAACATCTAATGAGCGCGATTCATGCGTCGCAAATCGATAATCTGATAATCGAAATTGACGCGGAAGAGCCTCCAGTCGCCGATGGTGCATCGCTGAAATTTTTCGAGTTGATAAAATCAGCAGGATTCGAAACTCAAAACGCAAATCGAAAATTGATCGAGATCGATCGCGTCTATCGAATCGATTCCGATGATAAGAGATTTGTAACGATTCTGCCGTATAATGGATTTCGAGTTTCATTCACATCGATAAATCCTCATAAACTCGTCGGAATTCAATATCAAGACTTCGAAATCACTCCGGAAATTTATGAGAAAGAAATCGCGCCGGCTCGAACAATTGCATATGAAAAGGAAATCGAGCAGTTGAAATCGATGGGCTTGGGACTCGGCGGAACTTTGGAAAATGTGATAGTTTATAATGATGAAACTTGGCTGAATCAACTTCGATTTCCCGATGAACTCGTGCGGCATAAAATTCTCGATGTGATTGGAGATCTCAGGCTCTGCGGAATAATTCGCGGACATGTGATCGCTGCTGCATCGAGTCATGCATTGAATTCTCAACTCGCTAAACAAATTTCAAAATCCTTCTCCTAAAAAAATTCAGAGAAAATTTGATGATCAACTTAAATGAAAATCCGAGCTTTCCATGTAGAATTTGAATTTAAGTTGTAAAAAATTTTTGATAAGGAGTCAAAATCATGCAGCTTGATATCATTGAAATTCAAAAAATCCTCCCACATCGCCCGCCAATGCTTTTGGTCGATCGAATTTTGGAAATCGATCCGTTCAAATCTGCAACCGGTTTGAAAAATGTCACACTGAATGAGCCATTCTTCGTCGGTCATTTTCCAGGACATCCAATCATGCCTGGAGTTTTACTTCTCGAAGCGATGGCGCAAGTTGGTGGAGTCGCAATGCTTTATCCGGAAGAACATCGCGGCAAAATCGCACTGTTTGGCGGAATGGAAAATATCAAATTCAAACAGCCGGTTGTGCCTGGAGATACATTGATCACTAAGGCAGAAATTGTCAAAGTCCGCGGAGATTTTGGAGTTCTCCACGCAGATGGATTCGTCGAAGATAAACTTGTCGCGTCAGCAGATTTCAAATTCGCGCTCAAGCGTCAGGATGATCTCTAAAATATTTTTCATCGAAATACTCCTCGAAATCTAATTTAAAAATTCGAGAAAGTGTTTGAAAAATTTATTTTTCACGTCAGATTGAGTCGATCGGTTCGAAAAAATTCGTCAAAATCGATTCAGAATCGGAAATTTGATTCAAAATCGAATGAGAAAATTTTTCTTTGAACGCGACTATATCTCGTGAAAGATCTCGAAGGCGGAATGAGCAAAATGGAAACTAATCAATATAATGTTGAGCTCGACGCGCAGGGACGAAGCATTCATCCGCTGGCAGTTGTCGCACCGAATGCAAAAATTGGCGCGAATGTCGTGATTGGTCCATTCACGAGTATCGGTGACAATGTTACAATCGGCGACGGCTCGATCATTGGTCCTCACGCTGTGATTCATGGCTGGACAACAATTGGAAAGGATTGTCATATTTTTCAATTCGCGTCAGTCGGTGAAGAGCCGCAGGATTTAAAATTCAAAGGCGAAAAAAGTTTCACATTCATCGGAGATCGCACGACAATTCGCGAAGGTGCAACAATTCATCGCGCGACAGGCGAGGGAAATGAAACTCGAATCGGCTCAGATTGTCTGCTGATGGCTTACACTCACATCGCGCACAATTGTATCCTCGGAAATCGCGTGATTATGTCGAATCTCGCAAGCTGCGCAGGGCATGCAATTGTCGAAGATCGCGTCGTTATCGGCGGCATGGCAGGAGTTCATCAATTCGTCAAGATCGGACGCAATGCAATGGTCGGCGGAATGAGCAAGCTCGTTCAAGATGTCGTTCCGTATACAATTGTTGACGGACATCCAGCTAAGGCGGTCGGATTGAATATTGTAGGAATTTCGCGAGCGGGAATTCCAGTCGAGGCGCGCAAAAATATCAAAAAAGCCTACAAAATTCTCTATCGATCCGGTTTGAGTCTCGCCGAAGCTGTCGCGGTCATCGAGCAGGAAGTTGAATCTGGCGACGAAGTTGAGCATTTTCTTCGATTCTTGCGAAATGCAGATCGCGGAATTTGCCGCGAGCGTCGCGATATAGAGTGAGAGAGGTCTTTCAATGCAGAAATTAGGAATTTTGGCGGGAGTTGGAAAATTGCCCGTCGAATGTGCCAAAGCCGCTAAAAATCTAGGTTATGAAGTTTATTCAATCGCACTTCTCCCAGATACTGATTCGGAAATTCAGCAGTATTCTTCAAAATTCGAGTCAATCAGCGTCGCAAATTTGGAAAAACTCCTTGAGTATCTCGAGCAGAATGAAATCAAACTCGTGACAATGATTGGTAAAGTTACGAAGGAATTATTATTCAAAGCAGGAATTCAGCCGGATCAGCGGGCGATGCAGCTCATTATGAGTCTGACAACGCTCAATGATGACGCAATCATGCTTGCATTTATCGAAGAATTGAAAAAGATCGGAATCGAAACATTCGATCAAACTTCATTAATAAAGACGCTCATGCCAGCCGCTGGAGTATTGACAAAAAGAGCTCCAGATCCTCGCGAGGAACAGGATATCGAATTTGGATTTCAAATCGCGAAAGAATTGGGACGGCTTGACATTGGACAGACTGTTGTGATAAAAAATCGCGCGGTTATGGCGTTGGAAGCGATTGAGGGCACTGACGCATGTATCAAGCGCGGCGGAGATCTTTCTGGAGGTGGGGCAGTCGTCGTTAAAGTTGCAAAGCCGCAGCAGGACTCAAGATTCGATGTGCCAACAGTCGGCGCAAAAACTATTGAGGTTATGAACTCAGCGGGAGCATCAACTCTCGCAATCGAGGCAGATAAAACATTGTTGGTCGAGCGCGAGAAAGTTCTCCAGCTCGCAGAAAGCTGCAACCTCGCGATTGTCGCTCGGTGATCGTTGCGAGCATATGAATCGCGATTGTTGTAAAGGTTACTTAGATAGAAAATAAGAGAGGTTTCCTCGGGTCGATACCCACGAATGAAAAAGGCGTGATCAGACAAAAATCTGACACGTCTTTTTCGGTTCGGAATGAAATTATTCAGCGAGGACAAAGGAAATTTTTCTGTCGAGTTGAAATTGAAATTGCGAGGTGTTTTGAATGGATTCGAAAGATGCTCGTGAAATTTTGAATCGAGTTTTGAAACGTGAAAAGATCCTTGAGATTCAAAGCATGCCGGAGAATTTACATCGTGGAGATTTGGAAGGGATTCGAATTTACATCGATACTGGACATGTTTTTGAGCGTCGCCCGAATGCATTGGGAAAAAATATTCCGCATGAGTTGTATGAATTGAAACGGCGAAATGATGAATCGTCGATCGATTGGATTATTCGATTGAAAAAAGATTTCGAGATTTTGCCGCGATTCAAAGATTCAAATGCAGCTCTCGCAATTGAATCAATTTGAAAGGATGATTGGAAAATGACTGTGGATGAGTTAAAAAAGGCTATTCTATCTGAGTCGTCGATTTATGCGTATAAAGAATCACTTGAAGAGAAAAAAAACTATCAGAAGAGTAGTATTTTATTTCGTATCGATTTAATTTTTGGAACAGTGGACAAAGACAGCAGGGAAATTGCAGATTTATCAAGAAATGGAAGATCAAATTTCGATTGGCTTGTTTGGCTCAGTGCTGAACATGATTTCATTTTTAATAGCTTGGGATCTCTAGCTCCATACATCGATCAAATCAAACAAATCAAAAATCCAAAACCAAAAAACGAATCTATCGATGTGAAAGATCTCCTCGCGCAATTTGATCTCGATGCAATTGGAAAATCGGCGATCAAATATTATCA
>JAFUTY010000046.1 GCA_017484005.1 Selenomonadaceae bacterium | reverse complement strand
TGATAATATTTGATCGCCGATTTTCCAATTGCATCGAGATCAAATTGCGCGAGGAGATCTTTCACATCGATAGATTCGTTTTTTGGTTTTGGATTTTTGATTTGTTTGATTTGATCGATGTATGGAGCTAGAGATCCCAAGTTATTAAAAATGAAATCATGTTCAGCACTGAGCCAAACAAGCCAATCGAAATTTGATCTTCCATTTCTTGATAAATCTGTAATTTCATCATTTCCGAATTTGTTTGCCTGCGTCACTATCCCAGAATATAAATCAATATAAATTTTGGGTGAATTTTCCTCTGCACCTTTAGATGCATAACAAAAACCTCTAGATGAAATAGCATCTTTTAAGTTATCTACAGTCATTTTCAAATCTCCTTCCAAATTCAAATTTTGGAATCATTTCTGCATTGCGATATTGAATTCCTTCACGGAAAATTAAAATCCCCGACAGATCTATTAGATCAATCGGGGATCTTTTTTTGTTTCAATTTGAGTCTCGACTATAATTCTACAAGATTATAAAATCCTTCATATCAATTCTTTTCGAAATTTATGGGGGCAATTTATATGATAAAAAAACATTGGAAAAAAATCATGCTCGGATCATTGTTGATTCCGACACTTTTATTTTCACAGGCATCGACAGAATCACAAGCCTTCGATGGTGAGGGAAAATTTCCTGTCTTCGATAATATCAAAGGCGATTTGACAATCGTGAAGGAACGTGCAAAGGCTAAAGCACTTCGAGATGCTCAACTCAAAGCGAGAATCTTTGTCCAAAGTACAACGAAATCTAAAGATCTAATTGCAACTGAAGATGAAATTTCAACGATTCTCGCAAATGTCACTGAAATTCGTGGCGAGCCGAAATATGATTTCAAGCAAGTTGAAGTTGAAGGTGTAGTTGGATTATTAGTCACTTGCAATTTATCGGCAGTGATTGATGATTCGAATGTTATTGATGCATTTAAAGATCCTGAACATCTCGCGGAATTAATTCGAAATAATGCTGGATCTGAAGAGCGTCGGAAATTGACTGAAGAAGAATATGAACGACTTCAAAAACAATACATTGAGACGAAAGATCCAGTTGAGCGGCAAAAGATCCGTGAGCAAATCGAGAAAAATGATTTAGAATTCACGGCGGAACAATATCTCGAGTCTGGAAATCGATTCCTAAATTCGAAGTTATATGACGAAGCGATCTCGGAATATAACAAAGCATTGAATGTCAATCCAAATTATTCGATGGCATATAACAATCGCGGGGCTGCGTATAAAAATAAAGAAAATCTGAATCAAGCGATATCTGATTACAACAAAGCAATCAAACTTGACTCGAAGAACTTATATCCATATTTAAATTTGGGATTATTAAATCAAAAACAAGGAAATCTAGATCAAGCGATTAAATATTTTACAAAGGCACTCGAAATTGAGTCGAAATATTCATCATTTGTATATGTTCTTCGTGGAAATACCTATGCAGATCAAGAAAATTTTGATCGAGCGATTTCTGATTATTCGAAGGCGATTGAGATCGAGCCAAATTATGCCGGCGCATATTACAATCGTGGAATTGCATATAAAGCTCAAGGAAATTTTGATCAAGCAATTTTTGATTGGACAAAGGCAATCGAAATAAATCCAACGTTTTACAGTGCATATAACAATCGAGGACTCGCATATAAAAATCAAGGAAAATTAGATCAAGCGATCAAGGATTGTAACAAAGCAATCGAGATAGATCCAAATGAAGCGGATGCATATGTAAATCGAGGACTTGCATATCATGATCAAGGGAAATTAGATCAAGCGATTAAAGATTATAACAAGGCAGTTGAGTTAGATCCAAAACATCTAGGAGCATATGTAAATCGGGGCAGTGTATATTTTGATCAAAGAAAAATTGATCAAGCAATCGCTGATTATTCAAAGGCGATTGAAATTGATCCAAATTCTGTAGAGGCATATAGCAATCGTGGAACTGCGTACGATGCTCAAAGAAAATTCGATCTTGCACTGAAAGATTATAACAAAGCAATCGAGATAAAGCCGAATTACGCGACTGCATATAACAATCGTGGAGTTGCACATGAAAGACTCGGAAATATATCTCAAGCCATTCGAGATTATAACAAAGCGATTGAACTCGATCCGAATGATGTAAAAGCATATCGCAATCGAGGAAGTGTATATAAATCTCAAGGAAAATTGGATCAAGTAATTCGAGATTATACAAAAGCGATTGAGTTAGATCCGAGTTACGCGAATACATATTACAATCGTGGACTTGCATATCGGAAACAAGGAAAAATTGATCAAGCAATTTCTGATTTTACGAAAGCAATCGAATTAGATCCAAAAGATCCTGATGCATGTTTTAATCGTGGACTTGCATATGATGATCTAGGAAAATTCGATCTTTCGATTCGAGATTATTCAAAGGCGATTGAACTCGATTCGAAATATTCGGAGGCATATTGCAATCGAGGACTTGCATATGCTAAACAGGAAAATTTTGATCAAGCAATCAAGGATTTAAACAAAGCGATTGAACTAGATCCAAATGACGCGATAGCATACTTCAATCGGGGACTTGTATATGCTAAACAGGAAAATTTTGATCAAGCAATCACTGATTTTACAAAAACAATACAGCTTGATCCAAGTTTAGCAATGGCATATTACGATCGAGGCGTTGTATATAAGATTCAAAAATTTTTTGATCGAGCGATTGTTGATTTTTCAAAAGCAATTGAATTAGATTCAAAAGATTATCGTGCATACTTCCAGCGCGGAAATATATATTACAATCAAGGGAATATGAATCGCGCCATCGAGGACTATACTCATTACATAGAGTTGATGCCAAATGATTCAATTGGATATGAATATCGTGGCGATGCTTATTCAGAGCGCGGAGATATTAATCAAGCGATCGCCGATTATAAAAAAGCTCTCGAATTAGATCCGAATAATCAAACTGCTCGCGAGAATCTTCAACGTCTTCAATCAAAATAGTGAAAAAAAAGATCCACCGATCAATTGCGATCGAGGGATCTTTTTTCAATTGAGTCAAGTTATTTCCAGATTCATCTCGAAAAAATTTTTTCAGATCTCAATTCAATGTTACAATTTGACAAAAATTTTGGAGGGATTTCGATGTTTAAAAAAATTCTCGGAATATCAATCTGCATGATTTGTCTCGGATTCTCAAATGTCTCAGCGGAAGTTATCACTGTGGAAGGCGATGGGGAATGTCCATTGGGACCGAATACAACTCCCGATGAAGCAATGAAATTTGCTCGGGAATATGCACTTCGAGATGCAAGTCAAAAAGTCGCTGTTCACGTAAAAAGCATTTCGAAATCGGTTGATCACGCCATCACGGAAGACGAAATTGAATTAATCTCTGCAAGCGTTCTCAGCGTGAAGGATGGATATTTTATTCCATCCAGCACCAGCGACAACAAATTTTTTGTGGCAAAATACCACGTCGTTGCAAATGTCGATGACAACAATATCTGGGAACAATTTAGAAAAAATGACGCTGAATTCAATGCGGCAATGAAAAAAATAGCGGAGCTTGAGGAAGAAAACAAGCGACTTCGATCATCGAAAGAATCGCTACATGAGGTTAAAGTTAAAGCAAAAGGAAGATATGCAATTGGCGAAGGTTCGGAAGCCGATCTGGAAATTGGTAAGGAACGCGCAAGGGATGATGCTCTCAGGAATGCAACTACAATGGCAGGAATTTATGTATCGTCCAAAGACGATGGGACGATGAAAACAATAACTGGAAATGTAGTCTCGATACTTAAGTGAAGAATATAAACTTAAGTTAATTGATACTGGATATGGTGTGGTTATCGCAGTTACATGTGAGGTATCAGCGATGGTCGATGTTTCAAATGTCATCGATGCATTCGAAGATTCAAAAAAAATGAAATGAGGGATCTCGATGTTCAAAAAGATTCTTGGAATATCGATCTGCATGATTTGTCTCGGATTCTCAAATGTCTCGGCAGAAGTTGTCACAGTGGAAGGCAATGGAGAATGTGAATTTGGAGCAGGAACAAAAATGACTATTGACGATGCAATGGCTAGTGCTCGAGAAAAAGCTCTTGGCGATGCGAGTCAAAAAGTCGCAGTTCATGTCAAACGAATATCGAAATCGGTGGATCATATTATCACGGAAGACAAGATCGAATTGATTTCTTCAAATGTTCTCAGCGTTCCGAATGAAGAATTCATTTTTGACACAATCGATAACAAAGTTTTCGTGATGAAATGTCGCATCGTTGCAAATGTCGATGATAATAACATCTTGAAACAGATTCGACAAAATGATGCTGAACTCGATGCTGCACTGAAACGAATCAAAGAACTCGAGGCAGAAAATCGGAAACTTCGAATGAAAGATCTTCCGCGTGAAATCAACATTGAAGCGGATGGCTATTATTGCTTGGGCGATGGTCCGGATGAAAATGCAGCCATCGCAAAAGATCGAGCTCGCGCCGATGCTAAAAAACAAATTACAAAGCAGATCCAGATAAAAGCAGGAATTTTCATTGAAAACTTGGCAAAGGAACGAGGTATCGTCTTAACAGATGATAAAATCAAGATAATTATTGCAAATGTCACAAAACTTCGTAGTGAAGTAATTGTTCCGGAGATTATAGGTGATTCGGTTATTCGATATACTTGTACAATATCGGCAACGTTAAACATGTCGGATGTAATCGATGAACTCAACAAGCTTAAATAATTTGAATTCTCACGAGTTTATAATCTCCAAAAATTCAATTCAATGTTACAATTAGACGTGGAGAGAAAGGAGGTGATATTGATGCGAAAACTCTTTGAACAAATCCTCAGTCTATCAATTTGCATGGTTTTAATTCTAAGTTACTCGATTGCATCTGCGGCAGGATTAGAGAATGGAAATACTGATTGGGCACGCGGTGTAGCATCGGCAAAAGGCACTGGACATGCACCAGATGAGCCTGGCCGAGTTAAATCTCCTGGACATGCTCGAACTCTCGCAAGACAGGCAGCAATCCTCGATTCATATGCACAATTGGCGGCACACATCGAAGGAATCCATATCACTTCATCGGCAACAATCAAAGATAATATCTTGCAACGAGGCAATTTTACTAGTGGCGACGTTGATGCTATTGTGAAAAATGCCAGTGTTGTATCGGAAGATTGGGATGGCGACACTTACACAATTATCCTCGAAGTACCTCTCTATGGCTCAAGCGGTGCGGTTGCTCGAAAATTCTATCCTAAAAATCATGCAAAAGAGGCACTTCCAGCTCCACTTGCTCAAGTCAAAGTCAACAATGAATATACTGGATTAATCATTGATTGCACTGAAATAGAGCTTGAAAAATCAATGATGCCCACGATATTCGATGAGAAAAATCGGCAAATCTATAGCTATGCAAATCTTGATTATCAAGCCGCAGTGAAACATGGTGTAGTTTCATACGCAACATCTACTCAAGATGCAAAGCAAGCCGGCTCGAATCCTTTGGTTATCAAAGCGATTGATGAAAATGATTTGAATCCAGTTATCTCCGCCCAAGATGCAGATCTTTTATTGACAGCAAATCAATCAACTCATTTCTTGGAAACATGCGCTGTCGTTTTGATTTTCAATCCGTGAATCCTTTAAATTTGAAAAGCTCTCGACGAAATGTTGAGGGCTTTTTTTTTAATCTTAAGGAGGAAGAAATATGTTGTCTAATCTCAAACAAAAAATCGCAATTGGAACTCTGTTGCTATCGACAATCTGCATTCCAACTTCTGCGGAAAAACGAACTGTCGAGGCTGATGGCGAATATGTCATTGGCTATGCATATGAGGAGAGTTTTGCCGTTGCAAGTGAAAGAGCTCGCGCCGATGCTCTTCGAAATGCAAGTGAGCAGGCTGGAGTTTTTGTCGAAGGAATTTCAGAAGTCGAAAATCTCGTTTTGACACGCGATCAAGTCCGAACAATCTCTGCGAATGTTTTGCAAGTTCAAGGCGAACCAAAGATTTGGATGGAAACAATTGAGGATGGAAAATCTGCAAGAATTCGATGCCATGTTGTCGCGATTGTTGATGATGATAATATCGCGTCAACACTTCAAGGAGATCTCGGAAAGCTCGATGAAGCAGTTCAAAAATATAAAAAGCTCGAAGATGAAAATGCAAAGCTGATCGCGGAGTTGGAGGAGTTGAAAAACAAATTCAACAAATCGCAAAATGATGTTGAGCGTCGCGAAATCATCGAACAAGTGAAAATCAATGACAATCAATTTTTATCACGTCAGGCACTCGAAGATGGAAATCGCAACTATTATCAGAACAAATTCGATGCGGCGATTTTGGATTATGAGCG
Source organism: Selenomonadaceae bacterium (assembly GCA_017484005.1). Classification (GTDB taxonomy): domain Bacteria; phylum Bacillota; class Negativicutes; order Selenomonadales; family Selenomonadaceae; genus Quinella. Next base: position 66,120 of record JAFUTY010000046.1, on the reverse strand, counting down.
GGCACTGAGTTTCGATTCGAATTACGCGGATGCATATTACAACATCGGCGAGGCGAATTACATGCTCCAAAAATACACTGCGTCAGTGACAGCATATCAAAGTGCAACTCGGCTAAATCCACGTTTTGACGATGCATTTTACAATCTTGGAATTTCCTATTCCGCGCTGAAAAATTATCAATCTGCAATCGATTCATATCAACGGGCGATCGAGATCAATCCAAATTATTCAAAAGCCTACAATAATATGGGGGCGGCGTATGAAAATCTCGAGCAATATGACAGAGCACTTCAATGTTTCAATCGTGCGCTCGAAATCGATCCGAATTTTGAAATTGCGCGAGAGAATCGTGACGAACTTCTTAGATGGATGAGAAGTTGATATTCTCCGAAATCATCGCGACAGTTTGAGACATGAAAAAAGATCGGCATCGACAAATTTGCCGGTGTCGATCTTCTTTTCAAAATTTATGGAGGCAATTCAAATGATCAAAAAATTGATACTCGGCTCATTGTTGATTCCGACAATTCTATTTTCAACGGCGTCAACTGAATCTCAATTGTTTGATGGCGTGGGAAAACTTCCTGTCTTCGATAACATCAAAGGCGATTTGACGGTTGTGAAGGAACGCGCAAAGGCTAAAGCTCTTCGAGATGCTCAACTCAAAGCGAGAATGTTTGTTCACAATACAGCGACATCGAAATATTCGGTTGTTACTGACGATGAAATTTCAACGATTCTCGCGAATGTCACTGAGATTCGTGGCGAGCCAAAATATGATTTCAAGGAAGTTAATGTTGAGGGCGAAGTTGGATTATTAGTCACTTGCAATTTATCGGCAGTGATTGATGATTCGAACGTCCTCGATGCATTCAAAGATCGCAAACATCTCGAGCAATCGGTTCAGAACAATAAAGGATTTGAAGAGCGTCGGAAGTTGACTGAAGAAGAATATGACAAACTTCAGAAACAATACATCGAGAAGAAAGATCCATCTGAACGTAAAAAGATTCGTGAACAGATCGAGAAAAACAGTTCAGAATTCACGGCAGAACAATATCTCGAATCTGGAAATCGATTCTACTCCGCAAAAATGTACGATGAAGCGATTTCGGAATATAACAAGGCAATCGAGTTGAATCCAAAATACTCGAATGCATATAACAATCGTGGAATTGCATATTACAATCAAGGAAACCTAAATCAAGCAATATTGGATTGGATAAAAGCAATCGAGTTGAATCCAAAATACTCGATGGCATATTACAATCGTGGAATTGCATATAAAGCTCAAGGAAATCTAGATCAAGCGATTTCTGATTTTACAAGAGCAATCGAGTTGAATCCAAAATACTCGAATGCATATAACAATCGTGGAACTGCATATTACAATCAAGGAAACCTAAATCAAGCAATATTGGATTGGATAAAGGCAATCGAGTTGAATCCAAAATTGTCCCAAGCATATAACAATCGTGGAATTGCATATTACAATCAAGGAAACCTAAATCAGGCAATTAAGGATTATTCAAAGGCGATTGAGATCAATCCAAAATTTTCGGATGCATATAACAATCGTGGGCTTGCATATCAAAAGGAAGGAAATATAAATCAAGCGATTTCTGATTATACAAAATCAATTGAGTTAGATCCGAACGAAAGAGCATATTATAATCGTGGAAATGTATATTCTGATCAAGGAAAATTAGATCAAGCGATTTCTGATTATTCAAAGGCAATTGAGTTGAATCCCAAAATTTCCCAAGCATATTACAACCGCGGATTCGTGTATGGCAGGCAGGAAAAATATGATCTCGCAGTTTCTGATCTCACAAAGGTAATTGAACTCAATCCGAAACATGCTAATGCATATTCGGGGCGCGGATATGCATATGAAAAACTCGGAAAAGTATCTCAAGCGATCGCCGATTATAAAAAAGCTCTTGAATTAAATCCAAATGATCAAAACGCTCGCAAAAATCTCAATCGACTTCAATCGAAATAAAATTTTCCACTCAACCGAAAAAAGATCGGCATCGGTAAATTTGCCGGTGTCGATCTTCTTATTGAATTTTTATAGGAGGAATTTGTAATGAAAAAATTTTTGTTAATCATGATGTGTTTCATGGCGACGATTTTCCAGTCAACTGAAGTATCAGCGGAAGAAATCATCATCGAGGCGGATGGATATTATTTCATCGTCGAGGGCGAGGGAGATTTTTCAATTGCGAAGGAAAAATCTTTGGAGCAGGCACTGCGCGAGGCGAGTAGAATGGCAAGTCCTCGTATTCAAAGAATATTAGAATCGCGAGATCATATGCTAACACGGGACGAAATTCGAATGATCGTGAATGAAGTGATTCATCTTGTCGAAGAACCAAGATATTCAATTTCATACGAGGGCGATGAAATCTGCTATCAGTGTCATGTGAAAGTTTCCATTGATACTGATGAAGTGGAGGAACGTCTTCGCGATGAGGAGAAATCTCACGATGATGAAAATTCGAATCGATGATGGAAGGAGAAAAATTCATGAATCGTAAAAAATTAAAAACATTGATCATCGGCGCAACATTGATTCCGTCGATATTTTTCATGTCGGACGCGTCAACTGAATCTCAATTGTTTGAGGGAACTGGGGAATTGGTAGTTGGCGAGGATTTCAAAGGCGATTTGACGCTTGCATATGAACGTGCAAAGGAAAAAGCTCTTCGATCGGCTAGACTCAAGGCGAGAATCTTTGTCCACAGCGTAACGGAATCTCATGATTTGATCGCTACGGAAGATGAAATCACAACAATTCTTGCGAATAGAGCGGAAGTTAGTGGAAAACCGGAATATAAAGTTGATCAAATTGGGAATGGCGCGGGAGTTTTAATAACATGCAAATTGCAAGCGATTGTGGATGATTCGAATGTTATTGAGGCATTCAAGGATCGTAAACATCTCGAGCAATCGGTTCAAAGCAACAAAGAATTCGAATCGCGTCGAAAATTGACTGAAGAAGAATATGACAAACTTCAGAAGAGATACATCGAAACGAAAGATCCGGTTGAGCGTCAAAAAATCCGTGAACAAATCAAGAAGAACGATTCAGAATTCACTGCGGAACAATATTTCGAATCTGGAAATCGTTTCTATTATGCAAAAATGTATGAAGAAGCAATTTCGGAATATAATAAGTCATTGAAACTCGAAGTACATGCAGAAACCTACAACAATCGAGGAATTGCGTATTCCAAGCAAGAAAAATTGGATCAAGCAATTCTTGATTTCAACAGGGCAATTGAGTTAAATCCAAAATATTCAATGGCATATAACAATCGCGGACTTGTGTATGATGAACAAGGAGATCTAAATCAAGCAATTCGAGATTACAATAAAGCAATTGAACTCGATCAGAATAACGCGTTAGCATACAATAATCGCGGAATTTTGTACGAGACACAAGGAGATCTAGATCAAGCAATCAAGGATTTTAACAAGGCAATTGAGCTCGATCCAAATGATGCAGAAGCATATAGCAATCGCGGAGCTACATACTCTGATAAAGGAAATCTAGATCAAGCAATCGAGGATTATAACAAAGCACTTAAGATCAATCCGAATTTAGCGTCTGCGTATTACAATCGAGGAGTTTTATACAAAGATCAAGGAAATCTAAATCAAGCGATTAAAAATTATAACAAAGCGATCGAGATCAATCCCAATGACGCATCTGTTTACTATAATCGCGGACTTGCATATGCGTATCAAAATAATTGGAATCAAGCAATTTCTGATTGGACAAGAGCAATTGAGATCGATCCTCAAAAAAAGAAAGCGTACTACAATCGAGGAATTGCATACTTCAATCAAGGAAATATAGACCAAGCAATTTCTGATTGGACAAAAGCGATTGAGATAGCTCCGAATGACGCAGATGCATATTACAATCGTGGAAAAGCATATGAAAAACTCGGCAAAAAATCTGAAGCAATCGCAGATTATAAAAAAGTCCTCGAATTAGATCCAAAAGATGAAGAAACTCGCGAAAATCTCAATCGACTTCGATCAAGATAAATTATTCACTCAACCGAAAAAGATCGGCACTGATATCGCCAGTGTCGATCTTCTTTCAAAATTCAAGGAGGCAGTTTATATGATTAAGAAACACTGGAAAACAATCATGCTCGGATCATTGCTCATTCCAACACTTCTATTTTCAACGGCGTCAACTGAATCGCAACTGTTCGAGGGAACTGGGGAATTGGTAGTTGGCGAAGATTTCAAAGGCGATTTGACTCTTGCATATGAACGTGCAAAGGAAAAAGCTCTTCGATCGGCTAGACTCAAGGCGAGAATCTTTGTCCATAGCGTTACAGAATCTCATGATTTGATCGCAACGGAAGATGAAATCACCACAATTCTTGCGAATAAAGCTGAAGTGAGTGGAAAACCGGAATATAAAGTTGATCAAATTGGGAATGGTGCGGGAGTTTTAATCACCTGCAAATTACAAGCGATGGTTGATGATTCGAATGTAATTGATGCATTCAAAGATCGTAAACATCTCGAGCAATCAGTTCAGAACAATAAAGGATTTGAAGAACGTCGAAAGTTGACTGAAGAAGAATATGACAAACTTCAGAAACAATATATCGAAACAAAAGATCCGGTTGAGCGTCAAAAAATTCGTGAGCAAATCGAGAAAAATGATTCAGAATTCACTGCGGGACAATATCTCGAGTCCGGAAATCGATATGCTTATGCGAAAATGTATGATGAAGCAATTGAGGAATATAAAAAAGCTTTGAAAATCAATCCAAAATATTCTTGGGCATATAACAATCGTGGAAATGCATATTCTGATCAAGGAAATCTGAATCAAGCGATGTCTGATTATAACAAGGCAATTGAACTCGATCCGAACAACGCAGTTGCATATTACAATCGAGGACTCGCATACGATGATCAAGGAAATCTAGATCAAGCGATTCGAGATTATAACAAGGCAATTGAGATCAATCCAAATTACTATGCTGCATATAACAATCGAGGACTTGCATACAAAAAGCAGGGAAATAGTACGCAAGCGATGAGTGATTACAACAAAGCAATTACTATAGATCCGAATTTAGCAACAGCATATTACAATCGCGGATTATTATATTGCATGCTTGATAATAATACGCAAGCGATGGTGGATTTTAATAAAGCGATTGAACTCGATCCCAATACGCCTGAACACTTCTATGATCGAGGAATTGTTTACTATGAACAAGGAAATCCAAATCTTGCAATTTCTGATTGGACAGAGGCAATCGAGATCAATCCAAAATATGTTGAAGCTTATGGTAATCGCGGCTTTGCATATTACGAACAAGGAAATCTGGATCAAGCGATCAAAGATTGTAATACAGCGATCGCTATCAATCCACAAGAACCATTATTGTATATGAATCGAGGACTTGCTTATAGTAGTCAAGGCAATCAAGTTCAAGCAATCGCTGACTTCACTAAAGCAATTGATCTTGATCAAAATTTTGCCGAAACATATTTGCACCGTGGAAAAGTATATCTTGATCAAGGGAAACTCAATAAAGCGATTGAAGATTACGCTCGATACATAAAATTAATGCCGAACGATCCAAATGGATATAACGCTCGTGGAGATGCTTACTCCGAACGAGGAGATATAATTCAAGCAATCGCCGATTATCAAAAAGCTCTCGAATTAGATCCAAACGATGAAGACGCTCGCAATAATCTCAATCGACTTCAACAAAAATAGGAGGATTTTTCATGGAAAGAAAATTGACTCGCAAAATTCACATCGGAAATATTCCAATCGGCGGTGGAAGTCCAATCTCCATTCAATCGATGACAAATACTAAAACGACTGACACTCAATCGACAGTCGAGCAGATCAAAAAACTTCAAGATGCCGGCTGCGATATCGTGCGATTGGCTGTTCCTGATATGGATGCGGCGAAAAATTTAAAATCTATAATCGATCAAGTTTCAATTCCACTCGTTGCAGATATTCACTTCGATTATCGATTGGCACTCGAGGCGATCGATCAAGGAATTGCAGCTCTTCGATTGAATCCTGGAAACATCGGATCGCATGAGCATGTCCGAGCTGTTGTCGATAAAGCAAAATCGAAAAACGTTCCAATTCGAATCGGCGTCAACGCGGGATCTCTCGACAAAAAAATGCTCGATCGATTCGGCGGAGTCACTGCTGAAGCTCTCGTCGAATCTGCTCTCGAGCATGTCAAAATTTTAGAGGATGAAGATTTTCACGATATCAAAATCTCGCTCAAGGCTCACGACGTTCCATTGACACTCAAAGCTTATCGATTGATGTCTGAACGCTGCGATTATCCTTTGCACGTCGGAATCACTGAGGCGGGCACTGAAAGATCCGGCTTGATAAAATCTGCAGTCGGAATTGGTGCATTGTTAGCTGAAGGAATCGGCGACACGATTCGAGTTTCACTCACCGGAGATCCAGTTGTCGAAGTCAAAGTCGCAAATGAAATTTTGAAATCGCTGGGACTTCGCGATGGAATCACTTTCATTTCATGTCCAACCTGCGGAAGAACTCGAATCGATCTTCCAAGAATTGCTCGAGAAGTTGAAGATAAACTCTCGGCAGTCAAAATTCCGATTAAAGTTGCAGTGATGGGATGCATCGTCAACGGCTTGGGAGAATCGCGCGGGGCTGATGTTGGAATCGCTGGAGAAAATGGCGAGGGAATTCTGTTTCGAGACGGCAAGATTATCAAAAAGATTCCGGAGGATCAGCTTGTTCCAGAGTTGTTTGCGGAGATTGATCGGATCGTTGCGGAGAGATCGAATTCTTCATCTTTGTAAAAACATCGCTGATCGCAAATTTGTCCATATCATTGAATTTGAATCCTGAAATATTTTGATCGAATCGGCAGAGATCGTGATAATCGCAATAATCGCAAGCATTTTCAGATCCCATTCTGAACGGCTTGGCATCGATTTCTCCATTCAAAATTTGATCGCCAGTCTCGCGAAGTTTGAAATCAATGAATTTCAATAACAAATCGAATTCTTCATCATTGAATTCACTCTGACTCGTTTTTGATTTTGTAATTTTGATAAAAGTTCCAGTTGGATCAATTTTTCCAGTCTGATCGAGAATCGTCCATGCAGGCATTTTCATATCGTCAGAAACTTTTTCCGTGAGTTGAGAATCGTCCAGCTTTTTATCTAAACTTCCAATCTTCGGCAGTCTCAAAATGCAATATATCGCGCCAGCCGCTTTTTCTTGAGTCAAAATTCTCGCTGCTAATAAATACGTCAACAATTGCATCTGAAGTCCCCAATAAATTCGCGACGCATCCAAACTCATATCGCTCGTCTTGTAATCGATTATCACGAAACGATCTTGACTTACATCGAGCCGATCGATTTGCCCCGAAATCTCCAATTTCATGCCGTTGATTTCATAAGTCAGCGGCGATTTTTCATTTCCGGATTTTCCAAATTCGATTTCGTAATCCTCCGGATGAAACTTACTTTTCGAATCGAACTGCGCGAGTCGTGTGATATTCGAAATCGCAATTTGTCGAATTCGCTCGAGCTGATGCTGCATCTGCGCGCTCGATTGAAGAATTCCTGCTTGAACATCCGGCGCGAGCTTGTCAATGATTCGCTGAACTTCCTTGAAAATTGTTGTCGAATCTTGATCCTTCCACATTTCATTTCGATTTTTGACTTCTTTACCGAAATCCCGCATTATTGCATGCAAAAATGTTCCGAGATCGAGCGGCTCAAAAATTCCTTCACGACGCGGCTGCAAATTCAATCCAAATCTCGCGAAATGCTGAAATGGACAGCGGTGAAAATTCTCGAATCGAGTTACACTGCCGAGCAATTTTCCGCGCGATGCATAAAGTCTTTTCGATAAATCTTTGGATAACTTTACATTCGATGCGCGATAAAACAATCCCGATAAATTTTTGCGATCGTGATCGAGATTGAAATTATAAACATCATTCCAAATCGGATCTGATTTTCCGGAATTGATTCGCTGTCTGAAAATTGTCCCGAGTTGAGATTCTGCACGAGGTAAAAGTAATTCACGCTCATTGATTCGTTCAAGTTTTGGAAAGATTTTTTTGATTCGATCTAGCACTGACGCCTGAGAAATCGCTTTGCCATCTGTATTCGCAATGGAATATGAAATCCATAAATACTCACGCGGCTGCATTAATGATCTATACACCAAAAATTTTTCCGATAATGCCTGCTCACGCTCGCCGAGTGAGATTTCCATTCCCGCCTCGCTGATTCGCAATCGATCCGCGTCAGATAATAAATTTTTTTCACTGGATCGCGGCGGAAAATTTTCATCGTCACAGCCGAGCACATAAATCGCTTTGAGATTCGCCAATGCATTTTGTCCGAGATCCGATACTGTCACTTCATCAAGCGCGGGCGGAATCAGTGAAATTTCCATTGAATCAAGCCCATCGAGCAGAATTTCCTCAAATTCGTCGCGTGAAATTTCATCCTCGCCCAGAATTGTTACAACTTGATCAAACAAATCCATTATCAGATTCCAAACCGCATTGTGCTCCCGCGATTTTGTCAGAAATCCATTCGATTCGTCCTCATCCATCCAGCGGCTCAAAATTTTTTCGACTTCCAAAGTCTCGAAGAATTTGAGAATCGCTTTGACTTTATCAATGACTTTGCGACGTCTCAATCCAGATTCAAGCTCAAGCATTGGATTAATAAATTTCAACCGAATCTCGTCGAGCTCATTCCAATTTTTCGATTCCTTCCACCGACGCGCACCTTTGATTCCATTTTCGAGGACAAAATTTTCCAATCGATCGATTTCGCCGTAAGTCAGTGGGAAAAAATATGTTCGAAGGCTCGCGAAAATCGAGTCATATTTCCAGCCGTGAAAAATTTCCAGCGTCGAACGAATCAGCATCGCGAGAGGATGACTTGCGCCGGCTCGCTTGAAATCTATGAAAACTGGAATTCCAAAATTTTTAAATACTGGCGAAATGATTCTGCCGTATGAATCCTCGTCGCGAATCAAAATTCCGATGTCTTTGAATCGATAATTTTGCTCCCGACAAAGTCTCAAAATATCTCCCGCGACACATTCAACTTCACGCCGCCGATTCGTTGATTCAAAAATTTTGATCGCTCCATCGCTCGCATCGATTGGTTTCGGAAATTGATCATACAAATTCCGTTCCAGTGCTGCGAGCGATTTTTTTTGTGTCCGGAGATTTTTATCGAGTCGAATTGTTGAAACATCGATATCTAAATTTTTGGCGAGATCTTGCAATTCGATAAACGTTCGGTAATTTCGATTGAAAACTCCAGAGGGCTTGTGATTCTCCGGCGAAAATGTTTTATCTGGATTCATTGTCAGCGTGATGTGAATATTCTTGGCGATTTGAAGCAATTGACTGATGATTTTTTTCTCCTGCGGATTGAAGAAGACAAATCCATCGATGAAAATTTCCGCGTCTCGAAGTTCCTGAGATTTTGGAAGTTTTTCAATCGCCTCGTCGAGAATTTTTCCTTGAGTCGCTGCCCGCCCTTCCAATTCTTTCGAAAATCGCGCCGCGATCATTGAAAAATCTCGAAGTTTATCCGCGAGTAATGAATCACCGATTCGCTCTGACAATTCTATCAATGTTTCCGGTGTGAAGTTGTATGAATGAAACTCACTGAGCATTCGCGACATCTTTTGTGAAAATCCACGCTGACCGATTGATCGATAGAAAAATCGAAGTTCAGATTCATTGAATTCCGCGAGAATTTTTCGAAGCATCAGATTCGCACCGATTTCTGTGATTCGAGGCAGTGCTACTCCACCGATTTCGCTCAAAATTTTTTGCGACAGCTTGCGAAATCCACAGACATCGACCTGCAAAAATCCTCCATCCATTCGATTCGACAACTCGCGCTCCATTCGATGAGTCATATGCTCCGGCAGAATCAACAGTGAATTGGTTTTGAATTTCGAAATTTTTTCCAGGCAATATGAAGTTTTTCCAGTTCCTGCGCGCCCAATGATTAATTCAAGCATTCAAAATCACTCCTAAAATTGGATGAAACATCATGTTTCCCGAACAAAAAAAGAAGGCACGATCTTTTTTGAGATCGTACCTTCTTCAGAAAAATTTTCAAGCATTGATCCACTTGGCAAATGATCCGCGATTCGTTTTTGTAATCTCGAGACGCGTCGAAATTCGATTCTTCAATTCTTCAACGTGAGAAATGATTCCGACAAGTCTTCCGCCCGATTGCAATTCCATTAAAGTTTTAATAGCTGAATCGAGAGTATCCATATCGAGCGAGCCAAATCCCTCGTCGATGAACATTGTATCGAGCTTGATTCCGCCTGCTTGACTTCCAACGACGTCAGCCATTCCGAGCGATAGAGCCAATGCTGCTAGGAATGATTCGCCGCCGGATAAAGTTGTTGTCGGGCGGGCTGTTCCGCTGAATTCATCGAAAACTTCAAGATCCAAGCCGCCCGATTTGTTGCCGGATGTAGTTTTTGAGTCGCGGAGAAAATATCGTCCCTGACTCATCAACGTCAACCGCTGATTTGCCGCGTCAATCACATCCATAAACAGCGCGTTGAGCATGTATCGCTGGAATGATGTTTTCTTTGGCGGTTCTTTTCCATTGGCAATTTGACTGAGCTGATACGCGATTGAATATTTTTCATCGGCACTGCGAGTTTCAGATTTGATTTTCGCGATTTCCTTCAGCGTCTTTTCCAAATTCTCCAAATTCGATTTGAGTTTTGCGATTGATTCCGCTTTAAGTTTCCAATTCGATTCCGCCTCGCGATATTCCGATTCGATTTTTTGGAGATCCGGCTTCATCGATTCGATTCCGTCGAGTGTCATTGGTGCATTTTCACCAATCACTGCGCGCGCATGTTCAAATTCTGCCTCGTGAAGTTTGCTGTCGATTTCGAATTGATCGATTCGCGCTTGAACCTCGTCGCGATATTTCGATTTTCCCCAGTCTCCAGCGATTGCCGCGACATATTCATCATGCGTCTCGAATCCTGCATTCTGCATCGCTGTCAAGAATTCCGTCTGCATTGATTCGAAATTCGTCGTTGCATCTTCGAATAATCGCTTGGTAGTTTGACACTCGCTGTCGAGAATCGTGAATTGATGCTGTGTGTCGTCGAAATTCGATTTTGCCTCTTTGAATGCATTTTCGCTTGATTTCAATTCCGCTTCCTTGCGATCGAGATCCTCATGGATTGCGCGAATATCGTGATATCGAGCCGGCATTTGAGATTTTTTCGCCGCGAATTCTGCTTGAAGTTTTGCCGCTTCGATCTTTGTATCATCGCGCTCTTTTTGAGATGCATCCCGCGTCTTGGCGATTGATTCGAGCTGCTGTCTCAAAATCGGAAGTCCTTTGGCGATTTTTTTGAGATCCTCGCCCGCTTGAACGATTTTTGCCCGCTCGATTGCCGCCTGCTGAAATGAAATTTCCTGCTGTGGAAGATCATCCAGCGCGACTTTGGTTGCATCGAGTTCCCACTGCGTCTTTTTGAGATGATCATTGACACTCTGGAACTGCTGCTCGAGATGTGTCAAATTTTCCTGGAGCGTTTTGATGTGCTCTTCGACGCGCTTGAATTCTTCTTCCGATGGAATTTCGTCATGCTGCTCGGCGAGAAATGGATGATGCATCGCGCCGCAGACTGGACATGGCTCGCCATCTTCTAAATCTGCCGCGAGAATTGCAGCTCGTTCCTGCCGCTCGATCTTCCGCATTTCCTCGAGATTTCGAGTTTCACTTATCAACGTCTCGCGAACATTTCCGATTTCCTTGCGCTTTGCATTCATTTCATATTCGACTGAAACGCTGGCTTCCGTGAGATCGCGAAGTTTTTGCTCGAGAGCATTTCGTCTCTGCCATTCCGCCAAGACTTGAACGATTTTTGTTTCTTCCGCGGTGATTTGACGAAGTCGATACTCCTCGGCGAGAATTTTTTCGATATCTGACGCCGCGCGATCATAATCTCCGCTGAGTTGATTGAATTTTTTCGCCGTATTGACTGCTTTAGTCGCCGCTGTTCGAGCTTTCTGCTCCAGAATTTTACATTCGCCCGCCAAATCGAAATAACTTCTAAGCTGCTCGATTTCCATTGCGAGTTTCTGTCGAGTTTGCGCATCATCCGTCGCGATTTGAAGAGCTTTTTTCGTCCGTTCGAACTGCTCGCGAATATCCTCGAATTCTTCAGCCGCTTTTTTCGCCAAATATTCCTTGTCCGCTCGATCCTCTTTCGCTTGAATCGCATTGGTTTCCTTTTCGCGAACTGCTGCCGCTCGATTTGCCGATTCCAATTTCTGCTTGAACTCTTTGACTCTCGGCAATTTGTCATGATCCTCTTCCAATTTGTGAATCGATGCTGCGAGATTCTGCAAAAGTTTCTCAAGATTTTTTTGAGCATTGAGTTTTTCAAGGACTGATTTCAATTCTGCATCGAGCTTTTCGAGATTCTTTTCCGCAGATTCGATTTCAGATTTGCATTGCTCGATTTTCACCGAGATTTCTGATTCATCCTTCGCACTGACTCCGCTCAATAATACTTCGAGATGTTTTTGATTTTTTTGCAGATCGACGTTGAGCTGATCCGATTTTTCCTTCAATCGTTCCGCTATGACGCGATAAAAATCCGTCTTGAATATGATATTGAGAAGTTCCTCGCGCTCTTTCGAGGATGCTGTCAAAAACTTTTTGAAATCTCCCTGCGGCATGACTACGACTTGACGAAATTGATCTTCATTGAATCCTAAAATTTCGATCAATTTTTTTCTGACGATCGTAGTCTTTGAAGCGATTAAATTTGATTGATTGCCGTTGATTTCATAGAGATATGCAGTTGAAGGGATCGATTTTTTTTCATCGGTTGAATATGTGGGCGAGCGTTTGACTCGATATGTTTTCGCGCCGAGTGAAAAAGTGAATTCGACGAATGTTTTTATCTTCGAATCTGCAAGTTCAGATCTGAGCATCGATCCAGTTTTGCCGTCGGAAGTTGATTCGCCATATAAAGCAAAGCAAATCGCGTCGAGAATCGATGTTTTGCCAGCTCCAGTTGCGCCGGAAATCAGAAAAAAATTCTGTCCGTTCAATCCAGATTTGAAATCGATTGTCTGTTCATTGGCGTAAGATCCGAACGCTGAAATTGTCAAAATCAAAGGTCTCATTAAATCTCACCTCCTTAGACTGGATTTTCAATGCAGTCAGTGACAATCTTTGACTGCTCCTCATTCAATGATTCACCGGTTGACCATTTATAAAATTCATTGAAGAGATCCGTCACAGACATTTTTTCGATTTCTGATTGAGTTCGATGCTGCCGCTCGAGATTGGTCATTGCATTCTTACGATCAATTCCGAGGAGATTTGGAAAAACCGATTGCAATTGTTCTCTCACGTTGAGAACTGGAGATCGATCTGTCAATTGTACATGAATATAATCTTCCGATTTTGGAAATTTTTCGCGATCCTCTAAAATCTCTCGAAAACTTCCTTCGATCTTTCTAACATCGCGAATCGGTTTGAGATCGACAAATTTCAGATCGATTTTTCCCTCGCCATCGATTTCGACAATCTCGACACCTTTTCGCTGATCAGATTCGTCGAATGAATATTTGAGTGGCGAGCCGCTGTATCGAATCCATTCCTTTCCCATTTTCTGCGGCGCATGAAGATGTCCCAGCGCGACGTAATTGAATCCCTCAAAAATTTTGGGAGGAATGTTTGCCTCTCCACCGACAAATGTCCGCTCCGATTCAGATCTCTGAGCTTCCTTAACATTCCCCGCGACGAATTCATGTGCAACGGCAATTGATCTTGCTTTCGATGGAATATTTTTGCGCGCCTGTTGAATGACAAATTGAAACTCTTCCGTGAAATTCGAATCCGGAAGATCAAAGACGTTTCGAATAATTGCAGAATCCATGTAAGGAAACAGTGAAAAATAAATTTTGCCGTGAGAGTCTTCCAATTCAATCGGCGCAAGATCTTCCGTGAGATTCGCTCGAAGATATAGATTCGATCGCTCGAGCAGTTTTGTTCCGAAATTCAGACGTGCACTGCTGTCATGATTTCCAGAGATGCATAGAACTGGCAGATTTTTTTCCAACAGAATTTTGGTGAGGATTTCGTTGAACAGATTCACAGCTTCAATCGGCGGAACGGCGCGATCATAAACATCTCCCGCAATTACAATTGCATCGACTTTTTCATAGACTGCTATTCGCAAAATTTCATCGAGGATAAAACTTTGATCGTCAATCAGCGACGCGCCCTTCAAAATTTTTCCGAGATGCCAATCCGCTGTATGAAGAAATTTCATCGAGAATTCCCCCTTTCAAAAAAAATAACCGCTACAAAATTGCAGCGGCTGAAATAATTTTTATCCATTTACGCTAGCAATTCTCGCGAGCGTCCGGTGACATTCGCACGGCTCAGATAGATATCGCACGGCTTGCCCTGTCCTAAATCGAATGAGCGGCATCGCTTCCGCCTTGAGAGTTGTTATGACTAATTCGCCCATCCTTCCATCTTCGATAATTGGATCTTTGCCGTCGAATGCAATTATCTCGGTGAGAAAAAAATCCTCATTAATATGAAATCCACGGCGTGAATCGCACTGAAAAAGCATCGATGCAGATCCAATTTCCGGCGGCGCGTATAGATTGAAAACTCGAGTTTGAGTTCGATCTTGAATATGCCGCTGCAACTGATTCTGAATGTGATTTGGATTTATGCAGACGATCTTTTCAACTGGATAATCAGCGATATTTTTTCCATTCGCCTGCAGTTGAATGATCAATTGCATGATTAATCGCGGCGTCGAAATGATTGTATCCATCCCGACAATTTCCATGAGCCGCAGCCAATGCTCGTAATTTGTTCCGAGAGAAATGACTGTAACTCCAAGAACTTCGAGCGCGTATTGAATATCGAGAAGTCTTGAATCAGAAAGATCTCCCTGCAAACCGACGATTGAAGTTCCAGTGATTCCCATCGCAACGAGAGCTCGAGTCAGCATCTCGACATTTCGAGCGATATCGCCATTCGTGTAGCATTTTGTAACTCCATCGCATTCAGTCATGATGTGATTAAATCGCAGGATATTTGAGAGTGGAAGTGTCAGCATATCGAGCGAATCGACTGAATGCAGTGTTGCGATCGTTGTGAATGGAAGTTTGCGAATATCCTCCAGCGATTCGACTGCATTTGGATTGACTCCCGCCTGCTTGAATGACTGCTGATAATAGAAAGATTTTTCCATTGCCCAGCCGAGAATTTTTTTGAGACTGGCGAGCTGAAGTTTTTGCAATTCATCGCGAGGACAGGTTTCGACCTGAGGATTTGCGAACATGAATTTCCACTCCTCGATCGATCATTTTTTTGTTTCTGGATTGGTTTTTGGTTTTTCATAGAAGAATGGCTGCGAACTGACATAACCGAGTTTTCGATAATTCAAAATTGCTTCCGTTGCACCGACGAATAGAATTCCGCCCGGCTTGAGAGAATTGAAGAAATTTGTATAGAGCTGAGTCTTTGCCTCTTCCGTGAAATATAT
This sequence comes from Selenomonadaceae bacterium, assembly GCA_017484005.1. Classification (GTDB taxonomy): domain Bacteria; phylum Bacillota; class Negativicutes; order Selenomonadales; family Selenomonadaceae; genus Quinella. The sequence continues at coordinate 50,488 of JAFUTY010000046.1, read as the reverse complement.
GACAACATTTCGGCAGAGGATCAAATCGAATCCAGTTTCAAAACGATCTTTCAATAAATTATGGCGGCGAAATTCGATCATCGATTTGATATCCGGTTTGATTGCGAACTTTCCTTCTGGAGCTGGAGTGAAATATTTTTGCAGACGATCCTTAGTGACAGCTTTGATTTCATTTTCTGCATAAACTCCACGGCGAGCTTTAGCGAGGATTTCAACGTCGAGATCCGTTGCGAGAATTCGATGACGAGTTGAGGGAGTGAGTTCCTTCATCATAATCGCGAGCGAATATGGCTCTGCACCGATTGAACATCCTGCGCTCCAAATCGAAAGTCTCGGCGATGTTTTCATCAGATTTGGAATGATTTCCGTCTCCAATTTTGAAAATTTATCGGCGTTTCGGAAAAATTCGCTGACGTTGATGGTGAGATATTCGATGAACTCGGCGAATTCCTCTTTGGTTTTTGAAACTGCATCGAAATACGCGACGAAAGTTTTATGCGGCGAACGTTGAACGAGATTCAAGATTCGACGCTTCATCTGCGCTTCTTTGTACAGATTCAAATCGATTTCGGTTTTCTGCTTGAGTTTTTGTTTGAACGTTTCCCAATCTTTATCTTCCATGAAAAAATTCCCCCGATCCTTTAAATCGATTATTCAATTTTTCGAATTATAAATCCTTCCAAAGAAAAATTCGCGCGAAATTTTTTCTAGAATCAAATCGAATTTCGCGTAAAATGACTGAAATTTCCGAGCTGAATTTTTGGAAAATTTTTTTGAAGAGTCTCGATGAATTTTTTAGTTCCGAGAAATTTTTCTGAATGACCGATCGTCTCGAGAAATACATCGGGATCGAGATTCAAATTTCGAATCTGAATCATTTGAATCGGAAGCTCCTCCAAAAATTTCAGCCATGCATCGATCTCCTCCGGACGATCGTTGAATCCTGGAAAATGTAGCAGATTCAATGACACATAAACTCCATGGTCGAGCGCGTATCGAATCGAATCTTTCACATTGGCGAGCGAGTAATTCGATCGATAATATTTTTGATAAGTCGAATCGTTAGCACTGATAATCGAAACTCGAATCGAATCAAGTCCCGCATCGATAATTTTTTGAACTCCGAGAGTAAATCCCGCGTTGGAATTCATATTGATTTGTCCGCGCGAGGTTGACTCTCGGATTTTTTTTATTCCCGCGGAAATATTTTTGAACGCGATCGAGGGCTCACCTTCACATCCCTGACCAAAACTCACGATTCCATCTTCCGCCGTCGATAAATGGTAGATTCCAAGTTCCGCGATTTCTTCTGGAGTCGGTTTAAATTCAATTCTCGATTGCGGCGAGGGACAGCATTCCGCTGGTTGAAGTGATATACAGCCGAGACAATTCGCATTGCATTTTGGAGATGTTGGAATTCCACATTCCCAGCGTCGATAGAAAATATTTTGAGCCGTCAAGCAATGCCATTCGAGCGAGCAGTTTGCCAAATGATCGATCAATCGATTTTTAGGCAGATCTTTTTTGACTCGAGAGATCAATTTTCGCAATGATCGAGTGTTGTAAAAATCTGGATTCCATTTTCGATTTTCATCAGTTCGAATCGCCGCGACATGCAACTCGTCTCGATACAAAACGACAGAAGTATATCCAAACAATGGAAGCATCTCGGAATTTTTCTCTCGTTTGAAAGCTGGCAGATGCGTTCTTGTAAATCCAACTGGCAAAATCGCTGAAACTGCTCGCCCTTTGAGTTCGATTTGCTTTCCATTTTTCAAACCGATCGCACGTCGATTTGGAAGATACATCAAATCGGCAGTCTCCGGCAATGGAATCAAATCTTCCGGCGAGAGTTTGACAATTCGATCTCCGATTCTTGCCAACGCTTCAATTCCTGGCGCGTCAAAAATTTCTCCTCGAGAATCTGCAAATAATGCTGTGATCATTTTTTTCTCCTCGGATTGAATCGATTCATCGCGATATCAATTCCATCGGTGATAATGCATCGAACTGCCGGCAATAGATCTTCAATCGCTGTATCGATCAAATTTCGTTCCTCAGATGAAAATGGAGCTAGGACATGCGAAATCACTGAAAAATTTTCATGCGGACGTCCAACTCCAATTCTGACTCTCGGAAATTCTGAACTGCCGACGTGCTGAATTATCGATTCGATTCCATGATGACCACCGCCGCTGCCTTTTGGACGAATTCGAATTTTGCCGACTGGAAGATCCATGTCGTCATGCGCGACGATCAAATCCTCGAGCGGAATTTTATAAAAGTTGACGAGATTTCCAACTGATTCACCGCTGAGATTCATGAATGTCTGCGGCTTGACTAATAGAATTTTTTCACCATCGATTCGCGTTTCAGAAATCAATTCGCGCTGTGATTCTCGCCAATCTGCTGCATCGAGATCTTTCGCCAGCGCATCGAGCAAAAAAAAACCGACGTTATGTCGCGTCGGCTGATATTCTCTTCCAGGATTTCCAAGTCCAACAACTATTTTCAATTACATCACTCCGATTATTCCTGCGCGATTGTTTCCTCTTCATGAATTTTTTGACGAAGATGAACTAATTCGCGCCCATTATCTGAATCCGGCTCAACTTCATTTTGAATCTCAGTGAGTAATTCTCTCTCACGCATTTCGAGACGCTCAATTGCATTTCCGAGATTTTTGGCATTTCCAAACAAAATTTCTGCCGCGGGAGATTCATTTGATTCTTCAATTCGAGTTTCAGATTTTTCTTGAACGATCGTTTGATTTTGATTCGGAAGATCAGTTTGAATTGAGTTTGGAAGATCGTTTTGAATTTTTGAAACTTCCATCGAAATTCCCCCTTACTGAATTGGATCTCCAATACCGAGCAAATACATCAGCACAATGATTCCGAGAATGATTCGATAAACTCCGAACGCTGTGAAATCATTTCGCTTGATGTAATGCATGAGAAATCGAATCGATAGAATTGAAACGATGAATGCTGTCACCATTCCAACGATTAAAATTGCGAGCTCCTCCAATGAAAAATCCCAGCCGAATTTCAAGAGTTTCAATCCACTCGCACCGAGCATCACTGGAATCGCTAGAAAAAATGTGAATTCAGCGGCAACAGTTCGAGACGTTCCGAATATGATTCCGCCGAGAATTGTTGCACCAGATCTCGATGTTCCTGGAATCAATGACAGCACTTGAAAAATTCCAATGATAAACGCTGTGACAAAATCGAGCTCCTCGATTCGATCGATTCGCGGACGTCGATTTCGATTATATCTTTCGACGAGGATGAAAATGATTCCATAGATTATGAGCATCGCCGCGACAACTCGAGCCGTCATAAAATGTTCTTCCATATAATCATTGTATTTCAAACCGATAATCGCCGCGGGAATACATGCAATCAGAACTTTCCACCACAGACTGAAAGTTTCTTTTTTCTCGCGAGCATTTTTCCACTCTGAAAATGGATTGAGCCGCTCAAAATTCAACACGACAACTGCAAGAATCGCGCCGAGCTGAATCACGACGAGAAACATGTCGAGGAACGATTTACTCACATCGAGCTGAATGAATTCATCGACGAGAATCATGTGCCCCGTGCTGCTGATTGGAAGCCATTCAGTTAAGCCTTCGACAACTCCAATGATAAAAGTTTTTCCGAGCTCCGTAAGAAGATCCACGGAATCGCTCCTCTCGAAATTTTTTAGAAAATCATCGACAAAATCACTTGATAAAATCCAAGAATGAATCGCTGAATCGGAATCAAAATCCAACCGACAATCGGCGTCATGATTATCACGAGGAAAATCAGAAAACTGTATCGGCTAAATTCCATGTATCGCTGCCCGAGTTCATATGGAAGCAAATGCATCAATATGTGAGATCCATCGAGCGGCGGCAGTGGAATCAAGTTAAAGATTCCGAAGTTGATGTTGTAGATAACGATTAGCCAAAGAACTAATCGAGTGCCTTCTGTGAGTTGAATTCCTAGACTCACGAGGAGCGCGATTGTAAACATTGCGATGAATGCAATGATAAAATTTGCCGCAGGTCCAGCGAATGAGACAATCATATCGTCACGCTTGTAATTTCTGAAATTTGTTGGATTCACTGTGACCGGCTTTGCCCATCCAAAATGAACCAGAAACATCATCAGCAGACCGATTGGATCGATGTGCGCCATGGGATTGAGCGTCAATCGCCCCATCAGTCGCGGCGTGAAATCTCCAAGTGCAACAGCAACTCGAGCGTGTGCATATTCGTGACAGACCATCGCGATTATCAACGCTGGAATTCCTGCAATCAAACCTAGAATATCGACGAGAATCTCCTCCTTTCAAGTTCATCGAGTCATGAATTTTTCAATTGTTCCGCGAGCATCAAAATTGAGACGACAGATTTCGAATCATAAATTTTTCCCTCGTGAATCAATGCAACTGCATCATCGAGCGGCATTTTCACGACGTTGATAAATTCATCTTCATCCGGATGCTGTTGACCTTTCGTGAGATCCTTCGCCGCGTAAAGATGAATCCATTCATCAGAGAATCCAAAACTCGTCGCGATTGTTGTGAGTTTCCAGATTTTCTTCGCGACGTATCCAGTCTCCTCGGATAATTCTCTTTCCGCGCAGAGAATTGGATCTTCTCCAGGTTTATCGAGCTTGCCCGCGGGAACTTCGAGAGTCACTTTTCCAATTGGATAACGAAATTGACGAACGAGAATCACATCGCCGTTCGGAAGAATTGGGACGACTGCCGATGCTCCAGGATGTTTAATCCATTCGCGAACCGCTTCATGTCCGTTTGGAAGTCGCACCATGTCTTTTTTCAAATGCACAAGATGCCCATCGAAAACTGCCTCGCTCGAGATTTTCGATTCGACGAGTTTGGGATCGAGTTCAAGATACTTGTCGTAATTCTTCACCAAAATTCCTCCTCAACATCGCGCGCGCATTTTCCAGCGATTCGACTGATTCATCGCCGCTCGACATTCGCGCAATTTCATGAATTCTTTCTTCCGAATTAAGATGATGGATTCGCGTGACAGTTCGATCTCCCACTGAAATTTTTTCGATTGATATATGAACATCGGCGACGCTTGCGATTTGCGGAAGATGTGTGACGCATAACGACTGTCGCGATTTGGAAATTTCTCGAATCAATTCTGCAACTTGAAGAGCAGTTCTTCCACCGAGTCCAGAATCGATTTCATCAAAAACGATCGCTGATTTTTTTGGAAGGATCGTCTGAATCGCTAAAGAAATTCTCGATAACTCGCCGCCTGATGCAACTTTCGATAAATTTTTGGGAGACTCGCCGGCATTCGCGGAAAATAAAATCGTGATTGAATCTCTGCCGCGCGGTGAAAAATTTTCCATAGATTTGAATTCGAATTGAAATTTTGCATCGAGCATCCCGAGCGATTGAAGCTGCAACTCGATTCGCCTCGAAAATTCTCTCGATGCCTCGATTCTCGCAAGTGTAAGATCCTCCGCGGAAATTTGCAAGCGAGATTCGATTTCTCGAAGTTGTGATTCGAGCTCCTCGATGTTTGATTCACGCTCGAGCTCTTTTGAAATTTTGTCTCGATACTCGAGCGGATCTCCATATTTGCGCCGAAGTTTGTCGAGATCCTCGAGCCGCGATTGTTTTTCATCGAGCAATTCAGGCGAAAATTCGAGCGAATCAGTGTAATTTCGAATCTCGTATGACGATTCTTGAACGAGTGTCATTGCGTCATCGAGCATTTTCATCGCGTTTTCGAGTGAATCATCGAATCGCAATAGATCTTCGAGATTTTTTTTGAGCCGCGCGATTTCTGTAAAAATTCCTTCCGATTCTGAATTGCCATCGAGGAGCTGTCTAGAATTTTCAGCGAGCATTGCGATTTTTTCAGCGTGAGATAATTTCTTGATCTCCCGCTCGAGATCCTCAAATTCATTCGGAAGAATTTGCGCCGAATCGATTTCCTTCAACTGCCACTCGAGCAATTCGCGACGCTCAAAATTTTTTCGAGATTCATCGAGTTCGCGGCGTTTTGAATTCCACTCGTCAAAAATTTTTTGATATCGAGTCAACAATTTTCGATCGATCCATGCATCGAGGAGATCCATTGGCGTTTGAGATTTTAACAGTTCGAGCGATTCATGCTGTCCATGGATTTCGACGAGATTTTTGCCGATTTCTCGAAGTTCTCCGAGCGTTGCAGACTTTCCATCGATCTTGATCAAATTCCTTCCGCTCCGAGATAATCTTCGACTGAGAATCATTTCATCGAATTCTGCTTCGATCATGAAAAAATCTGAATCGCGGCGAATCGACTCAATTGAAGTTTTTTCGCCGAGAACAGCTCCAAGCGCGTCGATCAAGATCGATTTACCTGCACCAGTCTCTCCCGATAAAATATTGAGTCCTTCCGAGAATTCAATTTCGACTTGATCTATCAGCGCAAAATTTTTCACTCGCAATTTTCTTAACATGAAATTCCTCCACAAACAAAAAAATTCCCGACAGATTTTTCATCCGTCGGGAGATCATAAAAGTTTTGTTTTGAGGACGCTATAAAAATCTTTATCTTCGAATCGAATTATTTTTGCAGCTGTCTCGGCTCGCTCAACAATCAATTCATCGCCGACTTCAATCGCGGAACTCTGCTGCCCGTCAAAAGTCACCAGAATCTCTCGAGGACCAGCTTCAACCTTGATACTCACGATGTCATGCTCGTTCAAAACCATCGGACGAAGTTGAAATGTATGAGCGCAAATCGGAGTCAACAGCAATGCTCGAATGTTCGAATTCATGATTGGACCGCCCGCACTGAGTGAATATGCTGTCGAGCCAGTTGGAGTTGAGACAATGATTCCATCGGCTTGACATTTGACGAGATGAGTTCCATCAATTCCAAGATCGATTTTCAACATTCGAGCGACGCCGCTTTTTGTCACGACGATATCATTAATTGCATTCCCGAGGAGAATTTTCTCTTCGGGATTTTTTTCATGTCTGACAAAAGCTGAAATCAACAATCGCTTCTCGATTCGAAAATCACTGTTCAAAATTTTTTCGAGCCGAGATTCCAATTCGTGAGTCTCGATGTCTGCTAAAAATCCGAGCGTTCCGAGATTAATTCCGCAAACTGGAATTGACTGCTCGACGAATGTTCGAATCACGCTCAGAAGAGTTCCATCGCCGCCGATTGACAACGCCAAATCGATCTGCGATTCGCAATACAGTTCCGGATGATGAAAGAAATTTGCATCCTCACGCGTCAAGATCAATTGAATATTCTTGCCGCAACAGAATTTTATTATTCGCTCGAGAATTTCGCGCGATTTCGATTTGCCTTTGTTTGGAAAAACTGCGATTCGAATCATCTAACGCCTCCAAATATGAATTAAAAATTCAAGATTTCCATCGCCGCCGAGAATTGGAGATTCTATCGTTCCGAGAATTTTAAATCCTAAATCTCTCGCAAAATTTTCAATATGCTCGACAGATTTTTTTCTGACGTTCGGATCTTTCACGATTCCCTTTTTACTTAGAAATTTTTTGCCAACTTCAAACTGCGGCTTGATCAATGCAACGATTTCAGATTCAAACTCGACAACTCTCGGAAGGATTTTTTCGAGAGAAATGAATGAGACATCAATCGCGATGAAATCGATTCGCTCGCCATGAAAAATCTCCGGCTCGATATATCTGAAATTTTGATTCTCAATCGATTCAACTCGCGGATCATTTCGCAATTTTGGATCTAGTTGATTCGTCCCAACATCGATCGCAAAAACTTTTCGAGCTCCATTTTGAAGCATGCAATCGGTAAATCCGCCAGTCGATGCACCAATATCGAGCGCGATTCTGTCTGTGAGATCGATTTGGAATTTCTCGATCGCATGCTGAAGTTTCAATCCTCCGCGACTTACGAATGGCAAAGATTCTCCGCGCAATTCGATTTTCGATTCGGAATCGACAAGCTCGCTCGATTTCTCGATTCGAATTCCATCGACAAAAACATCTCCGGCTTGAATTCTCAACTGCGCTCGACTTCGACTTCCGCAAATTTCCTTCAATAAAAGATCAATTCGCTGTTTCATCTAAAATTCTCCGAGCGATCTTTTCCGGCGTCAATCCTACCAAATCCAACAATTGATCACGAGATCCGTGAGTCACAAATTCATCTGGAATCCCAATTCGCAAGATTCTTCGAGATAATTTAGCATCGTCAAGAATTTCTGCAACTGCTGAGCCTAATCCTCCCGCCAATACATTCTCCTCGACCGTCACGAGCTTTTTGATTGAGCTTGCCTGTTGAAGAATCATTTCTCGATCGATCGGTTTCAAAAATCGCATGTTGATAACTGTTGCGGAAAATCCTTCAGATTCCAAAATTCGAGCCGCATCGATTGAATTTTTAACCATTGAACCAATTGCAAAAATCGCGATTTGATTTTCAGATTCAACTTCCGATTCAAAAACGATTTCCGATTTTCCCCAATGAATCGGCTCTTCACTTCGAAATCCAAAATCACTCGAGCCCTTTGGATATCGAATCGCGACTGGAGCTCTTCTATCGACTGCCGCGAAAATCATTCGTCGCAATTCCTCACCATCTTTCGGCGCGAGCACATTCATATTTGGAATCTCGCGCAGAAATGACAAATCGAAAGTTCCATGGTGAGTTGCACCATCCTCGCCGACTAATCCCGCCCGATCGATGCAAAAAATCACTGGCAAATTTTGAAGACAGACGTCATGGATAATTTGATCAAATCCGCGCTGCAAAAATGTTGAATAGATCGCTAAAACTGGATGCATTCCACCAGCTGCTAATCCTGCGGCGAGCGTGACTGCATGTTCTTCCGCGATTCCAACATCGAAAAATCGTTCTGGAAATTTTTTGGCGAAATCAGTTAATCCAGTTCCAGACGGCATCGCGGCAGTTATCGCACAGACATCTTCATGCATTCCCGCGCAGTCGATTATCGTTTCGCTGAAAATTTGAGTGAAAGTCTTGGCGCATGGCTTTTTGAAAATCTCTCCAGTTTCAGGATTGAATTTGCCGACTCCATGAAAATTCTCCGGAGATTTTTCCGCGGGAGAATATCCTCGACCTTTTTTGGTGTGAACGTGAATCAGAATTGGACCATCGAGCTCTTTGACTAATGAAAAGACTTCCATCAATTGCGAAAGATCGTTGCCATCGATTGGACCGATGTATTTGAATCCAATGATTTCGAAAATCGCGCCTGGAGGTAACAGTGCGAGTCTCATTCCATCTTTGATTGTGTTTGCAGTATTCCAAAGCTGATCTCCAATTCCTGGAACACTTCGAACGAGCCGCTCAAGATCTCTTTTCGCACGCTGATATCGAGGATTGATTCTGAATCGCGAAAGAGTTTCTGAAACTGCACCAACATTTTTGGCGATTGACATCTCGTTATCATTCAAAATCACGATCAAATTTGCATGAAGATCTCCCGCATGATTCAACGCCTCGTAAGATTCGCCGCCTGTCAATGCTCCATCGCCGAGAACTGCAAACACTCGACCGATTTTATGCTGCAACTTCTTCGCTAAACATAATCCCAACGCCGCGCTGATTGATGTGCTTGCATGTCCAACTCCAAAGGCATCGTAAGTTGATTCCGCCCGCCGTGGAAATCCCGAAATTCCATGAAACTGCCGCAACGTGTGAAATTGATCTCTTCGTCCTGTTAAAATTTTGTGAGCATATGCCTGATGTCCAACATCCCAGACAATTTGATCGGGATCGTTCGGTCGATCGAAATTGAAAATCGAAAACAGCGCGAGAGTCAATTCGACCGTTCCGAGACTCGATGCAAGATGTCCTCCATTTTTTGAAACTGTCTCGACGATTAATTCGCGAACTTCTGTTGCTAATTGAATCAGTTGCTCGAGCGTCAATTGATGAAGATCGTTCGGTGTGGAAATTTTGTCGAGAATCATCATTTCTTTCTCTCAACTTGAAAAATTGCGAGTTCACGAAGAAAATCTGCTTCCGATCCAAAATTTTCGAGCGATTTGATAGCGTTGTCACTCGATTCTTTAGCCAATTTTTTCGCTTCGCTTAGAGATGTCAACGTCACGTAAGTCGATTTCAAATTTCGAAGATCCGAGCCGATTGGTTTGCCGAGTTCTGATTCGTCGCCAGTTATATCGAGGATGTCGTCTGTGATTTGGAATGCCAAGCCGTAATTTTTCGCGTAAGTCGTGAGAGATTCGAGCTGATCTGGATTTGCATTTGCCAAAATTGCTCCAGATCGAATTGCCGCCGTGAATAATGCTCCAGTCTTTCCAAGATGCATTTTTTTTAGCGTTTTGAGATCGATGTGCTTTCCTTCCGCGTCAAGATCGATTGCCTGTCCTCCAACCATTCCACACATTCCAATCGCATGAGAAATTTCTTTGATGACTGAAAGTTTCTGCGAATCAGCTGCATTCTTTTCACGTGTTAAAATTTCGAATGCTAGAGATTGAAGTGCATCGCCAGCTAAAATTGCCAATGCATCTCCATAAATCTTATGATTCGTCAACTGTCCGCGTCTATAATCATCATCATCCATAGCGGGGAGATCGTCATGGATTAATGAATATGTGTGAATCATCTCGATTGCTATTGCAGTTGTCAGAAATTTTTCTCCATCGATTCCGAGTGAATCTGCCGCCGCCATCAACAGAATCGGTCTCAATCTTTTTCCGCCGGTTGACAGCGAATAGCGCATCGATTCAGCGAGTTTATTATGCAGTGACGACTCGCGATCGATCATTTCGAGAATTGCGTCATCAACGATCTTTTTGCGTCGATCCATTGTCGCTTTGATTTTTTCATTCATACTCGATCGCCCCTTCAAAAAAAGAAAGCCAGACCCATCACGTCTGACTTTGCTTTTCAGATTTAGTTTTAGATTTTTTCTCGCGAGGCTGACCGTCTCGAGAGAAAGCTCCTAGAAGTCCATTGACGAATTTGGGAGATTCATCCGATCCAAAAATTTTGGCGAGCTCTACAACTTCATTGATGACAGCTCCATGCGGGATAGGTTTTTCCGCGAATTTCATTTCATAAATTGCGAGCCGAATCAAATTGCGATCGACTGAAGTCATTCGTCGAATATTCCAGCCGGTTGAAAATTTATTGATTTGCTCGTCGATTTCTTTTTGAAATTTCACTGTACCTCTGACAGTCCGCTCGATGTAATCTCGAAAATCCTCATTGAAATTTTCAGATTCATTGATTGCCATTTCGATAGCCCGCGCTTGAGGATCATCTTCCGCGTCGATTGATTCATGATTGAAATCGAGCTGAAACAATGCTTGAAATGCAATTTGACGCGCATAACTTTTATCACGAAGGAATTGTGAATCAATTTTTTTCATCGCAGTCACCAACGCTGAAACTTCCGCGGAAGAATTTTATCGAGGAATGAAATTGTATGATCGACCAATTCATCGTGATCATCCAATTTCGCGCCGATTAAAAGTCCAAACACACCACAGATCAAAATAAACATGGTTTTAAAAAATCCAAGAAATATAATGGAGAGTCCAAAAAGAGCTCCGACAATGAATCCAATTTTCCGCCCGCGATGAGTTTCAAACGCGCTGGAGAGAAATCCTGTCACATCATTCAACATGAAAACAGCTCCTCTCGATTTCAAACAACGCGGCGCTCATCGATTCGCTCGTTGGAAATATTTTTTATAAAGACATCAATCGGGATATCTCTGATTTGCAGTGAAGTTTGAATTGCGCTTTGAATTTCCTTCGCGACGTTTTGACTGACGATAGTTGCATCGATTCCCTGCGCGACAAACAGAGTCAACTTAATATGGAGCTGATCCTTATCGTTTCGAGAGATTGACGCTCTTGAATCTCTAACGCCAGCAATAGTTTTCGAAACGCGTTCCGATAGATGTTTAATCGCTGCCATCGAAACGCAAATCGAGCCGGTTGGAGTTTTTGCGACGATCATTTCTTCATGAATCGAAGTCGCTTGAGTTCCATCGTCTGAAGTTGAGAGTGCAACGCCGATCATATGAAGCGAAACGATACAGAGCATCAGAAGTGCAACTAGAGTTTCTTTTCGCGAAAGGAGCATCTGAAGTTGATCGTTCCAAACTTTATCGGGGAAAGCATGGAGAAATACAGCCGTGCAAATTCCTGCGGCAGTGAGGATTATAATCGAAAAGAGGAGTAACAGAATTCGGTTCATCACTCCCAAAATTTGTCACCCCTCTCGTTCGAAATTTGTCTGTGAAATTTTGAAACAGTTAAGATAGATCAATGGACGCGAGATTCTTCTTCTTTTTCTTCGTCGTCAGGGAAACCGACGCCTTGGACATGAACATTGACTTCGACGACAGAAAGTCCAGTCATTTTTTCGATAGCCTGCTTGACATTTTCTTGAGCATCGAGCGCGATATCAGGAATTCTTGCGCCGTATTTGACGATGATGAAAAGATCGACAGCAGCTTCACGTTCGCCGACTTCGACTTTGACACCTTTAGCGAAATTTTTGCGACCGAGCATTTCAGCGATTCCGCCGACAACTCCGCCGCTCATTCCAGCGATTCCTTCGATTTCGATAGCGGCAAGTCCAGCGATGATTGAGACAACTTCGTCTGCAATTTTAATCGAGCCGAGTTTAGTCTCTTGGGATGCGAGAGCATTTTCGTTATCCATAATAAATCCTCCTCTGAAAAATTTTCTTGGAATTTGTCTAGAGATTTCGTCGCGTGAGAAATTTTTCCTGCAATAAAAAAGATCCGCTGCGAATTTTTAATTCCGAACGAAATTTATACTCGATCTCGAATTTGAGTATAAATTTCCGAACAAAAAAAAGATCCATCGAGAGTTTGAATCTCAACGGATCGGAGAATTTGAATTGATCCACTCGAATGCAATTTCAATCGTCAACTTTAAATTTTGTTTGGTGATTGAATCCAAAGCTCGAATCAATAGCTCGATCAGATTTTTGGATTCGGGCGGAACTGATTCGGTGTCTGATAAAATTTTTGCGGCAAGTTGATTCCATCCTCGAAACGCGTTCGATAAATCCGTTTCAGAATGCAAAAACAGATTCTCTCGATAAGATTTCGCGATGAATGCTAGATAATCGAGCAACATTAATAATCGAGTCTCGCCATCGCTTGTATTTTGAGATTTATGACGTCTGAACGCGCTCAATGTGTCAGACATGAAAATCAAGCCTTTGCCTCTCGAAAAAATCTCGAGATAAGTTGGCACATCATACATGCAATGATCTTTCACGCCATGGAAATATGACGCGGAAAATTTTTTGAGATTCTTGTGGAAAAAATCCTCGCGACGAATCAAAACTGTTGTGAGTTCGCCGATGAAATTTCCGCCGACTGTCAACAATTCTCGACCAGCCGCGTCAGAATCCATGAAAACAAATCGCCCTGGAGTATCTGCCGAGGATTTTCCCTCGTTATCCTCGATAATATTTCCGTCGCGATCGATGAAATCTCGCATGCTCGCTACAACTCCAACGCGACGATCTTTCTTGAAAAATTTGATCATCTTTGAAATCTTTTCCGGATAAATCAAATCGTCATGATATAGAACGTTGATGAATTCGCCGCGAGATTCTTTCAATAAAAATTCGAGATTGATTCCAGTTCGAGACGCAATCGGCTCGTCAGTGTATGAATTGGCATGCTTGAAGAATCGAATTCGATCTTTATATTCGGAAGCGATTTTTTCAACGCGATCATCTGTCGAATCGTCACTGACTAGAATCTCGATGTTTTTGTAAGTTTGATTCAACGCTGATTCTAACGCCTGTCGAAAAAATTCCGGCTGATTGAACGTCGGAATCAGAATCGAGACGAGTGATTTATGCGCGCTCAATATAATTTCCGGTGCGAGTATCGATTCTCAAAACTTCGCCTTCATTGATAAATAATGGAACTCTCACGACATATCCAGTCTCGAGCGTTGCCAATTTCGTCGCACCAGTAGCAGTATTGCCGCGAACGCTCGGCTCACATTCAGTGACTTTGAGCTCAACAGCATTCGGAAGTGAGACACCAATGATTCGATCTTTGAAAGTCTGCAGACTGACTTCCATATTTTCCTTCAAATAATTCAGCGCGTCGCCGAGCTGCTCCTTCGTGAGCTCCATTTGCTCATAAGTTTCGTTGTCCATGAAAGCATACATGCCGTCTGACTCGTAGAGATACTGCATTTTGCGGTTATCAAGACGAGCTGGCGGCATTTTTTCATTCGGATTGAATGTGCGCTCGACAACCGCACCAGTCTCGACATTTTTGATCTTCGTGCGAACGAATGCAGCACCTTTTCCAGGTTTGACATGCTGGAATTCGACAACCTGCCAAGCTCCGCCGTCGATTTCGATTGTGAGTCCTGTGCGAAAATCTGTACTTGAAATCATAAAATTTCCTCCTAAATTTCCAATAAATTTTTCGGGGAATGTGTGAGAGGTTCAGCGGAATTTTTTCCGATTCGAGTGGTATCTTCGATTCGAACGCCGCCGAATCCTTCGATGTAGATCCCCGGCTCATCTGTGACAATCATATTTTGCTCGAGTTTTGCACATCGGCTGAGTTTTGAAAGTCTCGGCTCTTCATGAATCTCAAGCCCAACTCCATGCCCCAATCCATGCCCAAAATTTTCGGAAAGATCTCCAAACATCTGACGCACGAATAGATCTGGATCTTTGCCCGATGCTCCCTCTCGAATTTTTTCCAAAGCTTGAGTTTGAGCATCGAGAACCAATTTGTAAATTTCTTTTTGACGATCGCTGGCTCGACCTACAACGATTGTTCTCGTGATATCTGAACAATATCCATCGAATGTCGCGCCAAAATCCATTGTGACAAAATCGCCAGTCTCGATCAATTTTTCAGTCGCGATTCCATGCGGAAGTGAAGATCGAGTTCCAGATGCAACGATTGTTTGAAATGACAGTTTTTCAGATCCATCGAGCCGCATGAAGTTCTCGAGTTTCGCCGCGATTTCATTCTCACTGACTCCAGGTTTTATATGATCCAAAATTTTCTCGAATGCTCGATCTGCGATATCACATGCTCGCTGAATCAATTCGATTTCCGCGGAATCCTTGATCGATCGAAGTGAATCGAGCGATATCGATTCGAGTTTCATCTCCGGAAGATTTTTTTGAAGTCGCTGAAAATCATATGTGACGAGATTTTTTCCTTCGATCCCGATCGATTTTTTATCGAGCTTGAGATCTTTCAAAACTTCAATGACTCTCGACCAAATTCCAGAATCTTGCCGCGCAATTTCAAAATCAGTTTGAGATTTTGCCTGCTCGAGATATCTGAAATCTGTCACGAGAATTTTTCGATTTGGAGTCACGATCAAAATTGAATCATCGCCGCGGAAGTTGGAAAAATATCTAACGTTCGGAATTTTTGTCACGAGCATCGCATCGCAAAATTTTTCATCGAGCAAATTTTCGAGACGTTTTAATCGAGATTCAATCATCGATTTAATCATTATCGAGCCTCCGCATTGCGATATCCAGAGCCGCGATGTAACTGTCAATTCCAAATCCAGCGATTTGCCCCATGACAACTGGCGCGATGACTGAATGATGTCTGAACTCCTCGCGAGCATGGACGTTCGAAATATGAATCTCGATCGTTGGAATTTCGACGGCTGAAATTGCATCTCGAATCGCGATTGAGTAATGAGTGAAGGCCGCGGCGTTGAGCAGTATGAATCCAAAATTTCCGCGAGCATTTTGAATCTCGTTGAC
Organism: Selenomonadaceae bacterium; assembly: GCA_017484005.1. Classification (GTDB taxonomy): domain Bacteria; phylum Bacillota; class Negativicutes; order Selenomonadales; family Selenomonadaceae; genus Quinella. The sequence continues at coordinate 34,695 of JAFUTY010000046.1, read as the reverse complement.
CAAAACTCCCTCGATGTTTGATTGAACGAATTCAATTTCGAATCCATTTTCTTCCGCACGAGTTTTGAGAATCGCGTAAATATCTTCGAACGTCGTTGAGCCATAGATTTCAGGTTCACGCGTTCCGAGCAAATTCAGATTTGGACCATTCAATACGAGAATTTTTTTCAAACTCAAGCTATCACCTCACCAGCGAACTTTGAAATCTGTATCATTTTCTTCGATTGACACGCGTTTTTCAAGCTCAAGATTTTTGACTTTGCAGAATCCATTTCCTTTTTTGATTTCCGTAATCAGATCCGCGAGCTGTTCCTTCGAGCCTTGAAGTTCCATCGTGACAGATCCATCGCTCATATTTTTGACCCAGCCGACAACTCCTCGTTCCGTTGCCAATCCTTGAACGAAGAATCGAAATCCCACTCCTTGAACTTGACCTGTCGCGCGACCAAAATATCTAACCAGATCCATCGAATCGCCCCCTCAAAAAAAAATCTCCGCTAAATTCTGCGGAGGATCGTGAATTCATCAACTGGATTTTCGATCGGAATTTTTAGAATCTGTTGAACTCGATTCGCAACTTCGATTCGATTTCCATCTTCGTCAAAAATTTCATCGATTCGTTGATTGAACGATTTTCGATTCGGCTGGAAAAATTCGATCGTTTCTCCACGCTCAAATCGATTTCGATGTTCAATCGTCGCGATTCCATTTTCATAACTTCGAACGATTCCAAGAAAATCTGTGTCTCGAACGTAGGAAGATGAATCATAAACCTGCATCGATTCACCGTCGTCGAATGTAAATCCAGTTGTATATGGACGATGTGAAATTTTTCCTAATTCATGAATCCATTCCGGATCGATCGAAAAATTTTGCGCATCACTAATGTAGGAATCGATCGCCTGCCGATAAATTTTCGTGACGCCGGCGACATAATTCACACTTTTCATTCGTCCTTCGATTTTCAGAGAATCAATTCCGACATCCAACAGATCTTTGAGTCTCGGCAGCAAACATAGATCTTTCGAATTCAAAATGAAAGTCCCGCGTTCATCCTCGTCAATTGGAAAAAATTCATTTGGACGCTTTTCTTCGACTAAAGAATATTTCCATCGACAGGGCTGAGTGCAAGATCCTCGATTGGCGTCGCGATTTGTCATGTAAGCTGAAAGATAACATCTGCCGGAATATGACAGGCACATCGCTCCATGAACAAAGACTTCGATTTCGCAATCAACAGCGTCGCGAATTTTTTTGATTTCATCGAGTGACAATTCGCGAGCTAAAACTAATCGAGTCGCTCCGAGATTCTGCCAAGCTCTAGCAGATTTTGAATTTGTGATGTTCGCTTGAGTACTGACATGGAGTTTTAAATTCGGAACGATCTCTCGCGCCATGGAAAATATTCCGAGATCCGCGACAAGTAATCCATCGACTCCCGCGCGATCGAGATGTTTCAAAAAATCCGGAAGAGTTTTTAAATCTGATTCGTGAGGAAAGATGTTGACTGTCACATAAACCGATTTCGATTTTGAATGAGCATACTCAACTGCTCGAGAGATCTCCTCGTCAGTGAAATTGCCGCTGAATGCTCGAAGTCCAAAATTTTTTCCGCCGAGATAAACTGCATCTGCTCCAAATTCCAGTGCGAATTGCATTTTCTCGAAATTTCCTGCCGGAGATAAAAGTTCGATTCGTTTCATCTGTATTGATTCACCAGCGTCAAATGCTCCTCATATGTGTGCGAATAATGATTATGCCCATCCCTATCCGCGACAAAATACAGATAATCGGTGTCCGAGGGATTCAAAACTGCCAAAATCGATTCGATTCCAGGATTCGCGATTGGTCCAGGCGGAAGTCCTCCATGCAAATATGTATTATATGGCGATTCGATTTCTGTGTCGCTGATTGCAACATCTTCCTTCGGCGCGTCGAGTAAATATTGAAGGCTTGCATCAGTCTGCAAAGGCATTCCGATTTTGAGACGCTCGAAGAAAACTTGAGCAATGATTGGACGATCTTCATCGAATCGAGCTTCTTTTTCGACGAGACTTGCGAGCGTGATCAAATCATATATGGAAAGATTTTGATCTTTAGCTTTCTTTCGAATTTCCTTCGTGAGTCTCGAATCAAAATCAACCGCCATCATATCGAGAATTTTTTCGACGCTGGCAGTTGATTCGACTTCATAAGTATCTGGAAACAGAAATCCTTCCGCGCGAAAAATTACATCGGGCTTTTTTTCGATGTAATTATATGGCGCGAAATCTTTGGCGGCTTTGAGAAATTCATCCTCGCGAGCAATTTCCATTTTATCAAGACGCTTGGCGATGTCTTTGACTGTGAATCCTTCCGGAATCGTGAATTTGAGAGTCAAAGTCTCGCCGGATGTCAATCGATCCAAAACTTCTTGAGTGCTCATTCCAGGATAGAGATCATAAACTCCAACGCGAAATTTATCCTCGTATCGATTGATTTTTGCCAGCGCGATGAATTTCACTTTGCTTCGAATGATTCCATGCCGCGCGACCATTTCAGCGATTGAGCGGGCATCCATTCCAGATTCGATTCGAACGTAGATTTTATTTTCTGGATTGGCATTGGGATCTCTATCGTCAGCTCGAATAAACATTGCGCCGGATATTACGAGAGTCATAATCAGCGTCGCGAGAAATATTGGAATGAAATTCCGAACGAGGCTGTTCATTTTTCGTCGGATTCTTCGTCGTGCATGATCTCCTCATATTTTGCGAGAACTGCTTCAAACTCCTCATCGGTCGGCTCGATATATTCTTCATCGCCGTCCTCAGTGAGTTTGATTTTTGCGATTAGAACTTCCGCATCGCCCTCTTCATCGTCATGCTCGTGATGATGCTCGCACTCGTGATCATGTCCGCAGTCGCAGCCGTGATGGTGATGATGCTCCTCCGGATTGATTCCAATGAGCAGCGCGAATCGATCTTCCCCGATTGGAATGATCATTTCTTCCTCGTAATAAGTTGTATTTCCATCTTCATCAGTCATTTCAACAACGATGGCTTCCTCTTCATCCTCTTCGAGCTCCTCGATTGGATCTTTGATTTCTTTTTCAGTCATTAAAAAATCTCCTCTCTGATTGGGATTCGATAGTCTAGATCAAAAAATTTTTGCATGTCAAATTCATTCGGATCTCAATCTCAAACTGTCGAGAAAGTTTTGGAGAATTATCACTGCAGCCTGCTTATCGATAACCTGCTTTCTCTTGCGGCGGCTTAGATCTGCTTCGAGAAGAGATCGAGTCGCTTCAACAGTTGAGAGTCTTTCATCCCAAAATTGAATTTCGAGATCCGCGATTCGCGATTGAACTTCACGGATAAAATCTCTCACCGACTGGCATTGAGATCCTTCCGTTCCATTCATATTTTTCGGCAGTCCAACAATCAGCGATCGAGTTTCAAATCGATTCATGATTTCAGTCAATTCCGCGAATGCAGATCGAAAATTTTTCCGCTGAATCGTCGTGACTCCTTGAGCAGTCAATCCCAATTCATCACTCACAGCGACGCCGATTGTCTTTGTTCCAACATCGAGCGCGAGATATCTTTTCATCGCTTGCTCAAATATGAACGGACAAGTTCCTCGAGGAGTTCATCGCGTTCAAGTGTGCGAATCTGCCTGCGAGCGTCTTTGTGGCTGGTGATGTATGCCGGATCTCCCGATAGCAGATAGCCGACGAGCTGATTGACAGGGCTATAACCTTTCTCCTCCATCGCAGCGCAAGCCTTCAGAATGATTTCCTCGGCATGCTTTTCTGGAGAGACGCGGAAGGTCATTGTTTCATCGCTTACCATTTGATCAACTCCTATGAAAAAATCTTTGAAATCCTACCATTGATGTCTGAAGTGAACTACTCACAGTGGAGTTTTCTGAATCAACGAAGAATGCACCGATGTTGCGTCTTACTTCTTCTCATACAGACTTCAATTTCCGTAGTTCCTACGGTACTCATTTCTAGGCAAATATCCTCATGCCTTCATTTCTTATATTTATCGCAGCATTGATATCTCTATCATGTTGCGATCCACACTCCGGACATTTCCATTCTCTCACTGATAGATCTTTCGTCTCGGAATTCTGATATCCACAGCATGAACAGAGTTGCGATGATGGATAAAACCGATCAACTCTCACTAGATTCTTTCCCATCCAGTGCGATTTGTATTCCAAAATCTGAGTAAACATGCCCCATCCATTATCCAAAATCGATTTTCCAAAACTGAATCTTCTTCCATGTTTTTTCTTCGACATCGCTTGCATATTCAAATCTTCTATCGCTATCAAATCATATTCTGAAACCAGCTTTGCAGACAGTTTATGCAGAAAATCTCTCCGGCGATTTGCAATTTTCTCATGAATCCTGCTCAAACGAATTCGAAGTTTTTCATGATTTTTACTCAACTTTTTACTTCTTGAAAACTTCCGCTGAATTCTCGCGAGTTTCTTCTGCGCAAGTCGAAAGTATTTTGGATAATTTGCACATTCTCCATCAGATGAGACATACAATCCATTCATTGCATAATCCAAACCTAAAAACTTTCTCGGCACTATCGGAAGTATTTGGTTTTCATACTCCACAAGAATGCTGATGTAGTATTTCCCGCTTGGAGCTTTGCTTATCGTGACAGTTTTGATTTTCCCTTCAATTTGACGATGCATTTCCAATTTAACTAAACCAATTTTGGGGAGTTTGATTTTATTGCCTTCAATTCTCACTGATCCTTTTTGATTGTTCGTCGAATAAGAATTTTTGTTGCGTTTTTTAGACTTGAATTTTGGAAATCCATTTTTCTTATTGCTCCAAAAATTCTTATATGCGTCGTTCAAATGAAGTTGAGCATTGGCAAGAGCGAGACTATCAACTTCCTTAAGCCATTCAAATTCCTCTTTATATTGAGCTGGAGTATTGTTCAAACGTTCGCTGGTAGATTTATAGTGAGAGATTCTATCAGCGAGCATTTTGTTGTAAATGAATCTGACACAGCCGAAATTTTAGCGAACATGATTGATTGATCTTTATTTGGATACAAGCGGAATTTGTATGCTTTATTCACAGTCTCACCTCCCGAAGAAATTTTACTGATTTTAGATCTGTAGTGTCAATAAAAAAACACGATCCATCTCATCGATTGCGGTATGGTTGGAAATTTTCGCGCACGGAGGTTAAATTGGATCATGTAAATTTGCGGCGAGAGCATTCAATCCACTCGGAAGAAGTGACGAGATGAAACTGATTAATCGTGAAGTCCATGAAAGTTCCTGCTCAACTGATTCAAGCGAGCGGAATGGAATTCGATCGATTTCAATTCCATGAAGTTTGACGATCAAATCTCCGACATGATCTCCGATTGAAACTGGAGCATCGATCTGTTTTGGAAGATCGTAGATGAATTCATAATCGTTGACAGTCTCGCCGGCAATCAAAACATAATCAACATCGCGCTCAAGCCCAACTCTGATTTTCGATTTTGAGCCATCTTTCACTGAAACTTTGCGCTCAACTCGATTATGATCCAGCGCGTGGAAAATATGAACTGTATTGAATCCATAATCTAAAAGTTTTGTTGCGTCTTGAAATCGAGTCTCGCCATTTTCTGAATGCAACACGACGGCTAGCAATTCCAATTCACCGCGTTTTGCCGATGCAACCAGACATCCTCCCGCCGCTGAAGTCCATCCAGTTTTGACGCCGTTGCAGCCTGGATAAGTCTCGAGCATCGCGTTAGTATTGTAACATTCGAGAGTCGTTGGAACGAGCTGATTATTCTGCCATGTGAGCCAATCGACATTCGCGAGCTGAGTCGAGACAATCGATCTGAAAACTGGATTTTTCATCGCGTAAGCAGAAATCTTTGACATATCCCGCGCGGTTGTATAATGATTCGGATCTGGAAGTCCGTTTGGATTCACAAAATTCGATCGAGTACAATCGAGCGAGATAGCTTTTTCATTCATGATTCGCGAGAAATTTGAAACATTGCCGCCGATTTTTTCAGCGATTGCAACAGCTCCGCCGTTATCTGAAACTAACATCGTTCCGAGAACCAATTTCTGCGCTTGAATTTGATCGCCTGGATTCCATGGAAAAGTCGTGTCTTCAGTATATGCGGCGTTTTCAGAAATCGGAACTAATTCTTCGGGAAAAAGCTGCTCGAGTCCGATTATGCAGGTCAAAGTTTTTGTTGTCGATGCAGGCATTCGAGGAGTATCTGCATCTTTTTCGAAAATAACTCGACCGCTTTGAGTTTCGATTAGAATTGCAGAATCAGCGATCAATTCAGGAAATTGATTCGGGATCTGATTCGGGATTTGAGTTTGATTTTGAATTGGATTTTGATTCGGAATTTGATCAAAAGACTCTGCATTTGTTATTGAGATTTGCAAGTTTAGAGTTAGAATCGCAACGGTCAAAATGCATTTCGATTTGAATTTCAAAATTTGTCACCTCAATAATCCGATAATTCCATGAACTTACTCTTAGGAATACAAGGCACATATATCCTTTCTTGCGTATTGAAAATTTAATGCTAGAATGAAACGGTATCGCGCATTGGCAGTAAAAGCGTTCTGCTGTAAAAATCAACGTTCGAGAAAACGGTTAGCATTTATGCGAAGGCACTCGATTTCGAAAGATCAATGCTGCAGCTGAAAGTTTGCAGGGCTGCAGTCAATCAGCCGAACGTGGCGGAGTTATCTAGCCACAAGTTCCCGATTGGTCGTGGAACAGTTGACTCCCGTCGCGAGCTTGATAAAAAAATTCTTTCTTGCTACAATGCTCGCTAGTATAACATGCGAAAAAATTTTGCGCGATCTTTTTGCCGCTGAGACGTTTGCCATTGAAGAAGGAAGCGAGAGTTTATGCAACAACCTGTCAGAGTGCTCTTGATCGACGGCTCGGTTTCTTTTCGGCATTCGCTGACAGAGGGACTGAGATCATATTTGCCGTCCGGAAGTCGAATCGAGAGCGTTGGAGATTCATACGCCGCGCAAGCGATGTGTGTGAGATTCCAGCCGCATCTCCTCGCAATGACATACGATCTCGCAATTCGAATGGTCAACACTGATTCGAATTTGAAAATTTTGAGTCAAGCGACAAAACTTCCGATTCTTGTATACAGCGTGCCTCTCGATAAACGGCTTGCATTGATATCAGACGGCGCGAGAGATTGTGTCAGTGCATCATCAACTGGCGAGCGATCTCAGTCATATTACAAAGCATTCGCGTTGAAAATCATGATGCTCGATGAAGTCAAAGCAATGCAGCGAGCATCTAGACCTGTCGCGGGATCTGTTTCAAATGTGAATCAAAATCCGCGAGCGGGATTTGTATCTTCGAGAGCTCCTGCAGGATTCGATGCGCCTCGAAGAAAATCTGCCGCCGCTGAAACTCTCGAAAAACAGCTTGCGAATATGTCATTTGCACCGCGGAAGGGAAAGGAACATCTGCCTCAGCCTCTCGCCAATGCAAAAATTCAATTGATCGCGATTGGATCTTCCACTGGAGGAACTGAAGCTCTCGGAAAACTTTTGAAAGATCTCAAACCTCCTCTCCCTGGAATTGTAATCGTTCAGCATATTCCGCCGATGTTTTCAAAACTATTTGCCGCGCGGCTTGATAGCGAATGCTCGATTATCGTCAAGGAAGCGGAAGATGGTGATGTTGTCAAGCCGAACACTGCATACATCGCTCAAGGCGGAAAGCATATGACTCTCACCAAAGAAAATGGCAAGATGATTCTTCATTGTCAGCCAGGCGCGAAAGTTCATGGATGCTGTCCTGCTGTCGATCTCTTATTCGAATCTGTCGCGCAATATGTAGGTGATGCGGCTCTCGGAGTAATTTTGACGGGAATCGGACACGATGGAACTGACGGCTTGATAAAAATGAAACGCCGCGGTTCTCCAACAATTGGACAGGATGAAAAAACTTCGATCGTCTATGGCATGCCTAAATCTGCATTCGAAGCGGGAGTTATCGATAAACAACTTCCATTGAATGCGATTGCCGCTGAAATTACAAAAATCGCTCGTGGATAACTTAAAAAATTTTCTCAACAAAAAAAGATCCCCGACAGATCAATTTACGATCTATCGGGGATCTCTTTTTAGTTCGGAGATTGATAAACTAATTCCAAACCGAGCGTCTTGAGTTTCTTCGCAATTGAATCTCTATCGCCGCCGTGAAGATATTTGTAAATGCAGAAATTACTGAATAGACTTTCCTTTTCATTTTGATAGAGCGCATTGCTATCGAAAAATTTTTGTTTGAGTTCCTCGGCGAGCTTGTGAAATCCATCATTCGACGAGGGATATTCATTACTGCAAATTTCTCCCGTCGCGATGTTGCGAAGTGAAATCGGATGCGCGATTTCTTCATCATGCTCGCGCTGAATCTCTTTCCAACGTTCTGGAAAAATTTTTGTGAATGCATCGAGGAGCTTTTTGGAAAAATCAATGAGCGTCTCTGTTGGAATGTATCGATTTGCGTCTGAACTTTCGATTTCATGCTGATATGCACGTCTGAAATTTTCTTCGTCGAAAGTTATCAGAATTTGATCATCGTCTTTGAGTTTTCCACTATTCAGAAATGTCAATGCAGAAATTTTCGCGCTGTATGGATGCGTTTGATGCCCGTTGACAAGAATGAAATTCCAAATCACGACGTCAATAATCAATGCAAGTCTGACATACAAATCATCGACAGATTTTTCTTTGCGAACCCATTTATCGCGTTTCATTTCATCGAATCCAACGAGAGGATTTTTGTTGAAATCAAAATCTATATGTATTGAATCCATCGAATCACTCCTATCTGAACGAAAAAAACGAGAGTGAAAAATTTTCCACCCTCGTTTGTCATTTTTGAATTTGGGATTTTAGAATTACTGAAGGAGATTGTTCATTCTCTCGAACGGCTTGGAAATATCCATGTGTCCTGCGAGCGATTCAACAGCATTTCCATCGACAAGAATTTGAACGCGATTGATCTCTGGGAAATCGGTGAGAGTATCAACGAGAGATCCAACGAGCAGTTCTTCGCCAGTGCTTCCGCCGCTGAATGTGCGCTGAATGCTACCATCGAAATCGACAGTTGCAAGATCGCCTTCAACTTTCACGCTGCGAACTTGAGTAGCTTTTGGGAAAATCGCGACGAGATTCGATTCGGTCGGCTCTTGAATGACTGTTTCAACTGCCGCGGTGTATTTATCCTTTCCATCCTCAACGTCAACTGCGCGATCGACTGCTACGAGATGAGTTGCCGCTTCATCTGGATAATAAACTTTGAGAGTCAATTGCTTGCGAGTTTGAACTTGAGAATCGCCAGGTTTTTGACCAGTTTCATTTGGAGGAGGATTCTGCCCATCTGGTTTTGGAGGAGGATTTTTGCCGTCAGCTGGAGGAAGTTGTCCCTCCTGACCTTGAGCAGGCGGTTTTGGATCTTCTTTTTTCTCACCGCAACCGGCTGAAGTCAGAAGAACTCCGATTGTGAAAACCGATGCAATAGCCTTGAGTAGTTTCAATTAAGATCACTCCCAAAAAATTTTTGAATTCCCCGAGCAATTGCTCGAGCGATTTCATCCTGGAATTTTTCATCCGTGAGGAGCTCTTCTTCATCTGGATTCGTTAGAAATGCTAATTCGAGGAGAGTTGCGGGGATTTGTGAATGAGTCAAAACGTAGAAATTTGCAGACTTGACGCCGCGATTTCTAAGTCCGCCCGCAGAAATCAATTCCTCATTGATAATCGTTGCGAGCCGCTGACTTTCAGCATTTTCATGGAAGAAAGTTTCAGTTCCATTCGATTTTGGATTGACGAATGCATTGCAATGAATCGAGACGAAGATTTTGGAATTTGGATCGAGATATGCAGTATCAACGCGCGCTTGAAGTTCCTCACCAGCTGTTGAAGTGGGAAGAGCGACTTCAGTATCTGCCTCCCGAGTCATTATCACTTTTTCGCCGAGATCTTGCAAGATTTTTCTCGTTTTTAATGCAACTGCCAGCGTGATATCTTTTTCGCGAGTTCCAGAGAATCCAATCGCGCCGTTATCAGATCCTCCATGTCCCGGATCTATAACGATTGTTCGCGAGCCTGCCAAATAAATTTCCGAAGGTTCTGGAGGAGCTAATTCGAATTCTCCCGCGAATTTTGCTGCATCGATAACAACTCGGAATTTTTTACCTTCCTTTTTATTTTTTGGAAGTGTGTAAACTCGATAGGAATGAGTCGTTAAATCTTCCGAGAATGTGATTCGCAATTGAGTCTGATTCTTTTCAACTTCCGATGCTGTGACTTTTTGAGTGAATCCTCCCGCAAAATTTCTCAAATTCGTTTCATGATGCAGACTTCCAGGGATCGTTTCATCGAAATTAAGTAAAAGATCCGTCGGCGATTCGGGATCGATTTCATACTTGAAGTCGAGCTTGTCTTCGTCAAATTCTATTTCGATTCGAGCGCATTCGATTCCTGCAACCGAGAGATCATGAACGCGAAATGATTCAATTTCATTGGGACGAGATTTTGCTGTTGCCGTTGCGATTGTGAAAATCAGCGTCAAAAATGTTGCAAAGAGAATCGAGGTCAAAAAAATCTTGAGCCGCGAATTCATGACTTATCATCTCGCTTTCGATTCTTCAGCCGCTGCAAAATTGAGATCGCTTCATCCTCCGCATCCATTGTCGCCTCTTGATCGACGTCAATTTTGATTGTTAAATGATCGCCATCCGATACATTTTCCGGAATCATTTCGCGCGGGAGGATGATCTTTTTCATGCTCGATGTGTCGTCGCCAAGATACAGAATCGCTTGATCCTCCTCGAATCTATCGAGAAACACTCCAATTTCCATTCAAAAATCTCCTCTCATTTGTTCAATTGATCGTCAACCCAATCGGCTTTATGTTCTGAACGAATCGTGTAGGATCTGCCGTCGCTCGTGATTGTGATTGTTCCATTTTCCCACGTCCAATAGATTCGATCCTTTGAGATTCCGTTCTGCAAATATCGATTTATCGCTTGCGGATGTGGATGTCCATAAGTATTAGCTCGCTCGACTCCAGGTTCGCCGGCTGAAATCACTACAGCTTCAGATTTCAATGCCTGCAAAAATTCCTTGCTCGATGAACTTTTACTTCCATGATGTCCAGCTTTCAAAACATTCGATTTCAAATCTGAATTCATCGCGACGATTGCTTTTTCAACTTTGGATTCCGCATCGCCAGTAAACATCATCGAAAAGCCGCCGAATGTTAATCGACCAACAATCGATTCATTGTTCGGATCATGTTTATATCCCTTTTCACCACCTTCCGCGACGAGCTCCGGCGTTGGATAGAAAATCTCGAATTGCGCGCCGTTTCCAAAATCCAGCGGCGAATGAGATGTATCGAGCGATTCATAGTCGATATTGTTTTTCTCGATCAAATTCATATATCCAGTGCCTTTTTTGTTGACGTAGAAGGCTGAAGTCGAGGGCATTCCATTATCCAAAACCTTGTGAACCGTGAATCCATGTTTGCCATCGAGTAGAATTTCCGCGCCGCCGATGTGATCCGCGTGAGGATGTGTAAGGATCAATTGATCGATCGTTTTGACTTTTGCTTTCTGAAGTTCAGATTCCAGCTTGTCACGCTCATCAACATCGCTCGTATCAATCAAGATATTTTGCTCACCAGTTTGAATCAGAATCGCATCGCCCTGCCCGACGTTGAGCATTTTGACAGTGAGAGTTCCATTCGGCTCGACAGGTTCAGATTTCGAATTTCGTTTTGAAGATGCATTTTCCGAAACTTTCGATGCGGAAACTTGATCTCCGGATTTTTGATTCGAATTTCCACCGCCGCAGCCTGGAAGAATCGCCATCATCATTATGATTAGAGTTGAAAATGCAAGCGTGAAGAGCTTTCGAGTTTCCATTTTCATGCTGATTTCCCCCTCTTGATTTTTGCGGGCGGAATTTGTTTTTCACGATTGATTCTATCGATTTCGCGCGCGATATATTTTTCCATCGAGGATTGATCGCCTGTCACGAAAGATTTGATTCTGTCAAAAATGCTCATTTTGAATCCTCCTTCAAGATGTACTCATTGATTCCAAACGCGACGCCGTCATCGAAAACGCTCGGCAGAATTTTTTCCGCGAATGGTTTCAATTCATCAACTGCATTGCCCATCACAAACGCATGTCCAGCCGTCTGCATCATTTCGAGATCGTTCAAACCGTCTCCAAATGCATAACTCTCCGAGACTTCGATTCCGAGATGTTTCAACACTGCAAGAATTCCAGATCCCTTTGTCACCGCTGCAGAATAGAATTCGAGATTTCGATGATGAAATGGATCAAGCACTCCAGTCATTCCAGGAGTATTTTCAATCATATCGATATAAATTTTTTCATCCTCTGGATTGTTTGAAATCGCTTCGATTTTGTAGACTCGATCCCGCGCGATTCTTTCCAGATCAAATTTGCGAATCACATTTTGATTTTGAGGAATTCCAACTCTGTTGAACAAAAAATCTTCCATTATCGACGCCGATTTTGAAAAATAAATCTCTGGACAGCTTTCGAGGACAAAATCGATATTGTGAGATTGAAGTTTTTTCACAGATTCAAGAACGATTTTTGGATCGATTGGACGACTCACGATCAATTTTCCTTCGAATAAAACTGCCGCGCCGTTGCATGTCACATATCCATCGAAATTGAGATTTGTAAATTTTGCATCGAGAAATCCAAATGGACGACCTGTCGCGATAAAAATTTTATGACCAGCGCGCTGAAGATTTTTGAGTGTCTCGATAACTGGAGGATTGATGTCCGGAATTCCTTTATTCATCGCGATTAATGTGCCATCGATGTCGAAAAAAACTGCCTTCATAACATCCCCCTCTTGTACATCAGATAAAGTCGAATCACGAACGTCACGATCCAGAATCCAAATGAGACGAGATATATATAATCCATTGTGCGGAGGTTGTCATAATCGAGAGTGCCGAGGACAAAAATTGCGACGCCGACGATCATTGCGTCGAGCATTTTTTGTTTCTTGGAATATTCCATTTCCGATCTCCTTTCTGAAAGTCTCTGAAAAAAATCTGTATGTGTATAATAGCGCACGTTCCGAATAAAAAAAAGCCCTCGAGCCTTCGAGAGCTAAAATTTTTTTCAACTTTTTTTCACAAACATGAAATTCAATCCATAAATTGAAAATTGAAATTCAGAAATCGATCCCAAAATTCTTCCATGAAATTTTTTCGTTCCGAAGATCGAGTGATTCTTCCTCCAGAATTAAATCTTCCATATGAGATCTCACCATTTTCGTCGAGCATGATAATTGATCCTTGAAGTTTTCCGATTGGAGTTCGATTGAATTCAAACGCTCGATCAATTTTTTCCATGACTTTCGCCGCGAGTTTTGGATCTGATTTCAATTTTTCATCGAGACTGGGCGGCACAATCAAAACATGTTTGCTGAGAGTCGAATTGAGTCGAGATTGAACTTTTGAATCGAGCATCGAGGGATTTGTTGAAGTCGGCTGCCAATTCAAAATCGATTCGTCAACTTGATCCGTGAAAAATTTCTCGAATGGAAAATCGAGCCGCTGATTCCATTTCGAAATCGAGCTTGTCTCCATTACATGATAGAATCCCGAAAATCTTTGACGCCATTGATCCTCGAAACTCGAATCGATCTCCTCGGCGAGAATCTCGGAATATGATCGATTCGAAATTGATCGTTGAAATTGAATTTGACGCGTCGAATTTTCAAACTGAATCGGTGCGATCATTTTTATCATCTCCTCAACAAATTTTTCGATTCATCGCGGAAGTGAAAAAAGATCCATGACTTGCAACTCACGGATCTAAAACCTCTTTTGACGAAGATTTTGATTGACTTCGAGTTAGTTCAAATTCTAATTTTTAGAAAATTTTTGCGGAGGTGGATTCGATTTGAAAACTTGGTTTATCACTGGATGCTCAAGCGGTTTGGGAAGCGGCATGGCGAAATATTTTTTGGAGCAGGGAGATCAAGTCGTTGCAACTGCGCGGAAAGTTGAATCTCTCGAGCAATTTGCAAATGAAAAAAATGCTCTGATTCTTCCGCTCGATGTGACAAAAATCGAGACGATCGATCAAGCGATTTCAAAGGCTCTCGAGAAATTTGGAAAAATCGACGTGCTAATCAACAACGCGGGATTTGGATTTCGCGGTGCTGTTGAAGAGGCGAATGATTCCGAAATCGATAGAATTTGGCAGACGAATTTTTTCGGCGCGGTGCATATGATTCAAAAAGTTTTGCCGAGCATGAGAGAAAATCGATCTGGAACGATTGTCAACATCACATCGATTGCGGCATTTGAAACTGCGGCAGGATCTGGATATTACGGCGCGACAAAAGCTGCATTGGAATCGATTTCTGACGCTCTTCGAAAAGAAACTGCACCGCTCGGAATTCGAGTGATGATTGTCGAGCCTGGACCATTCAAGACAGATTTCGCGGGGCGATCCTTGGCGATTTCCGAGAAAAACATTTCGGATTATAACGAGACATCTGGCAAGCGAAAATTCCGCAACGATCCTCACACGGAATGGAGATTAGGAGATCCAGCTCTCGCGGCGAAAGTTATATCGGAAGTTTTGAATCAAAAAGAGATTCCGGCTCGATTGTTGCTCGGCTCGGATGCTGTTGAAATCGGTGAAAGATATTGCGAAAATCGATTGAACGAGATTCGTCAATGGAAATCATTCAGCGTCCAGACAGATTCTAAATAATAAAAAAGAGATCCTCGATAGATCAATTGATCTGTCGGGGATCTTTTTTCATTTGTGATTAGAAATTTTTCTGAGCAATAGAATCCTTTTCAGACTCGATAATTTTTTTAGCGTTATCAATTTGAATTTGAACTTGAATCGAAGATGTTCCACCGAGAGAATTTCGACTCTCAACGCAAGTCACTGGATCAATTGCCTCGAAAATATCTTGATCGATCGCCGCGGAAAATTTTTTGAAATCCTCGAGCGACAGATCCTTCAAATATATCCCGCGCGATATACATTCATGAACGAGCTTGCCAGAAATTTCATGCGCGTCACGGAATGGAATTCCCTTCTTGACGAGATAATCGGCAAGATCCGTTGCATTTGAAAAATCTTCGTCAACTGCTCGACGCATGTTGTCCTTTCGAATTTTCATCCCGCGAATGATTTGCTCATAAACTGCCAGCGAAAATTTCAGCGTATCAATTGCATCGAACAGCCCCTCTTTATCTTCCTGCAAATCCTTATTATACGCCAGCGGAAGCGATTTGACTGTCGTGAGGAGTGCCATCAGATGTCCAATCACTCGCCCCGATTTTCCACGAACGAGTTCTGGCACATCTGGATTTTTTTTCTGCGGCATCATGCTTGAACCTGTGCAATGTGCGTCATCCAATTCGATGAACGAAAATTCTCTCGAGCACCATAAAATTATTTCTTCACTGAGTCGCGATAGATGAATCATTGTGATTGATGCGGCTGATAAAAATTCGAGGAGATAATCGCGGTCGCTTACTGCATCGAGCGAATTTGAATATATCTCGGAAAATTTCAATTCATCGGCGACTTTTTTTCGATCGATCGGCAGAGTCGTTCCAGCGAGTGCTCCAGCTCCAAGCGGCATGATATCTGATCGATCAAACACGCCGAGCATTCTATCGAAATCGCGTTTCAACATTGAAAAATATGCTAGTAGGTGATGCGAAAACAGAATCGGCTGCGCGCGCTGAAGATGTGTATAGCCTGGCATAATGACGTCGCGATTTTTCTCCGCAGTTTCGACGAGTGCTCTTTGAAGATCGATTAACAGATTCAAAACTTCGACTGAGATTCGACGCATATACAAATGCATGTCGAGCGCAACTTGATCATTTCGAGATCGGGCGGAATGTAATCGACGTCCAGAATCACCAATTTTCTCCGTGAGTCTCGATTCGATATTCATATGGATATCCTCGAGATCAATTGAGAAATCGAATTTGCCAGCTTCGATCTCTTCAAGAATCTCGTTCAATCCTTCAACAATTTTTTGACGATCTTCTTCCGAGATGATTTTTTGCGCGGCGAGCATATTTGCATGGGCGATACTTCCACGAATATCCTCGCGATAGAGTCTTTGATCAAATTGAATCGACGCTTGAAATTCATTGATCGTTTCATCGGTAGACTTTTCAAATCGACCGCCCCATAATTTTTTTGACATTGAATCTCCTCCGAACGAAAAATTGGAGGAGATTTTTTTTATCTCCTCCGAAATATTTTTTTGATAATTATTTTTGAGTCTTCTGTTGCATCATCGCACGAACTTTTAATGGAAGTCCGAACAAATTGATAAATCCAGTAGCATCGGCCTGATTGTAAACATCGTCGTGCTCGAATGTGACAAATTCCTGCGAATACAAACTGAAATCAGATTTCGCGCCGGCACTGATGATGTTGCCCTTGTAGAGTTTCAATTTCACCGTGCCAGTGACAGTTTTTTGAGTTTCATCGACGAACGCCGCCAGAGCCTCTCTCAATTGCGAGAACCACATTCCATCGTAGACGAGCTCTGCATATCGAATCGCAACTCCCTCTTTGAAATGGAAAGTTGCTCGATCAAGTGTCAAATATTCAAGCTCGCGATGTGCGTAATATAGAATCGCTCCGCCTGGATTTTCATAAACTCCGCGCGATTTCATTCCGACGAGTCGATTTTCACAGATATCCGCGATTCCGATTCCATTTGCCGCACCGATTTCATTGAGTTTCGTCAAAAGTTTAACTGCATCGAGCTTCTCGCCATTGACTGCGACTGGAATTCCTTCGACGAAATCGATCGAAATTTCTTCCGGACGATCTGGAGCATCTTCCGGTGCTTTGGAAATCATGAACATCGAATTCTGCGGCGCGTTCCATGGATCTTCCAAATCTGAACCTTCATGCGACAAATGCCAAATGTTGCGATCCATCGAATATTTTTTGTTTTCCGTTGCGATTGGAATATCGTGCGCCTTTGCATATTCGATTTCAGATTCGCGCGAATCGAGATCCCATTCTCTCCACGGCGCAATGATTTTCAAATCCGGCGCGAGAGCTTTAACCGTCAATTCGAATCTGACTTGATCATTTCCCTTTCCAGTTGCTCCATGCGCGACAGCATCGGCATTTTCTTTCCGAGCGATTTCGACCAATTTTTTCGCAATGATTGGGCGTGCGAATGAAGTTCCAAGAAGATATTTTCCCTCATAAACTGCTCCAGCTTTGAGAGTTGGGAAAACATAATTCTCGATGAAATCTTGAGTCAAATCCTCGATGTAAACTTTCGACGCGCCAGATTTCAACGCTTTATCGTGAACGACGGAAAGTTCATCGCCTTGACCGACATCAGCGCAGACAGCAATGACTTCGCATCCATAATTCTCTTTGAGCCATGGAATGATAACCGATGTATCAAGTCCGCCTGAATATGCTAGAACGACTTTGTTTGCTTTTGCCAAATTAAAAACTTCCTTTCGAAAAATTTTCAGCCCATCGTGAGAGCCAAGATCGCTTTTTGAGTATGCAGACGATTCTCCGCCTCATCAAAAATCACATCGGCATTTTGTTCAAAAACTTCCTCAGTGATTTCCTCGCCTCGATACGCCGGCAAACAATGCATGACAATCGCGCGAGGACTTGCATGCTCCATCAATTCAGAATTGATTTGATACGGCGCAAAGATCTTCTTCCGCTCGTCATGTTCAGATTCCTGCCCCATGCTCGCCCAAGTATCAGTCACGACGACATCTGCATTTTTAACCGCCTCGATCGGATCTTCAGTCCATTTGACAGATCCTCCCGTCGCGATTGAATCTTCGACTGCATAATCGAAAATTTTTTGATCTGGCTTGTGAGTTGCTGGAGTTGCAAGCGTCAAATATATTCCGACTTTTGCCGCGCCGGAGCAATATGAATTCGCCATGTTATTTCCATCGCCGACGTAAGCCATTCTCAAGCCGCGAAGATCTTTACCCTTATGCTCGCGAATTGTCAATAGATCCGTCAAAACTTGGCATGGATGAAGTAGATCCGTCAAGCCGTTGATGATTGGAATTTCGGCATATTCCGCAAATTCTTCGATTCGATCATGTCCAAATGTTCGAATCATGATTCCATCGAGATATCGCGATAAGACTCGAGCGGTGTCTTTGATTGGTTCGCCGCGACCTAATTGCAAATCTCGATTCGATAAAAATAATGCACTTCCGCCGAGCTGCGACATTCCAACTTCGAATGAAACTCGAGTTCTCGTTGAAGATTTTTCAAAAATCATTCCGAGAGTTTTTCCCTCGAGCCAGCGATGCGGGATTCCAGATTTCTGCATCGATTTCAATTTCGCCGCAAGATCCAGAATCAATTCGACTTCCTCGACCGACAATTCATGAATCGATAACAGATCTCTGCCTTTTAGTGGATTGTACAAAATCAGCCCTCCTCAGAAAAATCGTTGAGTGACATGAATAGGATTTCGACAAGCTCATCGATTTGATCTTTTTCAACAATCAACGGCGGAACGAATCGCAAAACATTTCCGACGGTGCAATTGATTATCGCGCCGCGTTTCATGCATAATTCGACAACTCGACGCCCTGGTTTTGATAACTCTGCACCGAGCAATAATCCCTCGCCGCGAACATCTCGAATCAGATCTGGAAATTTTTGTTGAAGCTCGACGAGTTTCTCTTTGAAATATTTTCCAACTTCCGCGACATGATCAAGGAAGCTTTTTTGAGAAATTGTATCGAGGACAACATTCGCCGCGGCACATGCTAAAGGATTTCCGCCGAATGTCGTTCCATGATCTCCAGGTTTCATCGAATTCGCAACTTCATCTGTGCAGATGAATGCTCCGATTGGAACTCCTCCCGCCAATCCCTTCGCGAGAGTTACAACATCCGGCTTGATTCCATAATTTTCATATGCGAAGAATTTTCCAGTTCGTCCCATTCCACATTGAATTTCGTCGAGAATCAACAGTGCTCGATGTTTATCGCAAAGCTCTCGAACTTTTCGGAAATAATCTGGATTTGGAGGATGAACTCCTCCCTCGCCTTGAATTGTCTCGAGCATCACGGCGCAAGTCTGATCGTCAACCAATTTTTCCAGCGCGTCGATGTCATTGAATTTCACATATTCAAATCCACCCGGCAGAGGTTCATATCCCTCATGATAGTGAGGTTGACCTGTCGCCGTGAGAGTTGCAAGCGTTCTTCCATGAAAACTGTCGAGCGCGGTTATGATTTTCGATTTGTTTTTGTCGATTGAATGAGCAAATTTTCGAGCGACTTTGATTGCGCCTTCATTCGCTTCCGCGCCAGAATTTCCAAAAAATGCTCGATCCAATCCCGAAAGTTCAACCAATTTTCGAGCGGCTTCAGCTTGCGGACGAGTGTAATAGAGATTCGAACAATGAATCAATAACTTTGCCTGTTCAGAAATCGTTGCGACGAGCGGTTTGAAATCATATCCCAACACATTGACTGCAATTCCTGCAAGAAAATCCAAATACATGTTGCCTTCCGTGTCGAAAAGATAAACTCCTTCGCCGCGATCCAAGACGATTTGATATCGCGAAAACACTGGCAAATAATTCGAATTGTCCTTGCCGATGATTTCCTGAGTCGATTCTTCCATCGTGTCACCTCTCAATCTTTGACGACTTGAGTTCCAATTCCTTGCGATGTAAACATTTCGAGGATAATTGAATGTGGAACGCGCCCATCGATGATGTGAGTTTTATTCGTGCCGGAATCAATCGCGTGTAGACATGCTTCGATTTTTGGAATCATGCCTCCCGAGATTATCCCTTTTTTAATGTAGCTTTTTGCTTCGCTGACTGTGAGAGTCGAAATGAATGACGTTTTGTCTTCAAAATTTTTATAGACGCCCTCGGTATCTGTGAGCAGCAAAAATTTTTCGGCGTGAAGAGCTCCAGCGATTGCCGATGCGAAATCGTCTGCATTTATATTGTAGCTTTTTCCTTCGGAATCGACTCCAATCGGTGCAATTATCGGAACATAGTTTTGATTCAACAGATCCTCGATGATTTTTGAATTGACTTCTACAACTTCGCCGACAAATCCAACATCGACTTTCTCCTCGCTGTGATTTTGATAAACCGTCGCGAATTTTTTCTGAGCTCGAACGAGATTTGCATCTTTTCCACTTAATCCGACAGCTCGAATTCCGAGTTGATTCAATCGAGTTACAAGTTCAGAATTAATTTTTCCAGCCAAAACCATTTCGACAATATCAACAGTCTCCTCGTCTGTGACGCGAAGTCCAGAAATGAATTCAGACTGTTTGCCGAGTCGATTCAAAAATCCTGTGATTCCTGAACCTCCGCCGTGAATCATGACTGGACGAATTCCGACGTATTTCATCAGCGAGATATCCTGCATGATTTTTTCTTTGAGATCCTCGCTGACCATCGCATTGCCGCCATATTTTATAACGACAGTTTTTCCATAAAATTCGCGGATGTATGGAAGAGCTTCGACGAGGATCGATGCTTTATCTTCTGCAGAGAAAATTTTGATCACTCCTCAAGTATGATATTCACCATTGATTTTCACATAGCCGTATGAAAAATCGCAAGTCCAAACTGTCGCGGAAGATTCTCCCGAGCCGAGATCGATTTCGATAAGAATGTCATGCTCGCTCATGATATCTTTCATCGCGTCAGTATCGAATGCAACTCCCAATCCATTTGTATAAACCGGCAGACTTCCAAATTTCACCGTGACTTTGTTGGGATCGATTTCGATTCCAGAATATCCAACAGCGCAGACAACTCGTCCCCAGTTCGGATCTTCTCCAAAGAATGCAGTTTTGACGAGAGGAGATTTTGCGACACTCATTCCGACCTGTTTAGCTTCATCGAAAGATCGAGCGTTGACGACATCGATCGTTAAAAATTTCGTCGCACCTTCACCATCTGACGCGATTCGTTTCGAAATTTCAGTGCAGATATCGAGGAGCGCGGAATAAAATTTTTCATAAGCAGAATTTTTTTCAGTGATTCGATCATTTCCAGCCGCGCCATTCGCCATCACGACAACCATATCATTCGTGCTCATATCGCCGTCAATCGAAATCATATTGAACGTGACATTCGTGATATCGGAGAGAGTTTCTTGCAAAAGTTTTTGATCGATCGAGATATCAGTCGTGATAAAGCATAACATCGTCGCGAGATTTGGTTGAATCATTCCCGATCCTTTAGCGATCGCACCGAGTTTGATCGTTTTGCCATCGAGATCGAATTCAAATGCACATGCTTTCGAATATGTATCAGTCGTGACGATAGCATTTCCAGCGTCTGCAGATCCATCGCGCGAAAGATTGATTGCTGCCTGCTCGATTCCGCGTTCAACTTTTCCCATCGGCAAATTGACTCCAATGATTCCAGTCGAACCGATGATAACTTCGTCAGGATTGCAGTTGAGATTTTTCGCGGTGAATTCCTGCATCAATCGAGCGTTGCGATCTCCCTCGTCACCAGTACATGCATTCGCACATCCAGCATTTGCACAGACTGCTTGAGCCTTTCCGCCCGATACAACTTTCTTCGAAACGTAGACTGGAGCAGCGGCGACTTGATTCGTCGTGAAAACTCCAGCGACATCTGCGGGATTTTCGGAATAAATCAGTGCGAGATCGAGATTTCCGCTTTTTTTGATTCCAGCTCTAACTCCCGCGGCAGAAAATCCTTGTGGATAACAAACTCCAGCGCGCGAAAATTTTTCAGTGAACATGTCTTGGGAATTCATGAAATCACTCCTCAAAAAATTTCATGGAACTTCTATCGATTTTCACAAATTTTCATGGATAAACCGCGATTGAATCGAGTCCAGTATTTTCATCGAATCCGCAGGCGATATTGAAATTTTGAACTGCTTGACCTGCTGCGCCTTTGACTAGATTATCTATCGCCGACAAAACGATGATTCGATTTGTTCTCAAATCATGATGCCATGCGATATCACAGAAATTTGTTCCGCGGACGAATTTTGTCTCTGGATATCCTCCGCGTCCCAATAATCGAATGAATTTTTCATCGCCATACATTTTTACAAATGCAGCATTGATAACTTCCTTCGAAACATCAGGCTTGAGATTCGCGTAGCATGTTGCCAAAATTCCTCGAGACATCGGCAATAGATGCGGCGTGAAATTGATCGTGATTTTTTCGCCGGAAAGATCTTCCAATGCCTGCTCGATTTCTGGAGTATGTCTGTGACTTGCGACTTTATACGCTTTGAAATTATCATACATCTCCGGAAAATGATTCCCGAGATTTGGAGATCTTCCCGCGCCGGAAATTCCAGAACATGCATCGACGATTATCGAATCAGACTCGATCAAATGATGTTTGACAAGCGGAGCTAATGCTAGAATCGATGCGGTTGTATAACATCCAGCGTTCGCGATAATTTTTGCGGATCGAATCTCGTCGCGATAGAGTTCTGCCAATCCATAAATTCGAGACGCGTTTCGATGTTCGTGAGGAATTCCATACCATTCCTCATAAACTTTGACATCTGAAAATCGATAATCTGCACCGAAATCAATGATTCGAGTTTTCTTCGATTCCAATGCTAAACCGATTTTCATTGCATGTCCCGCAGGCAGCGCGATAAAAATGAAATCGCTGTCGTCACCGATTCTATCGATGTCTTTGAAACTTTCGAGCTCCAAGTCATAAATTCCGCGAAAATGTGGATAGAGTTCGGAAATTTTCTTGCCGGTGTGAGATTCCGATGTGATGTGTACAATTTCGGCTTGCGGATGATGATGAAGGATTCTCAAAAGTTCAGCTCCTCCATATCCCGTCGCACCGATGATTGATACCTTCAAAATTTTTCCCCCTCTATGTTATAATCCCCAAAATTTTTGGAGGTGAGTGATTGCTGAAGCGGTATTGGGAAAAGTTTGTCGAGCGAATTCGAAATCTGAAAAATTTCTCGCTCGCGGATTTTTTGAAAAAAGTCATGATTCTTGCAAGACTTCCAGTCATTTTGATTCTAACATTTACAATTTCATTTTCAATTTCAGCCGGCTCGCGAATTCTGCATTCCAATTCTCTCGAAAAAATGTTTCCGAAAGAATCGACGCCGGAGAATTCCGAGGAAGAATCGCTGAGTTTGAGCGGAAGAATTCATCGAATTTTGTTTTTGAAACAGGAAATCGCGGAGAAAACATCGATGAAACATTTTGTCCCGCTTGAAAAAGTGTCTGCAAGGATGAAAGAAGCAATTGTCGCGGTGGAAGATTCAAGATTCTATTCGCATCATGGATTCGACATTCGCGGAATTGGGCGAGCCATCGTCGTTGATATCGAAGAAGGTGAGCTCGAAGAGGGCGGCTCGACAATTTCGCAGCAGTTGATCAAAAACATTTTTCTGACGCGATCAAAATCATTCGGAAGGAAAGCGGAAGAATTGATCCTCGCAATTGATCTCGAGATGAATTATTCGAAGGACGAAATTCTTGAGCTCTATCTCAACACGATCTACTTCGGTTCAGGATTTTATGGAATCTATGACGCGTCGATTGGATATTTTGGAATTGCGCCATCGGAATTGAATCTCGCGGAATCTGCAATGCTCGCAGGAATTCCAAATGCGCCATCAGTCTATTCGCCGTATGTGAATTTCATGCTCGCGAAAAAGCGTCAATTGGTCGTGCTCGAATCAATGGAGCGGGCGGGATATATCACACCGACTCAATCTGATAAGGCACAGCTTTCGACGATTTATCTGGCGGAAGATGATCGATACGACGATTATTGAAATTAATTGAATCTCTAGACGTTAAAAAAGAGAGGAGATTGTTGAATTCTCCTCTCTCGATTCGTCTGGATTATCTTTTCTTAGCTTGTTTTACTGCGACTTGATCGAATTTTTTGAAGAAAGTTTCACAGATTTCTTGGAAATTCTTGGCATTCTTCCGAGAAGTTTTGGCGAGAACTGTTTGATAAGTGTAGAGAAGTTGATTTGTTTTTGCATCGTAAACTTCGAAGAAGAAATTTGGACGATTTGGATTTGCAATCGTCGTGACTAAATATGCATCGGCGAGATCAGAAATTCCTTGATTCGACATTTTTTGAGCGATGTTCGGCTCGAAAAGCTCGATTTTGAATTTGGAAATCTTTTTAGCGGCGGCACGATAATCATCATTCGAAATCACTTGAGTTCGACCGACTTTGCTCGCCTCGTAAATGATATCAACGAATTCATCGTGAGTTGGCGCGTTTGAATCGGTTTGATAATAATTCGTCGTGCCAATTGCAAGTTTGTGAATGTTGGAAAGATCTGCGCCCTCTTCGATTGTAGATTTTTCAGACGCCGCGGAAGCCATCGATGTGACTGCCAGCATCAAAACGAAAATTGTGAGTTGAAAAATTTTCTTCAAATGATCATCTCCTTAAATTAATCCATGATTTTTGAGAGCTGATTTGAGCCGCTCGAGATTTTTTTCTTCCATTTCAGAAAGCGGCATTCGAAGTTCTCCCATTTCAAAACCAATCAATCGCAGCGCGGTTTTCACTGGAATCGGATTGACTTCACAAAACAGCGCGTCGATTAAATCGCAAAGTTTGATTTGAAGTCGCTGAGCACCATCGAGATCTCCATCGAAGAAATTTTTGCAGAGCTCGTGAGTTTGTCGCGGCATGATATTCGACAGCACAGATATAACTCCCAAACCGCCGAGCGATAGAATTGCGAGCGTTTGATCGTCATTCCCCGAATAGATGTTGAGATCATCACCGCAGGCATATCGAGTTCTCAAAACTGAAGTTAGATCTCCATTTGCTTCCTTCGTCGCATTGATTCGCGGATGTTTTGAAAGTTCGCGATAAGCATCGATTGAAATGTTGACTCCAGTTCTCGACGGAACGTTGTAAAGAATCACTGGAAGATCTGTCGAATCGGCGATTGCCTCGAAATGTTTGACGAGTCCCTTTTGAGTGCATTTGTTATAGTACGGAGTCACACATAACAGCGCATCTGCACCGACTTCCGCTGCGAATTTGGAAAGTGAAATCGCATATGCAGTTTCATTCGATCCAGTGCCGGCGATAACTGGAATTTTTTTCTTAACATGATCGACGGCAAATTTAATCGCGGCGCGATGTTCCTCGTCAGACATCGTTGCAGATTCTCCCGTCGTGCCAGTGATAATAATCGCGTCAGTTCCATTATCGATTTGGAAATCAATGAGTCTGCCGAGCTCGCTGAAATTGATTCCGCCGTCTGAGAATGGTGTCGCAATTGCAACTCCTGCCCCGCGGAATATTGTGGGCTTCATAAAAATTTTCCTCCATTTCTGTCACAAAACTAGACGAAGTTTAGTCGCGGGATAATCCATTGTCAAGGAATTCGCAAGCCTGTTTCGATTCAAAAACTGTTTGCAAAAAATTTTTGGAGTGATAGAATTCGTCGAGGTTTGCGGGCATAGTTCATCGGTAGAATTCGAGCTTCCCAAGCTTGAGAGGTGGGTTCGATTCCCATTGCCCGCTCCAAATTTTGAAAATCAAAGGCGGTCGAGAAATCGATCGTCTTTTTTGATTCGGGAGGCGATTCGATGCAGGAATTTTTTCGAGAGAAACAGGATTGCTATCCATATTGGACATGGCTGATTCGCGAGCATTGTGGAATTGCAAATCCCGATGAAGTTTTGGATTTTGAGGTTCAAGTTCAATTGGGAGATTCGATTGGATATATCGATGTTTGGATTTCGACGACAAAAATTTTGATCGAGCAGAAATCTCGCGGCAGAAAACTCGATGCTCCAGAAAAACAATCCGATGGATCAATTTTGACGCCATTCGAGCAAGCGAAAAGATATGACAATGCTCGAGCTGTCGATCAAAAAGCGAATTGGATTATCACTTCGAACTTCGATGAAATTTGGATCTACAATTTAAAATTTGAACGTCCAGAGAAAAATGTTGTCAAAGTCGCTGTGAAAGATCTTGCAGAGTTTGATTTGAGATTTTTGACGAATCCACATCGTGCTGAAATTTATTCGGAAGAATTGATCTCGAGCGCGGCTGGATCTCTCATTCAAAATTTCAGAGATCTATTTCTCACGATCAAACTTTCAGATTCAGAAATGTTTTTATTGAATCGATTCTGCATTCAACTCGTATTTTGTTTGTATGCTGAAGACTCTGGACTGTTCAAAAAGCGTCAATTTCTCGATTATCTCGCGTCACTGAAATATAAATATTTGCCGGCGGAATTCAGACGATCATTCGAAAGATTGTTCAAGCGTTTTGACATGAAAGATCTTCCGGAATTGATCGATGATATTCTCGCGGCGTTTCCATATGTTGACGGCGAGCTGTTCAAAGATTCAACACTCGAGATTATCGATAGAGTTGCGAATGATTCAAATCTCGATGAAATTTTGCGGAATTTGATCAATGCATCAGCGAATTTCAATTGGTCAAAAATCTCGCCGACGATCTTCGGATCAATTTTCGAGTCGATCATGAATCCAGAGACAAAACATGCGGGCGGAATTCATTACACATCGATCGAGAATATTCACAAGATCATTGATCCATTGTTCCTCGATGATCTTAAATCTGAATTTGAAAGTGGAGAGAATCTCGATGAATTGCATGACAAAATTGCAAATCTGAAATTTTTTGATCCTGCATGTGGCTCTGGAAATTTTTTAACTGAAACATTCATCTCACTTCGGAAATTGGAAGATCAAATCATTAAAAAGATTGGTGGATCGATTCGCGTATCGATCGAGAATTTCTACGGAATCGAGATCAATGATTGGGCGGTTCAAGTTGCAAAATTAGCAATTTGGATCTCGGAACATCAGATGAATGGAGGATCGAATTTTCTCTCGCTGAATCGAAATGCCAATATAATTGAAGGAAACTCGCTCGAGATCGATTGGAAATCAGTCGTTCCAGATGCCGATTACATCATGGGAAATCCACCTTATCTCGGATATTCAATGCAAAACGCGAATCAAAAATCAGAGATGAAATCGTTTTTTGACAATAATAAAGCGGCTGGAAAAATGGATTATGTATGTGCATGGTTCAAAAAAGCTTCCGAATATATCCGCGATTCGAAAGTTGAAGTTGGATTCGTTGCGACAAGTTCAATTTCTCAAGGCGAGCAGGTTGGATATTTATGGAAAGATATGTTCGCTGATGGAGTCAAGATCAATTTTGCGCGGTCGAGTTTCAGATGGGAAAATGAATCGACGGACAGGGATTCGATGGCTCAAGTTTTCTGCGTAATTGTTGGATTTGCGCGATTCGATCGGGAGATTAAATTGCTCGATGAAAAGCGTGTGAAAAATCTCAATGGATATCTTCGCGACGCGCCGAATGTTTGTGTCGAATCGAGGACAAAATCTATCGAAGATGTTCCAAAAATGATCACTGGAAATCGTCCGGCAGATGGTGGAAATCTGATTATCGAGTCGGAGGATCTCGATGAATTTTTGAAAAGAGATCCGCGAGCTAAAAAATTTATCAAGCGGCTCGTCGGTGCAGATGAATTCGTTCAAAATTCGCCGCGATATTGTTTATGGCTTGTCGATGCTGAACCTTCCGAGATCAAATCCATGAAAAATGTTTATGATCGAGTTGAAAAATGTCGATCGGATCGATTGAAAGGTGCGCCAGATCGTCAAAAACTCGCTGAGACTCCATGGCTGTTTCGCGAGCAAATCAATCCAGATCGATATATACTCGTCCCAGCCACTACAACGAGCAATCGAAAATATATTCCGATCGATTTTCTCGATTCGAATTCAATTCCGACGAATGCAGTCTTGATAATTCCCGATGGAACTCTTGAGCTTTTTGGAATTTTAACATCGAAAATTCACATGGCATGGACTCGAGTTGTCTGTGGAAGATTAGGAAATGGATATCGATACTCTGCAAAGATCGTTTATAATAATTTTCCATTTCCGAATCACAATTCAAAGATCGAAGTTACAGCTCAAAAAATCCTCGATGCAAGATCAAATCATTCAAATTCAAGTCTCGCTGAATTATATGATCCAAATCTCATGCCTCAAGATCTTCGGAAGGCTCATGAAGAAAATGATCGAGCGGTTATCGATGCATATGGATTCTCAAAAAATATTTCGGAATCTGAAATCGTTTCTAGACTGTTTGAAATGTATCAAGATCTCACAAAATAAAAAAGAGATCCACCGATCATTTTTCGATCGATGGATCTCTTTTTTTGTTCGGATTTGAAATTTTTACCAATTTGAATCGTGAGCTTTGGATTCATCATCCCACTCACAAATGAAAGGATATTTTGCATCTCCCCAAGAATATGATGTAGTCCAACGCGCTTCATGTTTCTTTTTCATGGTCATTAGCGGTGAAGAATTAGGATATCCAGATTTCCAATTTTGATCCGTTATAATTCCTGATGAAATCCATCTCCAAATTCCGCGATCATCTCTGAAACCACCGATGAAATATTCATCTTTTCCGCCCGCATCGATAACCTGCTGAATCACTGCATTCTCGTCAGAATTCTCAGCCGTCGCAAGATGTCCGCCCATCGATTCACAAAACGCTTCAGCATCTTTCCAATTCAATCCAAATTCGAACGCCTTGTAATAATGCCAATTGTGTTCAGTCGCTCCATCGAGAACATTTGCCTGCGCGCTCGAGATCATCAAAGTCGAGATGAGTGCAGTTGAACATAAAATTTGTTTCAGATTCACAAAAATTCCTCCCGCTTGAAATTTGACTTAATTTTAAAAGTAGAAATCTGCAGCGTCAAATTGAAATCAAATTAGAAATTTCTCGAATTGAATTTGTTTCAATGATAAAATTTCATAAAAAGTTGTAAAGGCTGGTTGAAATGAATCTGTCGAAAAAATTTTTCATGGGAGTCACGATTCTGTCGCTGATACTTCTTCCAAATGCTGATGCGGCGCAAAGAATCATTGAAGCAGATGGAGAATATAACGCGAGCATCGATCTCGATGAAAATTTTTCAATCGCAAGAGATAAAGCGCGAATCGAAGCGATGCGAAATGCAAGTCAAATGGCGAGCGTCTACGTCAAAGCTGTATCGAAAACGGTAGATCATGTTCTTGAAGAAGATGTTATCGAAATGATTTCCGCGAATGTTTTGCAACTCAAAGGCGAGCCGATTATCAACATGCAGACTTCGAGCGATGGAAAATCGATTTGCTTTCGATGTCATGTGAAAGTGCTCGTTGACGATGATAATATTTCTGAACAGCTCGGACGAGATCGCGGCGAACTCAATGAAGCAACTCGTCAATTGAAGGAAGTCGAGAAGGAACGCGATCGATTAAATTCTGAACTCGATTCTTTAAAACTTCAGATTGAATCTGCATCGAGTGAAATTGAGCGTCAGAAAATTCGTGACGAGGCACAGAAAAATGACAATTATTTCGCGGCGATGCAGTTTTTAGAGAATGGAAACAAATTTCTCACGACGGGAAATTACATCAGAAATAGATCACTTATCGCGGGGAAATATGACGAGGCGATCGAGAATTATTCAAAGGCAATTGCGCTCAATCCAAAATTCGCGGAAGCATTTTACAATCGCGCGATAGTCTATCACCAGCTCAAAAAATATGATCTTGCCGCGGCTGATTTCACAAAAGCAATCGAGTTGAAACCAAATTTCGCAATGGCTTATTGTCTGCGCCAGTCAACATACAACGCAATGGGCAGGAAGGATCTTGCGGAATCGGATCATCAAAAATGGATAGCGATCGATCCCGCTGGAACATTCAAAAACGGCTCTCGATATGTGACTTTTGGCGATAGACGCATGGGATAAGCTCGATCACACAAAAAAAGAGATCCACCGATCAACTTTGATCGATGGATCTTTTTTTGCGAGACAAGTAGCAATCGGTGAGAAACGTTGCCACAAATTGGGTCAAGCGTCACGCTTGTCGGTGGATCTTTTTCATTCGGATCAAGCTAACATTTTGACAAGCTCCTCTTGACTGACTGCATAAGTTCCAGCTTTCGAAACGACAATCGAGGCTGCCAAATTCGCTAAATACGCTCCATCCTCCGGAGCTCTTCCGCCCGCCAAAGTCATTCCAAAAACCGCCAAAATTGTATCGCCTGCGCCAGCTGGATCAAAAACTTCCTGCTCGATTGTTCGAATGTGAGTTGTCTTATTTTCTTCAGTCACCATCGTTACTCCATCGCCGGATCGAGTCGCCAAAACATTCGCGATATTGAATTTTCTCATTACATATTTCGCAGCGCGTTCAGTTGCCTCGTCATCTCCAACTGCGATAGGTTCTAGCAAAACTCGATTCAATCGCGCGATGTTCGGTGTCAAAAAATCTGCGCCGGAATATTTTATCCAATTCTCGCCATATGGATTTACAATCACCGGAACTCCATGTTCATGCGCGTCACGAATCAACCGCTGACAGAAAAATTCAGTGACAACTCCCTTTTCGTTATCTGATACCACAATTGCGTCGAGCGATTCATTCAGCCGTCGATGTATATAACTCAATAATTTTTCGACGTCTGCATCTGGACGCGGCGATGTATCTTCGAAATCGACTCGAAACATTTGATGATGCCCGCTCATTATTCGAACTTTCGTCGTCGTTGGATTGTCTGTGAAAACCAATCCTGACCAATCGATTCCCCGCTTCGTGAAAAGTTCTTGAAGCGATTCGCAATTTTGATCGTTGCCAACATATCCAGCTATTGAAGTTTGACAGCCGAGAAGCGCCAAGTTATCTGCAACATTCGCCGCGCCGCCGAGTGACAATCGAGTTCCAACGACTCGAGCGACTGGAATCGGTGCTTCGCTGGAAAATCGAGTCACCTTTCCAAAATAATATCTATCGAGCATTACATCGCCGACAACTAAAACTCGACTATTTTTCGCTCGATTCATCAAAAATTCGCGGAGTTCTCTCATTACAAATCTCCTCCAAAATACTTTCGAATCGTTGCAAGAACTCCATTTTCATCATTTGTCAATGTGATTTCATCTGCAATTTTTTTGACTTGATCCTCAGCATTTCCCATCGCGACAGATCTTCCGACGATTTTTAACAGTTCAAGATCGTTATATGCATCGCCGATTGAAATGACTTCCGATAGATCGATTTTCAAATGCTCGCAAAGATCTCGAAGTCCAACTGCCTTTGAAATTCCGAGCGAATTCATCTCGAGCCCCAATTCTTCCGCCCGAACAACTTCCAATGGAAATTTTTTCAATCGCGCCTGCGTCACATCGCAAGATTTTATCGACCGATGATAAATGTTGATTTTGCAAATTTCATCCGAATATTTGTCAACCACATCGAAAAAATTCTCGCAACGCTCGCAAACTCTTTCATACATCGAATGATAAATCCCCATCGCAAAATCATCCATATGATCAATATCAATCTGCCGGCAGATCGATTTTCCAGTTGTCAACAGTTGCACCATTGCATTTTCATCGATTCCGGCTTGAATGATCTCACGCTGCAATTTTGGATCGATCGCTCGATACGCAACCGGCTTCAATTCTTGACAATTATAGACAAGTGCACCGCTCAATAGAATCGCGAATCGAATTTCATCTGTCATTTCGCGATAATCGATAAGCTCTGCAACTCCTCGACCGCTCGCAATTGCAGCTTCAACCTTCATCGATCGAAGTTTTTTCAACGCCTCGATTGTTTCAGGTGGAATTTTTTTCTGAGAATCGAGAGTCGTTCCATCCAAATCTAAAGTTAAAAGTTTGTACATTCTGTCACCTACTTTTCACAGCTCTGGAAACGCTGAAAACATTTTTGATTCGACGCATTCGAGTCATCAGCGCGCTTGCTTGATCTGCATTTTTCACATCGACACCGATTCGCACCGTCGAAGTTTTGTTGTTTCGATTGGGAGTCGCGTTGACTGATCGAATGTTCAATTTCATTTCTGACGGCAGCGCTAATAAATCCGCCAAAACTCCACTTTTATCAACACAGACAATCTCGATTTCGAAAAGATACAGCTCCTCAATTCCAACATCCCAGCTGACTTCAATCATTCGCGATATTGTCTCCTCGCCGCCGATTAAATTGGGACAATCGGAACGATGAACTGTGATTCCTCGCCCGCGCGTGATGAATCCAGTTATCGCGTCACCAGGAATTGGATTGCAGCATTTCGCGAGTCTCACGAGCAATCCCGATTCGCCCTCGACCAAAACTCCATGCGAATCTGCAGAAGGCTTTCCATTTGTCGGTCGAAGTTCATTCAACAATTCCGATACTTCTTTAGGATGACTTTTTTGAAGATCTTTTTTATGCAGCTCGATCAGTTTTGTCACAATTCCATGAATTGCCACGCCGCCATATCCTAACGCCGCCAGCAAATCATCTTCCGATAAAATGTTGAGCCGTTGAGCCACCAGTGTCAATCGATCGCCCTTCAAAACTTCCTTTGGAATGTAGCCGAGATGTTTCAATTCCTTTTCGATTTGATTCCGCCCGACTTCGATATTCTCCTCGCGAGCTGCTTTTTTGAAAAATGATCTGATTTTTGAACGCGTCTCGCTCGATGCAACAATTGACAGCCAATCGCGCGATGGTCCAGGATTTGAGCGATTCACAATGATATCGACAAGATCGCCATTCTGCAATTTATATTCGAGCGGAACGATCTTTCCATTAACTTTTGCGCCGATGCAATGATGACCGATCTGCGTGTGAATTCTATATGCAAAATCGATAGGATTCGAACCGTTCGGAAGATCTATCACGTCGCCTCGCGGTGTGAAACAGAAAACTTCGTCGCTGAAAATATCGACTTTCAACGCTTCGAAATATTCGCGCGGATCTGGAATTTCCTGCTGGAGATTCACCATCTGCCGCAGCCAAGACAGCTTTTGATCCATCGTCGAAGTCGCTTGAGCCGATCGCCCGAGCTCTTTATATTTCCAATGCGCCGCGACTCCATATTCTGACACTCGATGCATTGCGAACGTTCGAATTTGAATCTCGAGCGGATATCCCTGCGCCATGACTGTTGTATGCAGCGATTGATATCCATTCGACTTTGGCATCGCGATATAATCCTTGAATCGCCCCGGGATCGGTTTCCATTTTGCATGAATGATTCCGAGAACTCCATAACAATCTTTCACGGTGTCAACTAGTACTCGCACCGCTGATAGATCATAAATTTCGCCGATATCTTTTTTCTCGCGCATCATTTTTTTGTAAATCGAATAAAAATGTTTTGCACGTCCAGATATCTCCGCATGAATTGTTGAATCATCGAGAGCCGCCTCGATCTCTCGAACAGCTTCTGAAATAAAATTTTGACGAGCGCGGCGTTTCTGCTTAACATTTTCAACGAGATCATAATAAATCTCCGGCTCAAGATATCGAAGTGAAAGATCCTCGAGTTCCCATTTGATCGATGAGATTCCGAGTCGATTTGCCAGCGGTGCATAGACTTCGATCGTTTCTCTAGCGATTCGTTTTTGCTTTTCCGGAGGAACAAATTTCAGCGTGCGCATGTTATGCAGCCGATCCGCCAGTTTTATCATTATGACACGAATATCTTTTGCCATTGCGATAAACATTTTTCGATACGTCTCGAGTTGCTGCTCCTCTTTCGATTTGAATTCGATCTGTCCGAGTTTTGTCACGCCGTCAATCAACAACGCGATTTCATCTCCAAACATATCTTGAATTTCGTCGAGCGTGAAGAGTGTATCCTCAACGACATCATGAAGAAGTGCCGCCGCGATTGTGATATCATCCATGTGCAAATCTGCGAGAATATTGGCGACATTGAGAGGATGAATGATGTATGGCTCACCACTCGATCTTGTTTGACCCTCATGTCCCTCTTTTGCGACGAGATAGGCTCGCTCGATGAAGTTTAGATCTGCCTTCGGTTGATAATCCTTGACCGTCTCGAGAATCGAATCGATTGTCACGGGCGGAAGATGTTTATCATTCATGAAAATTCACTTCCAATTTTAAATCCAAATTTCAAATTCAAGTTTCAAATCCAATTCAAAATTTTTGATCAAGTTTTCAGAATTATTTCTTCGTTGCGATATTGAATCCTTCACGGAAAATTAAAAATCCCCGACAGATCTATTAGATCAATCGGGGATCTTTTTATTTCAGATTATGAATCGACAGTTTGTTTATGATGTTCGCGAAATTTTCAATGATGAATTCAAAACTTGGACGTGGCATCGATTCAAGTTCCGCAAGTTTTTGAATCGAATTTGGCGAATTATTGACTTCATCGAGCTGGATGAAAAATTGATCGGCTTGCGATTTGAGACTCTCGATTTGATTTTGCATATCTTTAATTTGTCCGCGAATATCCTCCGGAGTGAGTTTCAATTTTTGCATCGATTCATTGTCTGGAGAAATGTTCTCGAGTTTTTGCAGATGATCGAAGATTT
The DNA here is from genome assembly GCA_017484005.1 of Selenomonadaceae bacterium. Lineage (GTDB taxonomy): Bacteria > Bacillota > Negativicutes > Selenomonadales > Selenomonadaceae > Quinella. Next base: position 149 of record JAFUTY010000046.1, on the reverse strand, counting down.
TTTCAGACAGATCGATAATCGCTTGATAATATTTGATCGCCGATTTTCCAATTGCATCGAGATCAAATTGCGCGAGGAGATCTTTCACATCGATAGATTCGTTTTTTGGTTTTGGATTTTTGATTTGTTTGATTTGATCGATGTATGGA
>JAFUTY010000045.1 GCA_017484005.1 Selenomonadaceae bacterium | reverse complement strand
TGCAACTTCATTATCATCGATCGAAATAAATATCGCACCATCATCACTCAACAACTCCTGCAACAATCTCAATCGAGGATACATCATGCACAGCCATTTATCATGACGATTCAAATCAGTTTCTTCATCGCCAACAACTTTTCCGATCCATGTTTTGATTTCCGGATCATTGACGTTGTCATTATAGATCCAATTTTCATTTCCAGTATTGTATGGAGGATCGATATAAATGCATTTGATCTTTCCTCGATGAGTTGCAAGTAATGCTCGAAGAGCTAATAAATTATCTCCATGAATGATCATATTCTCGCTCGATCCATATTGACGCTCGAGAAATCTGAATGAAACATCTCGATGATGATTGACGACTTTCGATTTCCCAACAAAATTCAAATTCGGCATTGAATCACTCCTCAAAAAATTTTTTCTATATTTTACAACGGAAATAAAAAAAAGATCCGCAGATCATTTTCGATCTACGGATCTTCCTTCATTTCCGAATCACTTTTTATAGAATTGAATGATATCGCCGAGTCGAAGTCTTGGAGGAATTGCACCTTTCACTGCGATTTGACCAGGCATCGTAATCTCCTCGTTGACAACGATGGTGCAGTGTCCCTCTTCACGAATTCCTTGACATGCGAGCTCACCGACAGTCACGACCTTGAATTCAGTGTTGCCCATTTTCAAACGATCGCCGGCTTCGATATCGGCATGAAGCTCAGTGACAGTATGACGCACGACCATGTTATCAAGATTTGGACGAATTCCCTCGTTCAAAATGATAACGGAACTGTTTGTTTCGAGAAAAGTTCGCGCATGTTCACCGACCGCCGTGATTTGCGATTCGAATTTGACTTCCATAATCTGTGACTCCCCTCCGAAAAATTTCTGTCGAAAATATAAAATAACTCCCGCCCGAACGCAAGAAATTTTCAAAAAAATCCCAGCGTTTTGAATAGAAGAATCCAGCCGAAGAGCGTGACACATGAAATCGCTGATGAAAACACGACGCAGCTTCCAGCGAGTTCAGCATCGCCGCCCATCTGCTGCGCCATGACGAATGACGCGACTGCGCATGGCGTTGCAAAAATCGAGAGGAGAGTTACAAAATCGACGTCTCGAAATCCCAATTCAATCGCGAGAGTCATCATAATCGCCGGAACGAGAATCAATCTTCCAATCATGCAAGCGATCAATTCTTTTCGATGCGACGCGGTGCTGTCGAGTTTGAATGACGCGCCGAGAATCACGAGTGCAACTGGAGTTGTTGCGGAACTGAGCTGACGAATCGGACGAAGAATCGGCTCTGGAATATGAATTTCGAGAATTAAAAAGATCGCTCCAACAATTGCGCCGACGATCATTGGATTTTTCAAAACATCGAGGAGCATGTGCGGAATTTTTCCGAGTAGACTTCCGCTAGAATCATCTCTAAAAATCTCCAGCGAAAAAACTCCAAGGATGTTGTAAATCGGGACGATAATTGCGATCATCATTGTGGTCGTCGCGATATTTTGATCACCGAAGATATTTGCGACAATCGGGACGCCCATAATGACATAATTGCTCCGGAATAGCGATTGAACAATGACTCCGCGCCGACGTCGATCCGGCTCGAATTTTTGAACGATGATCAATGATATGAAAAAAATTGCTAGAACTCCACCTGCGCCAAAGATCATGAGTTTTGGTTTGAAAGTCGATTCGAGATCCGTGATGTAGAGGTTGTAGAAAATCATGCAGGAGAAAAAAATCATGAAAACGACGCGATTGATTCGCTTGAGCTCTGAATCAGTGAGAAGTTTTGCCCATTTCACTGACGCGCCAATCGCCATCAGAATAAACATTGGAACAACTGCGCTGACTGCAACTATGAAATTACTTGTCACAATACAAATTTCCCTTCAGAATCAAATTCGATTTACCGATAAAATTGAGAAATGTTTTTGTGATTTTATAAAAGCTGGTGAAAAAAATGCAAGTGTCAATTAATTCTCGGGGGGGGGGGGCAGTCTTTTCAATGCCTCCAAAAATTTATGGAATTGCAAAATCGTCCCTTCAATTTCAATGATTGAGGAGGGACTATAAATGCAAATTCTCAATAATCTCGCATCGATCTTTGGACTTGGAAATCTCAACAAAAATAAAAAGAAACAATCGGAATCCATGGAAAAATTGGCAACTGGTGAAGCATTTCCGAGTGCTCGATATGGTGCTGAAACTTATGCGATTTCCGAAAAAATGAGAGTTCAGATTCGTGCATTGGATCAAAATGACAATAACACGAAAGCTGGAGGAGATCTTCTTAGAACGGCTGAAGGAGCTCTTCAATCTCAACTCAATATAATGCGTCAAATCAAGGAGAAAGTTATCGACGCGGCAAATGATACAAATACAGATCAAGATCGAGTCACAATTCAAAAACAGATCGATCAACTTTACGAACAAATCGACGATATCACACATTCGACGAGGTACAATGGAATTCAACTTTTGACGGGCGGAATTCCATATAAAAAATATGTTGAATGGATACAGCTTGACGAGCCGCAATTCATCTACGGATCTGGAAATTTGGGATTGATCAGTGCTGAAACTACAGTCGCCGGCGAAAATCCAAATGACTATTCGATGTCTGGAATTTATGGAAACTTCAAGATTTTTAAAGAGTATGGAGCTACATCTACAACATCATCGACGCTCGAATTTCCATCAATATATTCCGGAGCTGTGACAAATAAATGGTCAATATCCGCAACAGCCAACGCACCTCGAGAGATAGCGGAACGTTGTGTTGTCGCAAATAATACATATTATATTTTCACTCACCATGATTCATCTGACTATCTCAACGCACTTAATAACGCGATGTCTGGCAGAAATTATCAAGTGATTCCAATAACCAGCGTTCAATCTGCATATGAGCAATTGAGATCTATATCCGGATTGAATGTTGAATCGATTGGCACAGATCCGGATAATAGTTCTCAAATCAAATTTTTATCCAATGATGAATTCACGACATGGTCTGGATCTAGTCTTGTAAATGGATGCGGAATTACTTTGGGAGAATATTCAGCAGGCGGAAATTATGTTCCACCGACTCCTGCTACGGAATATTCATCAGGAAGTTCAGGACGAGCTGCTCACGATGCTAAAATTTACACTGGGAATTTATCGAGCAAAGCAAATTGGACTGGATTTACTGTCGACGGCACTGAATATGTTTTTTCAGATGAGGTTTCCACTTATGAGATAGATACGACTAATGCAGTCACGAGATATCTTGTGAATCCAAATTACTCCGGAACGATTTCAGTTCCATCCGGAAGTATGACGGTCAACGGCAACAATGTGACAATCGTCGGAACATACATTGGAAACGATTATTATGATCACCGAGTGTCAAATGGCTATCGAATGGTTGGATCTGTATCTATAAGACCGGAAGGTGAAAAAGCATCGACGGAGATCGATCTATCGGGACTTGATACTACAGATTCAACAACGCTCGAAAGTTTCATCAAGGATATGGTGAATAAACGAATTCAATGGGTGACGAAATACAATAACAAAAACAATCAAGGCGATATCACTTCAAGCAATATCACGTTCGAGGGAATTGAGTTCATCGATACAAAAGTTCAAGATAGCTATAACAGCATTCCAAAATATGCTCAAACTTACACATACACGACTGACGGCGATCGCACTGGAGAATTGCTTACATATGATTCGACATATAATCCCAATAGCGGTACTTATCAAAACGCTAATGGAGTAATAGATTTGAATGATTTGCGCAATGCAGTATTATCCGGCGGACAAACAATCGCTACAGCTTTTGCGAATCTAGTTGTCAACAAAGCAAATACTCTTTCAGACGAATACAATTCATATTGGCAATCACCTAGAACCAATAAGGAGAAAGCCGATAATCTCGTTTCTTTCGATGGAACAAATCTCAAATTCACTGCTCCAGAGGGCGGAGAACGATACAATAATTATCAAGTTTATATTCAAGATCTCTCACTTCGACATCGCACAATCGATTTCAAAACTTGGCATGAATTAAATCCCGACATTTCGATTCCGGATGATCTAGCCAACAAAGGATTTCAAGTGTATTGTGCATCTCATACTGGACAATGGTTCAATTTCGTTTTTCGAACCGGAGACACTGAAGACATGCCAGAGACTCGAAGCGATGGATCTTTTTATTCAATCAATATCGATATCAGTGGATGCACCGATGTTGATTCGCTGGTTCAAGCTTTATATGATCAAGGCAGCGAACAATTGAAAGCACTTGATCCGGAAGATGGGCGCGATGGGCATTTCATGTTTTTAACTGCTCCAGAGGATGGCAAGATTGTTTTGTTCGATGAAAGATTTCAATATTCCTCCAGCATCAGCAATTATCAGACATACGGCGCGAAAATTGCTGATGGAGTCTATGATGATGTTATCAAAATCGAAAAACAGCTCTACGCAAAGCAGTTGATCATTCAAGACACAGAAAAATCGAATTCATGTATCGCGATTCATATTCCGCAAATGACACTCGATCATATTTTTTACACGATTCAAGAACCAAAAACGATCAAAGATTATCCGGTGACATCGAAAGATGCTATCGAAGAATTGCTTGGACAAGGGAGAGATCAAACTAAAAGTGATCCAAGAGGAACTTCAACATGCGGGATTATTGATCGTGGAATCAATTATATCCTCGATGCAATGACTGAAGTTGGAGCTCAAATGCAGCGGCTTGAACTCTCTAATTCAAACATCGTGACAAAAAGAGAAAATGCTCAAGCGTCAGAATCGACGATTCGTAACATTGATATGGCAAAGGAAATGATCGAGCAGACAAAACTCAATATCCTCGCAAATGCATCTCAAGCCATGCTGGCGCAATCGAATCAAAATCTCTCGAATGTTCTGGAATTGATTCAATAACCGACGTGAAAGCGCGGATCGCTGTGCAAATTGCAAAGACTACTCCAGGAGTTATCGTTAGAAAATCTGTTTTTGGATTCCAATTGTGTCTCGTCGAAAACCAATTCGCAACAGATTCTCGATAATCATCTTTGAAATCTGTATAACCAAAGATTCCATGGCGACTTCGATTTATCAATTCATCGATAACCGGTTGAGGAGTTCGAAAATCCATATCTGCAACCCAAAATGGCATCGAATCTTCAGGAAATCCATGCTCAGCCATGAAATCGTATTTGATACTCGAAGTGTTTCGGCGATCTATAATTTCATCAAAAATTTTCATGAACTCACCTCGACAAAAAATCCTCGATCGATCGCGAGATCAATCGAGGATCTTTTTTTATTTGTGAATCAAAAATTATTTGCTGTCTTTCACTGATTTGAGCATTGGTCCCATGATTTTTTTGTAAGCCTCGACGCCTGGCTGATTGAATGCATCGACATTTGCGAGTTCACCTTCATACGCAACAGACATCGCGAGCATATATAAAAGTTCGCCGAGATGATATTCGTTGAGCGTCGGAAGTGTGAAGCATGCATTGAATCGCTTGTTGGATTTCAGCGCGTCAGCATTCGATTGGCGAGCGACTTCAAGCGCTTCTCCCATCGTGACGCCGGAGATATCAGCGAGTCTCGGTTTATCTGGGAAGACGTTCGGAATCGTGAGATCATTTTCCCAATTCGCGATTTTGATAAACTGCACGACCTTATCGAGCGCGCCTTCTTGATGTTGCTGAGTCTGCGCATGCATGTCTGTCGTTCCAACTGCAACGATTGGCGTTCTTCCATAACAAACTTCTTTGCCATCTTTATCGAATTGCTTGCCGAGCGATTCAGCGAGCAGCTGGATATACCATTCTGAAACTGATTTGAGATAATCGCCATAAGGCATCAAAACTTCGCAATGACGTCCATATTTTTCTGACGCGATGAATTTCAGAGCCGCATTGAGCATCGCTGGATTTTCGAGGACATTTGGATTTTGACACGCCTTATCCATATCCTGCGCGCCTTTCAAGAAACTCCAAATATCCATTCCAATGACTGCCGCGGTCGAAAGTCCAACTTCACAGAAAATCGAGAATCTGCCGCCGACTCCATCTGGAACTGCAAAAGCTTCCCAATTATTTTCAATCGCGAGTTCCTTGAGCAGAGTTTTCTTCTCCATATTTGGATCGGTGACTGCAACGATTTCGATTTCGATGTTTGGATTCTTTTTCAGCGCGTCATAAATCACCATGAAATTGCTCATTGTATCGAGAGTTCCGCCCGATTTACTAATCACGACGAGCATGACTTTAGTTTTACGTTCCTCACCGCCATGATGATGCGGGCATTTTTTACCTGGCATTGGACGATTTGCAAATGACTCGATGTAATGAATCAGATCATTTGTGCGACGCGGATCAATATTGTTGCCGCTGAAAAAGATTTGTGGAAGACCGCCGCGCTCTCTCGGAGATTTGGAATTCCAAAATTCGCCGCAGAAAACATCGAATAGAACTTTATTGCCGAGATAAGATCCGCCGATTCCGAGCGAGACAACGATATCGATGTTATCGCGAACTCGATCGGTCAATTTACGAAGTCTAGCGAGCGATGATGGAGAATTCAGATGTCCCTCTTCGACGTATGGAAGCTGCGAGAATAAAACTTTCTCCGGAGCACCATCTTTCGACAGATGTGCTTTGATGAATCCCTGCTCGCGCATGACTTTCATCGCTTCATGCGCTTGAGCGAGTCGATCTTTATATTCATCGAGATCCGCTTGAGTGACTTTTCCATCGCCGAAAAGATTGTCATA
>JAFUTY010000044.1 GCA_017484005.1 Selenomonadaceae bacterium | reverse complement strand
ATTTTCAAGCCGCCCGCAAATGACATCTCGAATCTGTCGGGACATGAAATCGAAGTCATTGGATTTGTTCGAGACGAGATACAGATTTCGCAGGATATCCATGGAATTTATAAATTGCGATTCTCTATCGATGTTGAATCGGCGCGGATCAATCGTTCAGAAAAAATTGTGACTGGCGGAATGACGATCTACTCTCGATTTGAAAATCGGGAAGATATTCCAGAAATTTTGATCGGCGATCGAATTCAAGCGCATGGAACTCCTCGAAAACCAACTCGATACAATAATCCAGGGCAAATCGATATTCCGATGCTGCTTTTATCGCAAGGAATCACTGCTCAAATGTCGACTCGAAATTTCAAAGTTGAAAAAAATTTAGATCCAGATTTTTTGGATCGATTCAAGCGATGGATTGTCGAGATTCGCGAGCATTATCGAGAGCTACTTCGAAGTTCAATGAAAGAATCTGATGCCGCGACAATCTTCGCGATTCTATTCGGTGGATATCAGGGACTCGATGAATCGCTCGTGGAATCATTCACCGCGACAGGAATAGTTCACATTCTATCGGTTTCCGGCTCTCACATAACACTCCTCGCCGCAACAATTTCAATGCTCGGAAATCTTTTCAAACTGCCCAAACTTTTAACCGCTGGATTCGTCTTAATCGTGATTTCGATTTATGGAATGCTCGCTGGATTCGTCCCGCCAGTATTTCGCGCGGCAGTCATGGGATCTCTCACATTCATGGCGCTCGCGCTCGATCGAGACAATGATGCTCGCCGATATCTCGCGATTTGTTCGATTTTCATGCTTGCATATGAGCCGCTGCTGTTTTTCCATATCAGTTTTCAATTGTCATTCGCAGCGACAGCAGGACTTCTATACATCGCACCGAGACTCAAAAAATTTTTCGCAATTCATCGATTTCCAAAATTAATCTCGCTCGGATTATCAGTCACACTTTCAACTCAAATCGCATCGATTCCAATCATCGCGTGGTATTTCAATCAATTCTCAATCAGTTCAATCATCGCCAATCTAATCGTCACGCCAATTCTCGAAATTTTGATCGTTATATCGCTTTTCACTGGAATAATTGGATTGATTCTTCCATTCATCGCACAGATCATTTTTGCACTCGATGCTATCGCACTGAATATCGCGACGAGCTTGATTGATCTGCTTGCAAAAATTCCACTTCTATATTTGCCGACAATGCATTTCATCTCCGGCGGAATTTATTATGCAATTCTGCTTTGGATTCTGAACACAAAAAATCTCCCGACGATCAAATTGACAATCGGGAGGATTCTGATTTTTGGATCTGTAATTTTGATTTTGATCGCTATTCAATTCAGACCGCGAGATGTCGAGATTCATTTCATCGATGTACATCAAGGCGATTGTGCATTATTGATAACTCCTCACGGTCGAGCGGCAATGTTTGATACTGGAGGAGTTCGCGAGCTGTCATTCGATATCGGTTCGCGAATCGATATTCCATATTTGAAACATTATGGAGTCACGAAGCTCGATTACATATTTCTGACTCACGCGCATGAAGATCATTCGGGAGGAGCAGGATCGATCATTAAAAAATTTCCAGTCGAAAAAGTTTTCACAGGACATGAGGATCGATCTGAATATTCTCGAGCGATGGGATTATCTCAATTCGATCCAGTGCTTGAAAAATTTGAAGTCGCGAAAGAAGGATCAGTCATAAATCTCGACGGAGTCAAAATTGAAGTCATATATGCTCCAGCGTCAACATCGCATGGAACTGGCAATGAAGTCTCGAATGTATATCGAGTAAGTTATGGAAATGCATCATTTTTATTCACCGGCGATCTAGTTAAAGAGCAGGAATCGATTTTGTTGTCGAAAGAGTCTCGCGCGAAAAAAGTTCGCTCGACGGTTTTGAAGGTCGGACATCATGGATCTCACACATCGAGCTCGGAAGAATTTATCAATGCAGTCAATCCTCGATTCGCTGTTTTCTGTGTTGGATTGGGAAATTCATTTGGACATCCGCGCGCTGAAGTTGTCGAGGCGTTTGAAAAATCTGGTGCTCGAATCTTGCGAACTGATCTCGATGGCGCGATAATATTTCGAACGGATGGAAAGAAATTGAGCGTCGAGAAATTTTTGGAGGAGTGATCAATTTGAAAAAATTTCTATCATTTTTGATCGGAATGTTTTTGATTGCGGGCGGAACTGCATCGGCTCAAGATGTCTACGTTGGAACTTCGCCGGCAACTGGCTGGGATTGCTATCTGCAGACTGAAACGATCTATTGGATTAACGATCTGACTGATTTCGAGGCGACGCTGAAAATGCTCGATTATGAAAATGACATTGGATATTTTCTCGATTATCGATTCTGGCATGAAGCCGCGGATATCAACAATGGAATCTATGATCGAGTCTATTTTTCGAATTCAGACGGTTTCCATGGAATTGTTGACGAAATCGAAACGCCGATTGAATATTCGATGTGGCTTGAGGGCTCGAGTTTGTATGCTGAGGGCGTCGAATGAATTTTGCTGCTGAATGGAAATCTCTCACAAAATAAAAAAAAGATCCACCGATCAACTTACGATCGATGGATCTTTTTTCATTCGGAATCATAAATTTGCACCGATGTTATAAGCTTGATTTCCAAAATTAGAACTCTCAACGAGCCGCCGAGATCCACATCCAATCGCGAGCACCCGTCCAACATCCTGCCAATGCATGTATCGAACGAGCGTCTCATAATGAGTCACAATCGCTTCCATTGTCCAATCTGCACTGTTATACGCCGTCACCATCAACATCGATTTTTTGTTGTTGAGATCGTACGTTCGAGCATAAAATCGATCGACGACAGTTTTGAGCTGAGTCGACATTCCATAATAATAAAGCGGCGTCACCAGTACTAACAGATCTGCATCGACCATTTTGGGCATGAGTTTTGTTTGAATTGCATCGCTGAAAACACAGTCGCCATTCATCCCGCACATATCGCAGCCGTGGCATGGATGAGTTTCTTCATTTGCCGCATCGAATACAAAAATTTCATGTCCCGAGGATTCTGCGCCGGCGATGAATCTTTGAGCTAAAAATCGCGACGTCGATTCAGTTTCAGAATGAGGACTGCTATTTATCACGACGATTTTCATCTTATCTCCTCCAGATACAGATTGACGCTCTGGAATTTTCGCTTCAGATTTTTCGTTGGAATCGCAGCCTCCAAACATCAACGCCATCGTTCCAACACTGACAAGCTTGATAAATTTTCGTCGATTCATAAATGCTCCTCGATCTAATCTAAAACATTCATCGCAATTCGATTCGCTGGAATTTTTCGCTCGGAATATTTTTCATCTGTCACGCCGAGAAGAATTCCTGCCGCTGGAGTAAATTTTTCAGGAAGATTGAGTTTCGAAATGAGATCTGAATTCTGATTCAATGAAGATTTTTATATTTTCCCAAGCCGACTGGAGATGCCTGCGCAGCTGTCAAAATTTGATCGAGCTGATCTTTGGAAATTTTTTCTCCAGTATATTTTCGAATCGATCGCCGAGATTTAATCGTTTGCAAAGTTTCCAAAATAAATTCTCCTTCCGAAAAAAAAATGAGGCAGATCCATTTCAGATTTGCCTCGAAAAATTTTCAGTTTCAATCGATTTCGATAAGCTCGAATTGAGTATTGCCCATCTGTTTTTCAGCCATTGCGGAAAGCTGACGAAGTCCATGGCGCGAATTGATTCTTTCTTTCATATCAGCACTGTCAATCGCGTTGAAAATCATATCGGTGCAGGCTTGATCAATCGCGAGAATATCAGTCGATGCGCAAATTCCGATATCTTTCATCGTCGGCTCTTCAGCGGTGACTCCAGCGCAGTCACAGTCAACCGAGATGCGGCGCATGACGTTCAAAAATGTGATGTGCTTGCCGAAATGATTACAAGTCGCTTGAGCAGAATCCGCCATCAATTCCATGAAAACATCCTGCATCGGCCATTCGAGATAATTTTCTGGAACATTAACTCCCAAGCCATGAACTTGAGCCTTGCCGCGATGTCCGCTCGCACAGCCGATCGCAATATTTTTCATCGAGCCGCCAAATCCACCCATCGCATGCCCTTTGTAATGAGTCAAAACAATCAGTGAATCATAATTCGCCAGATGTCCGCCCATCGAAACTTCATGAAGATGAAATGGATTTTTGACAGGAAAATCGACAATGCAGTCATCGGTCGGATCTAAAATATCAACATCGCAGAAAGTCCAGCCGTTGACTTTCAAAGTGTCGCGATGACCTTCCGTGGTGTATCGATCGCCTTGATAGAGCGTGTTGCATTCGACAATTGCAGAATTTGGAACTTGAGCTTGAAACGCCTTGACCATATCGCGCGGAAGAATATTTGGACCATTTTTCTCGCCGGTGTGAAGTTTGATTCCGACTTTACCAACAATCGCCTCGTTGACAAGTTTATAAAGTTTGATCAAATGTTCTGCATCGATGTGCTTTGTGAAATAGACTTTTGCCGCAGATCCAGAATAATTTGTGCCGGTGACATTTTTCGAGCCGACAACTGGTGCTTGATTTGCCATAAAGAAAAATTCCCCCTTCAAAAATTTTCTGAATGATATCGCTTGTATCTTACTCCAGGTCAACAAAATCTGCTAGAAAATTTCGAATGGAATCTGTAAAATTCCGCTGTGTGTGAAAAAATTTTTTAGGAGAAATCTCTATGAAAGTTTTATTGATTAATGGAAGTCCCAATAAAAATGGATGTACAAATCGCGCGCTCGAGGAAATTTCGAATGAATTTGAAAAACTCGAAATCGATTCGGAAATTTTTTGGATTGGAAAGAAACCAATCGGTGGATGCATGGCGTGTCGTCAATGTGCGAAAATTAAAAAATGCGTCGTCGATGATATCGTGAATGAATCGCGCGAAAAATTCCGTGAGGCAGATGGATTTGTCTTTGGATCGCCGGTGCATTTTGCAGCGATGGCAGGATCTATGACTGGATTCATGGATCGTCTGTTTTATTCCGAGTCGAGATCAGATCCGAACACTTTCAGATTGAAACCTGTCGCGGGAGTTTTATCCGCTCGCCGCGCTGGAACTACGGCGGCTTTCGATCAAATCAACAAATATTTCACGATTTCCGAAATGATCGTGATTTCGTCGAAATATTGGAATATGGTTCATGGATATACTCCTCAAGATGTTGAGCAGGATCTCGAGGGCTTGCTGAATATGAGAATTTTGGCGCGGAACATGGCATGGTTTCTGAAATGTAAAGAGGCGGGAGAAAAATCTGGAATTGAATTGCCAGAAATTGAGCCGCATGTTTTTATAAATTTCATTCGTTGAAAATATCTCGATAGATGTTGAATCTCTAAGTTGATCATGATATTTTCTGACTCTCTAGAGATTCGGATCGATCTTCTCAATGGCGCGTTCCGTGAGAATTCCGTCATAATTGTTCTCACTGGATTAAGCAGCATCGTCGACGGAATCGATGGATGGATGGGTGTGCCTTCCGTCAAAGATCGATCTGAATGTTTTCCGAATATAAAAAGATCCTCGGTCAAAATCGATTGGGGATCTTTTTTATCATTGAATCTCTAAGTTGATCATGATATTTTCTGGTTCTCTAGAGTTTCAGATCGATCTTCTCAATGGCGTGTTCCGTGAGAATTCCGTCATAATTGTTCTCACTGGATTAAGCAGCATCGTCGGCGGAATCGATGGATGGATGGGTGTGCCTTCCGTCAAAGATCGATCTGAATGTTTTCCGAATATAAAAAGATCCTCGGTCAAAAATCGATCGGGGATCTTTTTTCAATTCAGCGAAGTTCTTTCAAAAATTCAATGACTTCGCCGCATGGTCCAAGAATAAATCCGATTCTCATTGCATAGAATGGATCTTCAGTCATAATGAAATCTTCGAGCGAGCTGTCGGTCGGCAATCCTCCAGGTGTGCATTCAGTGTATCCAAATTCGCGGCAGGTTTCCAATGCTTTTGCAACATCGTCAGTTTCCAGCGCGAAATGTGGAATCGAACCGACAACTGAATCTTTCGAGCCGTTTCCAAAAATTTCAATCATGACGCCGCTTCCGATGTAAATCACTGCGCATTTTGTCTCGCCCATAATCCATTCGCGATCGATTTCCGCTCCCAGAACTTTGGTGTAAAAATGAATCGTTCGGTCGAAATTTTCAGCGGTCGGTCTCAATGCAATATGATGAATTCGAGAGAAAATTTTTGCCATTGTCATTCCTCCAAAGATTTTTCGATTTCAAGCGTGCCGTATGGAATCCGATTTGTCAAAAAATATATCGCTGCAAGCTCTTCGCGAACATATTCTGGCTTTTTATACCATCGCAATGCTAAACTTTCACGCGGCAGATATCCACGTTCAATCGTCCCAAATCCATTCGAAACATGCAGATAATAGTAGACTTTCTTCGAATAACTGATTCTCGCTGGAATTCCTGCGTGATGTTCGTCATAAGTCAGCCGATTATCGCCAAAGGTCGACTTAAATTCCATCAAAATATGAAGTGCGAGAGTCTTTCCGATGTGCGGGAGAATCGAGTTATCTTTCACATTCAGAGGATAAAGTCTCATTTTGGAATCAGAATCGGGTATCATAATCAAAAACAGCGGATGAATTCTGCGTCCATTGATTTTTAAAAATGAATCTTTCGACGGAACTGCCAATGGATAATTCCCGTCCTCAAGCAAAATCGGCTCATTGTCACGAAGATAACTTATTCCGACTGAAGGAATGATTTCTTCATGAAATTCAGTCGATTCACTGCCTCCCAATCCAATTTGAAAATAGCAGAATACAAATGACAGCGTGAGAAAAAATGAGATTGCGAGGGTGTATAGATCGAATCTTTCTTCCATGATTAATTGTGCGCGTCGGTGTAAACCTGCGATTCAGATTTTCCCAAAACCCATCCGAGTATTTTAACCTCAGAATAGAGCGTTAATTTCTGTTTTTGAGTCTCCGGCGTTGGATTTTTGCGAAAAATCTCGTGATACTGCTGAAGTTTGAGATTGTAATTTGCCGTGATTTCTTGAACGCTCCGCATCTTTTCCGGACGTCCATTGATTAAATTCACGGCGGTTTTTGTTCTGTGATCGAGAGTCATCATTCAAAATCACTCCTCTTTGAGAATTTTTCGACGCTGATAAAAAAAATCCTGTAGAAAATTTTTCAAAAAAAGCTATACAAAATATGATTTGCGAGTTATATTTCACTTGCGCCTGAGGAGTGGAATCCGCGACGCAAATATTTTTCAAAGGGGAGATTCTCAATGTCTGAAATGCAGCAATATGTTCAAGATGTCCTCGATCTCGTCAAAAAGCGCGATCCGGATCAAGTCGAATTTCAAAACACCGTCAAAGAAGTCCTCACGACGATTGTGCCGGTGCTCGAGGAAAATCCAAAATACAAAGCGGCAAAACTGCTCGAGCGCATGGTTGAGCCGGAGCGCATCGTGACGTTCCGCGTTCCGTGGACTGATGACAAGGGCGAAGTTCAAGTCAATCGCGGCTATCGTGTTCAGATGAATTCCGCGATTGGTCCATACAAAGGCGGTTTGAGATTTCATCCGAGCGTCAATTTGAGCATCTTGAAATTCCTCGCGTTCGAGCAGGTTTTCAAAAATTCTCTCACAACTCTTCCAATCGGCGGCGGAAAAGGCGGCTCTGACTTCGATCCGAAAGGCAAATCTGACAATGAAGTCATGAAATTCTGCCAATCCTTTATGACTGAGCTTTATCGCCACATCGGTCCTCATGTTGACGTTCCGGCGGGCGATATCGGTGTTGGCGGGCGTGAGATTGGATTCTTGTTTGGGCAGTATAAGAGAATCCGCGACGCTTATGATTCCGCGGTTTTGACTGGTAAAGGCTTGACTTACGGCGGATCTTTGACGAGAACTGAAGCTACTGGTTATGGACTGCTCTATTTCGTCAAAAATATGCTCGATTCGAAGAATATCAGCCTCGAAGGCAAAACTGTCGTGATTTCTGGAGCTGGAAATGTTGCGATTTATGCAATTCAGAAAGCTCAGGAATTCGGTGCGAAAGTTGTCACATGTTCCGATTCGAACGGCTATGTTTATGATCCAAACGGCATCAATCTTGACGTTGTTAAGCAGATTAAAGAGGTTGAGCGCGGAAGAATCAAAGAGTATGTGAATCGAGTTCAAGGCGCGGAATATCATGAGGGCTGCCGCGGAGTCTGGACTGTCAAATGTGATATCGCTCTCCCATGTGCAACGCAGTCTGAAATCGATCTTGATTCTGCAAAAACTCTCGCTGCGAATGGCTGCAAAGTTGTCGGTGAAGGTGCAAACATGCCTTCGACTTTGGAAGCGATTCAATATTTCCTCGACAACAAGATTCTCTTTGCGCCAGCTAAAGCTGCAAATGCCGGCGGAGTTGCAGTCTCGGCTCTCGAGATGTCGCAGAATTCCGAGAGACTTTCCTGGACTTTCGAAGAAGTTGACGAGCGTCTCAAGGGAATTATGAAAAATATTTATGAGAATGCGAAGAAATATGCTGAGAAATTTGGCGATCCAGATAATCTCGTCATGGGCTCAAACTGTGCAGGATTCGTCAAAGTCGCTGAAGCAATGATGGCTCAAGGTTTAGTCTAAAATTTGTATTTCGATTCTCAAATTTAATGTTATAATCTCTCAACTTTTGTTGGGAGATTTTTTTTTGGAGGTTAGATCGATGCAAAAATTCATGCTTGGAATTCTCGCCGCGATTTTCATGATTTTCTCGATGAATCATTCTGACGCGGCAAATCTTCGATCGCTGCAGCTTGGAACATCGCAGTTTTCAGTGATGATTCCGACCGATTTTGTCGCTGGTGAAATGACTCAAGAGGAAATGGATGATGACATGGTCGGTTATTTCTACAGCGAAAATGAATTAATGGATTTCGACGTCTATCAATTTTCGAAAGATGGTGAGCCGCGAAAACTCTATGATTATGCAAAGAAAGAGGCTGAAGAATTCAAAGCCGATGTTGTGCGTGACAAGATTAATGGAATCAAAGTCGCGTATTATGTTGCGAATGAAATGCACGATAAAAAGATGTATCCGACGCTGACTTACATTTTCGATTCGAAGGATGAATATGTTGAGATTGTCTTCTGGCTGGATGGAGATGAGGCGACTCAGCAGGCGATGAATATCATTAACACTTTGAAAAAGAATTGAAAAAAGCTCCTCGAAGATCGAGAGATCCTCGGGGAGTCTTTTTTTGTTCGGATTATCTTTTTTGAAGAGATTTTGTTGCTTGAACTGGATTTGCTTTCATAACTTTCGTAGCTGCTCCAGCCGCCAATCCAGCAGCCGCCGCAGCTGTAGCAAGTTGAGCAATAGACATTCCTGCAACAGCCGCCGCGAATGGAATGATTCCGTTTTCATTCAAAACTGCAGAGCTCGCAACGATGCTCGGCTTATAATATTTTTCCAAAATTATCCCTCCAAAACGATCATTCGTTGCCATTGAAGATTACGAGCCGTCTCGATTAGATCGCGCTCGAGTTCCTTTTCATCGACTTCATATCTCTCCAAAAATTTTTGTTTGATATCGTCGATCGAATTCTTGCCGTCTGACAAAATTAAAAACATCGCGGCAGTTTGATTCAAATATCGTAGCTCAAGATCACTCGAACAGGCAATTAAAATATCACCATTCCATCTTTCTTTAACAATATTTTTACATGGAATTTTTTTCTTAATCCAATCGTAAATCATGAAAATCTCTACTTTCAATCAAACTTTGAAGTTTCAACGTCGGATGAGCCTCCATTGCGCGAGTAACTCCTCTGCCGACTGCATATCCAGCACCAATTGCTGCAACTTTCAACGCTGCGCCTAAAATCGCTGGAAGTGCACTCTCAATTCCATTCTGCCGAACTATTTCTGGATGTTGATATTTTTCCTTCATTGACAATCCTCCTATAACGCGATATCTTGATCCAAATGATTTTGAATATTCCCCGCTTGAGTTTCAATATCAATTGACTCGATGAATTTCCGTACTGATTCGTTGTGCCATGCATCAGCTCCCTTTTCATCCCAAATTTCTTTGATCGATTTTTCAAGAACGTTTCCAATCGTGAAAGGTGCCATGCAATCGAGTCGAAAATCGCCATTTGGTCGAATGATACCGCCCGCATT
>JAFUTY010000043.1 GCA_017484005.1 Selenomonadaceae bacterium | reverse complement strand
CCTCGATAGATCAAAACGATCCGTCGAGGATCTTTTTCATTTCCGAAAAATTTTTTGAAATTTGATCTTGATCTCGGGGGGGGGGGGGCTGATTTATAATACAAAGAAAGTTTAATTCGAAAGGAGAATTTGAAATGGAAATCTCGAGCATTGGAAATTCTCGCGACGTTCAAAATCCAATTCAAAATTCAAAACCAAAATCTGAATCGAAACCTGAATCGAAGTCTGAAGATTCTCCAGCGTCTGAAGTTTACATCACAAACACTGACAAAGTTGATCGAGAGATCGAGGAGTTAAAATCAAAACTCAAACGGGCGACTTCGGAAGATGAAATCGCGAAAATCGAAAATGAATTGCGGTTGAAGGACAATGATTCATATCGCAAACAGCATTCCGAGCATTTTTCTCGAATTGATACCACAGCTTGAAACAGGAAAAAGATCCTCGTCGTGGAAAATCATAGCGAGGATCTTTTTGATTCGGAAGGAGAAATAAAAATGATCGATCCAAAATTCTACAAATCGCGTGCCGATGAACTGCTAGCATTGAAAAAGCGTCGCGATGAAATTCTCAATCAAATGTTGCATGAACTGCCAAATTCGCGAGAATCTTCAATTATGTTGTCAGTGATTTATGATTACATTCACGAATTGGATTATGCAGATGACAAATTGAATTCAATCATCGCGGCAGTCGAGCAACTTCAGGATACCGAACAATCATAAAAATTTTTGGAGGTGACGCGTTGAAAAAATTTGCATTCATCAAAAATCTCGCGATTTATCTGCCGGAGAAAATCGAGACGAATGAAAAATATGATCCGCGTTTCATCGAAAAACTCGGAATAAATCAGCGGCACATCGTCTCGGAAGGAGAATCATCGAGCGATATCGCAATTCGAGCGGCAGAAAAAATCGATCTGTCCGGCGTCGATTTTCTACTGCTCTGCACTCAATATCCAGATTATATCGTGCCGTCAACTGCATGCATTTTGCAGGATCGATTGAAACTTCCAAAATCAATCGGTGCGCTCGAATTTTCACTTGGCTGCTCTGGATATGTTTATGGATTATCACTCGCCAAAAGTTTAATTGAATCGGGACTTGCAAATCGAATTCTATTTTTGACAAGCGATATCACGTCTCGAATCGTGAATCCTCGCGATAAAACGATTCGTCCATTGTTCGGTGACGCGGCAACTGCAACTCTAATCGCGGCGGAAGAATCTGAAACTCCTGGACTCGATGCATTCGTCTTTGGCTCGGATGGATCTGGATTCGACAAATTGATTGTTCCAGCGGGAGGATTTCGAAATGAATCTCGACTCACCGAGGAAGTTTTTGAGACAGATGAGCGTGACAATGTTCGATCGAATTTCGATTTGCATATGGATGGCAACGCGATAACATATTTCAGTCTTCGAATTGCGCCGAAGATGGTTGATGAAATTTTGGAAAAATCGAATCTCACGCGCGAGCAAATCGATCATTTCATTTTTCATCAAGTCAACAGTTTCATGCTCGATCATATTCGCAAAAAATGTGGATTGGAAAATCGTCCGTTCTACAGCGATATTCGCGACGTTGGAAATACTGTCTCTGGAACGATTCCGATTGGAATTTCTCGCGTGCTCGATGAAAAATCTCCGCGTGATTTGAATCGAGTCATGCTTATGGGATTTGGAGTTGGATTGTCTTGGGCGGGATGTATTGCGAATTTGAGTCGAATGTCAATCTGATTTCAGCGCGAATCTCTTCGTGAAAAAATTCCATAGCGTTACAATTCCAGTCGAGATAATTTTCGCCATCATGTAATGTAGGAAAAATTTTTCGACAAGAATCCACATGCAAAGCTGATTGATTCCAAGTCCTGCGATGCTCGTTGCGACGAATAGAAATTTCGTGCGCATCGAGCGATTTTTTTTTCCCGAGAAAACCCATTCACTGCATAAAATATAATTCACAACGACAGAAATTGAAAATGCAACTGCCGCGGAAGTCAGATAATGAATCGAAAAAAATTCAGTCAAGCCGTAGAGAATTCCGAGTTCAAGAGTGAAACAGCTTCCTCCAGCGATCAAAAACTTTGCGAATTCCAAATTCTCACCTTCTTGAAAATATTGCGAATCGAAATTGATCGAATTATAATCGCTTGCAGTTTCAGAAAATTTTCAAGGAGCGATTTCATTGAAAAAATTTTTGCAGAAAAAATTTCTGATGGCAAGCCTCGCAACATTATCACTCGTCGCGTTCATGTCAACTGACGCGTGTGCAAGTCGAATCGATGAACCTCAGCTCACATTCAAAGAGCGAATCGATGCAATTTTGAATCCAGATCTCAAACCGATTCCGCAAGTCGAAAAAAAATCTAAGAAGAAAAAATCGAAAAAGGTTGAGCAGGTCGAAGAATCTCAGCCGATGGAAAATTTTGCAACAGCCGAGCCGATGTTTTATCCAGGGCGGCCGGTTGAGAGAATCACTCTATCGCCGTTTGATAATTCGATTCTCGGAACGCCTCTCGCAAGTCAAAATCAATGCGTGAGATTTTTGTTGAGCATGAATCCAAATCCCAAAATTTCAGTCTCACCTGAGCAGCTCGTTGCATATTATTACGAAGAAGGATCTCGCGAGGGGATTCGTCCAGATGTAGCGTTTGCTCAAGCGATGAAAGAGACTGGATATTTCAGCTATGGCGGCGATGTCATTCCGGAGCAGAATAATTATTGCGGACTTGGAACTGTCGGCGGAGGAGTCAATGGAGCATTTTTTTCCACGGCGCAAATCGGAGTCAGAGCACACATTCAACATCTGCTTGCATATTCGACGGAGCGCAGACCTCAAACTCAAGTTGTAGATCCTCGATTTGATTTTGTCGAAGAAAGAACTCAATCGATCGGCAAAAAAACTCAATGGACAGATCTCAACGGCGTTTGGGCAGTTCCAGGAAATGGTTATGGGCAGAGTATCATGCAAATCTATAGAAACATTCTTAACTCTTGAGGTGCATCGATGATTGAATTTAAAAACATCTCTCTTCAACTTGGCAAGCGGACGATTTTCAATGACGTGAATCTCAAATTCGAATCTGGAAATTGTTACGGGATCATCGGTGGAAATGGCGGAGGCAAGACGACTCTTCTTCGATTGATTCTCGGTGAAGTTGAACCGACTGAAGGCAAAATCGAAATCTCGCCGGATGAAAAAATTTCATGTTTAGATCGAAATCATTATGCATTCAGCGAAAAAACTTTGCTCGATACAGTCACTAATGGAAGCAAAAATCCCGAGGATATTGAATTGGCAAAGCAAATTCTGATTGGATTGGGTGTTCGCGACGCTAAACATCTGAAATTGATGGTTGAAGTCTCGCCAGTTAAACAGATTCGAACGATGCTGGCTCGAGCGTTATTTGGAAATCCAACAGTTTTACTTCTCGATGATCCAACTCAATTTTTGGATATCGATTCCGCCCGATGGTTTGAAAATTTTATGCTTCAATTCAAAGGTACAGCGATAATTGTCTCGCTCGATCGACATTTTTTGAATCGAGTCTGCACTCATATTTGCGACGTCGAAATTGGATCGATTGAACTTTTTCGCGGGAATTTCAATTCATGGCGCGCGGGGAGAATTGTTCAAGCAGATTTCAAAGTTGCTCGACCTGAACAAATCGAGAGCGATCGAATTCTCCTCGTTGACAATCTCGAAAAATCAATCGACGGCTCGCCAATCATTTCAAAAGTCAGTTTCACAATCAAACCTGGCGAGAAAGTTGCATTCGTTGGAGGAATTCCTCGGCGAATCGAAATGCTTTTTCAAATTTTAGCCGGCGAAGAGAAAATTTTTGATTCAGGAATTGTTGAATGGGATAAAAATGCTCGAATCGCATATCTCCCGAAAAATTATGCTCAATTATTCGATGGATCAAATCTCGCGCCGGATGTTCGAGCTAAAGAAATGTTGAAACGAACGATGTCGATGCATGCGAATGTATTGATTCTTCACGAGCCGACAGCAAATCTCGATCTCGAATCAATCACGGCACTGAATGAATCGCTGATCAATTTCAACGGCACAATTCTTTTTAATTCGAGCGATAGAGAATTTGTCCAATCAATCGCAAATCGAATCATTGATCTCCCAAACGAAGGAACGATCGATCGAATCTCAACTTATTCAGATTTTCTCTCGAATGAATCAGTGAAATCGCAACTCCGGAGAAAATATCGAAAGAAATCATAAATCTAAAAAAGATCCAGCGATCGCAAAATGGTCGGTGGATCTCTTTTTTTATTCCCGCGAAAGTTTAAAAATCAATTAAAAATCTTTTCGGAATGTGAAGGTTTTCAAAATTCTTCGTGGAAATCTCGGAATGGAATTCTTTTTATATTTTCAAAAAATTTTATTAGGAGGGCTTTCAGTGAAGGATATCAGGTTTAGCAGTCCGCTCGAAGGCGATCTGATACCTCTAAACGAGGTTGATGATCATGTATTTGGCAGCGGCGCGATGGGGCGAGGCGTCGCAGTCAAAAATCCAAAAGGAAAAGTCTATGCACCATTCAACGGCGAAATCACGGTTTTCTTCGATACCAAGCATGCAATCGGTTTGAAGAGTGAAGATGGAATTGAAATTCTAATTCACGTCGGCATGGACACTGTCAAGCTCAACGGCGAGCATTTCGATGCAAAAGCAAATCAAGGCGACAAAGTCAAAAAAGGTCAATTACTTCTCGAATTTGATCCCGATGGAATTATCAAGGCTGGATATCCTACAACAACTCCAGTCGTCGTAACAAATGCGGCGGAATTTGGAAATATCACGATTGACATGGGAGATCAATCGATAACATCTCCAGGCGCGGCGGCTGAATCTACAGCAACTCCAACTTCCAAACCAGTCGAAAAAGATGCCGATGATGCAAAATTCGACAATCTTCCTGACGAGCAGAGAGTTGCAAATCTGATTATGAAATATGTCGGCGGACCGGATAATGTTAGATCCGCGGAACACTGCGCAACTCGTCTTCGTTTGATCGTCAATGACAAATCGAAAATCCAAGAAAAGAAAGTCGAAAATATCGACGGTGTCAAAGGGCAGTTTTTCGCGGCGCAGCAATATCAAATCATTTGCGGAACTGGATTTGTTGATAAAGTCACGGAAGAATTTATCAAATTGAAACCATCATTAGCGGGCGGCGGAAATAAAGAGGCGGCTTATGAGCAGATGAGTCTCCTTCAAAAAGTTTCTCGAACGCTCGGCGATGTTTTCGTTCCGATTATTCCAGTCCTCGTTGCAACTGGACTTTTCATGGGAATTCGCGGCGTCTTGACTCGTCCGGAATTTGGATTGAATCTCGACAGCAATTTCCTGATGATGACAAGCGTTTTGACTGATACAGCGTTTGCATTTTTACCTGCTCTCGTCTGCTGGTCAACGATGAATAAATTCGGCGGAACTCCAGTTATCGGAATTGTTTTAGGATTGATGCTGGTTTTCCCTGCACTTCCGAACGCGTATGTAGTCGGCGGCTTTGCGAATGATTTGAAAGATCTCGGTTTGACTTGGCAGGAAGCTGCTCAAATTCCGGAATATGCAGGCAAAGTTCCAATCCCTCTCGATCTTGGATTTGTAACAATTCCGCTCGTTGGTTATCAAGGATCAGTTTTGCCAGCGTTAGTCCTCGGAATTTTTGCGGCGAAATTGCAGCATTGGCTCAAGACATTCATTCCGGATATCATCGATTTGATCGTGACTCCATTCTTGACTCTCACGATTTCGATGGCTCTTGGATTTGTCGTCGTTGGACCTATCATGCATGGACTTGAGCAGACAGTTTTCGGTGCAGTGCAGTCATTCCTCGAAATTCAAGGAATCGGCGGACTTGTCATCGGCGGCTTGCAGCAGGTCATCGTTATCTTCGGCGTGCACCATGTTTTCAGTGCTCTCGAAATTTATCTCCTCAGCACGATTCATTCTGACCCGTTCAATGCGATTATCACCTGCGCAACGATCGCTCAAGGCGGAGCAGCTCTTGCAGTTTCACTCAAAGCGAAAGATCCGAAAAAACGCGCGCTCTTTATTTCATCGACTGTTCCTGCATTCCTCGGAATCACTGAGCCGGCGATTTTCGGTATCAATCTCCGTTACATGAAACCTTTTATCTATGGATGCTGCGGCGGTGCTGTTGGCGGTGCGATTTCCAGTATGATGGGACTCGCCGGCACTGGAATGGGCATCACTGTTATTCCTGGCACATTGTTATATCTCAATGGACAGCTTCCGCAATATCTCCTTGTCAATGGTATCGCGCTGGCTGTTGGATTTGGATTGACTTATACCTTCTTCCATCTCGAAGAAGATTGATCTGAAAATTTTTTCCACATATGAAGAGGCGAATCGATTTGCTCGGCTCGCCTCTTTTTTTATAAATTTTTCAAAGGAGGAATGATCCGTGGAAAAATTCGACAAAAAATCTATCGATCAACAGGTTCGCGATGGATTGCCGTTCAAACATCGCTGGCACAATCGATTTCATCTCGAAATGCCAATGGGATTAATCAACGATCCAAACGGCATGACTTGTCTCGACGGCGTCTATCACATTTTTTATCAGTGGAATCCATTCGGCGCGGTGCATAAAAATAAATCCTGGGCTCATACAACGACGCGCGATTTCATTCATTATTCGACGCCGGAGCTCGGAATGAATCCGACTGATATTCATGACAAGGATGGATGTTATTCAGGCTGCGGGCTCGTTGAAAATGGTGAGGTTCGAGTTCTTTACACCTGCAACATGAAGGATGAAAACAATGTTCGAATTCCCGCGCAGAGATTTGGGACGCTCGTCGATGGATATGTGCGGAAGGATGCAATAATCGTCGAAAAAAATCCCGAGGGAATCACTGGACATTTTCGCGATCCAAATTTGTTTTATGATCATGATCGCCGATATTTTGTCCTCGGTGCGCAGCGTGAAAATCAGACTGGAACGGTGTTAATCTATCGCGAGGAAGATAATGGAAACTGGTCGCTGATGGGCGATCTCAAAACTCAGCTCGCGAATTTTGGATATATGTGGGAGTGTCCGGGGCTCGTTCGATTCGATTCGAAGGATATTTTGATTTTCTGTCCGCAGGGATTAGACGCGGAAGAATTCAAGTATCAGAATTTGTATCAAGCGGGATATATTGTCGGGAATCTGTCGCTCGATGCAATGGAAATGCTGCATGGCGAATTTCAAGAATTGGATCAAGGATTTGATTTTTACGCACCGCAAGTCTTTTCGCAATCTAGACGGAAAATTTTGCTCGGCTGGATGGGAATGCCGGATAAAGATTCTGAATATCCAACTGGCGAAGTCACCGATGCAGTTCCATGGCGATATTCACTCACGATGCCGAGAGAATTGTCACTCAAGCAGGGACATATTTATTCAAAACCGGCGCGAGAGCTCGAGAATCTTCGACTTCAAAAAATCGATATCGATGCAGATCGAACAAGTCGAATCGATTCAAAACTTTTCGAGGGAACGGAAATCGATCTCAACATTAAATTCGCTTCGGCTCGAAAGATCTCACTCGCGCTTGATTATGATGGTGAGATTGCGAAATTTGAATATGATCTCTCGACGCAAATTTTCACGATCGATCGCGAGGGAATGAAACTCGGCGGTCGAGGGCAACGTCGATTCAAAATTTTTGCTGATGATTCGATCAAACTTCAGATTTTTGTTGATAAAACAGCGATCGAAATTTTTGTTCAAGATGGTGAAGAAGCCGCGAGTCTCTTTGTATTTCCGGAGAAAGATTCGATTCCGAAAATGATTTTGACGAGTGATTCGGATCTTCAAAGAGTCACTGGAAAAATTTGGGAACTCGATTCATTCAAATTCGAGTAACACAAAAAAAATTAGATCCTCAGATCAAAGCGATCTGGGGATCTTTTTTTGTTCGGATTCAAGATGTGATTGTGAGTGGCTCGAAATTCACTCTGAAAATTTCATGTTGCGATAAAAATTCTCGAATCTGAACGAGATTTTTTGATAAATGATTTTTTCGCGAATCAACATAAAATCGATTGATTCCAAAATTGAACATGAATTGATAGCCGGCATCGATCAAAATTTTCTCCCAAATCAAATATTCAGGATGTTCTTCAGTCGGTTCATGCGATTCGATGCAAAAAATCCATGGACGAAATTTTTGCCAATTTTTCACGCCGAGCAAAACTTCATGCTCAAATCCCTCAACATCGATTTTGCAAAAATGAACTGGCTGTTGAGGATCGCAATAAGATCGAAAAACTTCCGTGAGAGTCATGATTTTTCGCGACGATTCTCTGATAATTTCGCGCTTTGAAAAATCTGATTGAGAATTTGCTCGGATCATTTCTTCAGCATTCTCACGAGCAACTTCTTCAGAAAAACTCGAGAGAATATCGAGCTCTGGAATTTCATAAAAAATTTTTTCGTCAGATTCAGATCCAATTCCGATGCAAAGATTGATATCTCGCGGACGAAATTCTTCGAGCAATTTACATCTTGAACGCAATGGCTCGATATTGATTCCACTCCAACCACGATCGTAGAAAATTTTTGTGACACTGTTAATTGACGGATCATTTGCGCCGACATCAATATAAAATCCATCGCGAATTTCATGCAACATCGCGAACAAAATCAGATCTTCAAAATCTAGAGAATAAGTTTCCAATCTCATAACGCTTTTGAATCCTCTGTCGATTCCGATTCGTCGCTCGCGCCGATAACTTCATTCAGGATCTCGCAAAGAGCATCAGCGTCAATTCCATGAGCCATTGCACCCTCTTCAATCGTTTCAAAACTCGCGGCGGCACATCCAAAACATCCCATCCCGACTTGCATCAAAACGAAAAATGTATCGGGATATTTTTGAACGACTTCAGTGATATTCATGTCCTTCGTGATTTTTTCTTCGATCATGTCTTTTTCTTCAATGACTTTATCTTCCATTGAAATCACTCCCAAAATTTTTAGCAAGTATAGCATTGCAAATCCTCGAAAGCAATTTTAGAATTGTTTTCTCAAATCATTTCGGTTATTATTACCGAGATTCTTTGAATAAATTTTGATTATGGAAAATTTTTTGGAGGTGGATGATTTTGGATAGAAAATTGAAACTCCTAATCTCCGATGATTCTAAACTTCTTCGCAAAAAACTCCGTGCGGAACTTGAATCGCTCGATTGTGAAGTTATCGAAGCGGAGAATGGTAAAGAAGCGATTATGAAAGATCTCAAGGAGCATCCGGATGGAGTTATCCTCGATATCGTCATGCCGGAAGTTGGCGGAATCGAAGCTCTGCAAGTTATCAAGGAAGTCAGTCCAGATATTCCAGTTGTCATGCTTTCTTCCGCTGGAACGCCTCAAAAACTCATGCAGACTCTCAAAATGGGCGCGATGGATTTCATTCAAAAACCATATACCAGTGAGCAGATTCGCAAGGCAGTTGATGCAATTCGCAAACGCGTCGAACAGAATGAGCAGAAATCCTCAGGACAATCCAACGATCAAACTGACGCTGAAAAATGATTTTGCAGATCGTGGGGTGAGATCTTGGATAGGGAAACATTGGACATTCTTACGCGCGCAATTCGAAAAGATGAACGGAATAGAGCGCAGGATGATGTTCTCTACGGAAATTTCATGGAACTTTTTCTCGAATCGATTGAGGATTATCTCAAAACCAGTGCCCGCTTGACTGAAATCGAGTCGCCGGATGAATCAAATGATCTATTTTTTGCTGCGTCTCAAAGAATTTACGGCGATGTTGATATCGTGAGCTGCATTTTCGCCGAAGAGCCTGCATTTATCAAATTCGCAAGCCGATTCAGCGATGAGGAATTCGATGAAGTCGATGAAATGGTGACTGACAGCGTTGTCGAATTTTTGAACGTCGTCAATGGAATCTATTCTGTTCAGCTTGCGTCGCGGAAGATTGAAACTGAACTTGCTGCTCCTCATTGGGGAAGAATTGAATCTCCATCTGCCGAACCTCGAAAAGTTTTCAAAGTTTCATCGGAAGTCATTGGAGATTTCTACGTTGCACTTTCTCCCGACGAATTTATCAATTGAAAAATTTTTGGAAAGACTCGCGAGTGATTTGAAAGATCGCTTGCGAGTTTTTTTGTTGACTTCCGAGAGAATCGGTAGTAGATTTTCACTCCGAGCCGGAGAGTTGTCCGAGTGGCTTAAGGAGCACGACTGGAAATCGTGTGTGCGTTGATAGCGTACCGAGAGTTCAAATCTCTCACTCTCCGCCATGATTTTTATTTCGAAATCAACATGAATTTTTGTTTTGAGATCCAACCGCAGCGTTTTGGTCTCGCGCAATGAAATTTTGCGAACCTCGTCAGGTCCGGAAGGAAGCAGCGATAAGTGATTCATTTCGTGTGCCGTGAGTCCACCGAAAGGCTGCGGCTCGATGTTAAAATGAAATGAGTGCAGCCCATTATCGGGTTGCTTTTTTTTTATCTAAAATTCAATCAGTCGAGAGGAGTCAAAAATTGTATCTTGCACTCTATAGACGATGGCGTCCAAAAAATTTCGAGGATTTAGTAGGACAGGAAGCTGTCTCGAAAATCTTGAAAGCGTCAATCGAGCAAAATCGAATTGGACATGCATATTTATTCTCTGGTCCTCGCGGAACTGGAAAAACTTCGACTGCAAAAATTCTCGCCAAAGCTTTGAACTGTGTCAATGGTCCAACAGCTTATCCATGCGGCGAATGTGAGAATTGCAAAAAGCTCGATAGCGGCGCGAGCATGGATGTTATGGAAATCGATGCGGCGTCGAATCGCGGAATCGATGAAATTCGAAGTCT
The DNA here is from genome assembly GCA_017484005.1 of Selenomonadaceae bacterium. GTDB lineage: Bacteria > Bacillota > Negativicutes > Selenomonadales > Selenomonadaceae > Quinella. The sequence continues at coordinate 75,144 of JAFUTY010000043.1, read as the reverse complement.
TCGCGACACTGTCAAATTTGCGCCAGTCGATGGAAAATTCAAAGTCTACATCATCGACGAAGTTCATATGTTGACAATCGAAGCGTTCAATGCATTGCTCAAGACAATCGAAGAGCCTCCTCCACAAGTCGTTTTCATTCTTGCAACGACAGAAATTCACAAAGTTCCTGCAACGATCAAATCTCGATGCCAGCGATATGATTTTCGGAGAATTTCTGAACAGACAATCTTCGATCGATTGAAATTTGTCGCGTCAAAATCAGAAATCGATGCCGATGACGACGCACTGATGATCATTTCTCACGCGGCAGATGGAGGACTTCGCGATGCATTATCAATTCTCGATCAATGTGCGGCGATAAATTCTCACGTCACAAAGCGAGATGTTCAAGAGCTCCTCGGATTGGCTGGAGTCGCTGGAATTTTTGCGTTAGTCGATTCAATCGTTTCGAAAAATCCTGCAAAAATGCTCGAGACAATCGATAAAATTTTGAGCGAAGGACGAGATCCAACTCAATTAATCGCGGATCTGATTCAATATTTGCGGGATTTAATGGTTTACAAGGAAACTGGTCGAGCGGCTTTCTATGAGACTCCGGAAGAATCGCTCGAGCTGCAAAAAGATCTTTTGAAAACTGAATTGCTCCCCGAAATGTTGAAAATTCTCAATGAAACGAGTCGTGAACTTCGATGGTCAGTTCAGCCGCGAATCACGATGGAAGTCATGATGTTTTCATTGATTCAGCTCGTCGAGCATGGAATTCCCAAAATTTATACCGAATCAGATCAATTAGTACAAAAATCCAAACCGCAGTCAAAAATTCCAGAAGAAAAATCGAAATCAAACAATCGAGTCGTTCCATTTCCAAATGCCGCACCGAGCAAATCAGTCGATACAAATTCGCTCGATGGAAAAAAGATTTGGCAGGATGTTCTCGATTCATTACAAAGAGATGGAAAACGAATGACTTTCGCCTGCATGAAAAATGCAGAATTCAATCGATTCGACGGCGATTCAATCGTGATAAAATTTGCAAATCCAATCTACAAACAAATCGCGGAATCAACATTTTTGAGCGATATCGAGACTCTCCTCAAAAAAGTCGGCTGTCCATTGAGATTTGTTTGTGAAACTTGAGATTAGGAGGGATTTTTTTGAAAAATAATATGGCTGGAATGATGAAACAAGTTCAGAAAATGCAAAAAGATATGGCAAAAATGCAGGATGAACTCAAAAATAAGACGATCGATGTTTCAACTGGCGGCGGAGCAGTCAAAATCACGATGAATGGTGAAAAAAAAGTCACAGCGATTTCAATCGATAAAGCTGCAGTCGATCCGGATGATGTTGAAATGCTGCAAGATCTCCTCTGCGCGGCGTTTAATGATGCAGCGAAACGCGTCGATGACATGATGGCGGAAGAAATGGGAAAATTGACGAGTGCATTAGGAATTCCGGCAGGATTGTTCTGAATGGCGCGAGTCAGAAAAATTCCAGTAATGGAAAGATTATGCGAGGAATTGCGAAATCTTCCCGGCGTTGGAACTAAATCTTCCGTGAGAATTGCGTTTCATATTCTGGACATGGATGATGAACGCGTTCAATCGCTCGTCAATGCGATTCTCGATGCCAAAGCCGTCATGAAATTTTGCGATCAATGTTTCAATTTCTCCGATTCGAATCCATGCTCGATTTGCGCGTCGCCGGAGCGGGATCACAAGACGATTTGCGTTGTCGAACAGCCGCGAGATATCATGCCTTTCGAACAGATGGAGGATTATCACGGCGTCTATCACGTTTTGCATGGAACGATTTCGCCGTTGCGCGGTGCGAGTTCTGATCAAATCAAATTCGCGGAGCTGATTTCCAGAGTTGTGAAGGATGATGTTCAAGAAGTGATCGTCGCGACAAATTCAAACGTCGATGGCGAGGCAACAGCTTTATACATTGCCAAAATTCTCCAGCCGTTCAATATTCGCGTGACTAGAATTGCGCATGGAATTCCAGTCGGCGGAGAATTGGAGCATGCAGATTCAAACACGCTTTCGAAGGCAATGGAAAATCGCCGTGAGATCGTTTTGAGCGGCAGTGAGGAGTGATTCGATGTCAAATGTTCTCGAAACAGTTGGTGGATTTGCGGGCGGAATGATTGTCGCGGCAGTTGTTGCTGCATTGGTTATCGGCTTGACTGTCACAACGATTCTATTGCTCGTGAAAAATGGAATCATTGGCGCAGTGATTTTATTCATCGCGTCATTTCTCGGCTCATATATTGGAATTTCTGTCCCGATAAATCTTTGGACTGCCTTGATCACTGGAATTTTTGGAATTCCTGGAGCTCTGGCAGTCATTGTCTATCACAACTTTTTCTGAACAAGCGTGACGCTTGACCCACAAACGTGACGTTTGATCCATTATTGGGCTGCGATTCTCATCGTTTGCAAACTTATCTCGCAAAAAAAAAAGAGATCCTCGATCAAAAAACGATCGGGGATCTTTTTTTATTTCCGGAGAAATTCGAAAAATATTTCGTGTGTGATAGAATCAATTTTCGAGGAGGGATTGAATGTACTCAACGAATATCTACTTTGTCGCGTTTTGGAAATATGATCCCGAGACGAAAAAGGTTCGATATATTTTCGAAACAAAATCTGCATCGAATGCTAGAACGAATCGCGATGTTTTAACTGAAACGGATGGAGTTGAAGTTTTTTTGCCGTTCGTCGTGGAGGAGGATCGGGAAAAATTTCTGAACTTATACCGTTTGATCGATTCTGGTACAAATTTCGCGGAAACAGAGATTCGATGTTTTGCGGAAGGCGACGTTCATGATGATAATAATGTCCGATTCGTTTTGATTAGATTGAAACGAGTCAAAGATCCATGCTCCGGTCGAGATATCGCGTATGGATTTGCGATTGATACAACCTCGCGAGTGATTCATCAGAGAAAGTATCGGCATGCATATCGAGATTTTTTGAATCTGTCGCCGGAGGCTATCAAGATCGTACATTTGGATCTCACAGCGAATCAAAGTTATCCAATCAAAGGGAAAGATTTGAATGAATTTCGCGGAAATTATCGATTGACGGAGAGTTTTAAAAGTGCAGATGAATATTTCGAGACGCTGATTAATCGAATCGACGATCCAGATCTCAAACATCAAATGACGCCGAGATTGAATCGCGAGAGTTTGATCACGATTTTTCGAAGCGGCAATGAAAAATTCGAGCTTGAATATCTCTTCAAAATCGAGGATGGATCGCAACGCTGGCTCAAGACAAAATTTTTTCTGATTCAAAATCCAGAGACTTACAATATCGAAGCATTCGTGACAACTTTCGACGTCGATAAACGTAAGAAGATGGCTCAAATTTCATGGCTGATTCCAAATTGCGAATTCGATTTCGTCGGGCTTGTCGATCTCAAAAAAAATAATCTGGAATTTTTTCTGACAAAGCAGGGCACAATCTATTCGCGGCTGCAGAGAATTCTTGATTTCAAAACGGCGCGGCAGTATATAATCGACAATCTAATCGCGCCGGAGTATCGCGAATTTTTCGATAAGGAAATTCGAATTCCAAACATGATTGAACAAATGGATCGGCTCGGCAGTTTCACATTCGCTTTCAAAGTCATTGACAAGGAAGATCAAAGTTCGCGACTGGTGCGGAGTTATTGGCTGGATGATTCGCGCGAATTCATCGTGATTTTGCAGTCGAATGTATCGAATCTGTTTGAGCGGGAGCTGGAGGAATTTCGCGAGGCGCAGAAATCAGTCAACGCGGCGGAGAAATCCAATAAAATTCGCGCGGAATTTGTATCTCGAATCACTCACGATATCAGAACGCCAATCAGTCTTGTGAATTCAATGGTTGATTTTGCATTCGAAGATATCGATAATCGTCAAAAATTGATCGAGGATTTGGAAAAAATTCGATCGACCGGCAAACTTCTATTGGCACTTGTCAACGATGTTCTCGATATTTCGAAAATCGAGAGCGGCAAGATCGTTCTTCAGCCGACAGCCTGCGATTTGAATGAAGTTATCACAGATATTCGAAACATTTTTGAATCGCAGTGCCAGCAGAAAAACATTGAATTCAAACTCAATACAGAGGGCGAGGAATTTTTCGAATCGATAATCGCCGACCGAGTTCGGATCACTCAAATTCTCATGAATCTGATTTCGAACGCTGTGAAATATTCATTGGCAGAGGGACGAGTTGAAGTTTCAATCATTGCCAAAGCCGCATCGGAAGAGACTTGCGCAATTCGATTCATAATTTCGGACGACGGAATTGGAATGAGCGAATCGTTTCAAGAAAAAATGTTCGTGCCGTTTGAGCAGGATTATGAAAATCCACTGCGCGATCCAAAAACTGTCAGCACTGGATTAGGACTGCCGATCGTGAAAAATTTGATCGATTTAATGGGCGGAAAAATCGAAGTGAAATCTGAATTTGGGCATGGAACGCGATTCACGATCGATTTGGAATTTCCAATCGCAAAAAAAATCGATGCAAAAACTCAATCTGAAGCGAGTCGCGTCAAAAATATTCAGGCGGCTCTCCATGGAAGAAAAATTTTATTCGCGGAGGACAATGAACTCAATGCAGAAATCGGGCAGCGAATTCTCGAGATGTTTGGAATCATTTGCATTTGTGTTCCGAACGGCGCGATAGCTCTCAAGCGTTTTCAAGAATCAAATCCTGGCGAATTCGACGCAATATTAATGGATTTACAAATGCCAATACTCGATGGATATCAAGCGACAGAATTGATTCGTGCGTTGAAGCGTCCCGATGCAGAAAAAATTCCAATCATCGCAATGACAGCCGATGCATTCCATGAAACGACTGAAGCGACTCGAAAAGTTGGAATGAATGCACATTTGACAAAGCCGATTGAGCCGGATAAACTGCTCGAGGTTTTGGATGAATTTATCGACTGATTTGAGGAGAAAATTTTGACGCACGAGATTTATATTTACATCGCAATAATGTCGGCCGTGACGCTCGCGATTCGAATTTTGCCGCTGACACTAATTCGCGGCGAGATAAAAAATCGATTCGTTAAATCATTTTTGCATTATGTTCCATATGTCACGCTTGCCGTTATGACTTTTCCTGCGATAATTGATTCAACTCAATCTCAAATATCCGGCGCAATTGCATTGATTCTCGGAATAATCGCCGCATGGTTTGGCGCGAGCATGTTTCAAGTTGCAGTTGCATGCTGTCTGATTGTTTTTATCACTGAACTTTTTGTCTGACAAGCGTGACGCTTGACCCAATTTGTGGCAACGATTCTCACCGTTTGCGAACTGAATCCGAATAAAGAAAGATCCACCGATCAATTCAGATCGATGGATCTCTTTTTTTATTTGTGATTGAAATATTTCATGCGAAGATTTTTACGCGCTGCTCGATTGGAAGTTTTTCAATTGGCGCGGGAGATTCAATTGGATTTCCAAAAACCATTTGCGCCACAAGTTTCCATGAATCCGGCACATCGAAATATTTTTTGATTTCCGCGTCGATTAATGGATTGTAATGCTGCAAATTGACTCCGAGTCCAAAATTCGCAAGCTCTGTCCAAATTGCAAATTGAATCATTCCATTCGCCTGCGATGCCCAAATTGGAAAATTCTCCGCGTAAAGTTTGAATTGATTCTACATTTCTTCGACGGTTTTCATTTCATCGAAAAATAGAATCGTTCCAAATCCAGCTTCAAATCCTTTGAGTTTTGCATCTGTCCCGGAAAATTTATCCGCCGGAACGATTTTTTGCAATTCCGCTCGAGTGATATCCCAAATTTTTTGATGATGATCTCCCATCGCGACAACGATTCGACTCGATTGCAGGTTGAAAGCTGTCGGAACTTCTTTCGTCAATCTTTCAACTGCCGCAACGATTTCTGACGGGAGCACTTTGATATTTTTGTCGAGCTTGTAATTTGTCCGCCGATTGATCACCGATTCTTGAAAACTTCTCATTCGATCCCCTCCCAAATATTTGATTTTGTAAACTTCTTCGAAATGAGAATTAATCCTCTTTCGGGAAAAAATATGCGGCGAGCGATGCAATCAAAACTGTCAAAATGATCGTTCGAGTTCCTGAACTGATATCTGCCCAAAAGTTCGAGGCGATGAAACTCAATCCAAAACTCACCGCGACAACTCCAAGAATAATTTTTTCAGATCGCGCGGGCGGAATGATAATCGCGATAAACATTCCATATAACGCGACGCTCAAGGCTGAAACAATATTCATCGGCAAAACATTTCCTGCAAAAATTCCGAGAGCAGTTCCAACACTCCATCCAGGCAGTGCAACAGACATCGCGCCGTAGTTGTAGAATGGATTGAGTTTTCCTTTGCGAGCGATAGTGATTCCAAAAATCTCGTCAGTCAAATCGAATCCAACGAAAAATCGATGAATGAATGACGTCGATCGAGAAAATTTTTGACTCACAACGATGCTCATTAACAGATATCGAGCATTCGCAATCAAAGTTATCAGCGCGATTTCAAGATATGGTGCGTCTGCTTCCATGACTAAAAACGCCGCATATTCTCCCGCCGATGCATTGTTCAATAAACTCGTGATGAATCCATCGAATGGAGTCAATCCCGCTCGACGCGCTGCAATTCCGAGAGTGAATGATACAACGAAATAGCCGAGTGCGATTGGAATTCCATCATGAACACCTTCACGAAAAAATTTCCGAGTTTCAGTTTTCATTTTGATCCTCGTCGAATTTATTTTTTGAATGATCTTTGGATTGATCCTTCGAATCAGAAATATCCTCGTCAAAAATAAATTTGAATGCTTCTTCCGCCGTTGAAACTGGATGAATCTCCAAATTCAAATGATCTTTTGGAATATCTTTCTCATTCTCTTTTGGAATCAATAAAACTTTGATCCCTGCCTGCTTAGCTCCATAAGCTTTCTCGAAAACTCCGCCAACTGGACGAACTCTTCCCTGCAATGAAATCTCGCCAGTCACTGCAACATTCTGTCGAATTTTTTTCTGAGTGACAGCCGAGACAATCGACGCAAGAATCGCCATACCTGCAGATGGTCCATCGATATTTCCGCCGCCGATAACATTTATATGGATGTCATAATCGTGCAAATCTTTTCCAGTGACAGCTCGAAAGACACTCGCCGCGTTGAAAACTGAATCCTTTGCCATTGAGCCGGCTGTCTCGTTGAATCGAACAGTTCCTTTGCCAGATTCATGCGCTGGAAATGCAACCGCTTCAATCTCAATGACAGATCCCAAAAATCCCGCGACTCCCAATCCAAAAATGTGTCCGACGATTGAATTATCAGATGCCTTCTTCGTGACAAATTGGAATAATCGACTGACTTGAGCGACTTCATAGATATCTTTTTTCTCGATTCGAATTTTTTCATCGGGAATTTTTCGCTCGGAATTTTTTACCAATGAAACTTTTGGAGGATTGATTTCTGCGAATCGATTCAGTGCGAGTGAATATGAATCGGCTAAAATATTGATCGCTTTTCGTCCCTCGATTGTATATTCCGAAATTGTTTCCGCGATTCCGTCGTCAAGTTCAACATTCAATTTTCTAGCGGCGTTTCGAATGATTTCTTGAATATGTTTTGGAGTCAGAGGTTCAAAATAAATTTCCGCGCATCGAGATCTCAGTGCGGGATTTATCGAGCTGGATTCTCGAGTTGTCGCGCCAATCAATACAAAATCAGCCGGCGCACCTTCCTCGAAAAGTTTTTTGATATATGGAGGCACTTTTTCATCTGTCGGATCATAATATGCCGATTCGAAAAATGTTCGTTTATCCTCCAAAACTTTCAACAATTTATTCTGCAGCATCAAATCCATTTCGCCAATTTCATCGATGAACAAAATTCCGCCATGAGCATCTGTCACGAGTCCAGGTTTAGGTTCAGGCACTCCAATATCTGCCAATGATTTTTGCGCGCCTTGATAAATTGGATCATGAACTGAGCCGAGCAATGGATTTGTCACGTCGCGAGGATCCCATCGAAGCGTCGTCCCATCTGTTTCGACGAATGGAGCATCGGCGGCAAATGGAGATGGAAATTTTCCTCGAACTGCTTCTAAAACTAATCGAGCGGCAGTAGTTTTTCCAACGCCGGGAGGTCCATAGAGAATCAAATGCTGAGGATATGGCGAGGCGAGTTTTGATCTCAAAGATTTGATCGCTCTCTCCTGTCCAACGATTTCTTCGAGAGATTTCGGTCGCAATAATTCCATGACTGACTGAGTCAATTTGATTTTATCGAGACGTTCGAGCTCTTCACGTTTTTTTGCATCGTGAGGAGATTCGAGATCCGGCTTTTCATCGCGCAAAACCTGCAGTCGAAGATCTTTTACATAATCCTGATGTTCCTTCTCGAGCTTTTCATTGATCCGCTTTTCGATTTTATCTTCGAGCGATCTTCGAGCTAAAATATCAGCGATCATTTCTGAGATTTCCGAGAGTTCTTTTTGCAAATCACTTTGAACTTGATTGATTGTCGGATTCTCTTCCAAAATTCGACGAAGAGCGAGCAGTCTTTCCGATGGATCTTCCGAGCGCATGTATCTCAAAGCATCCATTTTTCCCGCTTGAATCACGAGTTTATCTGAACCAATCGCCTCGACGAGCACTGAATATAGAGCATTAACTTCACGATCAAGATGAGAATCTTTTCGACTTGGCGGCTGAGAATTTTTCTTCTTCGAATTCGACAGCGCGTTTTTGAAGAATTTGAACATGACAAGCACCTCCAATTGAAACTCCAAAAATGCTAGCATAATAGATCTTAATCGAAAAGTTTGAACTCGAAAAATTTTTCGCTATAATGTTGTCTAAATTTTTTAAGATTGTCCAAAATTTTAAGGAGGAAGTTTTATGGAGTTAAAAACTGTCCGTTCGATGATTTATGGGCATGCGATTGGCGATGCATTGGGAGTTCCTGTTGAATTCAAAAAACGTGAGGAGCTCGATGCAGATCCAGTCGTTGGAATGCGAGCATTTGGAACTCACGATATGCCTGATGGAACTTGGTCTGACGATACAAGCATGGTTTTGGCGACAATGGAAAGTATCGGTCGAGTTGGAAAAATTGATTATAACGATATAATGATGAATTATCTGCGATGGGCGGAAGATGATGAATTCACTTTCGATGGAACGTTTGACATCGGAAATACTACAGTTTATGCAATTCGTCGATTCTCGCGCGGAACTCCTGCTCAATTATGTGGAAATGCTAACGAGACTGGAAACGGCAATGGATCTTTGATGAGAATGGCGCCAGTTGCATTATATCTTCACGATAAATATGGCGCGGATCTCGATCAAGAAAAAACCATGAAGATCGTTTTCAACATGTCTGCATTGACTCACGCACATCCTCGCACTTTGATCGCTTGCGCAATTTATGTTTTGATCGCGAATGAAATTTTGAATGGAAACACTGAAATCAAATCGGCTGTCGAATCCGGATTGAAAAAAGCGACTGACTTTTTCTCGACGAACGAGGATTTCAAAGATGAATTCAAAGAGCATTATGATCGATTGATCTCTCCAGATTTCATCGATACTCCGCGCGATCAAATTCGAAGTTCCGGCTATGTTGTCGATACGATTGAGGCGGCAGTTTGGTGCTTGTTGAATTCAGACAACTATGCCGATTGCGTATTGTTAGCAGTGAATCTCGGCGGCGACACTGATACAATCGCGGCTATCGCTGGAGGAATTGCTGGACTTGTCTACGGTGAGGATATGATTCCGGATAAATGGGTTGCAACATTGCTCGGCAGATCGTCAATCGATTACATCTGCGAAATGTTTGCAAATCAGACTTATCAAAATAAATGAGTTGAGGAGAATCGCCATGGATCTGAAAATTGTTCGAGCACTCATCTATGGTCACGCAATTGGAGACGCTCTCGGAGTTCCAGTGGAATTTTCATCGCGAACTGAAAGAATGGTATCCCCAGTTACATCGATGCGCTCGAATTTTGCGCGCGAATTTCCTGCAGGAACTTGGGCAGATGATACAAGTTTATCAATTGCACTGCTCGAGAGTCTCGGTCGGCTTGGAAAAATCGATTATACCGATATCATGGATAATTTTGTAAAATGGTATGACGATGATGAATTTACCGCGCTTGGAGATCCTGTCGATGAAGTTGGAATGAGAACGAGCACTGCAATTTTGGGATTCAAATGCGGGATGAATCCGACAAATTGCGGCGGCGAGGAAGAGTCTGACAATGGAAATGGATCTCTCATGCGAATTGATCCGATCGTGCTTTATCTCCATGAAAAATTTGGCGAGAATCTTGCGACAGATGAATCAATGGAAATTGTTCACAACATTTCATCGCTGACTCACGCGCATGCTAGAAGTAAAATCGCATGCGGAATTCTGATTTTGATATTGAACGAGATTTTGAACGGTGCAAAGGATCTCAAAATTGCGATTCGCGATGGAATTTCCAAAGCTCGAGAGTTTTATTCAGCTCGAGAAGATTTTGCGAATGAATTCAGTGAGAATTTTGCGAGAGTATCGAGTGAGAATTTCGCCGAAACTCCTCGAGATGATATTCACAGTTCGGGATATGTTATCGATACACTCGAAGCGTCGATCTGGTGTCTGTTGAATTCCAAAGATTACAGTGAATGTGTTTTGAAGGCTGTCAATCTTGGAATCGAGACGAACACGACTGCAGCTGTCGCGGGAGGAGTCGCTGGACTTTTCTATGGATTCGATGCAATTCCGACGCAATGGATTGATACACTTCAAGCGAAATCATTGCTCGACGAGATTTGCGAAAAATTTGCGTCACAGACATTTTGAAATTTTCGAGTTGAAATTGAAATGAAAAAATTTTTGAGGAGCGGATTCACGTCCGGAGCGTGCGTGGCAGCTGGAGTGAAAGCCGCTCTATTTTTTTTCCGCGGAAATCGAGTCGAATCGGTTGATCTTTTAGCTCTCGATGAAACTCGATTGACAATTCCGATCAAAAATATTTCCAAAGTTGAAAATGGAATTCGCGTCGAAATAGTAAAAGATTCCGGCGATGATCCCGATGTCACGAATGGAGTTTCGATTTTCACGACTGTCAGAAAACTTCCGCCTGGATCTGGAATTCAATTCAAAGCGGGAGTTGGAGTTGGAATTGTGACTCGCGCAGGACTTCAAATTCCAGTCGGTGAGCCAGCTATCAATCCCAAGCCTCGTGAGTTGATTCGAAAAGTGGCTTATGAATTCGACGAATCGGATCTCGAAATCACTGTCGAAATTCCTGATGGAGTTGAGTTGTCGAAAAAAACTTTGAATCATACTCTCGGAATCGAGGGGGGATTATCGATTCTTGGAACGACTGGAGTTTTGCGACCGATGTCTGAAGATGCTTTCAAAAATTCTCTCGTTCCAAAAATTTCAATCGCCTTAGCCGCTGGATTCAAAACTCAAATTTTTGTTCCAGGAAAAATCGGTGAAAATTTGGCGCGGAAGTATCAATTGAAAATGGATTCAGTCGTCGAGACGAGCAATTTCATCGGCTTCATGCTTGATTCTGCCGTTGATTTGGGAGTCGAAAAAATTTTATTGCTTGGACATATTGGAAAACTCGCCAAAGTTGCATCGGGATCGTTTCAGACTCACAATCGCGTTGCAGATGGACGGCTCGAGACAATCGCAGCATATTCAGCGGTGGGCGGAATGGATTCGATTGGAGTTCAAAAAATTTTAGAATCCAACACGACCGAGGATGCAGTTGAAATCGTTCGAAGTTACAAATTGGAAAAAATTTTCGATTCAATTGCAAGTCGAGCGAGTCTTCGAGCGTCTCGATATGTTTTTGGAAAGATTGAAATCGGAACATGCATGTCGAATTTTGCAGGCGAGATTTTAGGAATCGATTCAGTTGCGAAAAAATTGATGGAGGAACTTCATGAATAAAATTTACATCGTCGGAATCGGTGCGGGAGATCCAGATTACATTCTTCCAATCGCTAAAAGAAAAATCGATTCCGCTCGCGTTTTGATCGGTGGAAGAAGATCGCTCGAGACATTTGCAAAATCAGATCAAAAAACTTTTGCGATAACTGGAAATCTCGATGCAGTGCTCGAATTCATTCGGCAGGAAATCGATCGAAATGAAATCGTCGTAATGGTTTCCGGCGATCCAGGATTTTATTCACTGCTCCCACTATTAAGGAAGCATTTTGAAAATCTCGAAACGATTCCAGGAATTTCATCAATGCAGCTCGCCTTCGCTCGATTGAATCTGCCATGGCATGACGCGCGATTAATCAGTTTCCATGGAAGAACCCCAAAAGATCTTGAGCCTGGAAAAATGCTCGGAATTTTGACTGACAGCGAATATAATTCCAAAACGATCTCAAAAATTTTGATCGATCGCGGCTGGAATTCTGGAACTCGAATCGCAATTTTATCGAGACTGTCTTATCCTGATGAATTGATAATCGAAACAAATTTACAGACTGCAGCAAATTCTGAACCGATCTCGCATGGAATCTTGATTGTGGGGTATTAAATGATCTCAGTTGAAAATGTATCTTTTGATTATGTTGACGTCGATGGAAATTCAAAATCTGCGCTGAAAAATATCTCGCTCGAAATTCATGATGGTGAGTTTTTCGCTATTCTCGGAACGAATGGCTCTGGAAAATCAACGCTCGCAAAATTGTTCAATGCATTGCTAATCCCAACATCAGGAAAAATTCTTGTCGATGGAATCGATACAAAGCTCGAGGATGAACTTTGGAAAATTCGGCAGCGTGTCGGGATGGTTTTTCAGAATCCTGACAATCAGATAATCGCGGCGATTGTTGAAGATGATGTGGCGTTTGGATGTGAGAATCTCGGAATCGATCCTCTCGAAATTCGTCGGAGAGTTGATGAATCGCTCGAATCGGTGAAAATGCTCGAGTTCAAAAATTTCGCGCCGCATAAATTATCCGGAGGACAGAAACAGCGAGTCGCGATAGCTGGGGTGCTTGCGATGAAAACTCGCGCGATAGTTTTCGATGAGCCGACAGCAATGCTCGATCCAATCGGCAGATCTGAAGTTTTGGAAACGATTCGAAAATTGAATTCGCAGGGAATCACAGTCATTTTAATCACTCATTTCATGGAAGAGACAATCACTGCAGATCGAATTTTGATTTTGAATCGCGGAGAAATCGCTCGAATTGAAACTCCTCGCGAGATTTTTTCAGACGCGACATCGATTCGAAATTTTGGATTGGAATTGCCATTCGCCGTTGAAATTGCAAATCGACTTCGAAAGAAAATCAAAATTCCTCGAAACATTTTGACTGAATCGGAATTGGTGGAGGCGTTGAAAATTTGATCGAATTGCAAAACGTCTCATTGATTTACGCTCGAAAAACTCCATTCGAACGCCGCGCGATTGACGATTTATCACTGAAAATCGACGAAGGATCATTCACAGCAATCGCTGGACATACTGGATCTGGAAAATCCTCACTCGTTCAAATGATTTCGGGATTAATCGATCCAACATCTGGAAAAATTTTCGTTGATGAAATTGATCTCGCGACAAAAGATCGAATCAAAGCTCGCGATGCTCGTCGAAAAATAGGAATGGTTTTTCAATATCCAGAACATCAATTATTCGAGGAGACTGTCGAGCTCGATATTGCATTCGGTGCGAAAAATTTTGGCTGCGATGAAGTTGAAACTTTATCGAGAGTCAAAGAATCGATGTCATTGGTCGGATTGGATTTTGAAAAATTTCGGAATCTCGCGCCGCTCGAATTATCCGGTGGGCAAAGACGTCGCGTCGCAATCGCTGGAGTGTTAGCTCTCAAACCGAAATATTTGATTCTCGATGAACCGACAGCAGGACTCGATCCTTCCGCCCGCAAATCGATGCTCGATGAAATTTCGAAATTGCATCGGAAGAAAAATTCGACGATCATTCTGATTTCGCATTCAATGGATGATATCGCGACGCTCGCCGATAGATTGATTGTCTTGAGTCATGGAAAACTCGTCGGCGATGGATCTCCCCGAACAATTTTCGGAAATAAAAAAATCCTCGATCAAGCAGGTTTAGCTCGACCGAGGATCTCTCAATTGCTCGAAAAAATTGGAATCGATTCAGACGCGATAACGATTGACGAAGGTATCGACGCGATTCTCAAAACGAAGGGACGAAGATAATGCTGCAGGATATAACGCTCGGACAATTTTTCCCAGGCGACTCGATTCTTCACCGGCTCGACCCGCGTGTGAAGATCGGGTTGCTATTTTTTTTGTTTATCGTGATATTTTTTACGCGTTCCGGAATCGGTTATGGAATTCTGATAACATTCACAGTGACTTTGATTTTGATATCGCGAGTTTCAATTCGAATCATTTTAAAATCGCTCAAGCCTCTCGCATGGATTTTGATTTTTACATTCGCAATTCATCTCGTCTCACATCCCGGAGAAATTGTGTGCTCGATTTGGATTTTTGACATAACTCGCGAGGGAATTCGAGAAGGATTGATTTTGACAACGCGACTGATTCTATTACTGATTCTATCTTCGCTTTTAACATTCACAACGAGCCCGCTGAAATTGACTGACGCGATGGAAAGAATTCTATCACCATTGCGACGATTTGGAGTTCCAAGCCATGAGTTAGCGATGATGATGACAATCGCAATTCGATTCATACCAACTCTAATCGAGGAAACAGATAAAATCATGAAGGCTCAGCAGGCTCGCGGAGCAGATTTCACGACTGGAAATATTTTTCGACGATTGAAATCGATTGTCCCGATATTAGTTCCATTGTTTTTATCAGCGTTCAGACGTGCAGACGATCTCGCGCTGGCAATGGAAGCTCGAGGATATCGCGGCGGAATCGGCAGAACTCAGATGAAATCTTTGAAAATCGAGCGTCGAGATCTTTGGGCAGTTTTGATCGTTGGAATTTTATCTGTCGTTGTGATCTATTGGCGAATTTGATCTTTCAATCGAGTTGATTCTCGCGCAGCCAATCTGACAACAAATCAGCAAGCTCAACATTATTTCGATCAGCGAATAAGAAATGATCGTTGCCATAAATTCCTACCTCCGGCAGATGAATCAACGTCGCATTTCCGCCATGACGATTCACCGCGTCAACAAACAATCGAGCCATGTTCAATCTCACGCGCCAATTATCGAGTTCCCAACGCTCGAGAGGTTTATCGCCGCTCGGAATGTTGTCGCCGAAATATAAAATAATCGGAATTTTTGTGAGCCGCTCGAATTGCTCAACGCTGTAAACATTCGGCTTCAAATTTCCAAAGGGACTCGACGATTCCATTTCAGCCGGCTCTTCACCGATTGGAAATGCAAATCCACCGCCAGGTTCATACGCGACAACTGCTCGAACGTTCGAATTCTGCATCGCCGTCATCCATCCAGGATCTCCTCCCGCGGAATGTGTAATTAGAATTCCATCGCCGATTGTACCAAACAGCGCGGACATCGAATCAGTTATGACTTTGTTATCATACGAGCCGGTGTCTGGAGTCATTTGCTTAAAAAATTGATCGCGTGCATAATCTCCCTCTGGAAATTGAACGCCGGGGAACAAATTGTTCTGAAAATCGGAGATTCGAAAATTCGTCGCCCATAATTGATCCATCGTTGTTGGATTGATTGTTGTGCCTGTCGTTGAATTTCCAGCTCGACCTCGTCTCGGCTGATCGACGATGTAAACTTTGAATCGACGTTCGAGGAAAATATTTTGAAATCCATCGCGCCCATCTGGAGTTGTCTCCCATGATTTTCCAGATTGTCCATATCCATGAAGAAAAATCAGAGGGATCTTCCGCGCGTTGACTGGAATTTGATAGAATACATAAGCGGAATCTCCGTGAAGAGTTTGACCAGCTGGATTTCTCGGTTCGGAAAAATTTGCGACGCCTGGAGTTTGAATCATCTTTCCGCCGGCGAAAAATGATCCTTGATCTTGAATCGTGACGGGATTATTGAATGCAAACGAAGTCGATGCTAAAAAATTCAGCGCGATTGTCGTGAGTAAAAAATTTTTCATCTCGAATCCTCCTCGAAAATTTGCGAAAATTGTATCGATAAATTTTTCGAAAGTACAATGTTGATTTTGAAAACTGGTGAGAATTTATGATCGATCTGCAACAGTTAATTTATCTGAAAACAGTCGCGGAATGCGGGACAATTTCTAAAGCGGCAGAAATTTTGCATGTGTCTCAGCCGGCAATATCTCGCGCAATTCAGCGGCTCGAGGAGGATTTACAAGTCAAGATTTTCAATCGAAACAGAAATCGCGTCGAACTCAATGAAAATGGCGGGCTCGCATTGAAATTCGCCGAAAAAATTCTCGAGGATTCAAAAGAAATGATCGAGCAGATTCGCGCATTCGATAGAAGCCGCCGAACAATTTCAATCGGCTCAATCGCTCCCGCGCCAATGATTGATCTAATCCCGACGTTGAATCGACTCTTTCCAGATCAAATTATTTCAACAGAATTAATCGACGAGTAAAAATTTTTTCAATTCAAATTATCAGATCAGAATTCTTTCAACGAGAATCGATGATTCTAAATTTTTTTCAAAGTCATGGGATTTCGAGCGATTATATTTTTTGATTCCGAAAGATCATGCGCTCGCTGAAAAATCGAGTTTGAGATTTTCAGATCTCGATGGCGAATCGATTTTGATCTTTTCACCGATTGGATTTTGGAAATTCGTGAGAGATTTGATGCCGAGATCAAAATTCATCGAGCAAAATGAGCGTGATAAATTTTCCGAATTGATTTCTGAATCTAATTTGCTAGCATTCACATCGAATAAAACGATCGATCGCGATGGAATTCCATTGAATCGAGTCGCAATTCCGATCGAAGATTCATCTGCATCGGTGGAATATTTTCTCTGCTGTCGAATCGAGTTCAAGAAATTTTTCGAGAAACTTTTCAAATCGAGGTGATTTTATGGATTTTTCGATTTTTGGACATGGATTTCATCTCGGCTGGGAATTTTTCACAGTCATCGGAACGATTCTATTTTTGTTTCTGCTATATCTTTTCATCTGCTGGCGAGCAGTGACATATTTGGAAGATATGATCGGCGAATTTTTGCTGCAGGTTTGGGATTCAATCAATCCAGAGGCTCGCGAGGATGAAGGGCTCGTTCAAAATACAAAGACATGGTTTAGAAGAATGTTTCAAACGACTTTGATTCAGATCATTTTTCTTTTAGCGTTTGGATGGTTTCTCGCACCGATTTCAGTAGCTCTATACATTCGATCTTTCTTCGTGAAGGATGATATGAAATTCAATGAGAACAGCGCGATTTTCCAATTCGCTCGAAAACATCTCGAGAAAAGATTTCGACGCGAGAGAAATTAAAAAAGATCCATCGATCAAAATTTCGATCGGTGGATCTTTTTTTCATTTGTGGATTATTTTACAATTACAAAAATCAATTTAATGAATGTTATTGAGTTTCCTCTGAAAATCAACGAAATACAATCGAGTGAGGTGATTCGAGATGGCGGTAACTCTGAACGATTCTAGATCGATAACTCGAAATCTAAACAACAACGCCAAAAATGCCAGCGCGAGCCTCACCAAAATTAGCAGTGGCTTTAGAATTCCCGCCGCAAAATTCGATGCCTCCGTTTTCGCGATTAGCACAAGAATGCGCGAACAATTGAGAGCATTGCAACAAGATCAGCAAAACGTTCAAAATGGCTCTTCTTTGTTTCGCGTTGCAGAAGGCGGAATCGATACAATTATTCAAAACGTTCGTCGAATAAAAGAACTCGCTATCAATTCTGCTAACGATTCAAATACAGACACGGATCGAAAAACGATTCAAAAAGAAGTCGATGCGAGTTTATTGGCGATTGAAGATATTGCAGTCGGGACTGAATATAACGGAATCAAATTACTCGATGGAACTCTGGCAAAAGTTAGAATCATGGATGTCCTTTTAGATACGCACTCTGAACCGGATGGTATTAGATCAACCATTACAAATTCAATAACGATTTATGAAGAAAATTCCGTCTATGAAATCGATGATAGTGTTGGTATATGCACAATCACTATCGCGGCAAACAACGTAAAGATTATCGGTTCAGATTCGGCGCAAGATGTTTCAATCGTCATGCAAAATTCTGGAAGTTTGTGGCTTGAAAATTTCATGGCAAGTTCCTCTAGCGATAAAAGTATAATCGATTTTCGCGGTGATAAAAATTTTTTGCATCTTTTAGGGACGAACTCAATCACGAATTCGAACAATAACAGCACTGCAACAATTCATGCGGGCGGAAATCTTACAATTTGCGGCGAAGAAAACACTGGCGATAATGGAAGTTTGACTATAACGCGAAGCGGAGGTACACGTGGCGCGATGATTGGTTCAAATGACGGTGAGTATAGCAATTCATCCAATATCACGATTCTCAGCGGAACGTTTAATCTGACTGGATCTCAAACTGCCGCGGCTATCGGTGCGGGTGGATCTGCCTCGATTGGTGACATTACCATTTACGATGGAACTTTCAATCTAGGATCTGGGCAGGGGAGCGCGGCTCTCGGAAACAATCAAGGCACTCCTAATGTGATTAAAGTTTATGGTGGAGATATTACTGCGACTCGTTTGGCGGAACGTGGGGATGATGCGTACGTCGTCGGCGGAAATACGTCATCAATTCAATTTACTGGCGGCAAAATTCATATTGAAAATGTTAAATACGACAGTATTTATGGAGTGGCAGTTGAGCCCTCATACAATTTGCCAGGAATATTTAGCGACTACCATCGCGTGTATGATCAAGACCTTAACAATGCAAAATTTGATGATTCTATTTACATTGTTAAACCTTTTGCAATTCATACCGGAACAAAATCGAGTCAGATGAATTTGTTATCGATAGAGTCAATGCGTCCAGATGCGCTTGGCATTGATGCTCTTGACGTAACAACTCAAGAAAAAGCTTTATCGGCAATTGGAAGAATCAATGCTGCAGTCGAATATGCACTCGATGTTGCTGCGGATGTCGGTGCAAGCATGGAACGGCTTGAATTTACCGAATCAAATATCCAAATCAAAGCTGAAAATACTGCATTATCAAATTCAGTGTTGAGAGACGCTGATATGGCTCGGGAAATGACTGAATATACAAAATCGAATATATTGTTGCAAGTCTCGCAATCGATGCTAGCTCAAGCAAATCAGAATCAATCTCAAGTTTTGAGCTTGTTGCAATAAAAGTAAAATCCCTCGATTAAAAAACGGTCGGGGGATTTTTAAGTTGAGTATAAAATTAATCGAAATGCCTGAGAGGATTTAATCGGGAGATGATTCGAAATGACAATGACTCTTAATAATTCCGCATCGATGGTTGCATTGGGAACTCTCAATAAAAACGTAAAAAAAGTTGGCACAACTCTCGCAAAAATTGCATCGGGAGATCGAATTCCTTCGGCGAAATATGATTCAGCAGGACTTGCGATGTCTGAAATCATGCGTGAGCAGTTGAGATCTTTGCACCAGGATCAGCAGAATGTTCAAAATGGATCTTCATTATTCAAAACTGCAGCAGGCGGAATCGATGATATCATTCAAAACATCCGGAGGTTGAAAGAATTAGCTATCAATTCCGCAAATGATTCGAATTCTGATATCGATCGAGTTACAATTCAAAAAGAAGTCGATGCAAGTTTAGCAACAATTGAAGATATAGCTGTAGGAACTGAATATAACGGAATCAAACTTTTAGACGGAACTTTCGCAAAATCTGGATCTGATAATGATCTTTTCGATAAACGATCTGAACCGACTGGATCTCCGACGATGATAACCGGATCGATTACAATTTCAGACGAAAATTCAGTCTATCAACTCGATGAAAATCTCGGAACGGCAACAATCACAGTCACCGCGTCGAATGTTAAAATTATCGGTGCAAGTTCAGCTAAAGATGTTTCAATAATCATGCAAAATTCATCGAGTCTGTGGCTTGAAAATTTTAAATCGAGTTCCGGCGAAGATAAAAACATGATCGATTTTCAAGGCGCAAATAATTTTCTACATCTCAAAGGAACGAATTCAATCGATTGCGACGCTGGCAGAAATACATCGAGCGCAGTGATTCATGCGGGCGGAAATTTGACGGTCTCCGGTGAAGAAAATTCTGGTACGAATGGAAGTTTGAAAATTACAATGCATGAATTCACTTACGGCGCGATGATCGGTTCGAATAATGGAGAGACTGATAATCAATCGAATATCACGATTCTCAGTGGGACTTTTGATCTCGCAAGTCCTCAAATTGGTGCATCGATTGGCGCGAGCAGATCCGGATCAATTGGCGACATTACAATTTATGATGGCAGTTTCAATGTGGGATCTGGGCAAGGCAGTTCAGCGATTGGAAATAATCACGGCAGTCCAAACTCTATCACGGTTTACGGCGGCGATATTACAGCGAATCGATGGGCAAGCTGGGGCGGCGATGCAAATGTTGTCGGCGGCAATGTTTCATCGATTCAATTTCCAGGCGGAAAAATTCATCTTCAAAACGCCAATGGAGGAACTACAGTCGATCCTAATTACAATTTGCCAGGGACTTTTAGTGAGGGAAATCGAATTTATGATCAAGATCTTCCAAACATTCCAATCGGCGGCGGAATTGATTTTAATCCCTTAGCGATTCATCACGGAACAAAATCGAATCAGATGGATCTATTTTACATCAATTCAATGCGTCCTAAAGCGATGGATCTCGAAAAATTGGATGTAACAACTCGAGAGAAAGCTGAATCTGCAATTGCGACAATCGAATCGGCTTTGGAATATGCTCTCGATGTTGCAACTGATGTGGGATCTTACATGGAACGTCTCGAGCATACCGAATCGAATTTGGAAATCAAATCTGAAAATACTGCGCTATCAGATTCAGTGTTGAGAGATGCTGATATGGCGAAAGAAATGACTGAATATACCAAGTTCAATGTTTTAACTCAATCGGCTCAAGCGATGTTAGCTCAAGCTGGACAAAATCAATCTCAAGTTTTGAGTTTGTTGCAATAAAAAAGATCCCCGACAGATCATTTGATCTATCGGGGATCTCTTTTTTATTTGTGAAAAATTATTTCACGACAACATTGATCAATTTTTTCGGAACGCAAATGATCTTGACGATAGTTTTATTCTCGACGAATTTCGATTCTCTAGCGATCTTTTCCATTCCATCTTTATCAAGCGTCGCAGGAATTTTGATTCGATCTCTAACCTTGCCATTGATCTGCAAAACAATCTCGATTTCATCTTCAACAATCGCCGACGGATCAAATTCGCACCAATTTTGTTCGTGAACATCTTTTTCATTCGCAAAAATTCTCGACCAAAGTTCAGATGAAATATGTGGAACGAATGGCGCGAGCATGATCAACAGATTTCGAGCAACTTCTCGCGCGAGATTTGGATTCAGCGGTTTATCCTGGAATCCATAAATTGCATTTGTCAATTCCATCAGCGACGAGATCGCTGTGTTGAACATGAATCGATCGCTGATATCTTCCGTGACTTTTTTGATCGTTCGATGAAGAATTCGACGAAGATCGATTTCATCTTTATTGAGAGTCGAAACATCATAAGAATCCTGCGCAGTTTTGATTTGATCTTCGAACTGCAGCAAAATTCTCCAAACTCGATTCAAAAATCTCGATGCTCCCTCGACTCCTTGATCGCTCCAATCGAGATCTCTTTCAACCGGCGCGGCGAATAGAATGAAAAGTCGAGCGGTATCAGCTCCATATTTCTCGATAATCTCTTCCGGCGAGACAACATTTCCCTTCGACTTTGACATCTTTGCGCCGTCTTTGATAACCATTCCCTGCGTCAAAAGATTCGTGAACGGCTCATCAAAATCGAGCAATTTTGCATCGCGGAGAACTTTGGTGAAGAATCGCGAATAGAGCAGATGAAGAATCGCATGTTCAATTCCGCCGATGTATTGATCGACTGGATTCCAATAATTCACTTTCGATTTTTCAAACGGCTCGCTGGAATTTTTCGGATCGGCATAACGCAGATAATACCAGCTCGAGCAGATGAATGTGTCCATTGTATCAGTCTCGCGACGCGCATGACCTCCGCATTTTGGACATTTGCAATCTGAAAAAGTTTTCGATGTTGCGAGAGGACTCAATGCTCCCTGCTTAAATTCGACATCATCCGGCAGTAAAACTGGCAATTGATCTTTCGGAACGAGCTGCTCGCCGCATTTATCGCAATAAATCACTGGAATCGGTGCGCCCCAATATCTTTGACGCGAAATCAGCCAATCGCGAAGTTTGTAATTGATTTTTCGCGAGCCGAGATTTTTCGATTCGAGCCAGTCAACGATTTTCGATTTTGCATCTTCATTCGGAATTCCATTGAACTCTCCGGAATTTATCAAAACTCCAGGCTCGATGTATGCATTATCCATTTCATCGAGTTTCAAAGATTTTTCGGGACGATCGATGACGATAATTTTATCGATTCCATATTTCGAGGCGAACATCCAATCGCGCTCGTCATGCGCTGGAACTCCCATGACTGCACCAGTTCCGTAATTATATAGAACGTAATTTGAAATCCAGATCGGAATTTTTTTGCCGGTGAATGGAGAAATCGCAAATGCTCCAGTGAATATTCCTTTTTTCTCCGATGCGGCAGAAGTTCTTTCCATTTCAGACATTTTGAGAGTTTCAGAGATGAATGCTCGAATTTCTGATTCATTTTCACG
The DNA here is from genome assembly GCA_017484005.1 of Selenomonadaceae bacterium. Classification (GTDB taxonomy): domain Bacteria; phylum Bacillota; class Negativicutes; order Selenomonadales; family Selenomonadaceae; genus Quinella. Next base: position 52,316 of record JAFUTY010000043.1, on the reverse strand, counting down.
TCCAGCGATCAATTTTTCAACCAGTGGATGTTCCGCGGCTAAAACTACAAATGTGATTCCGAATGCAGTATCTGGACGCGTTGTATAAACCGAAAGTTTTTCATCGAATCCCTCGATATCGAAATGGAATTCACAGCCTTCAGATTTTCCAATCCAATTTTCCTGCATCGTTTTGACGCGTTCAGGCCATCCATCGAGTTTTGAGAGATCCGCCAAAAGTTCTTCCGCGTAATCAGTGATTTTGAAAAACCATTGCGCGAGATTTTTTTTATGAACTTCACCATCGCAGCGCCAGCATCTTCCATCGATAACCTGCTCATTCGCCAAAACAGTTCCGCAATTATCGCACCAGTTGACCGATGCTTCCTTTTTATAAGCCAAGCCACGTTCATAAAAAAGTTCAAACAGCCATTGAGTCCATCGATAATAATCCGGCTGACATGTTTCAACTTTTCGATTCCAATCGTACGAGAGTCCCATCGATTTCTGCTGACGGATCATATTTTCGATGTTTTTGAGTGTCCAATCACGCGGATGAATTCCATGCTCGATCGCTGCATTTTCAGCAGGCATTCCAAACGCATCGAATCCCATCGGATGCAGAACATTGAAGCCGCGCATCTTTTTGAATCGCGCAACAACATCGCCGATTGAATAATTGCGCACGTGTCCCATGTGAAGATTCCCCGAAGGATATGGAAACATCTCGAGCGCGTAATATTTTTTCTTCGATGGATCTTCGTCAGTGTGAAATGAATTCGCCGATTCCCATTGATCCTGCCACTTTTTCTCGATTTCCTGCGGAATATATTTGTCCAAAAAAATTTCCTCCTCTTAAAATCCTGGAATTTCATCCGGATTTCGTTTAATCGATTCAATCCACGTTTCAATCTGTTCCTTGATTCCAAAATAATCGCAAAGCGCGAGAATATCCCGCTCGCTTTGTGGATTGATTTTGAAAATGTAAGCTGGAAACCAAAGGTGATAGGGCTCGAGCTCGATGCACTGACACAAATGATCGATCGCTTCTGATTCTGTGATTCTCGAATTCTCAAACGCCCGCACTATTGATTTGTAATTATCTCGTGCAGTTTTTGAATCGAATTGAACATCTGGAATTAATCCCGCCGCGATGAATAGATCAATTGCGGTATCCATGATTTTGCAGCAGATATTATAGATTCCTCCAGCACATTCGGCTTCGACATCCAGTTCATCATACAGCTCGCTTTTTGCTTCATCGATTACCGATTTTGTTTTTGGAGTATCCATAAAAGCCTCGAATTTATCCATGGCTAGATTGATATTTGGAAACTCCGCATTGTAAGATTCTTCAGTGATTGATTTTTTGATAAGCACTGCCGCATCGACTGCATCCAATCCTATCCGCTTGAAAAGATCCGCTGCGAATTCTGCATAATCATGCATCAATTTTAAACAGCCGGGCATCATGATTTTATAGACATCGTCGAAATTGTAGACATTTTCCATGGCAAAATCATACGCTCGTTTCTGCTGAATCGATGCATATTGTTCCAAAACTCTTCGCACGACGACATATTTTTCGAGATTTGGACTGACGCTGACTTGATATTTTCCAAGAATTGTGAGAGTTTTTCCAGCTGATTTTTTTGATTGTTGATTTTGTCGAGATTGTTGAGATTTTCGTTCTGATTGATCTGAATCTGAAATCGTTACAACTTTCTCACCGCATTGAGGACAGAATCTCGAATCATCTGGAATTTTTGCGCCGCAGCTTCTGCAAAACATTTTCTAACCTCCTTAATTGTGACTTCGATTTGCGAGAATATACGTTTGAAGAAATTCTTTCAAGCAAAAAAAGATCCTCGACCGATTTTGTTTCGATCGAGGATTTTTCGAATCATCCAAAAAAGACTTTGCCATTGGATTTTGCGCCATATTTCAACGCAGGATTGATCCAGTTTCCGTCGGAATCATATTGAGCCATTCGATTTTTGATCGCTTCGGGATTTGTATAAGCGATTCCACTTCCAGCACGCGATTCCATGTCTGAAATCACGACTTGATAAGCTTTGCTGTTTGTATCGATTCCAGCATCCTCGATTCGTTTCGAGCCGGCTTTACTATGAATCGGCACGCCCATCATCTGATTCAGAAAATCATTCATGTTTCTAACCATTAACATTTGAATCCCTCCTTAGAATCTATTTCGAAATTTTTACTGAAATAGAAAAGATCCACCGATCATTTTTCGATCGATGGATCTCTTTTTTATTGCAACAGACTTAAAACTTGAGATTGATTCTGTCCTGCCTGCGCCAGCATCGCTTGAGCCGATTGAGTTAAAACATTGAATTTCGTGTATTCAGTCATCTCTTTTGCCATATCAGCATCGCGTAAAACTGAATCTGATAGAGCAGTATTTTCTGCTTTGATTTCCAAATTAGATTCAGTATGCTCGAGACGTTCCATATATGATCCAACATCAGTTGCAACATCGAGAGCATATTCCAGAGCTGATTCGATCGTTGCAATTGCAGATTCAGCTTTATCTCGAGTTGTCACATCGAGTTTGTCAAGTTTCATGGCTTTTGGGCGCATTGATTCAATTGAAAAGAGATCCATCTGATTCGATTTTGTTCCATGATGAATCGCTAGAGGATTTTCTTCAGCACTAGTTGAACTGCCTCCAACGTTCGGTAAATCTTGATCATAAATTTTGTCATTATTACTAAAAGTCCCTGGCAAATTATATCCAGGCTTTATTGCAGTTCCGTTTCCTTGATTCTCAACATGAATTTTTCCGCCATTAAATTCAATTGTATCAACGATAGCATAATCTCCATGCCCAAATGCATAATCAGATATTGTTGCATCAGTAAGAGTATTGCTACTCATAATTGCATTGATATCACCGCCATTGACAACAATTCTTCCAACACTTGGACGAATTGAACTCGTTCCGCCATCTGCACCGATTGTGACGTCGCAATTGTAAACATTCATGTCAATTTTACCATCATAAATCGTGATATCTCCAATAGATGCTCCGCATCCACTTCCAATTGCCGCACCGCTATGTCCGCGGTGAGTGAGATCGAAAGTTCCGCTCAAGATATTGATGTTCGAATGATTTCCAAGATCACTCGTGCGACTGCCATTCGAGCCAATACATGCGCCCATTATACATTCCGCCAAATCGATTTTCAAAGTTCCGGCAGTGCCAGTGGTTTCCTCGCCTAATATCGTCAAATTGCCTCCTGTACATATTCCAGCTTTAGCAGGTGTCGCAAAACTATAAGTTCCAGCGTTTGTTAGAGTATTTGTTCCTTTCAAATGGAGAAAATTATCGCCAGTTTGAAAATCGATCAAATTTTTATCTGAAGTTACAGTCGCTTTATAGTTTTCTAGCCACAAACTCGCTGGATTTTTTACAACAATCGAGGCATCTTTAGCTGAACTTGCACCGATAATTTTCACATTCGATGCAGTGACAGTGATTGTTGCCGTTCCAAGGCTTTCATCGAGTTGATAGACTCCATCGCTTGAAATTGTCATTGATCCAGTTATCATCGTTGGAGTTCCAGTCGGTTCTGAATGAGGATCTGCAAGTGCATGCGAATTATTGACAGATCGAGCCAGTGTACCATCGAGTAATTTGATTCCATTATATTCAGTTCCGACAGCGATATCTTCAATCGTCGCTAAACTTGCATCAACCTCTTTTTGAATTGTCGCGCGATCAATATCAGAATTCGAATCATTAGCTGCATTGATCGTTAATTCTTTGATCCGTCGGATGTTTGAGATTATGTCATCGATTCCGCCCGATGCAGTTTTGAATAATGAAGATCCATTTTGAACGTTCTGCTGATCCTGATGCAACGATCTCAATTGCTCACGAAGAATTTCAGACATCGCAAGCCCTGCCGAATCATATTTTGCGGATGGAATTCGATCTCCCGATGCGATTTTTGCGAGAGTCGTTCCAACTTTTTTAACATTTTTATTGAGATTTCCGAGAGCAACCATCGATGCAGTGTTATTCAAAGTCATTGCCATTCGAAATTCCTCCCCGCTCAACATTATTTCGAAAGTTTTGGCGGAAATATAAAAGATCCTCGACCGATTTGATCGAGGATCTCTTTTTTTATTCGGAAAAATTTTCAAAGATTGGCGTCAACTTCATGATTTTCAAAGACGCTCAAGATTTTTGAGAGTTTTGTTTTCTCTGGAATGTAATCGATCACCGTTTCGCCGTCGTGAGAATGAATATGAACAAACATCACTCCAGGCAGCGCGGTGAGATCATTTTCAATTTCCTGAGCATTCGATTCAGTGTATCCCTTTGCAAAAAATTGAAGTCGAGTTGCACCATTTGTATCTCCGCAGCCACATTCTTTGCACATCGATTAATCCACCTCGTTTGCATCTTTAGGATTATGCGCGAGAATTTTGCTGCCGGAGAACATGCTCGAGACTTCCGATTCGCCCTCCATGAATTCCGCCCGCACAACCATATAAAGATGTCCAATTGCGAATAGAATGATAAACCATGCGACGTAATGATGTACCAGGTGAGTCATCATTTCGCTTCCGAGAATCGTGTTGACCCATCCAAATAGAGCCGCGCCAGTTCCATTCGGTTTATTCATGAAATACATCGCGAATCCAGTGAAAATTTCAATCGCGAGTAAAACATATAGCATTGCGTAAGATGCCCTTGCCATGGGATTTCTCAAATAAGATGCATGTTCTTTCTTCAATAACATGTAGTGAAGTGCAACGTCAACAGTCTCGGAATAAAAATGTCCCTCCCAAAATCTTGGGAAAAGTCGATCGCCGCGATTGATTGCGAATCCATAGACTCGAAGAATCAATGACGCGCAGAGGATGAATGCCGCGACAAAATGAATATCACGCACAAGATCCATCGAAGTGATTGTCAAAAATGGTTCGGGAGTCATCACTTGCAGCGGTTTAGCGATCAAAATTCCAGTCGCGAAGAGAATCAGAATCATTGTGACCATGATCCAGTGAAAAATTCGAAGGAATGGGCTGAATAAATAAAATTCCTTCCGCTTGACTTCTTTCATCGTGAGATCCCTCCTCTCATCGGAAATTGGGATCGGTTGTCACAGCTGCGATTTCTTTGCCGGATGCATCGAACATGTGAGTCGCGCAGGCCATGCATGGATCGAACGAGCGAATCACTCGAGCGATTTCGATAGGTTTGTCAGGAATTTGAACTGCAGTATCAATCATCGCCGCCTCGAATGCTCCATGACCTGCTGAATCGTCGCGGGGACATGCATTCCAAGTTGTCGGAACGATGCATTGATAATTCGAGATTTTGGAATCCTCAATCGAAACCCAGTGACTCAATCCACCGCGAGGAGCTTCATACAATCCAACGCCATGACATTTTTGATCCCAGACTTCAGGGAACCATTTCGAATTGTCGACGACTGTAGTATCTCCAGTTTTGAGATTTGCGATCAATTTGTCGAAGAAGAATCGATTGATTTCTGCATTGAGCTGGCAATCGAGAGCTCGAGCGGCAGTTCTTCCAACCATCGTTGGCAGCCAGACTTCCGGAGTCAATCCCAACACTCCAGAGACTGCATTGATTTGTTCGAGCATCATTTGTTCTGCCCAAGTTGGATTTGGAAGCATTCCTTTCTGTGCGCGAGTGTAGATAATGATGTATCGAGCGAGTGGTCCAACTTCACAGAGCTGACCTTTCCATTTTGGAGTCTTGAGCCATGAATATTTTCCCTGCTCGTTCAATTGCTGCCAAACTGTTTCAGTTCCAACTTTCGGTTCAGTAAACTTGTCTTTAGTGATTCCTTCCCATGGATGCAAATCTGGATTTGAATTCTCGGGATATTCATACCATGCATGCTGAACTCCCTCGGTGAATCCATCTTCCGCTTTGAGATCGTCTGCAGTTAATTCATGGAATGCAGCATTTGCAACTCCAGCACCAAAATTCTCGACGACGCCGTTGCATCGAATCAACATGTTACTGAAGAAAGATCCATTCGACGTTCCGGAATAATTTTCAATTGGATACGCGCCGAATCCTAAAACTCGAGTTTTAGCTAATCCACCGCCATCAACTTTTCCCGCTTTGACATAGAGATTTCCAATCGCGACGAGATCTGGAATGTAATAATTATTGACGAGCGTTCGTCCCATGTTGATAGCGCGATCGACAATTGCCAATCGAGCGGTATTCACTGGAGCATTTCCATCTTTGAGAGAAATCGAGCATGGCATTCCTCCGACGACATAATGAGGATGAGGATTTTTGCCGCCGAATATAACGTGAGGAGTGACCAATTCGCGCTGTTTATCGAGCATTTCAATATAATGTGCGACCGCTAAAAGATGAACTTCGGGCGGGAGAATTTTATAATCTGGATGATCCCACCATTGCGCCGAGAAGATTCCGAGCTGTCCACTCTCGACAATCGTTCTGACTTTAGCTTGAATCGCCGCGAAATATTGAGGAGTTGCCGCGGGAAAATCATGAGGAACTGCCTCGGTTGACATCGATTGAAGAGTTTGTCCAGTTGTCGGAGTTGTGAAATTCAATCGATATGCATTCAACAAATCGCGCTGGAGATTCGCTGTTGCATCTGGATTCGCTGAAAGTGCTTCGACTGGAGACACCCAATCCAATGCATGTAAATGATAGAAGTGGACAATATGATCTTGAACTGTCAATGTTGCCGCCATGATATTTCGAATGTAGTTTGCATTTTTAGGAATTTTGATTCCCAATGCATCCTCCACCGCTCGAACTGACGCCAACGCATGAGCAGTTGTACAAACTCCGCAGATTCTTTGAATATAAGCCCAAGCATCGCGAGGATCTCGATCTTTCATGACGAGTTCCAATCCGCGCCAAGCTGTTCCGCTCGAAATTGCATCAGTCACTTGATTTCCATTGATTTCAACTTCAACGCGCAGATGTCCCTCAATTCTCGTAATTGGATCAACTACGACATGTGGCATTTAATTCACTTCCTTTTAAAATTAATCTTCGTCGTGACGATTCTCTTCCGCAACTTTATCTCGAGAATTGCGCTGAATCACACTTGCAACTGCATGTGCTGCAACTCCCGCTGTCGCCATGACTCCCAATCCAATTCCAATTTTATCCGCGTCACCGATCTTCCCATATTTTGGCAAACGATCTGTGAAAGGCTCTTCATCCCAGAAATGAGCATTCGCACAGCCGATACATGGCGCGCCGGATTGAATTGGATAGCTCATTCCTTGATACCAGCGCAAATTTCCGCATGAAGAATAAGTCTCTGGACCTCTGCATCCTAATTTATAAAGACACCATCCAGCTTTAGCTCCAGCGTCATCGAAAGTCTCGGCGAAAAGTCCTGCATCGAAGAATGGACGTCGATAACATGTGTCATGAATTCGATTTCCGAAGAATTGTTTCGGTCTTCCATCGCTATCAAGATCCGGAAGATTTCCAAAGAGTGCAACATGCATGACGACTCCAGTCATAACTTCAGGAATTGGAGGACATCCTGGAACTTTGATAACTGGTTTTCCGCCGACAAACATTTCGATTCCTGCCGAACCTGTTGGATTTGGATTTGCAGCTTGAATTCCTCCATAGCTCGAGCAGGATCCATAAGCGATAATTGCAGCAGCTCCAGCGGCAGCTTTTTGAAGTAACGATGTAAAAGTATGTCCTCCACTCATGCAATACGCGCCATTCATTTTCGTCGCAACTGCACCTTCAACTGCGAGGATATAATTTCCGTAATAATTTTGAATCGTTTGATCGAGATGTGCCTCGAACGGCTCACCACATGCCGCGCTCAAGAGATGATCATATTCAAGCGCGATTTCATTCAAAACGAGATCCGATGCAAGCGGCGATGCTGATCTAATAAAAGATTCATCGCAGCCGGTGCATTCATGTCCATGAATCCAAATGACAACTGGCAATGGACGTCCAGATGCCGCTTCGACAACATCATTGAATTTGTCGAGAGATAATCCCATCATTGCCGTGAGCGCGAAGCATCCTTTGAGAAATGAGCGGCGGCTCAATCCTCGACGAAGGTATGCTTCCCAAAGAGTTTCCCTCTGTTGCATGTGAAACCCCTCCTAAAATTTTTTGTTGGAAAAATTCGTTCAAATCACCACGCGGAAAATTTTCAACGCAGTTAGATTTTTTCCTGCAATTGAAGATTTTTGATCTCGATTTGATTTTCTGTTTTCTATATAAACTCCTTGAAGTTGACGTTGACGAGATTCAAATTTAGAATCATGGAAAATTCTTCGAGGAGTGATCCATTTTGAATTCCAATTTAAAAACTCGAGAGCTGACAATGATGGCGATTTGTGTTGCATTCTGCTGCGTGACTGCATACATTTCATTCCCTCTTCCATTCACTCCAGGAATGGTGACAGCAGTGACAATTGCAATGAGCGTGACAGCATTTCTATTAACTCCAAAACAAACTTTCATCGTGATTCTGGTCTACATATTGCTCGGCGCGATTGGTCTTCCAGTTTTTGCGGGAGGAGCATCGGGGACGAGTCGATTAATCGGTGCAACTGGAGGATTTTATTTTGCATGGCTGATTGCTTATCCACTCGTTTCAAAATTCAAAGGCAAACATCCCGACGTCAAAAAATATACTTTGATCGATATCATTTGCTCGATGCCAATCACTTATCTCGGCGGAATGATCTCGCTCGTGATTTTTATGGAGATCGATTTTTTCAAAGCTTTCATGATTGGAGCACTTCCCTACATTATTGGTGACTCATTGAAATGTTTCTTCGCAGCATTTTTAGCAGTTCGAATGCAGAAAAGAATCCATTGATCAAATCTCGATCCGAATCTCAAAATTGCAGGAATATTGATTCTCGCGACGAATTCAATCTCGTGATTTTTGGAAGGGGATCGCGAGAATGAAATTGTCTATCCGCTGGCAGATGGTGAGTATCATTTGCACGGTCATTTTTATATCGTTCGTTGCATTCTTCGCTATCGTTCGATATGTCTTAGTCGAAGATTATGAACGATTCACTCGCGAAAGTGATGCGCAAGTCACTCAAATGCTCGCGCGAAATATCAGACAGTCAATCGAAAAAGCATTTGCATTTGAACGTGCGATAACAACTTATCCCGATTTAATGAACATTTCAATCGAGCAGCAGCGAACTTTAATTCAGCGAATGCGGCGTGAAGAAACTTCATATGAGCTCCTCGCGATTGTCAATCTCAACGGCGAACAGGTAACTCGAAACGTCGGCGCAAATCAAGATCAATCGCGGAATCCATTTTTCAAGGAATTCATGAAAGCTCCCTCTGGATTCATTTCGCCGGTATATTTTTCAGACACGACGCAGGATATGATTATCACAATGACGCAGGGAGTTTTTTCCGGACTGAATCTCGCTGGATTTATTCGCGCCGATGTCAATATGCAAACGATTCAGCACTTTATTCATCGATTCAACGGGACGAGCGAATGTTCAGCTTATCTTCTTGATCAATATGGAAACACGATTGCACAACCTGATGAGGCGGGAGATGGAATTTTCAATTATAAAACCATGGAACGCACATCGATTGTTTGGGATGATCAAGGTAAGGCAGTCAAAAATTCTCGAAACGAATTAGTTCTCAAAAAAGAACCATTCGCCGCACCAACTGGAAAAGAGCAGGTCATGCGCCGCGCGTTGGAAAATGAATCCGGCAGTTTTACGTATGATTATCAAGATGAAACATTTTTCTGCACGTATCAGACAATTTATCTGCCAGTCAACAATTCAAAATGGACGCTCGTGATAATTCGATCTTCAGACACGATTATCGATTCATTGAATGGACTTTATCGACGCGCTGCAATGGGCGGCGTTTTGATAGCTCTGCTTGCATCGTTTGGAATTGTTCTATTCTCGAAACGAATCACTCAGCCGATTTTTGAAATCGTGAGTATGGCGAATCGAGTCAGATCCGGAGATCTTTCCGGCAAACTGCAGATTCAATCGCAGGATGAATTGGGAGTTTTGGCGGATAACATCAATCACATGATTCAAGGATTGAAAATCAGTAATGAAAAACGTCAAGCCGCGGAAGATCGAATTCGCGATATTGCATATCACGACGCGCTGACTGGATTGCCGAATCGAAATCATTTCCTTGTCCATGTCAGAAAAATTTTTACGGAATCTCTGCCGCGGGCGGAATTTGCATCGCTGTTTTTCGTCGATGTTGATAAATTCAAAGGCGTCAACGATACTTATGGGCATGCGGTTGGCGATGGACTCTTAATCGAATTTGGAAATCGAATTGCAGAAATCGCCGGCGATAAAGAATCGGTCTGCCGATATGGCGGCGATGAATTCATCATGTTTTTGACTGGAATGAATCGCGATGATACTGAAGCGATTTGCCAGGCGTTAGTCGAAAGGATGCGGAAGGTTTTTGAAATCAGCGGAAATTCATTCTATCTTTCAGCGAGCGTTGGTGTCGCGATGTATCCATATGATGCCGATAGCGTCGATGGTTTATTGAAGAAAGCTGATGCCGCGCTGTATGTTTCGAAAGGCAATGGAAGAGATCAATACAATCTCTATCACGAGGGAATGGATCAGCAGAGTTCCGATAAGCATGAAATGGAAAAGCCGAATCAAGAGCAGATGGAATTGGAGGCTCGCGAGCTCGATATTTCTTCCGAACATTAAAAAAAGACTCTCGAGGATCGAAAAGATCTTCGGGAGTCTTTTTTTGTTTTTCAATCGAAAGGGATTTTTGACATGATGTCGAAAAATTTTCAATCATGATGAATATGAGAGAAATTTTGAAACTCCTCGCACTTCGAGGATGGAAAACTTTAGCCGCTGTCTCGATAATGATCCTCATCTCGCTCTGGGCGCAGCATGAATTGAATCTATTCGGAAGTGTTTTAATTGGATATCTTCTCGGTGGATTTTATTTCATATCGCTGACTGGAAGACTCGAGCGAATCATGAATCTGGTGAGATCTGTCGGGCGTCAAGCAATTATCGCGCGGGCAAAACGTGAAATGATCTTTGGACTTTTACTCCGGCTCGTGATGATTTTCATTTGTCTGATGCTCACGATCAAACTTTCGACAAAGATCTTTTTCGCGGCAGTGACTGGATTCCTCGTCGTATTTGTGATTGGCATGTTTTTCCTATGCAAAATTTCTCTTGAGTCTCGAATCGGAAGGGGGTGAATTTTTATGGAAGTCGTTCATCGTGGTCCAGTTCATATCGCCGGTCTCACCTTCAATTCCGAGACAATCATCATGACGTGGATTGCAATGGCTGTCGTGATTATCATCGCAACGCTGGCAACTCGTCGTCTCAGACTCGTTCCTCAAGGCTGGCAAAATGTTATCGAGATCGTTGTCAATTGGCTCAACTCTCAAGTCGATGGAATGATGGGCAAACGCGGAAAATTCCTCGCACCATTCATCGTTTCGCTGTTCCTATTCATTTTCACATCGAACATGCTCGGCTTGATTCCTCAAATGGCATCGCCGACAAATGATCTCAATACAACTCTCGGACTTGCGCTCCTCGTCATCTGCATGGTTCATTTTCTCGGTCTATACATGAAAGGCGGACATTATATCGCGCACTTCTTCCAGCCGACACCAGTTTTCGTCGTGATTAATATGATTGAGGAAATCGCAAAGCCAATCACGCTCGCCTTCCGTCTATTCGGAAACATCCTCGCGGGCGAAATTCTCATCATCGTTTTGTTGAAACTCATGCCGATTTGGATGCCAATCCCCTCAGTTCTATGGCTGGCGTTCAGTATTTTCATCGGCGGAGTTCAAGCGGTTATCTTCACGATGCTTTCGACAGCATATCTTGCGAATGCAGTGAAAGAAACCGAATCGCATGAATAACTTTTTTGATCCAGTTTCCAATTTCCAAATTTCAATCTCAGTTTCAATTTCAAGGAGGAATTTTTAATGAATATCGTTGTTGCAGCGGCACTTCTTGGCGCAGGAATTACGATGGGACTCGCAGCTATCGGCGCAGGCGTCGGCGATGGTCTCGTCACAAGCAAATTCATCGAAGGTCTCACTCGTCAACCGGAAGCTCAAGGAACTCTCTTCACCAACACTCTTATCTCCGTCGGTTTGATCGAAGCTATGGCGATCATCGCAACAGTTGTCGCGCTCATCATGCTCTATGCAAACCCATTGACTTCCCTCGTCCAATAATTCCAAGTCGAAATTCAAAATGAATTCCACTTCTCTAATGAAAGGAGGAGGGTGCGTTGATCGAAATTAACGCAACAATCATCGCGCAGATTATCAACTTTCTGATTCTCGTGATTTTACTGCGTGCGCTTGCGTATAAACCAATCATGAAATTACTTCAAGAACGCTCCGATAGAATTGCCGCGAGCATCGATAAAGCTGACGCCGATGCAAAAGCCGCTGAAGATACTCTCAAAAAATATCAACAGCAGCTGCAGGACGCTCAATCGAAAGCTCAGGAGATCGTCGATAAGGCAGAAGCTCGCGCGCGTGATGAACATGCCGCTAGCGTTCAAGAAACTAAGCGTGAAATCGAGCAGATGAAAAAGAATGCTCAAGATGAAATCGCTCGCGAGAGAGAACAGGCTGTATCGCAGCTCAAAGGTGAAGTCGTTGCTCTATCTTTAGCCGCGGCTGAAAAGATCATCGAGAAGAATCTCGACAGCAAATCAAATGACGCGATTATCAGCGAATTCATCAGTAAGCTCGATAAGAAGAATTTGGGTGATCTCTCATGCTGAACATCCAGCTCGCTAGAAAATATGCACGCGCAATCTTCGAAATCGCCGAGGAAGAAAAGAAACTCGAGAAATATGGCGACGAGTTAGCTTCCATTAATAAGGATCTTTTTTCGAATGATCAAGCCGTTGCATTTTTCTCAAATCCTCAAATCGATGCAAAATCGAAAAAGGAACTTCTCACCAAATGTTTCAAAGGTGAAGTTTCAGAAACGATCATGAATTTTCTGCTTCTGCTTGTTGATAAACGCCGCATCGGAATCTTTTCGGCAATTGAATCAGAATTCCGTGCATTGTCGAATGAGGCTCGCGGAATTCTGATTGCCGATGTGATTTCAGTCGGCGCATTGACTAAAACGCAGCAGACGCAGCTGCAGAAAAAATTATCAACTCTCACTGGTAAAAAAATTCAGCTCCGTCTCCATCACGACAAAAAAATTCTCGGCGGAATCATTGTCAAAATTGGAGATAAAAGGATAGATGGCAGCGTTGCAGGGAAACTTCAAGCCCTCAGACGAGAGCTCCTCGCAAGCGCGTAAGCTTAGAAAGAGGTGAGGCTAAAACATGAAGATGAATCCGGAAGAAATCACTGCCATCATTAAGGATCAGATCAAAAATTACAACGTGGATCTGAATGTCGATGATGTTGGCACGGTTATCACTGTCGGCGACGGAATCGCTCACGTTCATGGACTCGATAAAGCAATGGCTGGAGAGCTCCTCGATTTTGGAAATGATGTTTATGGACTCGTTTTGAACCTCGAGCAGGATAACGTCGGTGCAGTTGTTCTCGGCGGCGATACTGAAATCAAAGAGGGAGACACAGTCAAGCGCACCGGTCGAATCATGCAGGTTCCAGTCGGCGAAAATATGATCGGCCGCGTTGTTGATGCCTTGGGACGTCCAATCGATGGCAAAGGTCCAATCAAAACGACTGAAACTCGTCCGGTTGAATATCGCGCACCAGGTATTGCAGATAGAAAATCAGTCCATGAGCCTCTGCAGACTGGATTGAAAGCTATCGATGCGCTAGTCCCAATCGGCCGCGGACAGCGTGAGTTGATTATCGGTGACCGCGGAACTGGAAAATCAGCTATCGCGGTTGATACGATCATCAATCAAAAGGGACAAAACTGTATCTGTGTTTATGTTGCAATTGGTCAGAAAGCATCGACAGTTGCTCGAGTCGTGAAAACTCTCGAAGATCATGGCGCGATGGAATATACGATCATCGTTGCAGCAACTGCGGCAGATTCTGCTCCTCTCCAATATCTCGCTCCATATTCCGGAGTCGCGATGGCGGAATATTTCATGTATAAAAAGAATGATAAAGGGCAGGGCGGTCACTGTCTCTGCATCTACGACGATTTGACTAAACATGCAGCGGCTTATCGTGCAATGTCATTGCTCTTGAGACGTCCTCCAGGGCGTGAAGCTTATCCTGGCGACGTTTTCTATTTGCATTCAAGACTTCTCGAACGCGCGGCAAAACTTTCAGACGATCTCGGTGCAGGATCTATCACAGCTCTGCCGGTCATCGAAACTCAAGCAGGCGACGTTTCTGCATACATTCCGACGAACGTTATCTCAATCACTGACGGACAAATCATGCTCGAAACTGATGCTTTCTATTCTGGAATTCGCCCAGCTATCAGCGTTGGACTTTCAGTCTCCCGTGTCGGTGGATCTGCGCAAATCAAAGCGATGAAACAAGTCGCTGGAACAATGCGTCTCGATCTCGCGCAATATCGTGAGCTCGCAGCATTCGCTCAATTCGCATCGGATCTCGATAAAACGACGAAAGCTCAGCTCGATCGCGGTGCTCGAATGGTTGAGACTCTGAAACAGGCTCAATATTCTCCGCTGTCAGTTCAAGATCAAGTTATCTCGATCTTCTCGGCAGTTCGTGGATTTTTGACTGATATTCCTGTTGAAAAAGTCGTTCAATTCCATTCCGATCTCATTAAATTCATGCATTCGCAGCATCCTGAAGTCGGACAGAAAATCGCGGATCAGAAAAAACTCGATGACGCTTTGGAAGCGGAAATTTCAAACGCGATCAAAGAATTCAAAGAGACGATCAATTACAAATCGGTCGAAAGCTAAGGCGGTGAGATTCCATGGCAAGTTTGCAGGATATTCGCCGTCGAATTCGATCAGTTAAAAGCACTCAAAAAATCACCAGCGCGATGAACATGGTTGCAACTTCCAGACTTCGTAGAGCTAAAGAAGCTGCGACATCGAATAAGCCGTATGCTGATAAAACTGCGGAAGTCGTTCGAGAGATCGCGTCAAATGCTACAGATTTTTCACATCCTCTCCTCGAAATTCATGAATCCGGTAAAAAATTGATCCTCGTTATCGCGTCAGACAAAGGATTAGCTGGTGCATATTCCTCGAACGTCTGCAAAGCGGCAATGAATCAAGTCGAGGATAAATCAAACACTGAACTCGTGACAGTCGGAAGAAAATCTCGAGTTTTTTTCAAACATCGCAATTATGATATCGTGAAAGATTATACCGGCATGAGTGAGCGTCCAAAATATGAGCATGCTCAAATGATTGCGCGATATTTGATGGATCGATTCACTGAAGGCGGAGTCAAAGAAATCGAAATGCTTTATACTCGATTTGTCTCAGCGATCAATTGCGTTCCGGAAGTCGTCAAACTTCTTCCATTCACTGCAGAAAAATCTGACGAGAAATCTGAAGAATCATCCGGCTTGAAAGCTGAATACATCTACGAGCCATCAGCTGAAGCAGTTTTGAGCCATCTTCTTCCGCAATATTTAGTCACTGTCATTTATGCAGCGATGTTACAATCTGCGGCGTCTGAACTCTCGTCTCGAATGAATGCAATGAGCAACGCAACTGATAACGCGGGCGAATTGATCGAAACTCTGAATCTCCATTACAACAAAGTTCGTCAAGCTAAAATCACCAACGAAATCACTGAAATCGTCGGTGGTGCTGAAGCTCTCAAGTAAATTTGAATTAGTAAAAATCCTCGCTAAGGGGGGTATATCTTGGCAAAGGGAAAAGTTGTCCAAGTTATCGGTGCTGTCGTTGATATTGAATTTCCTGCCGGCGAACTGCCTGAAATTCTCAACGCAGTCACGATCAAGGGCAAAGCTGAAAATGTTGAAATCGATCTCGTCGTCGAAGTTATGCAGCATCTCGGTGACAGCGTCACTCGATGCATCGCGATGAGCTCGACTGATGGTCTTATGCGCGGAATGGAAGCTGACGATACCGGCGCACCGATTCGCGTTCCAGTCGGCGAAGCATGTCTCGGACGCGTTTTCGATGTCTTGGGACGCACCGTTGATAAAAATCCAAAACCAGTTGGAAATAAAGAGGCATGGCCAATTCATAGACCTGCACCGACTTTCTCGGAACAGGAAACCTCGACTCAGATTCTTGAAACTGGAATCAAAGTTGTCGATTTGATCGCGCCATATTCTCGCGGCGGAAAGATTGGACTTTTCGGCGGTGCAGGAGTCGGCAAAACAGTTTTGATCATGGAACTTATTCATAACATTGCAACGGAGCATGGTGGTTATTCAGTTTTCTCCGGCGTCGGTGAAAGAACTCGTGAAGGAAATGATCTCTGGCACGAGATGACTGAATCCGGAGTTATTGATAAAACTGCGCTCGTCTATGGACAGATGAATGAGCCGCCTGGAGCTCGTATGCGTGTCGGTTTGACAGGTTTGACGATGGCGGAATATTTCCGTGAGCAGGGACGAGATGTTCTGCTTTTCATCGATAACATCTTCCGTTTCATTCAAGCAGGCTCGGAAGTCTCGGCACTCTTGGGACGCATGCCTTCCGCTGTTGGATATCAGCCGACACTTGCAACTGATATCGGTGCACTTCAAGAGCGAATCACTTCAACCAAAAAAGGATCAATCACATCAGTTCAAGCAGTTTATGTTCCTGCTGACGATTTGACTGACCCTGCACCGGCTGGAACATTCACTCACCTCGACGCAACGACAGTTCTTTCACGTCAAATTGCAGAGCTCGGAATTTATCCGGCAGTTGATCCTCTCGATTCAACTTCCAGAATTCTCGATCCGAACGTTATCGGCGAGGAGCATTATCAAGTTGCCCGCGGCGTTCAGTCAGTTCTCCAAAAATATAAAGAGCTGCAGGATATTATCGCGATTCTCGGTATGGAAGAGCTTTCTGATGATGATAAACTCGTCGTCTCAAGAGCCCGCAAGATTCAAAGATTCTTGTCACAGCCGTTTGCAGTCGCGGAAGTTTTCACTGGATCGCCGGGAAAATATGTCCCGCTCAAAGATACAATTCGCGGATTCAAAGAGATTCTCGATGGCAAACACGACGATCTTCCAGAAGCCGCATTCTACATGGTCGGTTCAATTGAAGAAGTGATTGAGAAAGCGAAGAAACTCAAGGAGGCTTGATTGCGATGGCGAGCAGCATCCTACTTGAAGTTGTTTCTCCAAATGGAGCAGTCTGCGCGAAAGATATTTCAATGCTCATCGTTCGATCGACGGGCGGAGAACTTGGAATTTTGCCCAGACATGCTCCTCTAATCACTGGACTCGTTCCTCACGCGATGCGAGTCAAAGTTCAAAATCAAGAAGAATTGATCGCTTGTGCCGGCGGATTCATGGAAGTCACGCCGAAAAAAATCACAGTGTTAGCGAATGCCGCGGAAGAATCTGGAAATATCGATGTGAATCGAGCGCAGCAAGCATATTCGAGAGCAAAAGCTCGAATCGAAGAATTTAAACGCGCACCGAAAGAACATGAAGATATTGACATCGATCGCGCTGAACTTGCACTTGCGAGAGCTAAAGCTCGACTTCTTGCAACTGGTACAAGTTTCAACTGACAAGCGTGACGCTTGACCCATTGTTGAGGAACAAAAAAACTCCCGAGGGATCATTGACGATCTCTCGGGAATTTTTTAATTTGTGATCATAGTAAAAATTCTTCGAATGCTAAATTTCCAAATTTCATGCCGAGCGGAGTTAATCGAATCGATTTTTCATCAACTTCCAGAAGATTTTTCGAAATGAGTCGATCGATCTCACGCTGAAAATATTTCTCGATTGGATCTCCAAATTTATTTTTGAATTGAGATCGATCGATTCCAGAAGTTTTTCGAAGTCCAAGGAAACAAAATTCACTGATAAGATCATTCCGATTTCGATTTGGATCTTCCGCCCGATAAAAAATTTTTCCAGATTCAATTGCATCGATATACTCTTCGACGTTCGAGAAATTTTCAATTCGATCATCGTTGAGGTATGAATGAGCTGCCGAACCAAATCCAATGTATGGAATATCTGACCAATAGCCGAGATTCTGCCGCGATTCAAATCCATCTTTAGCATAATTCGAAATCTCGTATCGATGAAATCCAAGCCGCGGCAATTCTGAAACGATCAAATCATACATCGATTCAGTGATTTCATCGCTCGGCAAATCGAGTTTCATCTGCGAAAATCGAGTTCCTTCTTCAATCTGCAATCCATAAATCGAAACGTGTTGAATATCGAGCGCTGCAATTATATCGAGATCGTTTTGAAGATCCTCGATCGTTTGATTCGGAAGAGCATAGATCAAATCGATGTTGATATTCTTGAATCCAGCGAGTCGAGCTGAATCGATTGAATCGAGCGCGTCGCGAGATGTATGAATTCTTCCGATCGATTTCAAAATTCGATCGTTGAAACTTTGAACTCCAAATGAAATTCGATTGAATCCAATTCGTCTTAAATCTCGCAAATATTTTTTATCAACAGTCCCAGGATTCGCCTCGATGGTGATCTCGGGACTGCTTTTTTTATTCGGAATCGAATTGAAAATTTTTTCGATCATTTCAATCGGAAGAATCGAGGGAGTCCCTCCGCCAAAATAGATCGATCGAATTTTTTCCGAGGGAATTTCGCGCAATTCGATCTCGCGGCAAATCGCCGAAGTATATCGTCCGAACAAAAAATCCCCTCCAGATATCGAGGGGAAATCGCAATAAAAACATTTTTGCCGGCAGAATGGGATATGAATATAGATTTCGAATTCGTCAATCATCTGAGAGAATCGCCATGAACGCTTCTTGAGGAAGATCAACACTTCCAACTGCTTTCATGCGCTTTTTACCTTCCTTCTGCTTTTCGAGAAGTTTTTTCTTTCGCGAAACATCACCGCCATAACATTTCGCCAAAACATCCTTCCGCCGAGCCTTGACATCCTCCCGCGCAATGATTCTCCCGCCAACTGCCGCTTGAACTGGAATATCAAACATCTGCTGCGGAATGATTCGCTTGAGTTTCAATGCAAGCTGGCGACCTCTTGGAACTGCTCGATCCTTGTGCACGATTGACGAAAGCGCATCGACAACATCGCCATTCAATAAAATATCGAGTTTCACCAGATCTGCCTCGCGATAATCTGACAGTTCATAATCGAGCGATGCATATCCACGCGTTGTTGATTTCAGACGGTCGAAATAATCGTAGATGATCTCACTCAACGGAATTTGATACGTGATCATGACGCGATTCGTGTCGAGATAATCCATTGATTGATACTCGCCGCGCTTGTCTTGAGAAACTTCCATGACACTGCCGACGTAATCCTTCGGAACGATAACTGTCGCCTTGACATATGGCTCAGCGATCGATGCAATTTCTGTCGTCTTTGGAAGTTTGGCAGGATTGTCAATCATCAAAATTTCGCCATCAGTTTTATTCACGCGATAAATTACTGACGGCGCAGTCGTGATAAGTTTCAGATTATACTCCCGCTCGAGACGCTCTTGAATTACATCCATGTGAAGAAGTCCTAAAAATCCGCATCGAAATCCAAATCCCAAAGCTGCACTAGTCTCCGGCTCGAATTTCAATGCCGCGTCATTGAGCTGCAATTTCTCCAGAGCCTCTTTCAGATTGTCATAATCCGCGCTGTCAACTGGATACAAGCCGCAGTAAACCATCGAGGTCACGCCGCGATATCCAGGCAGTGGTTCAGACGCTGGATTTTTTTCCGATGTGATTGTGTCTCCAACTCGAATATCGCGAACATCTTTCAGTGAGCCGCAGACATATCCAACCTCGCCGGTTGAAAGTTCATCGAGCGGCATCAGATTCGGTGAAAAACATCCAAGTTCAGTGACTTCGAAAATTTTTCCAGTCGCCATCATTTTCAATCGATCGCCCTTTTCGATTTTTCCAGACATCAATCGAATTCGCGCGACTGCACCTTTGTACGGATCGAAATATGAATCGAAGATCAATGCTTGCAATGGTGAATTTTCATCGCCCTCGGGAGCTGGAATTTCTTCGACGATTTTTTCAAGAATTTCATCGATTCCCTCGCCAGTTTTTGCGGAAGTCAAAATCGCATCGGATGCATCGAGTCCAATTCCATCCTCGATTTCTTTTTTCACGCGATCTGGATCTGCGCTCGGCAAATCGATTTTGTTTATCACCGGCAGAATCGTCAAATCATGATCCAGCGCGAGGTATACATTTGCGAGAGTTTGTGCCTCGACTCCCTGCGCTGCATCGACAACTAACAATGCTCCCTCGCATGCCGCTAAAGATCGCGAGACTTCGTAATTGAAATCGACATGTCCCGGCGTATCGATTAGATTGAGCTGATACATCTCACCATCGCGCGATTTGTAATTCAGACGCACCGTTTGAGCCTTGATTGTGATTCCCCGCTCCCGCTCGAGTTCCATATTGTCGAGAACCTGCGCCTCCATGTCACGCTTTTGCATTGTCCCCGTGATTTCGATTAATCGATCCGCAATTGTCGATTTGCCATGATCGATGTGCGCGATGATTGAAAAATTTCGAATGTGTTTTTGATCCATTTTTTACTCCTCAACATAAAAAAGACACCGCTCAAATCGAGCAGTGCCTTTCGTTTCGAGATTATTCTGCCGCTTCGGTGAGCGATTTGATTTTTTTCGCAAGACGAGACTTTTTGCGCGCCGCGTTATTTTTGTGATAAACGCGATTCGCTGCAGCCTGATCAATTGCCTTCTGCGCTGCGACGAAGAGTTTTTGAGCTTCATCAGCATTGCCCGCTTTAATTGCGTCTGCGACCTGGCGAATTGCCTTCTTGACTTTGGTTTTCTCAGCGATGTTGCGTGCACGACGCTTTGCATCTTTTTTCACCGACAGAATCGAGGCTTTGATATTTGGCAAACATATTCACTCCCTTCAAACGAGATGGCGCGATTCTATCATGTCGAAATTAGAAAATCAATTCTCAAAATAGTTGATCTTCATCGCGCGGCGAACTTTGGAAATTGTTTCAGATGCAGTTTCTCGAGCGAGATTCGTTCCATCCAATAAAATTTTTCGAACATATTCTGGATCTTTTTCCAATTCAGAACGCCGAGATCTAATCGGCTCGAGAGTCTCTTCCAAAATCGCGGTGAGGAATTTTTTGATTTTTACATCGCCTAATCCTCCACGCTTGTAATGATCTTTCAACGCGTCGAGATTTTCATATTCCGGCAGATATCTTGAAAAATGCTCCGGCGTCGAAAATGCATCGAGATATGTGAAAACTGTATTGCCCTCGACCTGCCCCGGATCTTTTACGTGAATGTGATTCGGATCTGTATACATGTTTCGAACTTTTTCCGCGATTTCATCCTTCGAATCGGAAAGATAAATGCAATTTCCCAGCGATTTGCTCATTTTTGCCTTGCCATCGATTCCTGGAAGCCGCAGGCATGCTGAATTTTTCGGCAGTAAAATATCCGGCTCGACGATTGTTTCTCCATAAGTTGCATTGAACTTTCGAACGATTTCCTTTGTCTGCTCGAGCATTGGAATTTGATCCTCGCCGACTGGAACTGTTGTCGCGTTGAAAATTGTGATATCTGCCGCTTGACTGATTGGATAACAGAAAAAGCCGACTGGAATGCTCGCCTCGAAATTTCTCATTTGAATTTCTGATTTCACAGTTGGATTTCGCTGCAGCCTCGAAACTGTCACGAGATTCATGTAATAGAAAGTTAATTCCGTGAGCTCTGGAATTTGCGACTGAATCAGAATTGTCGTTTTTTGAGGATCTAATCCAACTGACAAATAATCCATTGCGACTTCGAGGATGTTGTCGCGAACTTTTTCCGGATGCTCAAAATTGTCTGTGAGAGCTTGAGCATCGGCGATCATTACAAAAATTTTTTCATACTCACCGGAATTTTGCAATTCGACTCGACCGCGCAGTGATCCGACAAAATGTCCGATGTGCAATCTTCCAGTCGGGCGATCTCCTGTCAAAATTATCTTTTTCAAAAAAATCCTCCTTAATAAAAAAAATGGAGACGATCGCTCGCCTCCAATCATTCTTCGAAATAAATTTTGATTCCCTCTGCAATTCCAACAGCCGCTTTCATGATTCCCTCTTCACTGCCGAGCATTTTTTCTTCGTCGGTGTTAGAAATGAAAGCGACTTCGATGAGAGTTGCAGGCATATCAGTTTTGTTGACAACGTAGAAATTGCATCGCTGAGTTCCACGGCTTGCAGTTTCGATTTCGTCAATCAAATTCGCGCGAATTTTATCGGCGAGCTTGAATCCCAATTTCGAATCTGCGTCGTAATATGTTGTCGTGCCATGAGCTGTGCTGTTCGTGAATGAATCGATGTGTACCGAGATAAAAATATCTGCTTCAGCGTCATTTGCAACGTCGCATCGCGCTTGAAGTTCCTCATTCGCTGTCGCTCGAGATCCTTTTTCATGAACTTCGATATCTGTGTCGCGAGTCATTATGACTTCCGCGCCTTGAGACTCGAGCAATTCGCGAAGTGCCAATGAAATATTGAGCGTGACAGTCTTTTCCATTAATCCCGATGGACCAATCGCGCCGGCGTCAGATCCTCCATGCCCTGGATCTATCGCGATTAATTTCCCGATCAATGGTTTCTCGATCAAAACTTCGGGCGGAATTGTTGATAGATCGATTCTTTGACGCGGAGGTTTGGAAGGTTTCGAGGGAGTTTCAGTTTTCTTCGAATCATCGTCCGATTTTTGATCCTTCGATTTTTTATCCTCAGAATCTTTATCCTTCGATTTATCATCTTTGGATTTTTTTCGAGGTTTTTCATCCGGAGCATCTGGTTCAGGCGGAACTGTTTGACGAATTTCTTCCGGCGATTCATCTTTTTCCTTCGGCTTGAATTCTCCAGGCGAATCCGGATCTTGCTTTGTATCTTGAACCGGTTCTTCGATTTTCCTTCCAATATCAATGACAACTCTGCCATCGGATCTCCCGCCCGGCAATGCAAAAATGTTGCTGTCGGATTCAGTCATTTCTGTTTCGATAACAATTCGAACGGTTTGAGGATCAAATTGCGCCAATCGAAGTTTTGTGGCGAAATCCGAATTGAAAGTCATTTCGCGATTTGCAGTTGAACTAATCCATGAATTATCGAGATCGATTATCAGCCGTCCAGGATTTTGAATCCACATCGTTTTGAATTCTGTTGGGCTAGATGTATCAACAACGATTCGAATTTTGTCTTGATTCGCGGCATATCGAATCCCGAGAACTTCAGACATGTTTGCGACTTTCGACGAGAAATTTTCCTTCGTCGGAATTTCTTCGGAAACATTTTCCGAAACTTCCGATTCCGAATCATTTTCCGATTCTGCAAAAACTGGAAAACTGATACTCAAAATCAAAGTTAGGATTAGAAGAATCAATCTCGATTTCATCACGCGAGCTCCTTGGAATATGCACCGAATTTCGCTTCGAGTTTCTTGAAAATCCAGGTCAAAACTGCAGTCATTGCGAGATAAAAAATCGCCGCAACAACAAATGGAGTCATATCGAATTCGCGTTGAACGATTGTTCGAGCGACTCTCAAAAGATCATTCATTGCGAGAATGTAAATCAGCGATGTATCCTTGACTAGATTGATTGTTTCATTGCTAATCGGCGGCAGAACGATTTTGATAACCTGCGGAAGAATGACAAATCGCATCATCTGCCAATAAGTCATTCCGAGAGCTTGAGCCGCCTCATATTGACCTTTCGGAACTGCTTGAATTCCTGCTCTGAAAATTTCGGCGAAATATGCAGCGTAATTCAATGTAAATGCTAAAAGTGCCGCCGCGATATCAGGCAGCAGAATTCCAACTGCCGGCAGTGCAAAATATACAAACAGCAGCTGCAGCATCAGTGGAGTTCCGCGCATTATCCAAACATAGAATTCGAAAAACAGACTCACGATTTTGATTGACGAAAGTCTGCCGAGTCCTGCAAGCATTCCAATCGGCAATGACAGAAATATCGTGATGAAAAAAATCTCGAGCGTGACTTTTGAGCCTTCGAGCATTAAGAGGATTGTATTTGACAAATTCTCCATGCGACTTCTAAATCACTGATTCGCGGATTCGACTGGAAGTAACAGATTCGTTCCGAACCATTGCTCGGAAATTTTTTCGCCAGTTCCGTCTTTGACAACTTCATCGAATGCTTTTTGAATCTCAGTCTGCAATGCAGTGTCATCCTTGCGGAAGGCGATTCCAAATTGACTTGTCGCGCCAACTGTAGAATCAATCACATCGATCGCTTCTTGATGTTTGCTTGCATAATATCTTCCGACAATCTCGTCGCAGACAATTGCATCGACGCGTCCATTTTCCAAATCCATGAATGCTGTCAAATAATCTGAATATGTTCGAAGTTCAGAGAGAGAATTTTTGACTGATTCATTTGCCTCAAAATATTCTTCAGCAGTCGATGCACTTTGAGTTCCGACGATTTTTCCAGCTAAACTTGCCTCGTCAGTGATTCCAGTCGTTCCTTTTTTGACGAAAATGATTTGGCGATTGTTCATATATGGATTTGAGAAAAGCATGTTTT
The DNA here is from genome assembly GCA_017484005.1 of Selenomonadaceae bacterium. Taxonomy (GTDB): domain Bacteria; phylum Bacillota; class Negativicutes; order Selenomonadales; family Selenomonadaceae; genus Quinella. Next base: position 27,647 of record JAFUTY010000043.1, on the reverse strand, counting down.
TCTTGCGTTCGTCAGTGATATCAAGTCCATTCCACAAAATATCGACGCGCTTGCTCGATAATTCAGCCTCTTTGCTTGACCAGTCAATCGCTTTGAATTCAACTTCGCGATTCAGACGCTTAACAGTTTCCTTTGCGAGATCGACATCGAAGCCGACGATTTCATTTTTGTCGTCTTTGAATCCCATCGGTGGATAGTTATCATCGAGACCGATCACGATTTTTTTCGATGTGTCAGAATTTCCAGCGGCGTTTTGATCTTGTCCGCAGCCGGTGAATAATGACATCGTCGAAACGAGAGTCAAACTCGCAATTAAAACCTTTTTCCAATTCATCAAAAAAATTCATCCCTTCGAATAAAATTCAGTTCACGGAAATCTTTCCCGCAAACTTTCAGAAAGTATACATCATGAAAAAATCGCTCGCAAGAAATTACAATCTGATTCGATGAAAGGATTTTGCGAGTCTGTATAGAATTTTCGCGTTGAGATTTATTCACAAGGATGTGAGATTCGCCATGCATGCAGTTTCGATAGATCATCTTCAGCCTGGAATGATCTTGGCTCGATCGCTTTTCAACGATGATCTCGTCGTAGTTTTGTCAGCCGGAACAGTTTTGACTCATGCGCATCTGATTCGACTTCGATTTTTGAACGTCGATCAAGTTTTTATTCGCGACGAGGCAGATCGAGCGGCGGAGAAAGCTCAAGAGGAATTTCCATCGTTCAAAAAGAAAATCGCGTTTCAGCAGAATTATGAAGAATCGAAGAAGGAAATCGAGGAGATTTTCAAAGATATTTCCGCGGGCAAAGTTGATAAAGATACAGTGGATCGAACGAAACTCGTCGTGCGCCATGAAGTTGTGCCGATGTCGAAGAATTCAGCGGCAGTCGATTATCTGTATGAAATGAAAAATCTAGACAACGATATCTATACTCATTCGATTCGCGTTGCAATTGTGGCGGGATTAATCGCGAAATGGATGTATATGTCGCCTCGAGTTATGCGTGAAGTTGTATTAGCAGCGTTTTTGCATGATATTGGAAAGACAAAATTTGATGCTCGATTGCGCGGAAAGAAAATCGAGATGCTCAAAGGCGACGATCTGAAAAAATATCAAATGCATCCTCAAGACGGCTATGGAATTTTGATGAAGTCGCGGGATATTTCAACCGATGTCAAGCTTGCAGTATTGCAGCATCACGAGCGAATGGATGGAACTGGATTTCCGAATCATCGAAAGGCAAACACGATTCATCTTTATGCTCGAATTGTTGCAGTGGCAGATTTATATGACAACATCACTTCAGAGCGTCAAGGTTATGTGAAACAGACTCCATTCGCGGCAGTGGAATTTTTCAAGCAGGAAATGTATCGAGGACTTGATCCGAATGTCTGCGTTCCATTGTTGACTCGAATTCGCGATTCACTGCTCGGCTCTCCAGTTTTATTGAACACTGGACAAATCGGGCGGATTGTCTATTTTGCCAAAGATATCCTCGCACAGCCGGTTATCGAATTAGAAGGAATTCCGGAAGGATATGAATCGACTGTAGATCTGAATCAACATCCGGAATTGCAAGTTGTCGAATATAATCCTTGAAATATTGTACTAAATTGATTCAATCAGTATAAATTTCCGAACAAAAAAGACTCCCGAAGATCAAAAAGATCCTCGGGAGTTTTTTTATTCACTAGAAAAAATTTATGCAAAAATCACTTGACGATATCGTTTTTTTTTTTATTATGTATCAACTCATTTTTCGGTGTTTAAATTTTGGAGGTGTTCATTATGTCGCTTAAAGATTTTAAGATCTCTGCAATCGATTTTTCGAAAGGTTTATCGCTTGGGGAATTTTCCAAATCGGACGATAGCCAATCGAAAGTTCATGGAGTGTGCGGCAGTGGATGGAATTGCACTGGTGGTGGCGGAAGATGTGGATCGAGTTGGAATTGCACTGGTGGTGGCGGAAGATGTGGATCAAGTTGGAATTGCTCCGGAAGTTGAATTTTTTGAGGCGGGATCATCTTGAAACTCGAGGATTGTTTGAAAGTTTACCAACGCGATGAGAAGTATCTCGTGCTGAATCCTCTGATTCCATCATGGATTGTTACTAATTTGAATGGCGTGTTACTCTTGAAAATTTATATCGAAAGTCAAACCATTGAGAAGACTATCGAAACACTGAATGAGTTTTCAAATAATGTTCCCGTTCAAAGCGTAGAGAAATTCTTGAATAAAGTGCGCGGCGAAGGAATTTTTGCTGTTCCAGCCGCGCCTTTTATTCATAAACCATATCAACTCCGCGCGATCTATTTGAATATGACTTCGAGTTGTAATTTGAATTGCATTTATTGTTTTGCTTCTGAACGAAAAGAAAGTAATTTTAAAATGGAATTCAATGATTACAAAAAAGTTTTGGATAGCATTAAAAATTACAATTCTCAAGCTGAAATCATTTTCACGGGCGGCGAGCCATTAATTTCCAATTTGACAGTTCCAGTTGCTGAATATTCCAAGAAGATCGGATTTACAAATAAATTGATGACAAACGGAACTTTGATCAATGAAAAGAATGTCGAACAAATAGTCCGAGTCTTTGATTCAGTGAAAATAAGTTTGGACGGCAGCTCGTCTGAAAAACATGATTTTTTCAGAGGCAGCGGAAGTTTTGATCGAACAATTCGAGCGATTGAACTTCTGGATAAATTTGGAATTGATATTTCGCTGGCAATGGTTGTCACTCGAAAAAATATTTCCGATATTCTTGCGATGTCTAAAAAATTTGGAAATCGTTTGATCTTCCAACCACTGTTTCATCTAGGTAGCGCAAAGCAAAATGACGATCTATACTTATCTGGGCAGGAGTATTTTGATGCTCTAAAATCTGCGGGAGTTGTTCCATTCATGGATTTGAACGGTATGATTCAATCTCACAAGATTAATCAAACTGTCCTTAAATGCGCTATCGGTGACGCAGAAATTAGTATCTCGAGTTCTGGAGATGTTTATCCTTGTCAGCTTTTGCATTTTGATCTCTTTAAAGTCGGAAATGTAAAAATGAATTCTTTCGATGAAATCTACAATTCCGAAAAAATGGAGAAATTTAAAATGCACACCGTCGATTGCATCGAGAAATGCAAAGACTGCAATTTAAAATTGCTTTGCGGAGGAGCTTGCCAAGCTCGACATTTTAGCGAAACTGGGAGTCTCGATAATGCGGGAGATTTTTGCGAATATGAACGTAATGGTATCATAGATGGCTTGATAAACTCGGCGACGTTGCAATTGGTGTGAAATGATAAAATTCGTTTTGAAATATCTTGACGGTTATAAATTTGAATTTTCTCTGATAGTTTTTTGTGCGATGATGAATTCGATAGCAGATTTGTCAATGCCGTATTTGAGTTCAAAATTCATCGATGAAGTTCTAGTCACTCGGAATGTCGAGGGGCTTTATTTTTTTGTGGTGATGTTAATTCTGATAAATATCCTTGCTGTGATATCAAATTGGTTCTTCGTTATACGATCAACAATCATACGTGCTAAGCTGACGAATAATGTTGCTGAAAATTTAATGCGACGTGTTCAAAAATTGAAGAGTGAATTCCTAATTGAAACTGATATGATTTACCTGTCAAAAAGAATCAGCACAGACTCCGACGATCTAATTGCATTTATCCTCGGAAGCATCATTGATGTTTCGATTCAGTCAGCTATGTTAATCATGGCAATTTATCTCTTACAATCGATTGGGATAAAGTGGATCTCAATTTTTTTGATCGTCGCAGCGATTCATGCTGGAATATTTGCTGTTCTGAGAGAAAGACTCTTCCAAATTTCAAAGGAAGTTCGTGAGACAGAATCGAGATACTTCACGAGTTTTTCCGATAATTTTTTCTATGTATATTCGATTAAATTACACGCGATGTATGAAGAATTTTTGACGTCATTCAGAAATTCTTTTGATAAATTTTTTGATGCGAGCATCAGCGAGGCAAAAATCAGATTTTGGTTTGCATATGGAAGAAGCAATGAGACCAAGATTTTCACGGTATTGATATTCTTACTCGGCGGCATCGATGTTTTAGATGGAAATTTGAGCATTGGAAATTTTGTCGCACTAAATGGATATTATCTTTTTGCGATGCAGAGCGTTTCATATTTTATGAATGTTGGGCAAGATTATCAAAATGCTCGAAGTGCATATAACAGAATCATGGAAATCCAAAATTTGCCGATTGAATTGAACGGATCGAAAATTTTGGATCGAATTGAACGTATTGAAGTTAGGAATTTGGATTTCAGTTTTGGCGATAGAAAATTTTTGACAGACTTCAGCATGAATTTTAAACGTGGAAAGATTTATTGTATCGTTGGAAAAAATGGATCTGGAAAATCAACACTGTTAAATCTAATTTGCGGAATGATTCATCCGATCGATGGAAAAATTTATTTCAATGGAATATCATTGTCTGAACTCGATATGATTTACGCTCGGAAACATTTGATCTCTGTTGTCGAACAGAAAGATTTTGTTAGAAATGACAAACTTTCTGGAGGTGAACGTCGGAAAGTTTTGATCGATTCAGCATTGAAAAAATCTGCAGATGTCTTGATTATGGATGAGCCGGATAATAATTTAGATGTTAGAGCAATCGATGATCTAATCGCGGCGATTGTTCATAAAAAGGAAAATAGAATCACGATAATCATTTCTCACGACGATCGAATTTTGAAAATTGCGGATGAAACTATATTTTTCTAACCGAATAAAAAAGACTCCCGAAGATCTATTTTGATCCTCGGGAGTTTTTTATTTCAATATTTTGTTCATTAAAAGACAGTTACCATCAAGCCTGAGAGTAAAAATTCGGCAGGTACACCGCTGATAAGATATTCTGATTTTTCTCCAATCGCCGCTGCCTGCAGATTCATATGACGATTATATGCTATTTCATCACTGATTTCCTTCATCATTTTGCGTTTTGCAAACAGAATTTCTTCCATTTCAGTCTGTTGTTTCTTCCTTTTGATCCGTGTACTCCAAAAGCCGCCTTCCGATTCTCTATCAAATTGACTTTCGACAGACTCCCTGCTTCCACCAAAATTTTTACTGAATCCGTGAGACCAGCATCCCTCACCACCGTCAAATTCCAAAACCCAATACACGCCGCCCGTGTCCATGCCTGTGCCAAAGAAGGGATCAGGATACATTCGCCCGTCCTTGATGATGTTCATCATTTTTTCTTCGTACTCAGGATCGCTTTTCATTCGTTCCCAGCATTTATCGGAAATTTTGATGGTTTGTTCATCAAAGGGGCGGGTAGGGCTGAATGGGAAGGATTCGATTCTTTTCCAAATGTAGGTTTGAAATTCATCCATTGTCATATCGGCGGTAGATTTCACGGAATCAGTTTTGGAAGAGCTGTCCGCCTGCAGATCTGCCAATATATCCTTGTAGGATAACTTGCTGACGGTTTTCTTCTGTGAGCTGGCTGTAAGATTCTCCAAGCCATGCATACCACTTATATGGACTGTGTTATTCATACTCATTCTCCTTCTGGTAAAACTTCCTAATCATCGCTTTACACATCGGAAAAATGCAGAAAAACTTAAGCCGCACAGTGCGAATAACAATCAACAAAGACGTCACGTGTTTTATTTCAATCGATAGAGTTTCAAATCTTGTGCAGTCAGTGAAACTTCACCTTTGAATATATATTTTTCCTCGATGAGTTTTTCAAGTTCCGCATCGTCAAACGGCGGAAAAAATTCATAAAGCTCGATTTTCAACTCGCCGCCGTAGAGTATCCATAATGGATAATTTTCGCGAACATTTTTAAACCAAGCAGTTCGAATTTCAGAATCAAACGCCGCAAACATCGATTGATTATAGAAAAATTTGTATCGCGGAAGAATTCCAGATTCCAAAATCCATCGCGCCATTAGCTTATCAATTCCCCACATCATTAGAGAATTTCGTTCGTCGGGCGGAATCAATTCAGATAATTTTTTGATTTGTATAGATTCTTCAATATAACTCGATTTTTCTTCGTCAGATGGTATGTGAATATGCGTCCAATAAATGCTCAAACAGATCCCAAAATATACTATAAAAAACGCTAAAAATATTTTACAGATGAATCTTTTTATCGAAAATCCTTCAATCTGCCAAATATGTTTCAAATTTTGAACGGAATTTCTCAATACTGCAAACATTAATGGAAATATCGGCACAAGCATTAAACAATAATGAAAATATTGCCGAAGTTTCATCAACATCGCTAAAAGTATGATTCCGGAAAACAATCCACTCCAAGAAATTTTGTCTTTTCGATCAAATCCAATGTTTAAAATACTCGCAGCGATCATTAAAATCATTGGAAACTCGCTCACTGCAATTAGTGCAAAATACTCTACATCTTTCGCATGAAACGATCCATTTACTGCATATTTGATATTAAATAGCACAGTTCCATAAGTTGCATCATATAACGCGTCATTCCATGCAAAATATATCACAAATGGCAGAATTATCGCGATAAATCCCGTAAAAAATATCAAAATATTATTCCAAAGTGTTTTGAATTTCCGATCTCGAATCAAAAATATCGCTGATAGAATCGCAAAACAGCAGATCGGCATACCATTCGTCGCTCGCAATAATACACATGCGCCAAATCCAAATCCATAGATGAAACTGTAGATCGATTTATATTCAGAAAATCTCATAAATCGCATGAAACAGTATGCTGATATTGCAATAAATGCTATAGTATATTCGCTCGCATTGTTTCCTTCCCAATAATGAGATATAAAATAGATTAATGTGAGTATAAAGAAACAGATTTTGTGCTTAATTGAATCAAAATATAGCTCAAACATCTTCCAAATCATTAAAAGCGATATATACATGAAGATTATTTGAGGGATCATGATTCCGGTTCGTGGATGAATTGCATAGCCGATTGAGTTTATCAGAAATAACAGCGCGCCTTTGTGATCAAAGAGATCTTTATATGGCAGAATTCCATCCAGCCAATATTTCCCCAAAACTTGAAAAACTGCAGAATCACTTCCATAAAATGGATATAAAATACTCGTCGAGATTGAAAAGATCAATATAAATGCAAAACTCAGCAGAATTAATACTATATGAATCAATTTCGATTTCCTTTCAGATTGTCTTCGATAAATTTCTGAAATCTTTCAACGCTTGAAAACCAATCGCAAAAATCCGGCGCAGATTGATAAAATTTACTCCTCCAACGCGGGATTTGAATGTTATCGGCAGAAATTTCACGCTCAATTTATACTTGAAATATATCACAGATACCAAGATATTCGGCAAATTATAATCGGACGGACTCTTATTGATGTATTTTTTGAGCGTTTCGGCATTCATTAATCGAAATGGAGTGTTTGGATCGACGATTTTTACTCCAAATATGATTCTCAAAACGATTTTTAGAATCCAAGAAACTATTTTTCGATCGAATCCATCCTGCCGCTCGCTTCGATTTCCGATAATCATATCGAACGATTTTCTGATTCGCCAAAATTTCTCAAAATCGCTCGGAATTGTCTGCCCATCTGAATCGGTTTGAAAGATGAATTTCGCGCCGTGATTGATTGCATATTTATACGCGTTCAATACTGTCGCGCCATGTCCGCTGTTAGATTTTGTTATCGGCTCAAATAACGATCGAGATTTTGCCTCTTCGAGCATTATTGAAAATGTTTCATCTTGACTCCCGTCGTCGAATATCACGAGCCGCGACTTTTCATCGCCAAATTTTTCGATGATTGGATACCAATCGCAAATCACTTGTCGAATATTTTCTGCTTCGTTGTATGCTGGAATGACTATATATAGCGTGTCGTCCAATTGCAATATCTCCTCTGCGTGTATCGATATTCCGGCATGATAATCCCAACAAATAAACGTGACAACATAAAAAAGATCCCCGACCGATTTTCGATCGAGGATCTTTTTTATTCGATGTTCCTGTTCTAATTATCTGGAAAAAGGAACTAGTATATCCATGCTCACCCAGCGAATTTTTTTGATGTTACCTGCTGGATATTCAACTTTCAAGGAATTCCGTGTTCCATTAACTTCCAAAATCTTGAAACTATCGCCAGAATAAACGCGTTCATAGAATCCCACTTGGCTCGTGAGTGAAGAATCGCTGTAAGCTTGAACTGTACGGACTGCTCTTTGATTTGTGCTCATTTTTTTTAGCCCAATACACATCTTTGATATCGATGGTGTCGTCGCCATTGACATCAGTCAGAGTCACTTTATCGGGAGTATCATTGAAACCGACCATCTTTCTTCTCATCAGAGTTAAATCTGTTTGATCCACGACTCCATCTTGATTGAGATCAGCATTCACCATTGCCTCAGGTGAAAGATTGGTATGACCTCCTCGATAAACTATATCTAGCATTTGGGAAATATCAACGATATCAAAACTTCCATCTTGATTGACATCTCCCAATAAGAACGTTTTTTCCATTTTGCCTTGAACGGTAATTTGAGTTGGAGTCTTATCCAGATTCGATTCCAATGCAATCAGATCGTCCCAATCCACAACACCATTTTGATCGATATCAGCCTTTTTCAACATTTCACCGATAAGTTTTTGCCCACCGCCCACATGCTCATACAGTTTCATCAGATCTTTCCAAGAAATTTTGCCATCGTCGTCAAAATCTCCCAATGAAAGAGTTTTTTTCGGAAAAACTTTTTCGCGCAAATCTTTGACATCGATAGATCCGTCGCCATTCAAATCAGTCAGAGTCACTTTATCGGGAGTATCATTGAAACCGACAATCTTTCTTCTCAACAAATTTAAATCGGCTTGATCAATAATTCCGTCTTGATTGAGATCGGCATTCACTTTCGATTCAGATGTAAGACTGTTGAAATTTCCTCGATGAACCGCATCTTGCATCATTGAGGCGTCAACAACATCAACCTTGCCATCTCGATTCAGATCTCCCAAGACAAAATCTTTCACGGTGACTCGAGTTAGAGTTCTTTCACCTCTGAGATATTTCGATTCTAATTCATCAACATCTTTTTGATCCACGACTCCATCTTGATTGACATCTGCATTTTCCAACGCTGTACCAGTGAGTTTTGTACCATATCCATTGACATGAGCATCCAATCTAGCAAGATCAGTCAATGAAAATTTTCCATCTCAATTGATATCTCCCAATGAAAGATTTCGAGTTCGATTTTGGTTTGTCGATTGACGATTTTGATCCTGCATCATTGACGACAGCATGTCACGATAAGATGTTGTAGCATTGTTGCCGACTGATGAAGCGGATCGAGAAGTATTTTTGGAATTTCCGATCTGCGTCAAATTGGAATTGGACACGGAGAAATTGCCAGTTTCATTTGCCATAAACAATAACCGCCTTTCTGAAATATTTTCCGTAAACCTCGCCGATCAATCGCGTTCAAGTCTCAAAATCTTAAGAATTGAATGATATATTTATGAAAACTTTCATATGATTGAGGAGCTCAATTAATTGTTTGGGATTGTTTTTAATCGAAATTCCAAATTGATCTAAATATTTTCAATTCAAACTCTCACCGAAAATTTGTTGACATTGAAATTTTGAGGTGTTAGATTCTTGCTCGAGCCGCGGGAGTGATATCGATTATCGGATTTGCAATTGGAAAAGGAAACGTGGACACTTCTTCAAACGCAATTTCGATTTCGAGAAAAACTTCCCAAGGATCGAAAAAATTTTTAGGGGGAGTTTTCTATGAAGAAAGCTTTGATGGCAGGTCTCACTGGTGCACTTCTTCTTGGCGTGACTGGAACTAGCTTTGCAGCGTCGAATCCTTTCACCGATGTTCCTCGCGGACACTGGGCTTATGACGCAGTCGAGCAGCTTCGCCAGGATGGAGTCATCGAAGGTTACGGCGATGGCACTTATCGCGGCGAACGCACGATCACCCGTTATGAAATGGCTCAAATGATCGCTCGTGCAATGGATCAATTTGATCAGCAGGTCAAAGGTCTTTCTGGTCAGAAACCAGTTGTTCAAAACGTCGGTGCAGATAAAGCAATGCTCGACAGACTTGCAGCTGAATTCGCAGATGAACTCAATTCTCTCGGCGTCAGAGTTTCCAACCTCGAAAAATATTCCGACAAAATTGTCTGGCATGGCAAAATCGAGTATACCTACGGAAGCAAACGCGTCGAAGATATTTACAAAGTGAAGAACAAGACTAACGGCAATGGTTATGTCTTCCGTCTCGAGCCAGTTGCAGAAGTGAATGATCACTGGACAGCACGCGCTCGTATCGATGTCAACGGCGATTTTAAAGATGATTCAATCAAAGATGCAGCTGGAAAGCGTGTCTGGGCTCAAGCTGATTATGACAAATTCCAACTCAAAGCTGGTAAATTCGAGTTCTACACCAATGAAACTGGATTGGTTTGGGATACTGAACTCTCCGGTGCTCAGATGACTTTCGGTAGCAAAGTGAAATTCACTGCGATGGGCGGACGTCTTGGTAAGGGAACTGTTGTTGGTTTGAATGATAGCATCGTCAATACTGCTTACAAGACTCACACGAATTACACTGGTTACAACGCTAAAAAGAATTATTTAGATAGTCTCGATCTTAATCTTGATGGTGTAGCTGATGGTAATGGTGCAGCTATTCTTTCGAACGCTAACGACTATTCCAATGTCTGGGGCGTCAATGTTCAAATCGATCCAGGCGATAAAGGTCTCTACGGCGGTGCGGGATACTATCAAGTGAAGGATGATGATTTCAAGAGTTCCTTCTACTATGATGCAAATGGCAATTACCATCAAGGATATACCGAAGATGGTAAAAGAACTGAAGATGAAGCAAAGATCTGGTCTGCAAACCTCGGTTATAAATTTGGTAATAAAGCAAAACTCTGGGGATCTTATGCAGGCAACACCGAGGCTGACATCGAAGATTATTCATGGCAGGCAGAATTCGATTATGGTAACTACGCAGCAGCATCTGAGAAAGGTCAATGGAGTCTCTGGGCTGGATATCGCCGCTTTGGCGCAAATACCACTCTCGCTGGAACGGCTGAGGATGATATCTATCTCGGCTCGAAAGGCTGGTTTGTCGGCGGCGCATGGGCACCATTCAAAAATATCGGTGTCGTTCTCAAATATGGTAATGGCGAAATGATCACTTCCGGAAACGATCTCGAGAAACTCTTCGGTCGTGTTGAGCTCTTCTTCTAAGATCTGATCCCGAATTTCGAAACTGAATAACAAAAAATCCCTCGATCGAGTAAAATCGGTCGGGGGATTTTTTACGTTGAGGAGGAATTTTTGTGAAAGATCAAAATTCATTCCGTCACATGATTCGAGCATTTGCAATTTTATCCGGCGTCGGAATTTATATTGCTGTCGTGATTCTGATTTGTCTTTATCTCGGAAATCTCGTCGATGAATTTTTAAATCTCGATGGGCGTGGAAAATTGATCGGAATATTTTGTGCATTTCCAATCGCTTTTTACTCGATTTATAGACAACTTAAGCGTGGAGATTTTTTCTGACTTAATTTTCAAAACGATTCATGCGATAAATCCTTGGCGGATTTTTTTCGAGGAGGAATTTTTATGGCGATGCAAGTCAAAAATAACATGGACGCGATTCAAACTCTCAACAAATTGAATCAAAATTCGAATGCACTATCTAAATCGTTGCAAAAAGTTTCAAGTGGAATGAAGATCAATTCAGCAGTCGACGGTGCATCCGAGTACTCGATTTCTGAACGAATGAGAGTTCAAATTCGATCTTTGGATCAAGCGAATCAAAATACTCAAAATGGAAATGCTCTGCTCAATACAGCGGAAGGCGCGATTCAATCGTCAATCGATATTCTCAGAACGCTCAAAGAAAAAGCGATCAATGCCGCCAATGATACTAACAATGATGAATCGGATCGCCAAATGATTCAGAAAGAGCTCAATCAATTTTTGGATCAACTCGATGACAACGCTGGAGTCACTTACAACGGCAAAATTCTCAATGAAGGATCTTACGCCGCGATTGATTCTCCGGAAACTGCGATTCTCAAAGGATTAAACAGTCAATGGATCAAAAATTCGTTGTCGATGATTCGCGATGCATATGGATTGAGTTTTGAGGATGGAAACGTCTCGGTCAATACTATGAACGTTGTCCTTTCTCATGATGAAGATGGCGAAGGAGGCGTATTGGCATATGTTTCCACATCAAGCGTGAATGGTGTTACAAATGAACTGACTCTTACAGTGGACATGGATGATTACGACGCTATAAATCTTCAAGATCCAAACGGTTCAACTGGAACGAATTTTGCCAAAATGCTTGATCGAACGATCGCTCACGAGATGACTCACGCGACTATGGCGGCAAACATAAAAAATATGAGTGCTCTTCCTGGTTATTTCATCGAAGGTAGTGCGGAATTGATTCATGGTGTCGATGATAATCGCTATAATCATCTGAGTGCCGGCAGTTATACTTTTGAAACAGGAAATCCTGTCAGCGATGCAATGTATGCTGGTGGATTCGTTTTCATGCGATATCTCGAGCATAATTTTTCTGAGAATGGACAAAGCGCAGTCAAAACTTTAATGCAAGGATTATCTCGAAATGGAGGAGATACTGCAGGACAAGCTATCGCGTTATCTGGGGCAACTCATGGAGGATATACTTCATTTGCAGATCTATTGGCACAACTACAAGCTGACAAAAATGCTATGGGAAACGATGAATTCTTGAGACAAAAATGCGGGATAGTTCTTGGCAATGATGATACCGGCGCGATTCTTGGTTGGGATGCAAATGCGAATGCTTATCGAAACAAGGAGACGACCGTTCCAACTGGAGGAACTTATTCCGGCTGGACTTATCCAAATAGCTCGAGCTCGTTCTATGGATTGACTGTGACATGGCCGGATGCCGCTCCTGCAGATTCTTCACCGATGTTGAAATTTCATGCAGGCGCAAAGAGTCAACAAATGACTTCAGTTTCACTCGGCGATATGCGTGCCAAGGCGTTAGGACTTCGAATGCAAGATGGAAATGCAAATGTGAGTCTCGAATCTCGCGGAAAAGCTGAGGCGGCAATTGCAGTTTTAGATGCGGCGTTGGATTATGCATTGGAACAGCAGACTCGAATCGGAGCAATTCGTGCAAGACTCGATTACACTTCGTCGAATCTAACCACTTCTTCAGAAAATACTTCATATTCAGAATCGACAATCCGCGATGCTGATATGGCAAAAGAAATGACTGAATACACGAAGAACAATGTTTTACTTCAAGCGTCTCAATCAATGCTCGCTCAAGCGAATCAAAATTCATCGGCAGTTTTGAGTTTGTTACAATAATTTCAATTCCGAACAAAAAAAAGATCCCCGATAGATCGTTTGATCTGTCGAGGATCTTTTTATTTTGTGAGATAAGTTCGCAAACGGTGAGAATCGCAGCCACAAAAATGGGTCAAGCGTCACGCTTGTTTTCATTTCCGGAGGAATTTTTGATCTGACTCGGGCATTGAATCATCTGAAACGAATCGCTCGACCTTCATATGAAGATCGTATTTTTCCCTTAGCTTCGTGATTTGATCCATCATCGGCGTCGCGTGATGTACATCGATCGATTTTTGATCCTTCCAGCTGTCGACTAGCAAAATCGTTTCTGGATCGTCAATCGGCATGAAATATTCATAACGCAAATTTCCATCTTCCGCCCGAATCGAATCAACCACACCGCTCGATTTCATTTCTTCCGCGAATTTTTTAGCATTTCCATTTTTTCCAGTGTAATAAATATTCACCGTGATACTCATAAACATCCTCCTCCAAAATTTATACTCAAAATCGAGATCGAGTATAAATTTCAAGATTTTTTATCTTCGAGATCGTCAATCATTTTCATCACTGCATTTGCCAATTTACTCGGATCGTGTCGAATCACATCGGTTTCATTGATTATATCAGATTGAACGAATCCCAATCCCAGCGCATGAATTTTCTCCTCGTCAATTTCAACTGGAAAAGCTCCCTCGTGAGCATAATGATCTTTCATCGCGTCAGATATCGGCGTCGAATTCACCAAAACATAATCGATAACTCCTTCGCCGGCGTGATCGATTATCGCTCGCGCATGATCTGAAACTGAATAACCATCTGTCTCGCCAGGCTGAGTCATGACGTTGCAGATATAAATTTTCAATGCTTTTGATTTTCGAATTGCATCGGCAATTCCATCGACTAAAAGATTCGGCATGATGCTCGTGTAAAGAGATCCTGGACCTAGAATTATCGCATCGGCAGATCGAATCGCGTCAATCGCGGCAGGAACTGGTGAGACAAATCGAGGGAACAGCTTGACTCGTTTGATTCTCTTCCGCGCTTCTGGAATTTGAGATTCACCTTTGACAATCGAGCCATCTTCCATAACTGCATCGAGCCGCACATATTCTTTGCTCGCAGGAATGACTCGCCCCTTGACTGCTAAAACTCGCGACGATTCTCGCAATGCTGTTTCCATGTCTCCAGTGACTTCATGCATTGCCGCGATGAAAAGATTTCCGAATGAGTGTCCCGCGAGATCTGATTCTCCCTCGAATCGATATTGAAATAATTTTTCCATAAGCGGTTCAGTGTCAGCTAATGCAACCAGACAATTTCGAAGATCGCCAGGCGGAATGATTCCCAATTCCTCGCGAAGCCGCCCCGATGATCCTCCATCGTCTGCAACTGTAACGACGGCTGACAAATTGCTCGTCGACATTTTCAAACCTCGAAGCAAAACTGATAATCCATGCCCCCCGCCGATAACTGTGATATTTGCGCCGCGGCGAAGTTTTCGATTCTCAAAAATCATGTCAACCAGTGCTTCAGTTGGATTCGGAACTAAAACTGCGATAATCGATCGAATGATTTGCCGGATTGCATACAGTATCAAAAAAATTCCGATCAAAATGATAAAAATTCCAACGAACGTCGTGATTGCGAGATTATAACTCCCGAAATGTGTGTAGACGATCATGAAAATTTTTTCTTCAATCGCGTCAAAATATTTGTAATTGCTCGCGAGCGCAAGTCCGAGCGTGCAAAACATGACTCCCAGCGCGAAAAGGAATAGCCATCGTTTCATTTTCATCCCGGGATAAAGCCATTTCAAAAGATGTTCCATTTTGAAACCTCGTCACGTCTCAACATGCTCACGCACATCATTTTTCAACAAATCGCGATGCTCAAGTTTCACTGAATATCCCTTTTTCGCAAGCAGTCGAAACAGATGCCGCGCAATATAAACACTTCGATGCATGCCTCCCGTGCAGCCAATCGCGATCACCAATTGAGATTTTCCTTCCTTAACATACTGCGGAATTAGAAAATCGATTAACGGATCGAGTTTCTTTTTAAATTCCTGAGTCACCGATTTTTCTTCGATATATTTGGCGACTTCTGGAACTGCACCGCTTTTATGCTTGAGATTTTCGACGTAGAAAGGATTCGGCAGAAATCTAACATCGAGCACGATATCTGCATCGAGCGGCATTCCAAATTTGAAACCGAAAGACATGATATCGATATTCATCTGATTGCCTTCCGGAGATCCAAAGAGTTTCAAAATTTTTCCCTTGAGATCATTTTTCGACAGATTCGAAGTGTCAATAATGAATTTCGCTTTGGATCTGACCGATTCGAGCAATTCTCTCTCTCGCAAAACTCCTTCGGAAATTCTAGACGTTGGTGCGAGCGGATGAGTTCTTCGAGTCTCTTTGTAGCGGCGAATGATCACTTCATCGCTTGCATCCATAAAAAGCATCTCGTAATTTTGCTGATTGCGATCCATCTGCTCCAAAACTTTTACAAACATGTCGAAAAATTCGCGGGATCGAGTGTCAACAACGAGGACAACTTTACTCACATGCCCACCGACATGCGAGCTGAGTTCAACAAATTTCGGAATGAAAATCGGCGGCAGATTATCGACGCAAAAATAGCCGAGATCCTCCAAACATCGCGAGGCTTGAGTCTTTCCACCGCCAGACATCCCCGTGACAATTATCAATCGAGATTTTTCATCGAAGACAAATTTATCAACAGCTTCGGCGAATCCATCTTCAATACATGACGCGACAATTTGATCCGCGACTTTTTTGACTGCTTCAGTTGCATTCGACGGCGCAACTCCAATTCCAGCGTCGCGAATCATTTCCAAATCATTTTCGGAATCTCCGATCGCCAAAATTTCCGATCGATCGATTTTGAATTTATCAGCCAAAATTTTTATCGCCGAGGATTTTGAAATTCCAGGCAAAACGATTTCGCAATATCGAGGTCCAGAGGGATATGCATCGACTCGCCCTTTGAATCGAGATTTTATGATTTCCGCCCGATCGATCATTTCATCATGATCTTTTCCAATCGTGAGCAATTTGAAAACTCCGGAAGATCGATTGAGCATTCCCTCGAATCCAACTGCCTGTCCCTTGACTTTCAACAATCCCTCATAAAGATCTGAAAATTCGTTTTTGGATTCGTAAAAAAATTCATCGCCAGTATAAAGCTGAACATGCCAATTTTGTTCATGAAAAAATTCGATCAATTCACGCACAAGTTGAGAATCGAAAAACGTTTCATAGATTTTTTCACCGCCGACAGTTCGAATTGACGCGCCGTTGTATGAAATGATTATCGAATCGTCATTGAGCTGTAATTCCTTGACGACTGATAAAGCTGCTCGATACATTCTTCCAGTTGCAATTGTGAATATTACTCCCGCATCGATCATTTTTTGAACTGCATCGATATTTCTTTGCGAGACTGGATGTCCTGAATGCAGCAATGTTTCGTCGAGATCCGTTGCGAAAAGTTTGACCGCCATGAAAAATTCCTCCTTCCGAGTTTTTAAAAGATTTCGATTCGATTGATTATCTTTCCTTCAAAAAAAATAGCACCGATCAATTTTGACCGATGCATTAAATCATCTTTGTGAACGTCAAAAATCCAATTTCGAAAAAATAATCGAGCCCGCCAATCCATACACAGCTCGGCGACGCTGGATAATAAAACGCTGGAGATTGATTCGGTGCGAGGATCAATTCATATTCACTGTCATCGATTTTCAATTCAAAGCGATTCGATTCATGAATTTCCTGCAGTCTAAATTCAAATGGAATTGGGAAAATCAGATTCGCGACAATCAAAATCTGTAAAATTTTCACCGATACAGATTCTCAGCTTTTTTGAGATCTTTTTGAGCGGCTTTTTCATTTCCCATCAATTCATGAATGTAGGATCGCGCCTCATACAAACTCGGATCTTTCGAATCGATTTTGATTGCTTGATTCATATCATCCAATGCCCGCTTGAGCTCATTCATATCGGCAAAAATCATCGCTCGCGACGCGTAAACATGAGGATCGTTCGGCTGCATTTCAATCATTGTATTGCAGTCTGAAAGTGCAAGATCGAATTGTCCGAGCTTGGAATATCCCGACGCTCGAGTTGAATAGGCCGGCAGGTAATTCGGATTGATCTGCAACGCTTTTGAACTGTCCTCGATAACTGCATCGAATTGTTCGCGCATCAAATTCATTCCCGCTCTGGAAACATATGCATCGAGATCATTGGGATCTATTTCAATCGCTCGCGAATAGCTGTCAATCGCTGATTCCCAGTCATCGAGCATTGCATACATCTTGCCGCGAAGTTTGAGTTTATCAACATCATTCGGATTTTTTTCGAGTTCTGTATCGAGATAAAAAATCGCGCCAATGATCTCCTCTTCATCGAATTCCTCTGCGCTCGCCGTTGAAAAATTCATCGCGAGGAGCATTGTCAGAATCAAAATCAGATTTTTCATCGTGAATCACTTCTTCCGATTTGGATTATGTGCCTTTTCATATTCAAGAAATTCAGTTCTAACATCGCGCGGGAGATATTTCACAGCCGCCTTGAATCCATTTTTTGCGTCGCGTTTGATTGGCTTGAATTCCTCTTTCGATTCTTCAAATGCAGTGATCAATTTTTTACTGAAAGACAATCCAGCCAATTGATCGACGTGATAGAATCCGCCCTCTTCCGTCAATTTAAAAGTCACGAGGAAAACTTCAATCGCAACACCTTTCCGCTGAGCCAGTTCGATCATGTGCTGCGTATTTGTCGCATCGGTATCATACTGTTTTTTGAAAATCGCTTTGAATTCATAATCTCCAGTCTGTTCGACCGATTCGGTATCGACGTAGAAATCAGTGAAATTCACGTCGCGATTGAACCTGTGCCAAGTCGTTCGATCCGGTGTAAGATAATCCAAAAATTCTTGAGAGACTTCTGGAGTTTTTGCCGCGAAAACTGTCAGCGTCGCAAGCAGGGAAAAGATCATCGTCAGCAGAAAAATTCTTCGCAATTGAATCCCTCCAAGTTTCAATTTCAGCTGCGAGTATAAAATATTCTCGTGGAAAAAAGATAGAAGATTTCTAAGGAGTTGATTAAATGGCGAATCGAATCGGCGCGGTCGTGATGGTGAAAAATGAATCGGATATCATTGAGTCATTTGCGCGGCATATTTTACAAATCGCAGATTTTTTGATCGTGACTGATCATGACAGCAAAGATCGAACAGTTGAGATTTTGCAGTCATTAATCGACGAGGGACTACCGATCGAGATTCAATTTTTGCATGAACTTGGACAACTTCAAGCGCGAGAGATCAATCGAATGATGTATCAAGCTTTCGAAATGGGAGCTGATATTGTTTTGCCGATGGATGCTGATGAATTTTTTATAAAGCTCGATGGCGATGTGAAAGATGTTGGGAAAATCTTTCAAAATCTCGATCCTCGCGAGTCATATTGGATTCAATGGGATGATTATAAATTTATTGAGCCGACAAAAGATCAAAATCGATTTGCTTTATCGCGACAACTTGCATTCGATCGTCCAAATCCAGAGCATAAAGTGATTGTCGGGCGTGAATCGATTTTGCAGAATGATCTCTATATTTTCAGAGGAAATCATCACGTGGTAAAAAGAGATCAATTGTATGGAAATCTGATGTTTCACTGTTTTGAAATTCCGCTCGATGAAAATCTGTTGAGTCTGCATATTCCATTTCGAAGTCGGGAGCAATTTGAATCGAAATATCTGTTGACGTGGTTGACTCATGTCGTGCTGTTTTCTCGGAGAACTTTTCATGTTGAGAATCATAAATCAATTGCGGAAAGAATTCTTGATGGTGAAAAATTTTCAGTTTCCGCGAATTCAAATTCAAAACCGATCGATCTGTCGAAGTATCGCGATGAATGTGAGTTGAAATTCACTGACAACACGATAAATCCATGGAAAAATTTATATCGATTTGCGGAAGATTTAGCGGATCAATTTTGTCGTCAAGAAATTCTATTGCGAAGAATTCCAGTCTCGATTTTTGTACTACATCATGGCGATTCAAATGCAACTCTGAAAACGCTCGAGAGTTTATCAAATCAGACTTACGATCCTCTCGAAATTTTTATACTTCCAATTTCGACAGAAAATCTCGAGCCGTTCAAAGATTTTGTGATAGAGGATCTTTCGAAATCTCACGGCAAATATATTCAATTCGTTCCAGCTGGAGATATTTTAGCACCGGAAACGATCGAGGAATTTATGAGTATCATTGAGCCGCAAGATTTTATTCGATGTGTAATTTCAATTTCTGAATCAGATGCAAAGTCATTCGGAATTTTCAATTTTAAAGATTTTGTTTACCAATATTCGACGCGAGTCATGGAATTATTTTTATATCAAAGACGCAATTTTAATCTCGATATTTCCAACATCTTTTATCGTCGCGAATTCATCCTCAATTCGAATTGGCTGAAATCGATTCTCGGCGATGGAAAAACCATGCTCAATTTTCTATCAATCATGTCTAAATCTGTTCTCGATGGAATGATTGGAATCCTTAATCGCAATTTGATTTCACATTCATACGAGTTAAAGCCTGAAGATATAGATTTTGTCATGGAAGATTGGCAATCTGCATTTCAAATTTACAATGCCAACAAACATGAACTCAATTAGAATTTTTTCCAGAAAGCAGGAATTTTTTCAAAACTCGAGAAACTTTTTCGAGGTTTTCCAAATCCAACTCGAGAGGAGAAATTTTTGTGGGAATTGTCAATACTCTCACCGGAAGCAATTCCGCTATCGATCTCAATCAGGCAGCGCAGGATTTTCAGAGACTGCTCGCTCCTGGCGAAAAGATCATGAATGCGTATAAATTGATGCGCGACACAATTCTTTTCACAAACGGAAGAATGATTTTCATCGATGTCAAAGGTCTCACTGGTTCTGAAGTCGATTATGTTTCATTCCCATACAGATCGATTGTCAAATTTGCGGTTGAATCAAAGGGAACTTTCGATCTCAACGCAACGCTCAAAATCTGGGTTGCCGGCGATGATAAACCGATGGAAGAAAAATTCGGAAGCGATTCCGATGTTTATCAAGTTCAATCGATTATCGCGGCGAATGTTTTCACTGCAAAATGAAACATGTTCTCTCGGTTTACGTTGAAAATCAGCCGGGCGTTCTGGTGAGAGTTGCATCGATGTTTTCGCGGCGTGAATTCAATATCGATTCGCTGTCCGTTGGAGTCACTGAATCTCCGGAATTCTCGCGAATCACTGTTGTAGTTCATGGAGATTCTGATTTCATCGAACAAATTATCAAGCAGCTCAAAAAAATGCCAATCGTTCGAGCGGTTCAAAGACTCGATTCGTCAATCGCAGCAGCTCGCGGAATGACAATGATCAAAGTTGCCGCGAATGATGATAATCGGCTCGATATTTTGAAAATGGCTGAACTTTTTCGAGCACATGTCGTTGATGTGCAGCCGACGACTTTGATTTTCGAAATCACTGGCGACGATGAAAAAGTCACAGCTTTCACTCGATTATTAAAACCATATGGAATTCTCGAAGTCATTCGCACCGGACTAATTGCTCTGGAGCGTGGCGAAAATACAATCACCAATTTTTCTAAGGAGAGCGAATTCTATGGCAAAAACTTACTATGACCAAGATGTGAATTGGGATGTTATCGCTGGCAAAACTGTCGCGATTATCGGTTATGGATCTCAAGGACACGCGCATGCATTGAATCTCAAAGAGTCCGGCGTCAATGTTGTCGTTGGATTGTACGAGGGATCAAAATCCAAGGAAGTCGCGGAAAAAGCTGGATTGAAAGTTTTATCAGTCGGCGATGCAGTTAAATCCGCTGACGTCGTCATGGTTTTGATTCCAGATGAAAAACAGGCTGACGTTTACAAAAATGAAATTGCACCGAATCTCAAATCCGGCGCAGCTCTTGCATTTGCACATGGATTCAACATTCATTTCAAACAAATCGTTCCTCCTGCAGATGTCGATGTTTTCATGGTTGCACCGAAAGGTCCAGGACATCTCGTTCGTCGCACTTTCACTGAAGGCGGCGGAGTTCCAGATGTTTTTGCAGTTGAGCAGGATGCAACTGGAAAATGCTTCGATCTCGCTTTAGCATATGCTCGCGGAATCGGCGGAACTCGTGCTGGAGTCATTCAGACGACGTTCAAAGAAGAAACTGAAACTGATCTTTTCGGCGAGCAATGTGTACTCTGCGGCGGCGTGACTCATCTGATTCAAAACGGTTTTGAAGTCCTCGTTGCAGCAGGATATCAGCCTGAAATTGCATATTTCGAATGCTTCCATGAAATGAAATTGATCGTCGATCTCATGTATGAGGGCGGCATGGCGAAAATGCGTAAATCCATTAGCGACACCGCGGAATATGGAGATTATACGACTGGGCCAAAAATCATTACTCCGGAAGTCAAAAAAGCAATGGAAAAGGCTCTCGAAGAAATTCAAGATGGAACATTCGCTCGCAATTGGCTGATCGAAAATCGTGCGGCAGGTCGTGCAAACTTCCTCGCACAGCGTCGAATCCATGCTGAACATCAAATCGAGCAGGTTGGATCAAAACTTCGCGGCATGATGAGCTGGCTCAAAGACGGCGCAGATCTCTCCAAAGATTGATCTCGATCTAAGATTGATTTGAAAATCGATCTCTGAATTTAAAAATCCGAACAAAAAAGCGGAAGTGAGGATCAGATCCTTGCTTCCGCTTTTTTATCTGAAAGAAATAGAGGAGGTGGGAAATGCAACTTACACAAATGAATGTGATTCGCAAATTGACCAAGAAAGAATATTTTCAACTTCGTGAACTTTGCTTTTTCAGTAACTGTTTGTACAATGTCGGCTTGTATAATGTGCGGCAAAGATTTTTTCAAGATAAAACATTTCTGTCATACACAAAAAATTATCACGCTTGCAAACAAAACGAAAACTATAAACTACTGCAGGCAAATATGGCAGAACAAACTCTGAAGGATGTCCATGAGGCTTTTGAATCTTTTTTCGGCGCAAAAGATAAAGTGAAAAAATCTCGACCGCCAAGGTACAGAGAAAAAGGCGGCGTGTATCAGATCACAATCTCAGGAAACTCAATCAGTATTAAAGACGGTTTTTTAACAATTCCTGCAAGCCGAACTTACTCTGGCATTTTGAATGATCACAAAATTAGAATCAAATTTCCCGAAAGACTTGTCGGCAAAAAAATTAACGAAGTAAAAATACTTCCATGCTATGGCGGTAAATATTTCAAAGATTTGCGGATATAATTCCGGCTTTAAGCGTGAAATAAATCTCGGCAGGAAAACAAATCAAAATTTCACGCAAATAAGTTTTGGAAAATTTCGCAGTCAATTAAAAACTCTTTGCAAGCGTTATGGAATGCAATACATTGAACAGGAAGAAAGTTACACGAGCAAAGCGAGTTTTTTGGATTTGGATGAAATACCGATTTTTGATTCTGAAAAACATGGGAAATTCAGCGGTAGAAGAATTAGCCGCGGTTTGTATCGTTCAAAAAATGGCAGGTTAATCAATGCCGATATAAACGGTGCGGCTAATATTTTGAGAAAAAGTAAGCAGAACTTTGATTTTGAAGAACTGTGTTCGGGGCTGTTGGCGAGCCCTTTGAGAATAAGGCTATCCTGAAACGGAGGAAACTTAAACAGCAAACTTTTCAAAAATCTCCCGCCTCTATAGGTGGTGAGAAGTTCAAACGAGGGAGAAAATCAATGCATTTTGAAAATATCGATCCATTCTACGAGGATGAAAATTCCGCATTGATTCTTGCAGACACTTTCGAGATTCTGGAAAAATTGCAGTCTGAATCTGTCGATATGATTTTCGCTGATCCTCCATATTTTTTGTCGAATGATGGAATTTCATGCAGCAGCGGCAAAATGGTTTCAGTCAACAAGGGAAATTGGGATCGATTTGAGACGCTCGAGCAAAAACATGAATTCAATCGGCAATGGATTCGGCTTTCGAAAAAAATTTTGAAACCGAACGGAACGATTTGGATCAGCGGGACACTTCACAACATCTATTCAGTTGGCATGGCATTGGAGCAGGAAGGATTCAAGATTCTCAACAATATTACATGGCAAAAAACAAATCCACCGCCAAATCTAGCATGCAGATATTTCACTCACAGCACCGAGACAATTCTATGGGCGCGAAAGAATGATCGATCGGCTCGGCATTGTTTCAATTACGATCGAATGAAAGAATTGAATGGCGGAAAACAGATGAAAGATGTTTGGACTGGATCGCTGATAACTACAAAGGAAAAAAAATTCGGCAAACATCCAACTCAAAAACCGCTGTATTTATTGAAGCGAATCGTTGAAGCATCGACAGTTGAAAATGATTTGGTATTAGATCCATTCTGCGGCTCTTCGACAACTGGAGTTGCATGCAAGATCTTGAATCGAAAATACATTGGAATCGACAGCAATTCAGAATTCATCGAGCTTTCAAAATTGCGATTGATTAATTCTGATATTTTTAAGGAGAAAGATGAATGAAACTTGACAGACGAATTATCCATGAACAAATTTTGCAAAATGTTTCCGGCGGCGTGATGTGTATTGAAGACGGCAAAATTATCTATCTAAATCCAATGGCGTCGCAGATTCTCGCAAAACCGGAAGAGGATCTCGAAAATCGATTTTTCGCGGAAATATTTTTTGGGCAGAATGAGCAATTCGATCAAACGATTCTCGACGCGATTTATGATCCGCAAAATCCAATCGAAAAAATCG
This sequence comes from Selenomonadaceae bacterium, assembly GCA_017484005.1. Taxonomy (GTDB): domain Bacteria; phylum Bacillota; class Negativicutes; order Selenomonadales; family Selenomonadaceae; genus Quinella. The sequence continues at coordinate 3,410 of JAFUTY010000043.1, read as the reverse complement.
TGGAATATTTCGATGGGCTTGTGACGCGATATTTATATTTAAAAATCTCACCGATTCAATCAAGCGGCATGGCGATTACAATTTTGATTGACGATATCACCGAACTGATGAATCTCCACGTCGTGACTCTCGATTTGAAAAAGATCAATGCTCGTCTCGAGGAGCAAAATCGAATCTCAACATTATCGAGAGATCGATTCAACCGCGAATCTGAAATCGATGAACTCACTGGACTTTATAACAAATCGCGAATCGAAACACTCTGCACAAAATATTTTTCTGATTTTGATTCGCAATGGATCGCGGCGTATTTTGTAATCGATCTGGACAATTTCAAAGAGGCAAATGAAACTTATGGACAGGAATTTGGCGATAAAATTTTACAGGAATTCGCCGATTCACTCCGGAGCAATTTCAGATCGACAGACTATATCGGGCGATTTGGAAGTGATGAATTCGTCGTGCTGATGCGTGATATTCCGAGCGAGGATATCATTCGACTCAAGGCACATGAAATTTTGAGATCGGCGCGGGATCTTTCAATCGATGGAAAATATCCAGATATCACGGCAAGCGTTGGAATCACGATTGTCACGGAACAAAAAGATTATGCAGAGATTTTCAAGGCGGCAGATGATTCAGTCTATCTCGTCAAGTCTCAAGGACGCGATGGATTCAGCATCGATTGCGGCGATAAAGTTTCATAATCAGATTTTTTAGGAGGGATTCGAATGGGCATGAATATGAGCGAAAAAATTCTCGCAAGTCATTCCGGACGGGATCATGTTGAGCCTGGCGAGCTTGTGATTTGCGATTTGGATTTGGTGATGGCGAATGATGTGACTGGTCCTCCAGCGATCAAAATTTTCGAATCGATGGGCAAAGAGGTTTTCGATCGAGAGAAAATCGCGCTCGTTCCAGATCATTTTCAGCCGGCTAAAGATATCAAGAGTGCAGAGCTCGCAAAAATCATGCGTGATTTCGCTCGGAAAAATCAGATCGTTCATTATTTCGAACAGGGGCGAGTTGGAATCGAGCATGTCATTCTTCCAGAGAAGGGAATCGTTGCACCTGGAATGTTGATAATCGGTGCAGACTCTCACACATGTACATATGGCGCGGTCAATGGATTCTCGACAGGCGTCGGGACAACTGATCTCGCGGTTGGAATGGCGACTGGAAAGGCATGGTTCAAAGTTCCAGAAGTTATCAATGTTCATCTCACCGGCAAAAAAGCGAAATATACATGCGGCAAAGATGTCATTCTGACTTTGATCGGTAAAATCGGAGTCGATGGCGCACTGTATAAAGTTCTTGAATTCACTGGCGACGGCGTTGAATCTCTGACAATGACAGATCGTCTCACGATTTCGAACATGGCGATTGAAGCTGGTGCGAAAGCTGGAATTTTCCCATTCGATGAAACGATGAAAAAATATGTCGAAACTCGAGTCAAAAAGGAATTTCATCCAGTGAATCCAGATCCCGATGCAAAATATTCCGCGACGGTCGAGATCGATCTTTCGACTTTGAAACCAGTTGTAGCATTCCCGCATCTTCCGGAAAATGTAAAAGCTGTCGAGGATATCGCCGAGCCGATTCAAATCGATCAAGTTGTCCTCGGCTCTTGTACAAATGGAAGGCTCGAGGATTTGCAAATCGCCGAGAAAATTTTGCGCGGAAGATCGATCAATAAAAATGTTCGTTGCATCGTTATTCCTGGAAGTCGCGAAGTCTATCGAGCTGCGATGTCGAATGGATGGATTGAAACTTTCATCGATGCGGGATGTGTCGTTTCAACTCCAACATGCGGACCATGTCTCGGTGGATATATGGGAATTTTGGCGGCTGGTGAGCGATGTGTATCGACGACGAATCGAAATTTCCGCGGAAGAATGGGGCATGTCGATAGCGAAGTTTATCTGGCAAGTCCATATGTCGCCGCGGCGAGTGCGATTCTCGGAAGAATTGCTACGCCGGCAGAATTGGATGATTAATCAGAGAGGAGAGGTAGAATGCAAGTCGAAGGAAAAGTTTGGCGATATGGTGACAACATCGATACAGATGTCATCATTCCCGCGCGATATTTGAACACTTTCGATCCGAAGGAATTGGCGAAGCATTGCATGGTTGACATCGATGAAACTTTTGCGAAGGAAGTTCAAGCGGGCGATATCATGGTCGGCGGAAAAAATTTCGGCTGCGGCTCGAGCCGCGAGCATGCTCCAGTTGCAATTGCGGCGTCAGGAATTCCAGTTGTAATTGCATCGAGTTTCGCGCGAATTTTTTATCGAAATGGAATCAACATCGGTCTGCCGCTTTTAGAAATTGGCGATGACGTTGAAAAAATCCATGCGAATGATCGTTTGAAAATTGATACTGCAACTGGAACGATTGAAAATTTGACAACGGGAGACACTTTTCACGCCCATCCACTTCCGGATTTTGTGCAGGAAATCGCAAAATCTGGCGGGCTTGTGAATTATGTCCGTGACCATGGAACTCTCGGCTGATGCTCGTCTCGGAACGGAAATCTTCCAATGATCTAATCACTCGCGAAGAATTGGTCGAGCGGGCGGCTAGAATCGATGCTCAGCTTGTAAATTTGACAAAGGAGCTCGAGCGTCAGCGGGATGAAATTGCGCAAATCAAAGATCGCGGCTTGATAGCTCGAATCACTCAAAACAATACGCGGGATCTTGCAGAAATTTTGATGGAGCAGAATCGTCGAATGGAAGAATTTCTCGCGCTCGTTCAATCTGAAGTCAAATTGATTCGCGAATCGATTCAATCTCGCAACGAATTTTTTGATCCAATCGAGATCGATGGACATCTGAAAGAATCTCGAACAATCGGAAGCATCGCGCTAGTTTGTTCATCGATTTCACTTCTAATTTTGATCGTTATCCTCATAAAAATTTATCTTTAGGAGGTGTATCAATGAAAAAATCGTTCCTATTATTGTCAGCGGTCACAATGTTATCCACGAATATCTCTCAAGCTGCTCCAGAATTGATTGATCGCTCGGAACTTCCACGCACAGTTATCACGACCGATGGCGGAGTGACGACATGAATTCAGTGATTCGTGCGCTGTTATACTCAAACGAAATGGATATCGCTGGAATCGTGATAACTAGCTCGACTTATCACTACGCCGGCGATCCTGCGAATGGAATTGCGCCGTTCAGATGGACAGGCACTGATTGGATCTATCGATATCTCGACGATTATGGCAAAGTCTATCCAAATCTGATTCGACACGATCCAAATTATCCGACGGCTGATTATCTTCGAAGTGTGACTCACATCGGAAACATTTCAAACGTTGGCGAGATGGATCAAATTACAGACGGCTCGGAATTTTTGAAACAATTATTTTTAGACGATGATCCTCGACCGCTGTATGTT
>JAFUTY010000042.1 GCA_017484005.1 Selenomonadaceae bacterium | reverse complement strand
CAGGAAATATCGACCAAGCAATGAAGGCAAAGTGGCTCGAAAAATCAATTATCCGAGATGGAAAGTACATTCTTCAAGTCTATACATAAGCAGATGATGAGGAACATCCTTAATGTCAAACTTGGCATCCGACTTATTACGTGCTAAACGAGGATCTCACGAAAACGCGAATCAATTTCGAAGTGGCATACGAGCTTTACAAAACAGGTAAAGTGGGTTGGGAAATTTCGAAAGACTCTTACGTTACGTTACCCTCTAAAAAAACTCGTTGAGGTGGAATTTTTATGTCAATTCTGGAAAGTTTTCTCGAAAATCCAGTCAATCGACTTGAAGACATAGAATCGAATTTCGGTAAAATCACAGGAAATATCGACCAAGCAGTGAAAGCCAAGTGGCTCGAAAAAGCACTTGTCCGAGATGGAAGGTATATCATACAACCTGAGTATTACAAGGGGCTTGATGAAAATCCAAACTTGCACCCAGTTTATTACGTGCTGAACGCGGATTTCACGAAAACTAGAATTGGTTTGGAAGTGGCATACGAGCTTTACAAAACAGGTAAAGTTGGCTGGGAAATTTCGAGAGATTCTTACGTTGCGTTACACTCTAAAAAAACTCGCTGAGGATCAATCTTAAATCGATCTTCAGCGAGCTTTTTTCTGTTTCCGCTATTCAATTTTCTCCATTGAATCGAGCCGTTCGAGAAATTTTTTGATTCGATTTAAATCTTTCGATTCGACAACTGGACGCTCTGAAAAATAAAATTCAACCTGCGAATCGGAATTTGAATCACTGCCGCCGATTATCAAATTCGTTCCGAGCTGGCGAATCAATTCGTTAATTGTTCCATCGCTGCCGTCGACAAATTTCATTCGAGACGGTAGAATCTCGCGCAGGACGTCTTTGAAATAGTTGAAATGTGTGCAGCCTAAAACTATCGCGCCAAAATTTTCGAAATTGAACGCCGCGAATTGATCCTCCAAATATTTTTTCACGGCGATCGATGCGAATTCCTGCCGCTCCGCAAAATCTACAAGTTTTGGCAATGCGAGCAATTCAGTACGATGCTCGGAATCATACCGATCGATCAATTGATGCAGCTTGTCGCCATGAATTGTTATCGGCGTCGCGATCACTAAAATTTTTTGTCGCGGAAAAAGTTCGAGAGCTTTTTTGACGGCAGGTTCCATGCCGATTATTGGGATTGAATATCGCGCACGCATTTCTCTGACAGCTGCACTCGTTGCAGTATTGCACGCCACAACTATCGCTTTGACGTTCCGAGATGTTAAAAACTTGAACGCTGAATCGGTGAAATTTAAAACTTCCTCGCGAGATTTCGTTCCATACGGCACATGATCTTCATCTGCGAAAAAGATGAATTTTTCATGCGGCAGAATTTTCAGTGCGCGATGTAGCACTGACAGCCCGCCGATTCCTGAATCAAAAAATGCTATTCTGATTTTCAAAACCCCCTCCCAATTTTTTCAGAGATCTTATACCAGAAATTTCGAATTCGAAAGAAGGAAATCTATGGAATCTTTGTCTCAAATTTTTCTCGAATTCATCGCGTCGTGGGGATATGTTGCAGTCGCGGTGTTGATGGCTTTGGAAAATGCATGCGTTCCAATTCCAAGCGAATTGATTCTTGGATTCGCGGGATTTTTGATTTTCACTGGACAAATGACATTTCTCAACGCGCTGGCTGCTGGAATGATTGGCGGAATTATCGGCTCGATTATTGCATATTCCGCTGGAGCTGCCGGCGGTCGAAAATTCATCGATAAATATGGAAAATATATTCTGCTCAAAAAATCTCACGTCGATTTGGCTCAGCGTTGGTTTGATAAATATGGATTGAAAGCAGTTTTTTTCAGCCGAATGCTGCCGGTCGTTCGAACATTTATCTCACTTCCGGCGGGATTTGCTCGAGTCGATGCAAAATTGTTTTTGATTCTCACGATAGCAGGCTCTCTTCCATGGACTGCATTGATTCTATTTGCAGGCTGGCAGTTAGGTGAAAATTGGCAGGATCTTTTGGAAATTGGACACAGTGCAAGTTTGATTTTCGTTGTGATTTGTATTGCCGCGATAATCTTTTTCTATTTCAAATACAAACGGAAATGAAAGATCCCCGATAGATCAATTGAGATCTGTCAGGGATCTTTTTTTTAGAAAAAAGTTGATAAAAATTTTTTGATATGCTATACTCCTTAGACTACAAAGAAAGGAAGTGTAGACAAAATGATTTTTACAGATGGTTTATCGTTGGTGGACTTCGAGGACGAGCTTGGTGAGATGGCACATTTATGGCCGATAAGATCTGGTCTACCATATGAAGTTCTAATCGATTACAATGGAAGAAACAGAGCTCGTCCGAATAATTCTCCACGGATTATGATCTGGTTAGATTATAATCGATTCGATTTTGTTCCTATATCAATCGATAAAGAAAATCCTGTCGCTTTGATTGAATGTGAGATTCCGGAATTCGAGACTATTGCCAACTGGATTAAGGAAAACTATGATATCCTAATGAGACACTGGAATAACGAAATTAGCGATTATGAAGCTCTCGTTGCTTTAGCAAGAAAGCCTTTGCAGGAAATGGCCAATGTCCTCAAAAGAGACACTGGCTTACCTTGTGATATTTGGCTAGACTCTCAAGGATTCGCAAGACCTTCCAAGCATAATCTGCCTAGGTTGAAAGTTATGGTAAATGGAAATTGGATACCTGTTTCTATAGATGAGTTCCGCCCTGAAGTATTGGTCGGTATTAGAATTCCTAAATTCAGGAAGATAGCTAATTGGATAAAAGAAAAATATCCCATATTAATACGCCATTGGAATGGAATTATAACCGATGAAGAAGCCGTACAGTTGTTAAGAAAATGAATAGTAGAGTCTAGATTGCACTAAATAAAAAAGATCCGAGGATCGAGATGATCTTTGGATCTCTTTTTTATTTCCGAAAAATTTTCTTGTATGTTACAATCCAAAAATTACAAAGAAAGGATGTGTGCACAAATGATATTCACAGATGGTTTATCATTAGAAGATTTCGAGGACGAGCTTAGCTATATGGCTCATTTGTGGAGAATAAGCTCTGGGCTACCATATGAAGTTTTAATCGATTACGATGGAAAAAACAGACCGCGTCCGAATAATTCTCCACGGATTATGATCTGTTTAGATCGTACTCAATACGATTTTGTTCCTATATCAATCGACAAAGAAAAACCTGTCGCTTTGATTGAATGTGAGATTCCTGAGTTTGAAATGATCGCCGACTGGATTAAGGAAAACTATGATATCCTAATGAGACACTGGAATAACGAAATTAGCGATTATGAAGCTCTCGTTGCATTGAAAAGAAAGACAGTTAATCCTGCTGATAACTCTCTTGAAAAAAAGCTTTTGCAGGAAATGCTCAATGTTTCAAAACGCCGCACTGGCTTGCCTTATGATATTTTGCTAGACTGGCAAGGACACTCAAGTCAATTATGTTATAATATGCCTAACTTGAGAGTTGTGGTAGATGGAAATGAAATACCTGTTTTTATATATAACCTTCAACCTGCAATATTGATCAATGCTAAAATTCCCAAATTCAGGGAAATATCTGTTTGGATAAAAGAAAAATATCCCATTTTGATGATGTATTGGAAAAGAGAAATAGATGATGAAACAGTCGTAAAATTGTTAAAGAAATGAGTCTTCTTCAATAAAAAAGATCCGAGGATCGCAATGATCTTCGGATCTCTTTTTTATTAGTGGATCAAGCGTCCCAATGAATCTCGTTCATCGATACAGTTTTTGCGATTGGAAATTCTCCATGCGGCTCGTTCGGGAAGATTTTTTCATCGAGCGCAGAAATCAATTTGACGTCGCGATCGTGCATTACATCGTAAGCCGATGTTCCAATATCCTCGCGATTCAAAATCAAATGAGTTGACTGACGAAGTGCAAATGCTGAAATCGTTCCAGCCGATTTCGCCATGATAATTGTAGGAAGATTGTTTTTATCGCCAGATTCATCGATCAATTTTTTCACTTGATCAACATGATCTTGATTCGCGCTTGATACTAAGAAAAATGACATCACGACTTTATCAGCGCGTTTGAATGATGCAAGATATCCTTTCAAAACGCGACGCCAAAGTGGATAAGGAGCATTGAAATCGGTGATGTATGAATAGACCTGCCATTTATTCTTGCGATATTCTTCGAGCTTTTTGCCGATATCATCCTCTGCATACTGACCGAGTTTGTCATTGTAGAATTTTTTGATAAACTCCGGAACATTTTCAAGCAGCGCAGCATTTTCCTGCAGAATTTGAGGATTGATATTCCACCAGCGAATCACTTGCAATTTTTTGATCGTGTCTTTGTCGAATCGATATCGAATCACTTTTGCAGGATTCCCAGCGACAACTGCATATGGAGGAACATCTTTCGTGACAACAGATCCCGCACCGATTATCGCGCCGTTGTGAATCTTGACGCCGCCCATGATTTTCGCGCCCTCACCGATAAAAACATCATTGCCGATGAAAACTTGGAAATGATTTGCATCGAGACTCGGATCATGTTTGTCAACTTTGTTTGGATCGCGGAAAATTTTATTTTGAGGACCAAGGCGCAATGGATAAGTCGTGACGCTGTTTTGAGGACGATTCGCGCCGACGATGAATGTCACGCCGTTTGAAATCGAGCAGAATCTTCCAATCAAGACATGCGCACGAGTGTGATTCTCCGTTTTGATTTCTGCATCATCGACGTACGAGGATGCTCCGATTGTCATTATCGGCACGCGCCCGGGATCTCGAAAGACAAATCGAGTGTTGTGCGTGTAATCCATGACTTTGATTCCCAATTAAAAATCCTCCTTCGAATTCAACAGCTTTTTCAATTCGGCGATTTCTTCAGCCGTCAATGTGACTCCCTTGCCCATTTTTGAATCATCAGGCGACCATTCGCGAATATCATATTTTGCGGGCTTGTCATTCCATGAAATTTTGCGGAGATATTTTTTCCAACCTTTCGAACCTTCACCGAGTTCGCCGAGCGTCTCAATGATTTCGAATTTGAATTCCTTCTTCGATTCTGCCAACTGGAAACCTCCCTTGTTTCGATTCGAGTTATGGTAGCATAAAACCTAATCAATCTCAATCTGTCAACTTTCGAAACGCGCGGAATGATAGAATCAAAATCGCGATGGAATATAAAATCAGAATTGCGAGCGATATGGAATTTGGATCTCTCAATAGATAGCTCGTATGTGTCAATGGTAAAAGTTCAATTGCGAATCTCACGAAATCCGGAAGTGTTGACGTTCTGAAAAATGTTCCGCAGAGAAATGACATCGGAAGCAGAATGTAAGTGTTGACTTGAGCCATTTCTTCATATGTATCGATTTTCATTGCGGCTAAAAATCCAATCCCGGCAAAAATTATCGAGTTCAAAATCAACGCGATCAAAAAAATTGGTGTGAGATCGATTCGCGCTCCAAAAATCCAGGCGAGGATCAAAATTATCGCCGATGAAATCATTGATCGAAGAATCGCCGCTAAAATTTTTCCAGCGACAAACGATTCCGGCACAATCGGCGCGAGGATATATTCTTCCAGACTTCGGTGATAAATTCGCTCGGCATGAACCGGAGTGATTGAATTGAACGCGATATTCATTGAATTCAACGCCAAAATTCCAGGAACGAGAAAATCGATGTAACTTCCGCCCGCAAAATCGATGCTCCTGCCTAATCCCCAGCCAAACGCCACGAGATATAGAATTGGTGCGACCATGCGGCTCAAGATGAATTTTGTCAATCGGCGTTTCAAGACAATCCAGTCGCGATTGAAAACTGTCAGAGTATCAATCAAAAAATTTTTCATGATTTGCTCGTCAACTTCAAAAACACTTCTTCCAAATTTTTCTGCTCGAAAATTTTCTTGAGATTTTGAGGCGAATCGAGCGCGATCAATTTTCCATTGTCAAGAATCGCAACTCTATCACAAAGCGATTCAGCCTCTTCGATGTAATGTGTCGTGAGTATGATTGTCGCGTCAAGATTTTTTACTAATTCCCAAATTTTTCGGCGAACTTGAGGATCGAGCGCGACTGTCGGCTCATCCAAAAATAAAATTTGCGGATGATGAATCAACGCGCGAATGATCAATAATCGACGTTTCATCCCGCCCGATAATTTTTTGACGTTTGAATTTCCAACTTTTTCAAGCTCAACAAATTTCAGCAGTTCATCGATTCTCTCACGAAAATTTTTCACATGATGAAGTTTTGCATGAAGTTCCAAATTCTCCCGCACCGTCAAATCTTGATCGAAATTTAAATGCTGCGGGACAACTCCAATCATTGATAGAATTTTTTCGCGCGAATCGATCTGTTTTGAATCGTCGAAATAGAAAAATCTTCCGCTCGTTGGCTGAGTTTGAAGTGTCAGCATTCGAATCGTTGTAGTTTTTCCAGCACCATTGATTCCGAGCAGTCCCAAAATTTCGCCGCGATCAATTTCGAGATTCAAATTGTCAACGGCGATTTTATTCTCGAAAATTTTGGTGAGATTTTGAAGTTTGATTATCAATTTATCCTCCGAACAAAAAAAACAGCGATCAAGATCATTTCGATCTCGATCGCTATTTTAATTTCCGAATCAGATTTTGTGAATCATTTTACGAGCGCATCCCAAGCCTCATTTGCGCGATCAACATACAAATTTCGAATCGATTTATATTCGCCGATGCCCTTCAAAATCGGTTTGACGTTGAATCCATTCGCTTTGAGAATCGACGCATGCGAATCATCCTCGTCGCCAGCCATATCATTATTCGCATGATCTCCAGCGACCATCATCAACGGCATCAGATTGATCAATTTATATTTTTGCGCTTTGAGTTTTGGAATGACATCTTCGAGCGACGGCCAGCCTTCGACTGTGTAAATGTAGATATCGTCGCGATTGAGTTCATCACGGACTTTCGCCTGCATCACTGAATAATATGCATTGCTTGGATTTGGAGTTCCATGCGCCAAGACGAGCGTTGCAGTTCCCTTCGATTTCTTGGGAAACTCCATTGCTTTCATCGCTTCCAAAACATCGTCCGGCTGATCTTCCTGTCCCTGCCAATACATCAGCGGCGTCGAGCAGGTCATTTTTTTGAATTGATCTTTATACGCGTTGAAAACTCCGGTGCAATAATTATATTCCATGCCCGGGATAACATCGAGCGAGACGAGCGCGATTCGAGTATATCCCTCTTTTTTGAGCTGATCGAGAGTCTGCTCCGGCGTCATATAATCACATTTGCCTTCATTCTCTTTGATGTGATCAATGACGATGTGGCTTGTGAATGCAACTGCAACCTTGACATTCTTATGAGCATTTTGAATCGCCTGTGCCGTTGCCTCGATTGTTTTTTCGCGAGTTTCCTTGTACGTCGTCCCGAAACTCAAAATCACGATTGCATCTTTATCCATGTATGAATCGAAGTTTGGATTTTCATACTTCAAGACTCCGATTTGCGATGCAGCGAGAAGTGCTGGCGTTGGATGTTTGACTTCATCGTTGAGAGTGTATGCTGCCTCCGCGTGACTGAGACTGAAAATCGATGCAGTTGCGAGCGTTGCGATTAAAAATTTTTTCCAGGGATTCAATAAAAACATCTCCTTTGAAAATTTGAAAAAATAAAAAAGATCTCCTCGCCATGAGAGACGAAGAGATCGGTTTGACATTAGAAAAAATCTCCTCCCCATCGATCGCGGGTCAAGCGGTGATTGTTGATTAGGCAATTCTCCTGGCTTCAGGTCATCGCTGTCTGCGCCTTCTCAAGCTGAAAAGCTCAATGACATTTATGCAGAATCGCTCGCTGTTACAGTGACGGGATCGCTTCGGCTTGTACCGAATTCCTTATTGAGTCTTTCGACACCTAATCCCTCTATATTCAGTTTTTAATCGATTCGTTTGAAAACTCCACGCCAAGACTCTGAGTCTGAAAGTCGCTTGAATTTCGGATCATTTATCAAAAAAATATCTTGAACGCGAAGAACCTGTCTTGCATTCCATTGATCCTCCGGAAACTGTTCTCTTTCAAATTCAGTGGCTATCGGACTGTTTGCATACGTCCAGAAAAGATCGTCGAGAATCAAAATTCCATTCGGCTTAATCATCTCTTTCAACATACAAACTGCTAATCCATCGTGCAAAAATGTATGCGCCCCGTCGAGGTAAACAACGTCAAACATTCCATCTTGATCTCGCCGCCGCATTTCAAGGAGCATATTGCTCAAATTCCAGTTGTATGAATCTAAAGTTTTGTGAGAATTTCCAATTGCTACGATCTCACATTCTATCTCAGGAATGGTTTTCAGATCGTCAAGCAATGCAAAAACACTATCCTCGAAATCAAAAATGTAATATGTATCTTCTTCAGACAACTGTTGACTTGCAAGAAAAGTCGTTGCGCCGACTCCAATTCCAATTTCAGCGACGGAAAAATTACGTTTACCTGATCTTTTTCTCATCTCCACTATTGTATTAATAAATTCGGGACAAGGTTCAGTCACCCAATTGCCAGTGTTAATTCTGGATAGCATTTTAAATCTGGAAAAATCGTAGGCATCATAAAATCCCAATTAACATCATCCTCATTTCGACGGCGACATTTTTTGCATTAATTCGAGAGCACTACGCCCCATTCCAGTTTCCTTTGCAACTTCTTCGACAGACCAGCCCGATTGCAATAATTCTCGAGCGCGATCTGATGAATCTTTGGTTGCAGAAAGTTCCTTCGTCAAATCTTCAGATTCACTTGCAGATTCCGCCCGATCCATGGAACTTTTCAGAACTTCCGCGAATGCAGCAGCATCAGTTTTTGGACTCTGAATTGGTTTGCGATCGATTTCTTCAATCGGCTCAACATCAATCGGCTTTGATTCTTGACGATCCTGTCGATCTTGACGTGAATTTTGAGAATCTGAAACCTGTCCCAATGTCACGTTGAGGGCTGATTGAGGTGCAGGCTGATTGATTGGCGTTGAAAATTGAGGCTGACTCGGTGGCAATTGATAACTTGGAGTTGGAACATTATTAGGTGCAACGACGATTTGAGAAGGCACTCCAATCGAGGACATCGATGCCGCGGCACGTCTTGAAACATTGATTATCCTTTGAGCCTTGGTAGATTCCTGCTCGAGATCGAGCCGCATTTGTTCCAATTCCTGCAATGCTTCACCGAGATCCTCTCGCATTCTTGCGCCGCGGCTGAGAGTATTTTGCAATTCCGTGATTCGTCTATCGAGCGCACGCGATGCTTGATCTGATTCTTTCATCAACGCTTCGATTTTGACGACGTGATCTTCGATTCGTTCAATGATTTCATTGCCGGTTTTTTCGAGTTCCGCTTTTAATCGTTCAGTTCCCTCTTGAATTTCCTGACGATCTTCTTCGAGCTGTTTGCGGCGTCCCATCGATTGACGCACTAGGACTAGCACCAGAACTCCAATGAGGATCAGAAATCCCATCACTTCAGTAACCACTGCAGACGTGATTCACCCTTTCGAACGATTATCAGAAATTTTTCAGAATGATATATCGATATTATGCCCGCGCGATGGATCTGCGGCAATTCTTCCATTGCCAAGCGTTCCATTGTCATCTTCATCATTTTGACGGCGTCCCTGTCCTTGATAATATCCACCGCGCCCGTCGCGATCTCCCTCGTCGCGAATTTTAGCACTATCGGCATTATCCTTCGCAATGACTGACTGTTGTTTTTGTTCAGTTTCCTTTTCCTGTTTGACTTGAGCATAGCTGTTTTCGAGCGCAGATTGTTGATTCAAATTATGTTGAACCTGTCCAGCATCAGCCGCGCGTGGAAACATCATCTGCATGCTCATTGGACTGACATCCATTCCCATGATAATCCCTCCTTGAATCAGTAAGGACCAACAATGATTTTATCGCCTTTAGCGGTTAGAGAACTGCGTTTCAATTCTTTTTGGATAGCGCGAGTGATTCCGCTGATACTGACAGTCACACCCGGATAAAGAGTGTCAGCGAATTTGATTCTACCATTTTTCATATCAGCCATGATCTGTTCCAATTCAGCTTTACGTTTTTCACCGCGTTTCAACTGTCCAGCGAGCGGAAATTGAGATCGAGTCAATGCATTGATTTGATTGATTCTTTCCTGCGGAAGTCTTGAGATATCAATTTTTCCCAATGTATTTAAAGTTTGAGTTATCTGTTGAAGTCGTCGAGTTCCTTCTTCTTGAGATTTGCAAAGAGCTCGATATTCAGTTTGCAATGCAGGATCGACTCCAACTGAGAGTCTTGTCGCGACATATGCTTGATTTCCGATAATTTTGGCGCGAATCAATTCTCCTGCGGCAACAGATCCACCGATAATGAATCCACGTTTTTCATCGACAATAATTTTTTTGCCGGCAGTGACATTCGAATGCAGAATAACATCGTTAATAATGACATCGATTCCCGCCTCGACAACTGCGTTTTCAATGAAATTAGCTTGAACATTTTCCGTTGCGAAAATTCTTCCGCGATCTGCGCCAGTGATTCCGCCTTTGATCACGACATTTCTTCCGCGAACTTCAGCTCCATTGACTCCGCCGCCGATTGAAATATCTCCCGTCGCCTTGACAGTGAATCCCATCTCAACATTTCCAGAAATATCAATGCGCCCATCGAAATCGATGTTTCCAGTTTTGACTCCGACATCGCCTTTAATTTCGAGTCGAGGATCAATGCTAATTTTAGATCCGGTGTCAACAATCTGACCATTAGCCGTCGCGATTAACTGATTCTCGCCGATAACTTTGGTATTTTTTCCAGCGGGCATCGGAACTGGACGACCATCGCGAGCAGGCACAACACTTCCAAAGACATCTTTACCTGCAGTGCCTTTAGTCTGTGGAATTCGAATCGCTAGAGTGTCATTCTCTTTCGCTAAAACGAATAAATTGAGATCCTTGAAATCCACTTTGTCATATTCATTTGCGACTGGACGTCCCTTTTCACCGAGATTGAATCGGCGTTCGATGTATGCATTTTCGCCATGAACTGGTGGATCTCCTTGAGCTGCAACGAAAGGATCTAACGATTTGACTCCTTCATCAACTGCGGCGCGATCGATTCCGTAAATTATTCCACGATCTGCCATCGCGGCGAGAACCATTTCAGCCGTCGGAAGTTTGAATCCTTTATCTGTCGCGTATTTGATTGTAACAGTTTGACGATCTCGAGAGACTTCGACGATTATTCTTGCATATTCTTCAGCAGAATTGTCTGGAGTTTTTTCTGCGGCAGTAGCTTCTTGTCCATCCGCGGATACATTCTCAGTTTCTGCACCGAGTCTTTCCATTATCGCGCGGACATTGATTGCTCCGGTGATTTTTGTAGGCTCGCCATCTGCCTCTTTGACTGCTTGCATGAGGAGAGCCAAATCATAATCATCGATTCCTGCGTCTTTTAAAACTTGTTGGAGATCTGTTATTTCGAATTGAGAGCCTACTTCAGCGTCGGGATATATCGTTAAATAAACACCTTCCGGCTTAAATTCGAATAAAAATCCAGATTCAGGGCCTCCACAAGTTGGATATGCTGATTCATCCATGGGGCAACTTCCCTCCTCGAAAAAAAATCCATCCGATCAACCGATCATCCAATCAACCGATCAGACTATGTTTCACTCTTTCCAAATAATTTTTCAATTTAATAACGGCTTTGGAATGGATTTGAGAGATTCTCGCCTCCGATAGATGAAGAATCATTCCGATTTCTTTAAGCGTCAATTCTTCGTAGTAATAAAGCGATACCACGATTCTTTCTTTTTCCGGCAGGCGATCGATAGCCGTTGCCAGAGTTTCTCGAATTGCAGTCTGTTCAACTCTAGCTAATGGATTCACGTCGCGATTTGTCACGTCGAAATATGTTCCATCTGACGCGGAATCAGATTCGATCGATAAAATCGATGCCGCCGCACTGGCATGCTGCTCGATTATCGCAAGTTCTTTCAAAGATACTTCCATGCTGTCAGCGATTTCTTGATCTGTCGGTGCGCGTTCATGTTCAGCTTCCAGCTGCTGGACAGTTTTTTCGTATTTCCGAATTTTTTGCCGCATCGTGACAGAAATCCAATCTTTTGAGCGGAGATAATCGAGAATTGCGCCGCGGATTCGAAGTCCAGCGTAAGTCTCGAATTTGATATTTCTGCCGATATCGAATCTTTCAATCGCGTCAATCAATCCGAAGAAACCGCTGCTGAATAGATCCTCCCTATCGACGTGCGTGGGAAGTGCGACAGAAATTCTTCCTGCAACGACTTTGACTAATTGGAGGTAATGTTCCGCGATAGCATTTCGAGCCGCCACGCTCCTTCGACTCGAATAATAGTCGCGCCAGAGTTTTTTAGCGACTTCAGCGGAATCTTTCTCGTGATCCTTCACCATTCCTGCCTCCATCTCCCTTCCGTGGGTTTGGAAAAACTCGTGATCAGTGTGCGCAGCCAATTCATAAAATTTTTGATCTCCATAAATTGACTGCGACTCACTGACAGCGAATCATGGATATTCACTTTTCAAAAATCAATACTGCAAAAAAATCAACGACGCACTCGATCCAAAATGCTGTCTACCAGTGGAGTGAATCGAGAAGAGTCATCCCCGACACCATCTTGATTTTCTCCCGCTGCTTGTTCATCGTTTTCAGTTTCACCTTCAGTTTCATCGTCAGCAGATCTTTTTCTAATGACTTTGTCGAATCCAATGACGTTGAAATACTCGAGGAGGTACGTCGTTAGATACACTGTTGCACCGACGACGAAAAATCCAGTCATGCAGCGAGTGAGGACAACCCACATGCGAACATCACTCAAGCTTCCGCCGATTAGAATCAGCATAGCTATGAGAGTTGCCGCGCCCATGCTTATTCCCAGCTTTACCATTTTCCTCACCTGCTATTCAATGTAGAAAAAAATCGGAAAAATTTTTTATAAATCCCTTGAATCCCTCCGAATCAAGGGACAATTCACCCCCTTTCGACTAACCGATCTCAGATATCTTTCTCACCACGATCGATCGTCTTAACTTTATAGACGCCGTTTGAGAGATCGATTTGAACGGTTCGTCCATAATTTCCGCCGGTATCTTCTGCGAGGAGTTTGATTCCCATCGTTCGAAGAACCTGTTTAACAGCTTCAACGTTTCGAGTTCCGACTTTCATGATATCTGTAGCATTGGCAAAAGCAAACATCTGAGCTCCGCCGGCGAGTTTTGCGACGAGTCGGGATTTATTTGCGCCTTGAGCCAGGACATCATTCAACATCAGAGGCAATCCGGTATCAGCGAATTTTGCAGGATTATCACTTGCGCGAGCCTGTCTGCTATCGGGCAGCATGATATGAAGCAAACCGCCGATTTTTGACACCGGATCGTAGAGTGAGACTCCGATACACGATCCCAGACCGTAGCTGATGAGTATCGAAGGGCTTCGACCGACCTTGTAGTCAGCCATGCCGACTTTGATAAGGCCTGCCATATTATTCAACTCCTACTGATCTGATGATCGTGTTCAAAGAGCCGGGATCTGGAACTAAGAAGAAGTGTCCATCGATTCCGTCATCTTCTGCCAAAAATTCGGTTTCGATCACTAACGCTTGATCTCCCATCTGTCCGAGCTGAACCAAAACTACATTCAAAATCGCGCCAGCCATATCCATTGCCAGAGCTGGAATTGAGGGCAGCATCGAAATTTGAGTGAAAGTGAAAAAGGCGTTGAGGTATGCACCGGACAAAATGTTTCCGATTTCCATCAGAGCGGATTCATCCATGAAATCGAGTTTTCGAGTTGTCCCATGCTCGCGGCCCATCAAAGTATCGACGAGATAGAATGCAGATTTTTGCGGGAGTAAGAAAAGGATATTGCCGGGAGCTTTTCCATAAACGCGAAGAAAAACTCCGACAACAATTGTATCCGGCCCGCCGACAATATCCGGCACTGTTTCAATTGGGACTAGAGCGACTTTTGGGACATTCATATCGATTCGCTTGTTAATGATTTGAGATAAAGCAGTTGCAGAATTTCCCGCGCCGACATTTCCGATTTCCCGCAGGGCATCTAGCTGGTTGACGGAAAGATTGAATTCATCACTCATACAAGATTCCTCTCCTATTTGCCATTTTGCGGTGCGCCGACGATTTCTTCGAGATTCAGCATGATAACGAGGCGTCAGTCTATGTTGCCGATACCAGTCAAAAATCTGCTGATATCTTTTTCACTGACGGTTTTTTTCGGATCGACGAGTTTTGTTCGAATCGTCAAAACTTCAGTGACAGCATCGACGAGCATTCCAATCGGAAGATCGCCTACCATGACTGTCACGATTCTTGTGTCCTCGGTGTATGGAGTAGTAGCGAGCCCGAGACGTTTTTTCAAATCGATAACTGGAAGGACACTCCCGCGGAGATTTATGACGCCTTGAATATATCCCTGCGCAAATGGAACGCGGGTGATATCAGTGAGATTTCGAATTTCCTGCACGCTGAAGATGTTGACGCCATATTCTTCATCGAGAAGTTTGAACGCGACGACCTGCAGCCCATCATCAATTTTAGGTTCGCCGGTAGCAGTTTCTTCACCAGCCATATTTTCCAACTCCCTTCGACTCACGATTTTCCGAAAAGATTTTTATGAGTCCGATCAAATTTATACTGATTTTGGGATTTCAGTACAAATTTTGAAATTTATACTGATTTTTCGATTCTGGTATAAATTTTTGAAATTCCTCGGTGAAATTTATGAAAAGATCTCTCGACGTTCGGAATGAATTAAGAATGATATCAAGAAAGCATGGTTGCAACGTCAAGAATCAGAGCGACGCGTCCATCACCGAGAACTGTAGCACCGGAGAACATCTTCAAGCCTGTGAACAAATTGCCGAGCGTTTTGATAACGATTTCCTGCTGTCCGATCAAATTATCGACAACGATTCCCGCTTTAGCTTCGCCGGCATGAACCACGACAACGAAAATCTCTTCGGAATCTTTGACGTGAGGAACTGCAAGAGTCTGTTCCATGCGAATAATTGGAATGATTTCGCCGCGGAGGACAATGACTTCGTTATCTTGAACAGTTTTGATATCACTCGGCTGGATGTTGATCGTCGAATCGATTGAGCCGAGCGGAATTGCGTACATTTCTTCTTGAACTTGAACGAGCATAGCTTGAATAATCGCGAGCGTCAACGGTAATTTGATTTTGAAGACAGATCCTTCATCAACTTTCGTTTCAACATCGACATGTCCGCTCAAAGATTCGATTTTGGAGCGAACAACATCCATGCCGACGCCGCGTCCGGAGATGTCGCTGATTTTATCTGCCGTGGAAAATCCAGGTAAGAAAATGATTCGAACTGCATCAGCATCGTCGAGCTTGTTGACTTCATCTTGAGTCATCATGCCTTTTTCGACAGCTTTTTTGCGAATGACATCCGGATTGATTCCTTTACCATCGTCAGTGACCATGATAACGACGTTGTTGCCTTCATGGCGGGCGATCAAAGCGACTTCACCAGTGCGAGGTTTTCCTTTAGCCTCACGTTCATCCGGCATTTCGACGCCATGGTCGAGAGAATTTCGAAGCAAGTGCATGATAGGATCGCCGATTTCATCGATAACGGTACGATCCAATTCAGTTTCTTCACCTTCGATTGTCAAGTTGATCTCTTTGTTTAATTCCTTTGTGACGTCGCGAACCATGCGCGGGAATCTGTTGAAAACCTGGCTGACTGGAACCATGCGGACTTTCATGACGATATTTTGAAGATCCGTGGTGACTCTATCCATTTGCTCGAGAGTCTCGGTTAATTCTGCCAATCGATGAGTTTGACCGATTTGCTCGAGTCGAACTTTATTGATAACAAGCTCGCCCATCAGATTCATCAATGTGTCGAGTTTATCAATATCAACGCGGACTGACTGCGATGCATGGGATTTTTTCTGTGCGGCAGCAGCTGGAGCTGGAGCGGCAGGTTTTGGAGCTGGTGCAGGTTTTGGTGCGGCTGGAGCTGGAGCTGGAGCAGGTGGTGCAGCAGCTGGAACTGGAGCTGGTGGAGGAGCAGCAGCAGCTTGAGCGGCTTGAGCAGCAGCTTCCTCGGCAGTTGGAGCATTCGGATCGATTACAACTGCAGTCGCTTTTTCAACTTCAGAAATTCCCAAAACTGCATCTTCAATCGCTTTAGTTTCCGATGCTGAGACTAAAACGACTTCGAAAGATCTCTCGAATTTTTCCTGCTCGAGATCTTCAGCGGGCGGAATTGTTTTGATAACATCGCCCAACTCCTCGAGCGCGTTCATGACCATGTAAGATCGAGCGGATTTCAATAAACATGTTTCGGAAAGCGTGACTGTCAAATGGAAACCGCGCATTCCATCTTTTTGAGCCTGTCGAATGACTTCCTTTTCAGTCTCACTCAATTCAACGCTCAATGTTGCAGTTGATGCTGGTGCGGCTGCTGGAGCTGGAGCTGCTGCCGGCTGAGCTGGTGCTGCTGCTGGAGCTGGTGCGGCGGCTGCTGGAGCTGGTGCAGATCCAGGTTTTGAAATTGCGGAAAGTTTTGATACAAGTTCCGAGACGTCGATTAAATCCTCTGGATCTCCATTTCCAACATTATTGATCATTTGCTCGAGACTATCGACGCATTTGAATAATACATCGATGATATCCTCGGAAATTTTCAACTGCTCTTTGCGAAGGAGATCGAGAACATCTTCCATCTCGTGAGTGAGTTCTGCGATTTTGGTGAATCCCATCGTCGCGGACATGCCCTTTAGAGTGTGCGCATTTCGGAAGATCTCATTCAACACCGATAGATCTTCCGCGTTATCTTCTAACCCAAGAAGACCGTCGTTGAGTGATTGGAGATGTTCATGCGACTCATCCAGGAACATATCCATATACTGATTAGTTTCCATGCGTGTTTCCCCCCAATTTCTTCAATTTGGCGGTAGATTTTTGGGATTGATTTAAGATTAATTTATCTTTGAACGTCGTCCATCGCTCGTTAATATTGATCTCTAGATCACTTTGGAAGATCCATTTTGATCATTTTTGTACGGCTTCCATAATCGCTTCGGCAATTTTACTCAGCGGCTGAACTTCATCGACTAAACCTGCATCAGCCACAGCTTTCGGCATGCCATAAACCGTTGAACTTGCCTCGTCTTGAGCGATTGAATATCCTCCATTTGCTTTGATTTTTTTCATTCCGTCGCATCCATCGCATCCCATTCCAGTCATAACAACTGCAACGAGATTTGAGCCGATATTTGCGACTGAATCGAAGAGGACATTCACTGCGGGACGATGATTTCCAACCGGCGGATCTGATCCCAGCGAGATTTTTCTGCCGTCGCTGGAATCTACAATTCTCATATGATGAGATCCCGGCGCGATATAAACTTGTCCCGGCTTGATAATTTCATTGTCCTCCGCTTCTTTGACAGCGATTGCGGAGATTGAATCGAGGCGTTCAGCGAGGGATCTGGTAAAACCTGCGGGCATATGCTGGACGACGACTATTCCGCAGGGAAAATTTTGAGGAAGCCTTGTTATAACATTCTGCAGAGCTTGAGGACCGCCTGTCGAAGTTCCAATTGCGACTAATTTTTTACTCGGACTCGATGAGGGTTTTGAAGAATCAGACGCAACGTTTCGATTCGGACGCACTGCAAAATTTAATCCAGGACGTTTTGGAAGTTCAATTCTCTTCATGACCGGAGGTTTTGGAGTTCTTGGAACATAACTCAACGCGCGAGTTGGCATTGAAACTCTTTGAACTCGAGCTTGAGAAGCCTCGCGGCACTTTCTCAATAACTCGTCTTCAATGTTATCGATTTTTGAAACTGATCCTCCCGCTTTACTGATGAAATCAACTGCACCGAGAGCCAATGCTTTGATCGTTTCTTCCGTACCTTCCTTCGTCAAACTTGAAAGCATCACGACGGGAGTTGGACATTCCTGCATAATAATCTCGAGCGACTTCAATCCATCCATAACCGGCATGTTGACGTCCATCGTGACAACATCGGGACGAAGTTTTTTGACGAGATTGACTGCTTCCTGTCCATCTTTAGCAGCTCCGACAGCTTGAAAATCTTTTTGCCGCGCGAAAAAATCTGTGAGCAGCTTTCTCATAAATGCAGAATCATCCGCGACTAGAATTTTAATCATCCCGTTCTCACCTCCAGAGAAAGAATCGGAACGGGAATGATTTCGATTAAATCTCAAAAAAAAATTGAGACATTCCAAACGATTGGAGATGCTCAAAAGATTTTTGAATCA
Source organism: Selenomonadaceae bacterium (assembly GCA_017484005.1). Classification (GTDB taxonomy): domain Bacteria; phylum Bacillota; class Negativicutes; order Selenomonadales; family Selenomonadaceae; genus Quinella. Next base: position 108,501 of record JAFUTY010000042.1, on the reverse strand, counting down.
TCCTGTTTCGATTGTATAATTTTTGATTGTAGAAATAGAATCTGAAATCGAAAAGGAGATTGGAATTTGTCCCGTTCGGTTCATGGAAAACTTCTTGCGACAAATATTCGATTGTGAGAAAAAAGATCCTTCAAAACTATCGAAATTTCTCGCAATATGATCTATCATACGTCTTTCAGAAATCATTCCATGTTTTCCAGTTTCATTTTTAGTTTCCAGTTTCAAAAAGGAAGTGATTCAATGTTTACATTCTGTCTTGCGCTGGGATCTCTGCTTCTTGGATACTTTATTTACAGCAGGATCTTCGACAAAATTTTTCAGCCGACCGATGCGCCGACTCCAGCGATCACAAAAAATGATGGAGTTGATTTTGTCCCGCTGCCGACATGGAAAGTTTTTCTGATTCAATTACTCAACATTGCGGGACTTGGACCAATTTTTGGAGCATTGGGCGGAGCTCTCTGGGGGCCGTCAGTTTATCTATGGATTGTCCTCGGAACGATTTTCGCCGGAGGAGTTCATGATTATTTATCCGGAATGATTTCACTTCGCGAGGGCGGAAAAAATATTTCCGAAATCGTTGGAAGTCAGATGGGCAAAACTGTCCTATCGATCATGCGAGTTTTCATCGTCGTTTTAGTTGCATTAGTCGGAGTCGTTTTCACAGCTGGGCCGGCGATGCTTTTGACAAAACTCACGAGCATTCCAGTCACAATTTGGCTCGTCACGATTTTGATTTATTATTTCCTCGCGACACTTCTTCCAATCGATAAATTGATCGCGAGACTTTATCCAATTTTCGGCGCGTGTCTGATTTTCATGGCACTCGGAATCATGTTCGGAATGCTTTTTGGAATTGGCGGACATGTCATGCCGGAAATGACTCTTTCGAATTTGTATCCAGCCGAAGAACAGCTTCCGATTTGGCCATTGATGTTTATCACTGTTGCATGCGGTGCAGTTTCTGGATTCCATTCGACGCAGTCTCCAATGATGGCGCGCTGTTTGAAATCTGAAAAGCTCGCGCGGCCGGTTTTCTATGGCGCAATGGTTTCCGAGGGAATTATTGCATTGATTTGGGCAACTGCAGGAATTACATTTTTCAACAGCACCGGAGGATTAATGGCAGCAATGCAGTCTGGAGGTCCGGGCGGAGCAGTTTATGATATCTGCATTGGATTTCTCGGTGCAGGAATTGGCGCGGCGATTGCAATGGTTGGAGTTGTAGTCTGTCCAATAACTTCGGGAGATACAGCGTTCCGAGTTGCTCGATTGACTCTCGCTGAATGGTTTGATATCCCTCAAAAAGATATTAAACATCGAGTCATGTTAGCTCTTCCACTCCTTGTTATCGGCGGAATTTTGACTCAAGTCGATTTCAATGTGATTTGGAGATATTTTTCATGGGTCAACCAAACTCTCGCGACGATTATTCTTTGGACTGGCGCGGTATATCTCCATAATTTCAAGCCGGAGAGTTATGCATACCTCGTCTCATTGATTCCAGCGGCTTTCATGTCTGTTGTCACGACGAGTTATATTCTCTATGCTCCGGAAGGATTGCAGCTCTCAATGGAAATTTCAACAGCGGGAGGATTTTTATTTGCAATTGCATGCCTCGCGATGTTTTGGAAATTCTCAAGACACTCAAAATCTGAATCAGTTGAAATTCTCCACGCATGAAAATTTATACTGAAATCGATCAATCGGTATAAGTTTCACAAATAAAAAAAGATCCCCGACAGATCGCTTTGATCTATAGGGGATTTTTCTATTCGGAAATCTATCCAAATCGGAAAACTTTTTTCAAGAATCCAGTCCAGCCAAGTTTCAATTCCGAAGGCTTTCCGCTGAGAATCGATTTTGCCAAACTTCTAACACATTGACTCGCCATTGATTTTGGTTCGTCAATGATAAATGGTGCTTGCTTTCGAATCGACATCGTGACTTTTTTATCCTCAAAAATATAGCCGATGCAGTCAATTGACATCTGAAGAAATTTTTTCGAAGTTTGATTCAATTTATTCGCAACTTCTCGACTTTCTTCCTCATTATCAACGCGATTCACGACGAGCCGAATATTTTTCGTCTCGGAATATAAACTGTATGCTTTCATCACTGCATAGGCGTCAGTCAGTGAAGTCGGTTCTGGAGTTGTCACGAGTAAAACTTCATCCGACGCAAGAATGAATTCCATGACATTTCGCCCGATTCCTGCGCTCGTATCGACAAGAATGATATCCGCGCGACGATTACATTCCGAAAGTTTCGACTGCAGAATGAATCGATCCTGCTCGCTCAAAGTCCTAGCTTTCTCGATTCCAGAGCCGCCCGGGATATATTGAATTCCATGCGGACCTTGAACAATCACATCGTCAAGAGTGATACTTTCTTCGAGCAGACGAAGTAAATGATAGCGAGACATGATTCCGAGGACGACATCGACATTCGCCATGCCGAGATCCGCGTCAACAATTATGACTCGCTTGCCGAGATCTTGAAGAGCAATTGCCAAATTCACAGTGAGAGAAGTTTTTCCAACACCGCCTTTGCCGCTGGTGACTGCAATGACTCGCGCCGCTTTTTCTCCTTCGACAGGCTCGAATAGAGATGGCGCTTTGATTTTCTCTTCCGGTTCATCTTTGGTTTTGAACAACGTACGAAGTCTAGCCGCTTGATCTATCATGCTCACCCCTCATTATTTCCGATTTAAAATTTGTAATCTGTATCGAAAGCGTCGTCATTGATTCGATTGAGCAGAACATCCGCCATGGAATCTGGACTTGCAGGCAGAATATCATCCGGCACGCTCTGTCCGTGAGTGATATATGACAGCGGAATATTTTTCTCGCGAAGGAGATCTAACAATGCACCGGTTGAACTTGTCTCGTCAGTTTTAGTTAATACGAGCCGATTTGGATTGCAGACTGAAAATTTCTCAATGATATCGGCTGCATCGCGTTTTTTAGTCGTTGCACTGAGGACAAGATGCCGCTCGATATATGGACTGATTTTGAGAAAATCCTGCAATTCGCGCATTTGATCGCGATTGAACTGACTTCTTCCGGCTGTATCGATCAAAATCAGATTTTTATCGCTGTGACGGCGAATCGCTCGAGCTAATTCCATCGGCGAATAAACAATCTCGAGCGGAAGTCCCAGAATATCTGAATAAGTTTTGATCTGCTCGACCGCGGAAATTCGATAAGTGTCTGCAGTTATCAATGCAGTCTTGGCATTTTTTTCCAAAACAAATTTCGCGGCGATTTTTGCGAGAGTTGTAGTTTTTCCAACTCCGGTTGGACCAATCAATGCAGCGATTCGAACGCCGTTGCGATTGAGTTTGATTCCCTGCGAAAAATCCATGATTTGTCCGATGAATGTTGATAGAGCCTGCTTTGCATTATCGGATCGATTGTCCTCGAGCAAAATTCCCTGACGCGATCTCTCGGAAAATTCTTTGACGAGATTTTCATCGATTTCCTGACTCTCCAAAACATCCTGCAAAGTCAAATTTTCTTTCCGTGGAGAATCATGCTCGCTCGTGAATTTCTTCAATAGATCTTTCATATCCGCCAATTCTTTTTCGAGTTCCTGGATTCGTTTTTGTTCCGCTGTGAGAGGAGTCTCGATTTTTTCTTCCGGCTTGATTGGCGATTCATCGTCGCGAGGCATCGTTGGAGTCTCGGAAATTTTTGATTGATCTTCCGATTTCGATTCAATTTTTGCAGGTGCGATCTTTGCAGGCTCGATTTTTGGCGATTCGATTTTTGGAGGCTCGGGATCGTTTGAAATGACTCTAACATTGATCGCTGGAAGTGCGCCGATTGATTTTGGAGTTTTGGGCGGAAGAAATCTCTTCAATTGTTGAAATCTTGGAAGAGGCATGCCGATGAATTCCTTGCCGAGAGGCTCTTCTTCCTGTTTGATTTCGATTTCGTCTTTGGATTCATCCTTCGATTCAGATTTTGATTCGTCTTTCGATTCGATTTTCTCGTCAGATTTGGATTCTGATTTTTCATCTTTCGATTCAGTTTTCGACTCGACTTTTGAATCCGATTTTGATTCAGTTTTCGATTCAGTTTTCGATTCATCAGTCTGCTCGATTTTTGCAACTTCTTCGGGATTCTCGAGATCCTCTTCAGTTTCATCGAGCGGCTTGATTTCTTTGATCAAATCGAAATCGCTTGGAGTCTCGGACATCTCGATTCCGCGTTTCGATTTGGATTCAGTTTTCGATTCGACTTTGGATTCGGTTTTTGGAATTTCAGATTTAACTTCCGGCGTCGATTCAGTTTTGACTTCCGATTTTGATTCTGAATCTGCGGCAGGAATCGGAGATTTTTGCGGGATTGTGAATTTTTTAGGCGCGATAGATGAAGGAATTGATGCAGGTTTTGGAGTTTCGGTTTTCGATTGAGCCTCGGTTTTGGATTGAGGAACAGTGATTTTTGGAATTTGAGGTTTAATCGGCTGAACAGGTTTTGGAGCTGCAGTTTGTTGAGTTTGAGCTGATTGAGCTGGCTGAGGTTTTTGTCCAGGGATCTGAATTTTTGGAGGAACTTTGATCGAGATTTTTGGTCTCGGTTTTGGAATTGGCTGAGTCTCGACTACTGGTTTTGATTCCTCGACAGGCTGAGGCTGAGGAGCTGGCGGTGGATTGGTTTGAGCTTCGAAAACTTCATCATCTTCATCTTCATCCTCGACGATTGGTCCTGCAAAATAATTATCCGGTTTTGATTCCTCGACAGGTTGTGGAGCTGGCTGAGGAGTCGGGATTGGTTTTGGTTTAGGCTGAAGTGCTGGAATGACTGGTTTGGGCTGAGGTTTTGGAATTTGCTGTATTGGCTGCGGAGCTGGCTGAGGAGCTGCTTGAGGTTTTGGTTCAGGTTTTGCAGGCGGTTCTTCATCATCGATTGCGGCGGTGACTTCTATCATTTCTTGTCCGCCGATTCCCATTACTCCGCCCGATTTGTATTTGCGAGTCTGAAGAATCGCGGCATTTGGACCTAATTCTGTTCTAACTCGTTCAAGAGCTTCTTTCATCGTGGCGGCTTTAATCACTTTAATCTGCACGAGAAAAACTCACCTCCGGATTTTATAGACAGGATTTTTTTCTATTTTATTTTCAGTTTTCCTGCAAAAAAAGAAGAGTTGAGATCTCGATTTGAGTTCCCAACTCTTTCTTAATCAAAAAATTTTTTCAAGGCTCAAATTCTCACGACGCCGACGATTTGAATTTCGACTGTCGAATCAACTTCCGCGTGTGAGAGAATTATGATTCCAGGAACATTTCGCTCGACAAGCTTTCTGAAATACAGACGCACCGCTGGACTTGTCAAAACGATTGGCGACGAGCCGATATTTGTCAGCTTTTCCAATTCCTTGTTGAGAGCATTCATCAGCCGGCGCATTGTATCGGGATCGAAACTGACAAATGATCCATGATCTGTTCTCTGAACTGCACCGACGATCTTGTTTTCAAGCCCAGGATCGAGCGTGATACATTGCAAGACATTGTCGGTGACATACTGCTGCGAAATCTGCCGCGCCATTGCATGACGAACATATTCCGTCAAAATCTCTGGATCTTTCGTCGCGCGTGCATAATCTGACAAAACCTCGAGAATCGTTGCCATGTCGCGAATCGAAACTCTTTCCTTGAGCAGATTTGCGAGGACTTTTTGAATTTCGCCAACACTGAGAAGTTCCGGCACAACATCGTCGACGAGTGCCTTGTGAGTTTTGGCGAGATTGTCGATGAGATTTTGAGTTTCCTGACGTCCGAGAATTTCCGAAGCATGCGCTTTGATAACTTCGGTGAGATGTGTTGCGAGGACTGAAACTGCATCGACAACAGTGTATCCATTGAGTTCAGCCTGCTCACGTTCACTTTCTGGAATCCATAACGCCGGCAGTCCAAACGACGGCTCAACTGTCTCGATTCCTTTGACTTCTTCGAAAACTGTTCCGGAATTCATTGCGAGATAATGATCGAGCATCAATTCTCCGCGCGCAATTTCAATTCCCTTGAGCTTGATAATGTAAGCGTTCGGTTTGATTTGAATGTTATCACGAATTCGAATCGTCGGGACAACTAATCCGAGTTCAATTGCACATTGACGTCGAATCATGACTATACGATCGAGAAGATCTCCGCCCTGTCCAGTATCGACAAGCGGAATCAATGAATAACCAATTTCGAGTTCCATTGGATCGACCTGCAAAAGTGACACGATATTTTCTGGACGAGTTGCTTCCGCTTTCGCCTGAGCTTTTTGTTGCTCCTCTTTCGATGGCTCTTTGATGAAAGATTCTTTCTGCGTGCGATTGAGATTATAGCCAATCAATGCACAAGCTCCGGCAAGACATGTAAACGGAATCGCTGGAAGTCCTGGAACCATTGCGAGGAATAGAAGAACTCCGGTGATAATGAAGAAAATTCGATCGTTTTTGACGAGCTGATTGACAAGATCCTGTCCGAGATTTCCTTCAGATGCCGCGCGTGTGACAATCAAACCAGTTGCAGTTGAAATCAACAGAGCAGGAATCTGACTGACGAGACCATCGCCGACAGTTAGAAGTGTGTATGTTTGCAGAGCGTCAACTGCCTCGAGATCACGCATAACCATACCAATGACAAAATCGCCACCGATATTGATTAACATCATGATAATGGAGGCAATCGCATCGCCTTTGACAAACTTCGACGCACCATCCATAGCTCCGAAGAAGTCAGCCTCACGTTGAATCTTTTCACGACGTAATTTAGCCTCTTCATCAGTTATCGTGCCCTGGTTGAGATCTGCATCGATTGACATCTGTTTACCAGGCATCGCGTCGAGTGTGAATCGAGCCGAGACTTCAGCGACACGTTCCGAACCTTTCGTGATAACGATGAATTGGATAATAACGAGAATCAAGAAGACGATGAATCCGACGATCGCATTACCTCCGACGACGAAATTGCCGAATGCTAAAATAACATCGCCGGCATATCCCTCGAGGAGAATCAGTCGCGTCGATGAAATGTTGAGCGCGAGTCTGAATAACGTTGTCACGAGCAATAGCGATGGAAACACTGATAATTCAAGTGCCTCTTTATTGTAAATTGCCGATAGCACCACGATTAGCGAGATTGTGATATTCAGACAGATTAGGATATCGAGGAGTTGCGTTGGAAGTGGGACAATCATCATGATAACTATCGCGACGATTGTCATTGCGATCATGACATCGCTATATTTCTTGAAAAAATTCCCGACGAGAGATCCGCCGGCATTCATTGCAGCAGGATCAGCCATATCATCACTCCTTCGGAAATAAAAAAAGATCCGCAAGATTATTTCACGGATCTTTTTTTCTCGCGAGAGATTTTTTCCTTCTTTCTGAAAAAAATTCGGAAAAATTTTTCATGTGACTTCGAATTTCAAATTTTCATGCAGAGCGACGAATCTTCCTATTTTTGAGTCTGTAAACGTACGCCAAAACTTCCGCAACAGCTTGATACAATTCACGAGGAACGATCCCACCGACTTCAACTGACGCATATAAAGCTCGAGCAAGCGGTTTATTTTCGACGATCGGAATCTTATAATCGCCTGCAATTTCCTTGATTCGTTGAGCAACTTTATCCTGTCCTTTTGCAATAACTGTCGGCGCGATCATTCCTTTGTGATACATCAACGCGACTGCAAAATGTGTCGGGTTTGTGATAATGACATCAGCCTTTGGAACTTCCTGCATCATTCGACGCATTGCCATCTCACGCTGTTTCTGCTTGATCTTGCCTTTGATTTGCGGATCTCCTTCAGTCTGTTTCATTTCATCTTTGACTTCTTGTTTAGTCATTTTCAAATCTTGAGTTGTCTGCCATTGTTGATAAATATAATCGAGCACGGCGAGAACTATGATAACTGCTATGATTTTGAACGCGAGCATGAAAATGATATCGGCAAATTCGACGAGACTTTGTTCGAGATCGTAAAATATGAAATCCGGAATATGATCGATTTGTTCCTCCAAATATTTTAGAAGGAAATATCCAATGATCGCGATTTTTAACAACGATTTTGCTAATTCGACAAGAGATCTCTTTGAAAAAATTCGTCCCATGCCATTGATTGGATTAAGTGCCTCGAGATTCAATTCCAGTTTTTCCGTCGAAAACATCAAACCGACTTGATAGAAATTGATCCCGAGGCCGGCGATTAGAACTGCAAACATCACAGGCAAAGCAGTTTTGGCGAGAAGGAACATAATATCCATGAATGATTTCATCAGAAATTCGATTGTGACTTCATCGCCGAGATGAGCGAAAATGTAGGTAGTATATCCAGCGATGTTGGCATAAATATACTTCCATAAAATCATTAAAACGAAGAATCCAGCTAACAGAACTGCCGATGTATTTAACTCTTGACTTCGAGCAACTTGCCCTTTTCTTCGAGCATCTTCACGCTTTTTACCAGTTGGCTCTTCAGTTTTTTCTCCATCAGCAAAGAGTTGCAGATTAAAACGAAAATCGAATTTTGGATCGAGTTGAGACTCGTCGAAAATTTTCATGAACTCACCTCGAAATTTCGATTTCACTTCAATTTTTCATCGACGAACGCCGCGATTTCTCTAAACATTTCCTGCGATTCTTGAAGTTCTGGAATCAGCAGTGTCCAATCGTGAGACATTCCTGGATAAATTGATTCCTGGACATCGACGCCGGCGATTTGCTCTCTCGATGCGAAGAGTAATGTATCATCGAGCAAAATTTCATCTGAGCCGGCGATTATCAATGTTGGCGGGAGATTCGACAGATCGCCGTAGACTGGCGAGATATATGGATCGCGCAAATCTTGATCCTTCGCATAAGATGAATTCATAACTTCAGGATTCATTTTTGGATTTTTTTCACCGAGAATTTGATCGCTCGATCGATTTTGAATTCGAGACGGCAATGAATCTTCCATTGACAGCCATGGCGAAATCAAAATCATCGCTTTTGGAAGAGGCAGATTGTGATCTTTCAAATATAATGCAAAGACTGCTGCGAGATTTCCGCCTGCTGAATCTCCAATCAAGACAATTTTGTTAGGATCGCAGCCAGCATCGAGCATTCCGAAATAAGCATTGACTGCATCATCTAACGCCGCGGGATATTGATTTTCCGGCGCAATTCGATAATCCAGCGCGAATAGAGCAGCATTTCCAGATTTTTCCGCGAGATACAATCCCCAATCGCGATAACGGTCATTCAATCCGCCGACATATCCTCCGCCGTGAAAAAATAGAAGGATTCGATCAGCGGAATTTTTTTTCGGTGTGAATCTTTCGACTGGAATTCCATTGAAATCGAGACGCTTGAATTTCCAACCTTTCGGAACTTCATATTCAGATTTTTGTTGAGCTGCAGAATATCGCGCGGTGAAAAATGAATCCATCTTCTCAGCGATATAATCTCTTTTCGATTCGCCTGTCAATTGAACAACTTGAGTATCAGAATATGGATTCGATCTTGCGTCGGCTGAATTTATTCCACCAATAAACAATCCCACCGCGGCGAGGATCGGTAAAAATTTTTTGCGAGTCATGAATTTCACCTCGAATATTTTTTCAAAAACGCGACAATCAAATCGAGCACTGAATCCTGCACCCAATAATCGTCGGAATGATTTGCGTTTGGAATTAGAAATCTTTCCGCTTCGATTCCGTGAGACTGCAGCGCGTCGAATAGAAGTTCAGTGTGAATCGGCGGAACGATGTTGTCAGCTGTCCCATGCATTAACAGCATCGGCGCGGATTTTTCAGTGATGTAATTGATTGGATTTGCCGAATCGATTTTGTCGAGCTCGATGAAATTTTTGAGATTTGAATTTTGAAATTGAGTGAAATCGAATTTTGACAGATCCGAAATTCCATAGAGATCGACTGCCGCGGCGATCTTGCTCGATTGATTCAAATGATCGCCGGCGTTGAAATCCTTGGAATCATTTGTTACCGCTGCGAAAGCTGTCAAATATCCTCCGGCAGAATCTCCAATCAAAAAAATTTGTTCGGGATCGATTTTCAATTCTCGCGAATGAGCTTTGACAAATCGAATTGCAGATTTTACATCCTCCAGCGGTTTTGGAAAATTTCCTTCAGGCATAACTCGATAAGTGATGCTCACGACGACAAATCCAGATTCTGCAAGCCGCATTCGAAGCTGAGGCATTCTGGCTCTATCTGCAGATTCAAATCCTCCGCCAGTTATAAAAATGACGCATGGCATTCTTCGATTCATCTGCGGCTGAAGAAGGTCCATGCACAATTTATTTTTAGATTGAGCGCGAGAGTAAACGATGTTAGGAACAAAATGGATTTTTGCCTTTGTAATTTCAACGTTCAAAATTTTAGATTCCGAACTCATGTCATTCACCTCGTCGCGAAAATTTTTCCAGAAACTTTTTTGATTTTTAGAGAAATTTTCCTGCTTCCGAACTAAAAAATCCCATGAGGATCTTTCGATTCTCACGGGATTAGAAGTTTCATCATCATCGAGATATTTCGATACATCGTCTGAAACATTGAATCTAGAAAAATTATGTAGAATGGAAGAATCATTGACAGCGAGCCGATACCAATCATCAGCTGCATCGGAATACCGACAACGAAGATATTCATCTGCGGCATGGTTCTCGCTAAAATTCCAAGACCGACGTTTGTCATGAGAATTGCAAATGTGACAGGCATTGCAAGTTTCATTCCCGTCGCAAAAATTCCAACGGTGAAATTTCCGATCAACATTGCTAGAGATGAAGATGGTGCTGCCATGGCGAGAGGAATCAAATTGAAACTTTCAGCGAGCGCGTAAAGGATCACATGATGCCCATTTGTCACGAGCAGCACTATCGTTCCGAGGTTGAATAGAAAGCTGCCGATCAATGGAGACTGCTGCCCTGTCGTTGGATCCATGACGTTGACAATCGCGAATCCAACCTGCATATCCATGACTTTGCCGCCCATGTTAATCGCCGCGAAAACGATGTAACCGACTAATCCAATGAGCCAGCCAACCAGAAGTTCAGATAAAACTGCCGCTCCGAATAATAAAACTGTCGGGACATTTTCAACTGCGCCTAATTTATCGACGACTGGAAAAAGGACAACCGCGATTGTGAAACTCGCAACGGCGCGAAACATGATTGGAATATTCATCGTGCCGAAGAAAGGTGAAACTATAAAAATTCCGCTGACTCTCGTGAGAAGTAAAAGGAAAACTGCGAAATGTCCTCCCAAAATATCGAAGAAGTCCAAATCGCTCGCTCCTTAACTCAAATACATCGGGAGATTGACCAAAATTCCCGTGACATATTGAGTCATGATTTGCAGCATCCATGGACCAAAAATCAGAATCGCGACGAAAACTGCAATGATTTTCGGAATGAAAGCGAGCGTCTGTTCTTGAATCGATGTTGTCGCTTGAAAAACGCTGACCATCAGACCGACAATCAAACCGAGTCCAAGCATCGGTGCGGCAACAATCATGACGACCATCAGTGCCTCTTGTCCGATTTGAATTACCAGCGCGCTCGACATTTCAAATCCTCCTCTATTTGAAACTCGTGATCAAAGATTGAATCAACAGATGCCAGCCGTCTACCATAACAAAAAGCAGTATCTTAAACGGCAGAGAAATCATGACAGGCGGGAGCATCATCATACCCATTGACATCAGCGTGCTCGCGACAATCATATCGATAACGATGAACGGGATGTAAATCATGAAGCCGAGCTGAAATCCAGTTTTCAATTCACTGATAACAAATGCGGGAATCAAAACGAAAGTCGAGACATCTTCCTGCGATTCCGGTCGTTCCGATTCAGATAAATTGACGAATAATGCTAGATCTGCTTCGCGAGTCTGTTTGAACATGAATTCTCGAATTGGATAGACGACGTTATCGATTGCTTCTTCCTGCGAAATTTCTCCGGCGAGATATGGCTGAATTCCCTGCTCATTCGCCTGATTCCAATATGGCGACATGATGTAGAAAGTCAAAAACAGTGCTAATGAAATCACGACCTGATTCGGCGGGACGTTTTGAGTTGATAAAGCGTTGCGAAGAAATCCAATGACGACGACGATTCTAACGAAAGATGTTGTCATCATTAAAATTCCCGGTGCGAATGAAATGATCGTCAAAAGGGCGAACATCTGCATCGTTGTCGCAACTTCATCGGGAGTTTCAGCTTCGCCGACTTCGATATTGACTGACGGAATTAATGGGGCGGCTTGAGCATCTTGAGTAAAAATCGCGAAAAGGATTCCGAATAGAATCAGAAAGAATCTCAACAAATGCTCGACACCTCTCACCTAAAAAAGTGCAAAAAAAATTTCCAACCAAAAACTTCCATTGCGAAAAATCGCTCTAGAAAATTTTTCGTTGGAAATCTTTTGACAGCTGAATCTATCGACGGTTTCTCAAATTTCTTACAAAACTCACGAGAGAATCGAGCTCATTCGAGAGAGTCTCCTTCGAGATTGGATTTCTAACACTATCCGCCCGCAAACGCTCGATTTCATCTTTATCCGTGATTTCAGAAAGTGTGTTGATTGAATGCTCCGTGACACCGAGGAGAAAAACTCGTCCAGCCATTTCTACAACGCAGATTGATCGATTTGGCGCAAGTGCAAGATGCTCGAGAATTTTCCCGCCGTGAGAGTTGAGAGTTGGAGAAAATTTCCCGCTCAAAAATCTTGCGGCTAAATATGCAAGCACCAGCACAAATATAAAGACGAGCAGCAACGTGAAGAGATACGCGGCAGTTGACCAGAATGAAATTCCCTGCACCTGCGGAGTCGAGTCATATCCCGAGAGATATCCTCCAGACTCCGGTGCAGCAGAGACAATCATTGGGATGAAAAACGGAATCAACGATATCAGAAAAATTCGAATCAACGTCTTAACCCACTGCCTTGCGAACTGCTTCAAGAACGCGATCTGCCTGGAACGGCTTGACAATGAAATCGCGAGCTCCAGCTTGAATCGCCTCGATAACCATGGCCTGCTGTCCCATTGCGGAACACATCACGACTTTAGCGGTTGGATCTGCTTTTCGAATTGCTTTAACTGCGCTAATTCCATCCATTTCAGGCATAGTGATATCCATTGTCACGAGATCCGGTTTGAGCTCGTTGTATTTTTCGACGGCTTTCATACCATTCTCAGCTTCACCGACGACTTCATAACCGTTTTTCGAGAGGATATCTTTAACCATCATCCTCATGAATGCAGCGTCGTCAACAACCAACACTCGAACTGCCAAATTGCATCTCTCCTCTTTAATGTAGTGATCGAGAAAAATTTATGGAAAGAGAAATTGCAAAACTCAACAGCACATCTTTCCTGAAAAAATCAACCGACGGCTTTACGAACAGCTTCGAGGACGCGATCTGCCTGGAACGGTTTAACGATGAAATCGCGAGCTCCAGCTTGAATTGCCTCGATAACCATGGCTTGTTGTCCCATAGCGGAACACATCACGATTTTTGCTGTTGGGTCGGTTTTGCGAATTGCTTTAACCGCGCTAATTCCATCCATTTCAGGCATAGTGATATCCATTGTCACGAGATCCGGTTTGAGCTCATTGTATTTTTCGACGGCTTTCATACCATTTTCTGCTTCGCCTACGACTTCATAACCGTTTTTCGAGAGGATATCTTTAACCATCATCCTCATGAATGCAGCGTCGTCAACGACAAGCACTCGCACTGCCATATTTCATCTCTCCTCGTTAAATCGATTTTAAGACACGATGTTCCGGCTCTATCTTCGAGCTGCGAATTAGAATCGCAGGACGAATTCTATCTCGTTTTTGGGGAAAAAACTGAAAATAAAATTAAGATATTTTTTTATGATTGTCAATAAAAACTTCGACAGCGGGAGTCACTGCAGGCGAGCGGCTCTTTCTGCGGGGGATGCGATTTCAGTTATACGAACCCCAAAATTTTCGTCAATGACGACGACCTCACCTTTTGCGAGATAGCGTCCGTTCACTTGAATCTCGACAGGTTCTCCGGCGAGTTTATCGAGTTCAACGATTGATCCATTTGACAGCTCGAGAATTTCTTTGATTGATTTTCTCGTCCTGCCCAGCTCGACAGTGACTTGAAGAGGAACATCGAGAATCAGACCGATGTTAGCATCGTTGACCTGCACAGGTTCAGTTGCGAGAGGCGCAAATTGTACAGGTGAAATAGGCATTCCCGTTGCTACATGAGGTTGCATATTATTCGGCGCTCCATAGCCCGGCGGTGGGGCAGCATACTGTTGTTGCGGCGGGTATTGTTGAGGGGGATATCCAGCTGGCTGCTGCGGAGGCGGCGCTCCGTAAGACTGCTGCGGAGGTGGTGCTCCATAGGATTGCTGTGGAGGAGGCGCGGCAGCTTGTGGAGGAGGCGGCGGAGCTGGATTTGCAGTTGAAGTTGCATGTGTCGGCTCATCATCCTCTTCTTCAGCGGCTGCATCTGCTCCTCCGCCGAGGAGAAATTCTACCATCTCTTTAGCGACGTTGATCGGCAGGAGCTGCATGATTTCGCTGTCGATTAATCCCTCAACTTCCATTCGGAAGGAAATCCTTGCGACTGGATCGTTAGAAGAAACGATATCAGTGATTTTTTCTTCACTGCCGAAATCGATCAAATTGACGACTGGCGGTGAGATATCGATCTTTTTATTGAACATCGTCGAAAGTGATGTTGCGACGGTGCCCATCATTTGATTCATCGCTTCACCGACCGCGCTCATATGAATCTCAGTCAGTTCAGTTTCTGGAGAAGTTCCATCTCCGCCCATCATGAGATCTGCAATAATCGCGGCGTCTTGAGCTTGAATCGCTAAAACATTGTTGCCATCGATTCCAATTGTATATCCGACTTCGACGACGAGATAAGGCATTGGATAATGTTCTTTAATGATATCCATCGTCGCGACGGAAGTCGTTGGAGTTGTGATTGAAACTTTGCGACCGAGCAGGACTGACAATGTTGTCGCTGCTGAGCCCATGGAGATATTTCCGATTTCACCGAGGGCGTCCTTTTCCATATCGGTGAGGACGTCTTTGATTCCGGCATCTCCGCCCGAATCTCCCGCGTCTGCAGAAGAATCTGAAGCACCGCCGGCATCATCGGATGGTGGAGCACCTCCGCTGTTGATCAATGCATCTATCTCCTCTTGAGAGATTGTGCCGTCACCCATTCGTTAAGTCATCTCCTTCAAGGCTTTCTTCTTCTGCTTCGTTGAGAATGTGAGTAATTTGAACTGCGACTTTTTTCCCAGCAGTTCCAGGTCTGCAGAGATATTTTGCTCGAGCACCTACTCGGCATTTTAATTGATCCTGCACATTTGTATCGAGCTGTAAAACATCGCCAAATCTCAGCGTCATGAATTCTTGAATCGAAATGTAGACGTTTCCAAGTTCAACGATGAAAGGAACTTTGGTTCGTTCGATCTTCCGCTGCAAAATCTCCACATGTTCCGGCGTATCATCTTTAGCCTGACTCGATGCAACCCAGAAAGTTGTGGTGAGTTTCGACATAATCGGCTCGAGAACTAAATATGGTACGCAGATATTCATCATGCCTTCGACGCCGCAAATTGAGACTTGAATCGTGACAATGATAACCATGTCACTTGGCGAAACGATTTGAGCGAATTGAGGATTTGATTCCATCGTTTCGACGTGAGGATGAATCTCGACAACATTTGCCCAGGCGTCTTTGAGATTTGCAACTGCAGATTCCATGAATTTTTTCATCATGGCGTCTTCGATTTCAGTCAAGGTTCGAGCTTTAGTTGACGCACTACCTTCGCCCCCCAAAACTCGATCGATGAAAGCGAATGCGACTTCGGTGTTGAGTTCAATGATGATATTTCCTTTGAGAGGGGGAAGTGACAGAATCGAAATCACGCTTGGATTTGCCATTGATTGGACGAATTCTTGATAAGTTAATTGCTCAACGGACGCAACATCGATGCTGACGAGCGACCGCAGATGAGTTGAAAGATAAGTGTTAAAGAGTCTCGCGAAGCTTTCATGCAGCATTCTCAGAGTTCGAATCTGATCTTTGGAGAATTTATCGGGGCGTCTGAAGTCGTAGGTTTTGACTTTCTTCGATGTGTCTTCAGTTTTGACTTCTTCAGCGTTGATAGTTCCCTCGTTGATAGCAGAAAGCAGCTTGTCTATCTCGGACTGAGATAATACCTCATCGGGCAAAGTCGTCCCCCCTCGCTGCAGATAAGGAAGAAATTATTGCGAAGTTTTTTAACTTAGTAAAAATCACTGGAGCAGGAAACTCGTGATGTAGATATCAAAGACAGCCCCAGATCCGAGTTCGGAATTCAGAAGATCCTTCAAACGTTTTTTGAGATCATCCTGTTTTGTTGCATCGAGATCTTCGATTTTTGATGCGCGGAGGAACTGCATGGTTGTATCGAGGATTTTAGTTTCTGCGACTGGAAGAAGTGATCCAGTTTCAGTCATAATATCCTTTTTATTTGGATTCATTTCGAGGACGATGCTTGCTTTTAAGAATTTACTGCTGCGACCGCCGCCGACGTTGACAATGATTCCTTCTTTTGGATCTCCAAGTTTAACAAATGCGCCGGGATTATGATTCCGAATGTCGCCAAAATCATCTTCATGACCGCCGCCGCCTCCGCCGCCCATCATTTGAGTTGCGACGAAGAAAGATATTCCGCCGGCTAGTGCGATTCCAACGAGGGCGATTACAGCGATCATTATAATCGGGGATTTTTTCTTAGGCTCGGCAGCCTCAGTTTCTTCTTGCTCTTTTTCTTCATCAGGCATGAAACGTACCTCCTAACTTTGCGTTGAGATCAGAATTGCTTGAGAGCTCGGCGGTACTTCATGACGCGGCGCACGATTTCATCCATCGGCTCATCGACGATCAATTTTTTCCCGTTTGTGAGAGTTACGACGGTGTCGGGAGTCTCCTCAATTGTTTCTATGATTTCTGCATTGAGGACGAATTCTCCTTTTTTCTGCGCTTCCGAATTGAACTTTGTAAGTTTGATCACAAATCATCCCTCCTTGGCAAAAACTTTTTTGAAACTGATTTGAAACTGAATTGATTTCAAATTTCGCCGTGTTAAAAATTTTTCCTGTTTCATTCGAAATTGCTCGAGAGAATTTTTGTAGGATTATATAGATCGTTTTTGCGAGTGACAAGTAATTTACAGATTGGTAGAATTATCCCAATTTTTGTTGAGGAGTGATCAATTTGGAAATTTTAGACGGCTTTGATTATCTCGAAGAAGTTTCAAGGCTTTTTGCGGAGTACAAAAATTTTTTGGGATTGGATTTATCATTTCAGCCGGCAGATGAAACTATCGATGAAATTGCAAAAAGATATTCGGGCGGGAGAATTTTCATTGCGAGAGTCTATTCAAAATTTGCGGGAGTCATTGCATATCATCCAATGGAAGATCCAAAGAATTGCGAGCTGAAGAGATTTTTTGTTCGAGATGAATTTCGAGGATTCAAAATTGGTCGAGTTTTAATCGAGCATGCGATCGATTCAGCAAAATCTGAAGGATATCGATCAATCTTTCTCGATACACATGAAGATCTGAAATCGGCGCGGCATTTATATGAATCTCTCGGTTTCAAAAAGATTCCGCCATATTATTTCAATCCACTTGAGCATGTCGTCTATTATCGATTGGATTTTTGATCGAACATGCGATCGATTTAGCGAGATCTGAAGGATATCGATCAATCTTTCTCGATACACATGAAGATCTGAAATCGGCGCGGCATTTATATGAATCTCTCGGTTTCAAAAAGATTCCGCCATATTATTTCAATCCACTTGAGCATGTTGTCTATTATCGATTGGATTTTTGATCGAACATGCGATCGATTTAGCGAGATCTGAAGGATATCAATCGATCTTTCTCGACACACATGAAGATTTGAAATCAGCGCGGCATTTGTATGAATCGCTCAGTTTCAAAAAGATCCCGCCATATTATTTCAATCCACTTGAGCATGTTGTCTATTATCGATTGGATTTCTGATCGATCCCCAAAAATTTTTTCCAAATAAAAAAGTCCATCGATCTCATTGGAGGAGGTTGGGGGAATTTTTTGAATTGAGTTAAAGTCATAGAAATTGGTAGACGATATATATGACAAATTTAATTTTCGGGGGGGGGGGGGGCGAGTCATTTGACTATGACTCTTAACAATTCTGCATCGATGGTTGCTCTTGGAAATCTCAATAAAAATGTTAAAAAAGTTGGAACGACTCTCGCAAAAATTGCATCGGGAGATCGAATTCCGACTGCAAAATATGATTCAGCAGGACTCGCCATGTCTGAAATTCTTCGTGAACAATTGAGATCGCTTCATCAAGATCAACAGAACGTTCAGAATGGATCTGCAATGTTCAAAGTTGCATCGGGAGGAATTGATGATATCATTCAAAACATCCGGAGACTGAAAGAGCTAGCGATCAATGCGGCGAATGATTCGAATTCAGATATCGATCGAGCAACAATTCAAAAAGAAGTCGATGCAAGTCTAGCGACGATTGAAGATATCGCAATGGGAACTGAATACAATGGAAGAAAGTTGCTCGATGGAAGTCATACGACAATCGAAAATAATAAAGATTTATTCGATACTCGATCTGAACCAATTGGCACTCCGTCAATTGTAACTGGATCAATGACAATTTCAAGCGATGGAGTTTATCAGCTCGATGAAAGTATTGGCGAATCTACAATCAATGTGACTGCGTCGAACGTCAAAATTATCGGTGCAAGCAGTGCGAAAGACGTTTCAATCGTCATGCAAAATTCAGCGAGTCTGTGGCTGGAAAATTTCAATGCAGCAACAACATCTGAACAGAATTTGATCGATTTTCAAGGCGAAGATAATTTTTTGCATATACTCGGAACAAATTCACTCTCACAATCTGGAAGTGCTCGCGAGAAAGCTACAATTCGAACAGGCGGAAATTTGACTGTAAGCGGTGAGGAAAAATTTGGAGAGAAAGGCACTTTATCGATTGATAAGGCGACAGGATCTCGCGGCGCGGCAATTGGTTCAAACGCTCATGAAGCTGGAATCGAATCAAATATTACAATTCTCAGCGGAACTGTAAATGTTCAACATGCAGACATGGATGGCTCTGGAATTGGAACTGGATATTATGGCTCGATTGGAGATATCACGATTTGGGATGGCAATATCAACATCAACATAAAAAGCTATGATCCTGCAATTGGTTCAGCGATACAATCGACTTGTGGATTAATCACAATCAACGGTGGACACATCAACGTTATTCAAGATCATTCATCATATGAGGCAGTCGGAATTTATAACAATGCAAATCTTGATGGCGTAAAATTTGCAGGTGGAAAAATTCATATTGAAAATTCGCAGGGAGAGTATTCGGTGAATCCTCAATATGAGCCTCCTGGAAATTATAGCAATGGATATAAAATCTATGATCAAGATCTGCCGAATGTTGCAAATTATTATGAAGTCGATCAGTTCAAAATTCATCATGGAACGCGCTCGAATCAGATGAACAATTTTTATATTAAATCGATGAGACCGCGGGCAATGGAATTGGAAAAGCTCGATGTTACAACCCGAGATAAAGCTGAATCTGCGATTTCAAAAATCGAATCAGCTCTGGAATATGCTCTTGATGTTGCAACTGATGTGGGATCATATATGGAACGTCTTGAATTCACTGAATCGAATCTCGAAATCAAATCTGAAAATACTGCTCTATCAGATTCAGTGTTGAGAGATGCAGACATGGCGAAAGAAATGACTGAATATACTAAGTTCAATGTTTTAACTCAATCGGCTCAAGCGATGCTGGCGCAAGCTGGACAGAATCAATCTCAAGTCTTGAGTTTGTTGCAATAAAAAAGATCGTGGATCTAAAATAGATTCACGATCTCTTTTATTTCCGATAGAAAGTTGAGATGGTTTAATGAAGGAAAAAATTTTGCGAGAGTCTCGAGAGATGTTCGAGAGAATCGATGAAGTTTCAATTGCAAACACTGAAAAGATTCTTCGAGTATTTCGAGAGTCTCGAGTTTCAGACGCACATTTCAGAACGACTTCCGGTTATGCATATGACGATCTCGGCCGCGAAAAGCTCGATGAAGTTTATGCCAAAATATTCGGAGCGGAATCAGCACTCGTGAGAACTCAATTCGCCTCTGGAACTCATGCCCTCGCGACAGTTCTATTCGGAATTCTTCGTCCAGGCGATGAACTTGTATCGGTAACCGGCTCGCCTTATGATACAATGCAGACAGTTATCAAATCGATGGAAGAATTTCAAATTTCATATCGAGAGTTACCGTGCAAATGCTCAGATGGCATGGAATATTTCGAACAGATCTTGAATTTTGCTAATGATTTGATTCGAGATCACGAAATCTCGTACAACCATCTATCGAGATTGCTCCTGCGTAAATTTGGAGGAGCAATCGAACCATGGCATGAGTCAATTTGGAAAATATTAAGAGCTTATCCTCGCGATAGGAAATTCGATGCAAAACTTGTATCTGCCATGTACAGAGTGATTTTGGAATGGATGGAAACCAATAAATTCATGCATAAGAAATTATTTGAGGATGAACTGACACAAATCGATAAATTCATGCGAGTTGATGAAGCATTCCGTTGCAGTCTCGACGAAGATTTCTTCTATGATTTTGAACCATTGATACGAGAATTATCCGAAGAAAAATTGTTGCAGTTCAAAAATAAAATTAATCTCGCTTCATCGGTTGATTTTGAAAAAATTCCCGAAATGATCTCGAATCGAACTCGCATGGTTTTAATTCAAAGATCGAAGGGATATACATCGCGCGAATCTCTGTCAGTTGAAGAAATCGGAAGAATTTGCGATGAAGTTCATCGAGTCAAACCTGATTGCATTTGTTTCGTCGATAATTGTTATGGAGAATTCGTCGAAACTCGCGAGCCGTCTGAAGCTGGAGCTGACATTTTGGCGGGATCATTGATCAAAAATCCTGGAGGAGGATTAGCACCGACTGGAGGATATATCGCTGGACGGAAGGATTTGGTCGAGCTTGCATCGTATCGATTGACTGCGCCGGGAATTGGATCTGAAGTTGGCGCGAGTCTCTATGACAATCGAATTTTGTTTCAAGGACTTTTTCTATCGCCGCATGTCGTCGCTCAAGCGTTGAAGGGATCGATTTTTGCCGCAGGAATTTTTTCCGAGCTGGGATATCGAGTCTTTCCAGAATTCAAATCGCCGCGATTCGATATCATTCAGGCGATCGATTTGGAATCTCCCGAGAAATTGAAAGCATTCTGCCGAGGGATTCAAAAATTCTCGCCGGTCGATTCATTTGCAACTCCCGAGCCATGGGATATGCCTGGTTATGAGGATCAAATTATCATGGCGGCAGGGACATTTGTTCAAGGCGCGTCAATCGAATTGTCAGCTGATGCACCGATGCGCGATCCTTATCGAGTTTATTTGCAAGGCGGATTGACGTTTGAACATGCGATGCTCGGAATTCTCGGTGCAGCTGCAGAAATTGAGAGGCTCAATTGATGTTCGCTGGATTTGGAACGATCGTTAATATGCTAGCGATTTCTGTCGGTGGAATTCTCGGAATATTATTCGGAAGATTTCTCTCGCAAAAAATTCAACAGACTCTCGAATTGAGCTGCGGCGTCGCTGTGATTTTTATTGGTGCGGGCGGAACTTTATCGAAAATGTTGATCGTTAATCCAAATGGAACTCTCGAGACAACTGGAACTCTGATGATGATTGTGAGTCTGGCGGTCGGTGGATTGATTGGCGAAGTTATCGATATCGATGAAAAGGTTGAGAGATTCGGAAAATTTCTTCGTCGAAAATCTGGAAGTGAGGGCGATTCAAAATTTGTCGATGGATTTGTGACTTCATCGCTGACAGTTTGTATCGGCGCGATGGCTGTCATCGGTGCGATTGAAGATCGATTGCTCGGAAATTTTTCGATTCTCTATGCAAAATCGCTCCTCGATTTTCTGATTGTCATGGCTTTCGCTGCATCGATGGGAAAAGGCTGCATATTTTCCGCGATCCCTGTCGGAATTTTTCAAGGATCAATAACACTTCTCGCGGGATTTCTCGAACCGATTATGGATTCGACGGCTCTCTCAAATCTTTCATACGTCGGAAATGTTTTGATTTTCTGCGTCGGAATCAATTTATTCTTCGGCAAAAAAATCAGAGTTGCAAATCTCCTTCCATCGCTGATATTTGCTGTCGCATGGCGGTGATCGATTCAACCAAATGTTCCTCGAGTTTCGATTGCAATTCATCGAGCGATGTTGATTCGAATTCATAATTGATATCTGGATTTCGATGAATTCTCTCCTCACAAAAAAATTCATCGCGGAACAAATTATAAATGATCGACAGACTGCTTTCTGATTCAAAGTCGCAGTAATCGATGATCAAATATGATCCATTCGGAATTTCAAAAAGATCTCGCGGCTGAATCTCCAATGTAAAATTTTCAATCCGAGCTGGAAGATCAAAATTCCACTCGGTGATTTTTTTTTCCCGAACTAATTCTGATAAATTTTCGACATCTGAACTTCCGAGCCGCTTCAATTCATCCGGTAAAAAATTTTTGAGATTCTCCGCAAATCGATCAATATTTCCCGCGATGAATCTGATATCGCAAAAATCCAGCAGATCGATTGACAGCTGCAGATTAAATTCCTTTGTCTCCTCGTTGAAAAATCCAAGTGCCTCGCGATGATTCAGCCTGTATCGAAACAGATTGAATCGCTTTTCTGATTCAGAATTCAGAATCTCGAGCTTGAATCCATGCGACTCGATTGGTAAATTCTCGAAAAAATTTTGCGGAATCGATTCAACGTTCAAATTCGTCCCTCCAATATGATATAATTCGCGGCGTGTTTCCAAAGAAATCCAGAGGAGGTTTTTCCATGGCAATGAGTATGGCGTCCTCGCACGCAGTTTACAAACGTCTCAACGATGCAATTTTTGCCGCGTCAGATGCATGTCGCGCTGCAATTGAACATCACGGCGGAGAAAATGTCGTCAATGCAACTATCGGCGTGATGATGGATGAAAATGGCAATTTTTCATGCCTTCCAACTGTCGAAAAAGTTTATCGCGAACTTCCAATAGATCAAATTGCGAATTATGCTCCGATTATTGGAATTCCAGAATATCGCGATTTGGCAATCGATTTGACTTTCGCCGACAATCGTCCCGATGGATATTTTACTGCAGTTGCAACGGCTGGCGGAACTGGCGCAGTTCATCATGCGATTATGAATTACGCTGAAAAAGGCGACGGAGTTTTGACTTCAGATTGGTATTGGGGAACTTACAAGGTCATTTGCGAAGAAGAAGGATGCAGACTTTCGACGTTCAAACTTTTCGACGAGAATAACAATTTCAACATCGAGGATTTTCGCCGCAGTGTAGAAATTGCAATCGATGGACAGGATTCTCTGCTCGTGATTATCAATTCGCCGGCAAACAATCCAACTGGATTCGCGCTGACAAATGACGATTGGGATCAAGTTATCGATACTCTAGCTCAAGCTGCATCGCAAGGTCGAAGAATTTCTTTATTAGTCGATATTGCATACATCGATTATGCCGGTGAGAAAAATGAAACTCGAAAATTCATGCAGAAATTTTCTGGACTGCCGAAAAATGTTCTCGTGATGTTTGCATTCAGTATGAGTAAATCTTTCACATTCTACGGACAGCGGACTGGAGCTCTCGTTGCATTTTCAACTGATGAATCTGTCATTCAAGAATTTTTGCGAATCAATAAATATTCCTGCCGAGCGACCTGGTCGAATATCAATCGCGGAGCTCAAACTTTGATGGTCAAGCTCTGCAATGATCAAACTGCATATAAACAATTTTTGAAAGAGCGCGAGGATCTCTACAACATGGTTGAAAAGCGCGGCGAATTGTTTATGAAAGACGCTCGCGAATGTGGATTACCAGCTCTGCCGTATAATGGTGGATTCTTCTTATCAATCCCGACGAAAAATGCTGATAAAATTTGCGATCGTCTGCATGAAGATTTGATATTTGCAGTGCCCTTGAAACTCGGAATTCGAATTGCATGCTGCTCGATGTCGATGAAAAAACTCGAGGGCGTCGCGAAAAAGATCAAAAAAGCTTATGACGAGGCTGGTGAGTGAGATGAAACTGACTCTCGATCTCGCCAAATCAATTTTGAAAAAACATGTCACGGAAGATCATTTGTTAATCCATGCATCGGCAGTTTCCGCGGCGATGGAAGCAATGGCAGATCGATTCAATTGCGACGCCGATGAAAAAGATCATTGGGCAGCGATTGGATATCTGCACGATGTGGATTATGAAAAATTTCCCGAGGAGCATTGCAAACATGTTCGTGAATTGCTCGAGCCGGAGGGAATCGATGAATCTGATATCGATTCGATAATTTCGCATGGATTTGGAATGTGCACCGATGAAATCGAGCCGTCAACTGATTTGCAGAAATCGCTGTTCGCAGTGGATGAATTAACTGGAATTGTTCATGCTTATGCTCTGATGCGTCCTGAGAATTTCGACGGGATGAATGTTAAGAGTCTAAAGAAAAAGTTCAAGGATAAAAAATTCGCGGCAGGATGTAAGCGCGATGTGATTCAGATTGGTGCTGATAAACTCGGCATGAGTCTCGAGAATTTAATGCAGGCTTGTATCGATGGAATGAGTGTTCATAAATCTGAACTCGGTTTTTAATTCCGAATAAAAAGAGATCCGAAGATCGATTTGATCCTCGGATCTTTTTTATTGCAATAAACTCAAAACTTGAGATTGATTTTGTCCAGCTTGAGCTAACATCGCTTGAGCCGATTGAGTTAAAACATTGAACTTGGTATATTCAGTCATTTCTTTCGCCATGTCTGCACCTCTCAAAACTGAATCTGATAGCGCAGTATTTTCAGATTTAACTTCAAGATTCGATTCTGTATGTTCGAGTCGAGCCATGTATGATCCAACATCAGTTGCAACATCGAGCGCATATTCCAATGCTGATTCAATTGTCGCAATTGCATCTTCAGCTTTTAATTGAGTTGTCACATCGAGCGATTCTAATCCTAAAGATTTTGGGCGCATTGAATTTATATAAAAAAGATCCATTTGATTCGATTTTGTTCCATGATGAATTGCTAGAGGATTAAAATCAATTCCGCCACCGATTGGAATGTTTGGAAGATCTTGATCATAAATTCGATTTCCCTCGCTAAAAGTTCCGGGCAAATTGTAATTTGGATCGACTGCAGTTCCTCCATTGGCGTTTTGGAGATGAATTTTTCCGCCGGGGAATTGAATCGATGAAACATTGCCGCCGACAACATTCGCATCGCCGCCCCAGCTTGCCCATCGATTCGCTGTGATATCGCCACCGTAAACAGTGATAGAGTTTGAAATGCCGTGATTATTTCCAATCGCCGAACTTCCTTGCCCAGATCCCAAATTGAAACTGCCGTCATAAATTGTTATGTCGCCAATTGATCCGGATCTGCTCGCGCCAATCGATGCACCAATTTGAGGACTTGCGAGATCAAAAGTTCCACTGAGAATTGTGATATTCGATTGATTATCAGTTTCTCCATTATTCGAACCGATCATTGCGCCGTAAGTGAATTCATGCATTGTAATTTTCAAACTTCCATTCGTACCAGAATTTTCTTCGCCGGAGATCGTCAAGTTTCCGCCTGCATGAATTACTGCGCTCGATGTATTTCTGCCAGCGTCGCAATCGATTGAATTAGTGCCTCTCAAATGTAGAAAATTGTTTGATCCTTGAAAATCGATCATGTTTTTATCGTCGCCGGAACTCGATTTAAAATCTTCAAGCCATAAACTCGATGAATTTTGCATGACAATTGAAACATCTTTAGCTGAACTTGCACCGATAATTTTTACATTCGACGCAGTGACAGTGATTGTTGCCGTTCCGAGACTTTCATCGAGTTGATAAACTCCATCGCTTGAAATTGTCATTGATCCAGTTACAATTGACGGAGTGCCAATTGGTTCAGATCGAGTGTCGAAAATATTATTTGCGGATTTAGATTTTCCAAAAGTTCCATCGAGTAATTTGATTCCATTATATTCAGTTCCAACGGCTATATCTTCAATTGTCGCTAAACTTGCATCGACTTCTTTTTGAATCGTCGCGCGCTCGATATCAGAATTCGAATCGTTGGCGGAATTGATCGCTAATTCCTTGAGTCGTCGAATGTTTTGAATGATATCATCGATTCCTCCCGATGCAGTTTTGAACATTGCAGATCCATTCTGAACATTCTGCTGATCTTGGTGCAATGATCTCAATTGTTCACGAAGAATTTCAGACATCGCGAGTCCTGCTGAATCATATTTTGCAGTTGGAATTCGATCTCCCGATGCAATTTTAGCAAGAGTCGCGCCGACTTTTTTAACATTTTTATTGAGATTTCCAAGCGCGACCATCGATGCGGAATTGTTAAGAGTCATGGTCATAAAATCACCTCCCATCCCAATTTTTTCCAAAAGTACTTCGAGCGAAAAATATATCAACTTAAATTCGAATTGAATCTCTCGATAAATTTCGATAAACTATTTCAAAATTGAATCGGAGATTTTGTATGAAGAAAAAAATTCTCACAGCGATTTTACTCTCAACATTTTTATTTTCGAGAGTCGAAGCAAATCCAATTTCAATTCGATTAATCGATGGAGAAGTTCGAACGTTATTGACATCGCTCGCAAGAATCAGCGGAATCAATATTCTGCTCGATGATTCTGTCACTGGAAAAATTTCTGTATCGCTTGAAAATATCGAGCCGCTCGATGCGATTGAAATGATTGCTCGGACAAAAAATCTCAACATCGATCGCGAAGATGAATTTTTGATTGTCACGTCGAAAGATAAAGCGATGATATCGACAGAAATTTTTCCGATCAAATTTGGCGATCCAGATGAATTGAGATCTGCAATTATTGCTTCGCTCGATTCGAGAAGAAGTTCAATTTCCAAAAACGTCGTCGATAATTTCAGCACGAATCGGCTCGTTGTTGATTCGAGTAGAAATTCCGTGACAGTTTACGGAGATCGAAATTCTGCAAGCGATCGAGTTGTTATCGATCGCGCGTCAAATTCAATTTTGATTCGCGGAACGAGATCTGAAATTGAAACTGCTCGAAAAATTCTCGAGACGATCGATATTCCGGCGAAACAGATTTCTATCGAAGCGCGAGTGATTTCATTCAACAAAGATGCATCGAAGGAATTGGGAGTTGAATGGCAATGGTCAGCGATTCCTCAATATCCGGATGTAGATCTTGACTGGATTTCTCGGCGAATTGGAGTCACGAATGCCGATGGAAGTGAATCCTCGGTGCGAGTTGACATTCCAGTCTATGAATACAATCGAAAGCTCGGCGATAATATGTCTGGAATTTTGCAATTCGGGCGAGGTCCAGAAGGAATTCCATTCGAGTGGTATTATGGCGCGAAAATCAATGCTATGATTTCAGACGGCAAAGCAAATATTTTATCGCGGCCAAATATCTCGACGATTCAAGGACGTGAAGCAATTATCAACATCGGCGGCAAAGTTCCAGTTCCAACTGTTTCAACGACGAATTCAACGACGACAACTTCGATTGAATATCGCGACGCCGGAATAATTTTGAAATGCACGCCGCGAGTCAATGATGATGGTTCAATCACGTCGCAAATTCATGTCGAAGTCAGCACGCCGATTTATGTTGAATCGCTGAAAGCTTATCGATTTTCGAATCGCTCTGCCGATACAATGCTGCGTGTTGAAAATGGCGGAACGATGGTTATCGGCGGGCTGATGTCGAAAGAAGAATCGAAAGCGATCAGCAAAGTTCCATTCCTCGGCGATATTCCAATTCTCGGAAATCTGTTTAAGAATCGAAAACGGAGCAAATCAGATCAAGAATTGACGATTTTTCTCACGGCAAAAATTTTAGAGTGACAAAAAAAGATCCCCAGATCGTTTTGATCTGAGGATCTTTTTTCATTCGGGAAAATATTTCATCGATGTCTTTTTCCATTCGCGTTTTGAAAAGAGCATTGTGAAATTTTTGATTCCAGTTTTCTCCGAGAGTTCTCTGACGATTTTCTCACATTCATCTCTCGTTTTCGCATGAATCATTGTGTAAAGATTATAATTCCAGTCTTCCGCGGTTTGACGATCGTAGCAATGTGAAACTGCTGGAGATTCAATCATCATCGCGGCAATCGAATCGAGTTTATCGGGCGGAACTTCCCATGCACATAAAACATTCGACGAAAATCCAACTTCACGATGCCGGAGAACTGCACCCATCTTTCGAATTTTCTTTTCCGCGGCGAGATTTTGAACTCGTCTCAAAAATTCATCTTCACTGATTCCGATTTTTTCAGCGAGCAGTTTATACGGCTCAGCGACAAGCGGAAAATCATCCTGCAGAGCTCGAATAATCTCGCGGTCAATTTTATCAATTGCCGTCATTGGAGTTGAAATTGAACATTGATTTTATATTTTTTATTCGACGGCAAATTAATCATTGCATCGACGCCGGGGATCGATCGAATTTCTTCGAGAATCGATTCTTCCTGTGCGCGATCTTGAGTCATCAATGTAAACCAAAGATTGAATTTTCCCTCGCGTTCATAATTGTGAGTCGCCGTCGGGAAATTGTTGATCACTTCCGCAACTTTCGGAATTGAATTCGACTCGACTTGCAATGCGACGAGAGTTCCTCGATATCCCAATGCATTTGAATTGAAAAACGTTCCGATTCGACGCAAAAATCCCTCATTTTTAAGCGTTTTGATTCGATCGAGCACAGTTGATTCATCCGTACCGAGTTTGCTGGC
Source organism: Selenomonadaceae bacterium (assembly GCA_017484005.1). GTDB lineage: Bacteria > Bacillota > Negativicutes > Selenomonadales > Selenomonadaceae > Quinella. The sequence goes on along the minus strand of JAFUTY010000042.1, from coordinate 79,529 downwards.
GATTTCTGCAAATGGATGACTGCAAATCGGGAGATTCGACTGCAGCAAATTGAGCAATGATTTATCGAACGCGGTCAGCTCCATGACAATTCCCTCCGCGAAAAATTTTTCCGAAGCGAGGGAAATCGGATGCTCAAATCTCCGATGCCCCCGCCAATCACACATACGCTAGACGGATTCTAGCAAAGAATCATAAATCACGTCAAGCAAATCTGAACGAGATTCATTTTTTTCTGCAGGAGTGATTGAGGAATATGGAATCACGGAAAGTTCTTGAATTCCTAGATCATTTTTGATTTGTGAAATCGATTTTTGAATTTGATTTCGCGAAATTTTGTCAGACTTTGTCGCGATTATCAATACTGGAATTTCATGCTCGACGAGCCATTTGAATTTTGCAATATCATCTTTCGTCGGCGGATGTCGAATGTCTATCAATTGACAAACGAATTTGATCTGCGGCGACTTTGTAAGATATTCAGCGATGAATTTTGCCCATTCAGTGCGATTCACTTTGCTCGTCTTTGCATATCCATAACCTGGAAGATCCACGAGATAAAAATTTTGGCGATCATCATTTTCTGAATTCTTGATCTCGATTTTAAAAAAATTGATCGTTTGAGTTTTGCCGGGATTTTGAGAAGTATGAGCTAAATTTTTCCGATTCGTTAAAGAATTAATCAGCGAGGATTTCCCAACATTGGATCTACCGATGAATGCAATCTCCGGAAATTTTTCAGAGGGATAATTTTGTGAATTCACTGCAGAGATCAAAAATTCAGCTCGCAAAATTTGGATTCGATTCATCTCAATCTCCTCGCTTTATCTACGAAACTCAGAATTTTTTATTGAACATCGTTGACGTTGCGATGTGATAGAAGAATATTGATTGATTACTTGACGACCAATATTGAAAGCAACATCATAATCCTTATTTGATATTGATTCCGTAGCTCGAAGAATATAATCAATTGCATCACAAGACAAATTGGATTGCATAAATTGCACGAAATCTACTGTTTTTTGCACAATTAACAGCCAAGTATCGCATGCGAGAGAAAACTCTTTCCAACTGTGAAGATATTGATTTTTCAAAAATGCTATCGTTATAAATGCTAGCCAATCCAACAAAAGATCTATTCTTATATTCGCATTGAAAGTGTTTTGATTCTTGCCTGCCAATCTGAACGCGCTTAACGGTTCTCGGATTAAAACTAATCCACGTCCATCTTTACAAATTTCGAGATAAGTGGATACATCCCACATTGTTCGATCCTTCACGCCAAGAAAATATCCTGGCGAAAGTTTTTTGACACAATCTCTGTAGAAATCTTTGCGTCGAATTAAAACTGTTGAGAGTTCTCCAATAAAATTTCCATAAATCATGAAAATGATTCTACCAACTTCTTCTCCAGTTAGAAAAAAGTAATCCTGAGATTCAGAGAAGTTATCTATATCGCTTAAAGTCTTTATTATTGAACCTTGGGTATCAATAACATCACGAGAACTTGACACAATTGCAATTTGATTTCCCATATTGCTCGTGAAAAATTGCATCATTGTTGAAATTTTTCGAGGATAAATCAAATCATCGTGAAATAAAATATTCACAAATTCTCCATTGGCATGCTCAAGCAAATTTTCCATGTTCAAAAGAGATCGCTCGCCAACTGATTCGTCAGTATATCCGCCATGCTTGAGATATTTCAAATTTCTTCCGCAATTCTTATATTCATTGAAAACTTTTTGAACTCGATCATTTGTTGAATCATCACTCACGAGAATCTCGATATTTGGATAGTCTTGAGCGAGTGCAGATTCTAACGCCTGTCGAAAAAATTCTGGTTGATTGTACGTCGGGATTAAAATTGAAACGAGTGGCAAATTGTTCATATCAAATCTCTTTCTCTGATCCAGATTCCATGCGAATTCTGCACAGCATATTTTTCAACTTCAAAAGTTTCGGAAGAAAATTTTTCAATCCAATTAACTGCGATATCAAAAACAACATCAAACTGATTTTCCATAACAGCTTCTGACGCCCGCAACAATGACTCAATCTCCATCAATGGTACATTTTCATTGATTTTCAAATCTCCTACATCAGTTTCAAAAATATGATCAACGATAATTTTATACCAATTCTGACTTGAAAATACAAAACTTGAAAATTTATCAATATAAAGATTTTGCATATAACATCCGGCAACAAATGCGATCCAATCCATCGCCATATGAATTCTCATTTCAATGTTGTATGTATTTTGACTTCCGCCTGCCATTCGAAAAGCACTCAATGGTTTTTCTAAGAAGAAAAGATATCTATCATCTTTGAGGACTTCGAGATAAGTTGAGACATCCCACATTGTCAAATCTCGAATTCCAAGGAAATATCCAGGCGATAATTTCTTGACACAATCTCTATAAAAGTCTTTGCGTCGAATCAAAACTGTTGACAATTCTCCGATAAAATTTGCAAAATATGATATCAATATTCTGCCAACTTCCATTCCACGCAATTTTGAAACTCCATTAGAATCAAAATTCGGATGAGCTAAAGTTTGAATGATCCCGATTAAATTTCCATTTTCATCAATTGCATCGCGTTGACTGGAAACAATCGCAATTTTATCCCCCATATCGCTCATAAAAAACTTCATCATCGTTGAAATTTTTTGTGGATAGATTAAATCATCATGATAGAGAATATTCACAAATTCTCCATTGGCATGCTCAAGCAAATTTTCCATATTCTTGAGAGATCTTTCGCCAACTGATTCATCAATATATCCGCCATGCTTGAGATATTTCAAATTTCTTCCGCAATTTTTATATTCATTGAAAACTGTTTTGACTCGATCATCTGTTGAATCGTCGCTCACAATTATCTCGATATTTGGATAGTTCTGATTGATCGCTGATTCAAGTGTGAATCGAAAAAATTTTGGTTGATTGTATGTTGGAATTAAAATTGAAACGAGTGGCAAATTGTTCATATCAAATCTCTTTTTCTGATCCAGATTCCGTGCGAATCCTGCACAGCGTATTTTTCAACTTCAAAAGTTTCGGAAGAATATAACCTAATCCATTCAATTCCGACACTCAATGCAGCATTAAAATCGTAAGCTTGCATAGCTTCCAATGCTGCAACTATCTTTTCAATGACATTAATTGAAAGTCTATCTTCCCAATCAGAATGAATACCAGATAGATTAATTCGCACATTCTTTGCCCATCTATCCAAAAACACCATAAAATCCTCGGAATCATGAATGTAGCAATCTAACAAATAGGATGCAGTCGCGAAGGATAGCCAATCCATTAGCGCACTCAATCTAATATTCCAATTGTACGTGTTTTGATCTCCGCCCGCCAATCTGAATGCACTCAATGGTTCGTGAATAAACACTAAATTTCTCTCATCTTGACACGCCTCAAAATATGTAGAAATATCCCACATTGTTCGATCTTTAACACCAAAGAGATATCCAGGCGACAATCTTCCGACGCAATTACGATAGAAGTCTTTGCGTCGCATCAAAACAGTTGAAAGCTCCCCGATAAAATTTGTGCCTGTGAAGAATATCAATCGTCCAACTTCTTCCGCGTAAATTGTTGCGACTCCAGTATTTCGATTCAAGTTAATGCTATTCAATTCTCTAATGATTTTTCCATCTTCATCAATGAGATGTCTTGCACTTGATACAATTGACACCTGATCCTCAACAGAACTCATAAAAACTTTCATCATTGTGGAAATTTTTTTTGGATATATCAAATCATCATGGAACAAAATATTAACATATTCTCCACGCGCTTTAGACAAAAGATTTTCCATATTTGCAACAATTTTATCCCCGATCCAATCAGAATCTAGGTAGTTTCGATGTTCAAAATATCTTAGTATTCTTCCGCAGTTTTTATACCCATCGAAAACATTTTTGACTCGAGCATCTGTTGAATCATCACTCACAACTACCTCTATGTTAGGATAGTCTTGAGAGAGTGCGGATTCTAACGCCTGTCGAAAAAATTCTGGTTGATTGTATGTTGGAATCAAAATCGAGACGAGTGGTAGAACATCCATATTATTCTCCTTCATTTATCTTGTGAATTTGAACGTATCCGAAGAATATTTTCGAATCCATTCAATTCCAATATCTACGGCGCGTTCATAATTCTGATTTTGAATTGATTCTGTGGCATTAAGTACTCGATCAATCAAATCTAGGGATGGCTTTTTTCGATTTTTTTGAGAGATATCTTTAGTTGTTCGAGTTGCAATTAAAAGCCAATGTTTAAGAGTTAAAATTAAATCTCTCGATTCCAATATGTAAGATTTTTTCAAATATGCGGCAGCTATGAAAGATAACCAGTCCATCAATGCAGTAAACCTGATCTCTCCATTGTATGTGTTTTGATTTCCGCCCGCCAATCTGAACGCACTTAATGGTTCGCGCAAAAAAACTAATCCGCGTCCATCTCTACAAATTTCGAGATAAGTGGATACATCCCACATTGTTCGATCTCTCACGCCGAGAAAATATCCTGGCGAAAATTTTTTGACGCAATCTCTATAAAAATCTTTGCGTCGAATCAAAACTGTTGAAAGTTCTCCAATAAAATTTCCACAAATCATGAAAATGATTCTACCAACTTCTTCTCCAGTGAAAAAGAAATCTGATCCATTGCGCCATAAATTCATCTCATCAAATGTGTCAGATTCACCGAGAATTTTTCCATTGCTATCTATCCAATTTCGCACACTTGAAACAATCGCAATTTGATCTCGCTTTTTGCCTGTGAAGAATTTCATCATCGTTGAGATTTTTTTTGGATAGATTAAATCATCGTGGAAGAGAATATTAACGAATTCTCCGTTGGCATGTTCTAAAAGATTCTCCATATTTGCAAGAGATCGCTCGCCAATTGATTCGTCAGTATATCCGCCATGCTTGAGATATTTCAAATCTCTTCCGCAATTTTTATATTCATCGAAAACTGTTTTGACTCGATCATCTGTTGAATCATCACTCACAATGATCTCGATATTCGGATAATCTTGAACAATTGCAGATTCAAGTGCCAAGCGAAAATAGTCCGGTTGATTGTACGTTGGAATCAAAATTGACACCAATGGTAAATTTTTCATATTGTTTTCCTCATTTCAAATGTTTTATACGAAAATTTTTGAATCCATTGAGTTCCAATTTCTAAAGTTGAATCGAAATTCTTCTGCTCAACCGATTCAACAGCTTGCATAATTTGTTCGAGCAAATCGATCTCAATATCCACGCTCGTCTCTGGAAATCGCTGGAAGAAACTGATCATTCCCTGCGCAATGAACAGCCAATATTCACAGGCAATCTCAAAGTCCTTTTTATCGTGAATGTAAATACCATTCAAATACGCGGCAACTACAAATTCAAGCCAATCAATTACAACGCTGAGACGCACGTTTCCATTGTATGTATTTTGATTTCCGCCCGCCATTCGAAACGCGTTGAGAGGTTCATGCAAAAACATCAATCCGCGTCCATCTTTGCAAATTTCAAGATAAGTTGAGATATCCCACATCGTTCGATCTTTAACACCGATAAAATATCCAGGCGAGAGTTTATTGACACAAGCTCGATAGAAATCTTTTCGACGAATCAAAACTGTCGATAATTCACCGATAAAATTTCCACAAAGCAATAAGATCATTCGCCCAACTTCTTCACCAGTCAACAGAATTGAATCTTTGCCATTATACAGATTGAATTGCTCGATAAAATCTTCAGTCTTCAAAATATTTCCGTCGCTGTCAATGATATTTCGAGCACTCGAGACAATCGCAATTTGATCTCGATTTTTGCCTGTGAAGAATTTCATCATCTTGGAAATTTTTTGCGGATGTATCAAATCATCATGAAATAGAATGTTGATGAATTCTCCATTGGCATGTTTCAAAAGATTCTCCATATTAGCGAGAGATCGCTCGCCAGTTGATTCATTGGTATACCCGCCATGTTTCAAATATTGAATCTTTCTCCCACAATTTTTATATTCATCGAAAACATTTTTCACTCGATCATCGGTGGAATCGTCACTCACAATGATCTCGATGTTGGGATAATCTTGATTGATCGCTGATTCAAATGCTTGTCGAAAAAATTCCGGCTGATTGTAAGTAGGAATCAAAATCGAGACGAGAGGATTTTTCATCGGCAATTACTCCTCCGAACAAATGGCGATTGTTGAAAAAAGATGTTTCGAAGTATAGAATTCGTTGCGTCTTTAAAAAATCTTTCTTGGAGGAGGAAAATTTTCATGGCTCAAGAGGATAAGAAAAAATCAGTTTGGCTCACATATTCCGACGAGGAAAAATCTGAGCTCGAAAAAGTCAGTGCGGGATACATTGATTTCATTTCGACTTGCAAAACTGAACGCGAATCAGTCAAAGAGGCAATTCGCATGGCGCAGTCGAAAGGCTACATCGATTTTCAAAGTTTGATTCGAAGCGGCACTCGTCTGCAAATTGGTGACAAAGTTTATTTCAATTTCATGAATAAAGCGATCGTTTTATTCAATATCGGCTTGACTCCAATCACAAAGGGACTCTCGATTCTCGGTGCACACATCGATACATGCCGTCTCGATATCAAACAGAATCCAGTTTATGAAGATGGCGGACTTTGTTATCTCGACACACATTATTACGGCGGAATCAAAAAATATCAATGGGTGACTCTGCCGCTCGCGATGCATGGAGTTGTCGTGAAAAAAGATGGGCGCACAATCGATATCAACATCGGCGAAAATCCAGAAGATCCAGTTTTCTGCGTCACGGATCTGTTGATTCATCTTGCGCAGGAACAGATGAAAAAAGATGCAACGAAAGTTGTCACTGGCGAAAATCTCGATGTTCTAGTCGGAACTTTGCCAATCGAAACGGAAGATGAGAAAGAAAAGATCAAAGCGGGAATTTTGAAATTGCTCGAGGAAAAATATGGAATCGAATCGGAAGATTTTCTCTCCGCAGAAATTGCATTAGTTCCAGCGGGAAGAGCTCGCGAGATGGGATTCGATCGAAGCATGATTCTCGGCTATGGACAAGATGATCGAGTCTGTTCATATACTTCACTCGTTGCGATGCTGGAAACTGAAACCGTTGAAAAGACTGCATGCTGTCTGCTAGTCGATAAAGAGGAAATTGGATCTTACGGCGCAACTGGAATGAAATCCAAATTCTTCGAAAATGTTTTGGCTGAAATTATGAATGCTCTCGGCGATTATTCAGAATTGAAACTTCGCCGGACTTTGCAGCTCTCAAACATGTTGTCGAGCGATGTTTCCTCGGGATTTGATGCTCTATATGCCTCGGCTTTCGATAAAAAGAATGTTGCATATCTCGGGCGCGGAATGGTTTTCAATAAATTCACTGGATCGCGCGGAAAATCTGGATCGAGTGAGGCGAGTGCTGAATATGTCGGCAAGATTCGTCAGATTCTCGATAAAAATAACGTTCAATATCAATTCTCGGAACTTGGAAAAGTCGATCTCGGCGGCGGTGGAACAATTGCATACATCATGGCGGAATATGGCATGAATGTTATCGATTCCGGCGTTGCAGTTTTATCAATGCATGCTCCATGGGAAGTCACGAGCAAAATCGATGTTTACGAGACGAAGAAGGGCTACGTTGCATTTTTGAAGGAAGCTTGAGATGAAACTTTTTCCGGATTCAAAAATCTACATCTATGCACCATGGAATTATCACACTGGCGGTCCAGAATTACTGCATCAGCTCGGTTCATGTTTACGCCGACTGAATTTTGACGCTGTCATGTGTTATTGCGATCCAAATTCAAAGATCGATCCAGTTCATGCTCAATTGAAAAAATATCATTTGCCGTATGTCTCGGAATCTGAAATTGTTGACGACGAAAAGAATATCGTTATTTTGCCGGAGACGATTTACAAACCGCTTGATAAATTTCGAAATTTGCAGATCGTGTTTTGGTGGTTGAGTGTTGATAATTATCTGAACATAGTCTCGGCAATCGTTAAATCAGTAATTGATAAGCGTGAATGGAATCGATTGCCTCTCACGATGTTATCAGTCATGCATTTACCAAACGTCGAACATTGGATTCAAAGTGAATATGCTCGTCAGTTTTTAGAGTTCAATCATGTTCCAAAAGATCGAATTCATTTTGTTGGTGATTATCTCGTCCCAACATTTTTAGAAAAATCCAAATCGATCAATCTCGATTCGAAGTTAGATCAGATCGTTTATAATCCAAAGAAAGGATTTGAACTCACGAAGAAATTGATCGATTCCGCCAAAGATCTGAAATTCATTCCAATTCAAAATATGAATTCCGATCAAGTTCAAGATCTTTTGGCAAAATCTAAAATCTACATTGATTTCGGAAATCACCCGGGGAAAGATCGAATTCCTCGAGAAGCGGCAGTATCTCATTGCGTCGTGATAACTGGAAAACGAGGATCAGCTGGCAATGAGATCGATATTCCAATTCCGCCCGATTTCAAATTCGATGACTCAATTGGAAACGATGAAAAGATTATTCCGAAAATTATCGAGAGACTTCGAACAATCCTCAAAAATTTCAAAGCTGAACATGATCGACAAAATTCCTATCGAGACTCAATTTATGCCGAGCCGATGAAGTTTATACATGATGTCGCTCAAGCTGTAAAAACTGCCCCCCCCCCCCGAAAAAATATCGCGCTCCATGGAAATCTCAAAGAAATTGCAATTCTCTTCGACAAACTTATCAATCAATCGGAATTCGAGATTCTCTATGTTGTCAGTGATGAAATCAAATCAAAAGGGATTTATTTTGGCGACAAGATGTTTCCAATCATCAGCACAGCGGACGCAAAATTTCTCTGTCAGGAAAGTCGAATCGATTTCATCGCCGGCTTGCATGATGAATCGCTGAAACAGTTTGATTCGCGGTATCGGTTTGTGATTTGAATGCAAAAATTTCTCTTCGATCTCGACGGCACTTTGACAAAAGTCGAGACACTTCCAATAATCGCGCGGGAATTTGGATTTGATTCTGAAATCGAGACTCTCACGCGGCAGACAATCGAAGGACAGATTTCATTCGCGGAAAGTTTTTCGAGACGAGTTGAGCTGCTCAAAAAAATTCCAGTGAGTGAAATTGCAAATCTCCTAGAAAAAATTCCGATTCATGAAAAGCTCGTTCGATTCATTCAGGAAAATTCGGATCGATGTTCGATTGTCACAGGGAATCTCGATGTTTGGATTGAGAAACTTTGTGAGAGGATCGGCTGTGAATTTTTTTCATCGATCGCTAGAGTTTCGAAGGATCAAATCGTTGAGATCGAAGAAATTCTCCGGAAGGATTTGATAGTCAAAAATTTTCAATCTCAGAAAAAATTTGTGATTTACATCGGCGACGGTGCAAATGATTTCGACGCGATGAAATCTGCCGATATATCAATTGCGAGCGGAATTTTGCATCGACCAGCGGAATGTTTGAAATCTGCCGCAGATTTTTTCGTTGAAACTGAAGATGAACTTTTAAATATTCTCCGAACAAAAAACAAGCGTGACGCTTGACCCATTTTAATTGGATGAAACGTCACGTTTCCCGAATGAAAAAAGTCCCGAGAGATCGTAATTGATCCCTCGGGACTTTTTTATTTCCGTCAAATTATTCGTCGGCGAGGACGATTTGCCATTCGACGAGCTTGTTCTTTTTTATCCATTTTATAGATGTATGCCATGACTTCAGCGATCGCTTTGTAGAGTTCGGGCGGAATTTCTCGGTCAATATCGATCGCCATCAGCATATTCACGAGCGATTTGTTCTGATAAACCGGAATCGAATTGTTTTGCGCGGCGGCTAGAATATTTTCCGCGACATGTCCTCTGCCCTTCGCAATGACTCGCGGCGCAGTGTCTCGCTCGACGTCATATTGCAGCGCGACTGCCTTTTGAGTTTCAGTTTGATTTTGCTCCGATTCTGACGGCGGCGGTCGATTTGGCATTTAATCTATCACCTCGGAAATTTCTATATCGTCATAACTCTGAAATCATTGAGACTCAGATTCACATTATCTTTCATCGAATTCTGCAGCGCGCCTAAATATTCCTCGCGAAATTGATTTGCCGAATCTTGATCGACAAAATAGAGCCGCATGTCAAGCTGCGAGCCATCATAAACTCGGCTCACCAATTCAACTGGACCAAGCGCATCAGTCAAAACGCAAACTCTAAACCATGTTTCTTTTTTCATTTGTCCAGTTTCAACGTCGCGATTTTTTTCATCATAAACATGAATGTAAGCTGGATAAGATTCACCATTCTCACCGAGATACAGCGGCGTCATAAAATCCACTGAACGCTGATTTTGAATTCCTGGCTCTTGAGAATTGCTGCCTGCCATTGAATGTTTCATCGATATTACAAAATCTGCGACATCTCTCCCAATTCGTTTGAGATCCTTCGACGGCATTTTTTTGATCTGCGCCATATCACAGAGCTGCATAAATGACCAGATTCGTGGAAGTTCCGGAAGATTTTGCTGAATTGCCGCCTGCTGAACTGTGATCGGGACGTTTTGTTGACAAAGCCGAAGCAGATTTTGCAGATGCCGCGCGTCACCTTTGCTGAGAGCAGAATCGTTTTGATTCACAAATTGCTGAAGAATCTGCGAATCCTGCTGCGATAGATTTGCGTTTTTGAGCAGCATTTGAGCTGCATCGCGCATTGTTCCCATCGTGATTTCTGAATTCTGCATCGGCTGTTTGAGGAGCTGCTGCTTTGCCTCTTTCATCGTTTCACGCAGACTTTGCTCGATGAATTGCTGCGGTTCAGTCTGCCAATCATTGCGCGGGATGAAATTCGACTGCGGAAATAAATTCTGACTTGGCTGCGATTGTGTGCCTTGATTTGGTAAAAGATTTGGCGTTTGAGTTTGATAATTGCGTTGAGTTTGCGGAGATTGTTGCGTCTGATTCGGATTTTGAGGTTGAGGATTCGATTGAGTCTGTTGAGTCTGATTCGGATTTTGGGATTGAGGATTCGGTTGAGATTGTTGAGTTTGATTGAGATTTTGTGGTTGAGGATTCGATTGAGATTGTTGAGTTTGATTTGGATTTTGGGATTGAGGATTCGATTGAGTCTGTTGAGCTTGATTTGGATTTTGGGATTGAGGATTCGATTGAGTCTGTTGAGTTTGATTCGAATTTTGAGGTTGAGATTGAGTTGGCGGTGGAGAATTTTTAGGTTGAAGAATTGGCGGCTGTTTGAAAATTTGAGGGAAACTCGAGACTCTGCCCTTCGGAATTGGATTTTGAGGATTCGATTGAGTCTGCTGAGATTGTTGAGATTGTTGAGTTTGATTTTGATTCGGCGGTTGAGATTTTGATTCAGTTTGAGGGTTTTGAGAAGTATGTTGAGATTGATTGGTGTTTTGAGTTTGAGATGTTTGATTCTGAGACTGCTGCGTTTGATTTGGATTTTGAGATTGTTGGGATTGTTGAGTCTGATTAGGATTTTGAGATTGAGCTGAGTTTTGAGATTGATTCAAATTCTGAGCTGGATTTTGATTTTGTCGAGCTTGATTTGGATTTTGAACTTCGCCTTCCGGAGTCTGTTGAAAAACTTGCGGCGATTGATTCGATGTTTGAGATACTGCAGGTCGAGGAGCTTCTCTCGGCTGAAATTGAGTTGGCGGCTGACCTTTCTTCGGTTCGAGAGGCAATTGCATGTTTCGATAAGCTTGATTCGCGAATGTCTGCTGCTGAGTCGGTTTTGATTCTGTTTGAGTTTGATTTTGAGAATTCTGCTGAGCCGATTTTTCAGATTCCGGTTGAGGCATAAAATATTGAACGAGCTGCTTCAAAAATCCCATGCCCGATTGATCCTGCGACGGCTGAACTGTTGACGATGCTCCCGCCTGCATTTGTGAAATCAGATTTGCCAGTGCGGGAGGCATCTGATCTGTCGTTTCAGTGTTAAGAAGATCAAACGATGCTTTCGCTAGAAGTACTGGCTCGAGCGAATTTCCAACCTGCTCGGCGAGATATGATTTCAGATTCGTGAACAGCGTTCGAAGTGAATCTGGCAATTCCATTGAAAATCCTTTATCTGCGAGCGCGCCGGTCTGCAGAATCATTCGCGAAAAAATTGCGAGCTGATCCATTGAAAATCGCTGACTCTCGAGCGTGCTGCCGACTCCCTTGCCGAGAGTTTGATCGATTGAAAATGCCTGCTGCATGATGTTATCGATGACTTGTTTCAACTCGGGAGGAATTTTTTCAACGACTTCCTTTTGCGCGGAATTGATTTGCGTCAGCAGCTGTCCGATGTCTTGAACTGCGCTTCGAAGTGCTACATCTGTGCGCGGCTGAAATGGAGATTCTCCGCCTTCTCGACGCTGAATTCCATCGACACCAGGGGATAATGGACGCTCAACTGGACGAATTCCACCAGATTGAGTTGTAATGATTGGCGGCACTGAAACACCTCCCCAGTGATTTTAATTTGGAAGGAATTTTATCGGCGCGAATGTTTTTCGATGAATCTCGCACGCTCCAAATTTTTCAATCGCTTCGATGTGATCCTTCGTTCCATAACCTTTATTTTTTGCGAAATGATACTCGGGAAATTTTGAATCGAGACTTTGCATTAATCGATCGCGCTCGACCTTTGCTAAAATCGATGCCGCGGCTATCGATGCAGATCGCGCGTCGCCATGAACTATTGATTTCGTTGGAACTCTCGAATTTTCGAGTTTCACAAAATCGGTGAGAATCATTTGCGGCTGAGGATTCAATTTTGAAATTGCGAGTTTCATGCCTTCACGTGTTGCTTCGAGAATATTGATTTCATCGATTCGTTTTTCATCGATAAAGACAACACTCCATGCAATTGCGACGGCTCGAATTTCATCATAAATTTTTTCTCGAAGTTTTGGTGAAAGCTTTTTCGAATCATCAAGCCGAGGAATATAAATCTCTCGCGGCAGAATACATGCGCCGACCGCTAGAGATCCCGCCAAACATCCACGTCCAGCCTCATCAACTCCCGCGATTAAATCGAATCCAGATGAATATGCTTCGCGCTCGAATTCATAGAGATCACTCACGCGCTGCCGATCGATCTCCGGATTTATTATCGATGATTGTCTCAAGAAATTTAATAACCTCCTCGCCCGATACAAATTCGGTTTTATTGTTACATGGTTATTTCGTGTCAAAATGCTGCAGAAGAGATTGTCACGAAAATCAAGTGACAGTCAGAATCGGAACAAAGCGAGAATTCGATTAGCGAGAATGTATGAATATATTTCGAATCAGCGAGAGAATTTTCTACATCAACTGACGACGCGATTAATTAGAAATTACGATCTGGTATGCATAGAAGATTTGAATGTGCGCGGAATGATGTCGAATCATTGTTTGGCACAATCAATCGGCGATATCGGAATCGGGAAATTCGTCGAGATGTTGGAATATAAATCGCGGTGGTATGGAAAAGTTGTGCAGAGTGTTGGGAGATTCTATGCATCGAGTCAGATCTGTTCATGTTGCGGATATCAGAATCCGGAGACGAAAGAGCTATCAATTCGCAACTGGATCTGTCCGGAATGTGGAGCGCAACATGATAGAGATATTAATGCGGCTGTGAATATATTGGCAGAAGGTAAAAGACTTCTCGAAAGAGCTGCATCGTAGAAATATTTTGTACCGCAGGAACTGTGGGAAGTTAAGCCTGTGGAGACTCGGGATAGTCGTTTCGATGAATCCTGATCAATGAAGCAGGAATCTCATGATTTTGTCACGGGAAGCTCAATTCAAGATTTCGATGTTTAACAAAAAAATCCCCCGATAGATTTACCTCGTGAGTTATTTTTTTTCGAGTGGATCGATTTATCATAATCTTAAAAGAGATCGCGTGAATTTATCGAGGAGGGATTTGAATGTTTGATGTGAATGATTTGAAAAAGAAAGTCGAGGAGAAAGGTGAGGAGTTGAAGGAGAAATCCGCTGAACATCTTGAAAATCTCAAAGAAAAATCTGCCGAGCATATTGATACTCTGAAAAAGACGATCGAAGAGAATCAAGATGATTGGAAGGAAAAATCTGCCGAGCATTTGGAAAATCTGAAGGAAAATGTTTCATCGAATTGGCGCGAGATTTTTTTTTTGGAAACTGGAAGAGAATTTTGGCTGTTGGTTTGTGTTTGATTGGATTATGGTCATTCTTCACTTCGAGCGAAGTAACTTCTGAGGATCGTCAACGCGCTGAAATATATGCTAAACGCGGAAGTGGAAATTATTTTGATTCAATGATAATGCAACGACCTATCGATAAATTGGATTTACTGGATCAATCGATCGAGGATTATACAAGGGCAATTGAGATCGATCCCAAAAACAGTGATTATTATGCAGGACGCGGAGTAGCTTATGAGGCTAGATCCAAAATCAATAACAGAATTAAAGATTATGACAATGCGATTGATGATTTTGAAAAGGCGATTGATCTTAATCCAAATCATCCTCTTGCAAAGCAATTTCTCAAAGATATGCCACATCGATAACCGAACAAAAAAAGATCCCCGACAGATCGCAATGATCTATCGGGGATCTTTTTAATTCAGACAATCTCTTCATGCTCCTCGGAAAGTTCCTTTGATAATTTCACGAGCACTCGAGTAATTCTAACTCCATCAACTTCTTCAACATAAAAAATATTTCCACGATGCGACGCTGATTGTCCAACTTGAGGAGCATTTCCAAGCTGTTCATAAAGCCAGCCGCCGATTGAATCAACATCCTCGTCCTCGATTTCAATTTCCAAAACATCTTTCAACTCTTCGAGGAGCATTTTTGCATCGATTGAATATGTCCGATCACCGCGACGCTCAGCTGTCGGTCGCTCTTCATCGAATTCATCTTGAATATCCCCGACAATCTCCTCCATTATATCTTCGATTGTCACCATTCCAGCTGTCCCGCCATATTCATCAACGACAACCGCGAGCTGAGATCGACTTCGCTGAAATGTTTTCAATAAAACCGAGACA
Organism: Selenomonadaceae bacterium; assembly: GCA_017484005.1. Classification (GTDB taxonomy): domain Bacteria; phylum Bacillota; class Negativicutes; order Selenomonadales; family Selenomonadaceae; genus Quinella. The sequence continues at coordinate 64,453 of JAFUTY010000042.1, read as the reverse complement.
TCCATTGATTCCGGAACGACTAACACTTTTCGAGCTAATTTTCGAAGATTGATCGATTTTTTCTTCCCCAAAAGTTTGACTAGATCTTTCACATGCAAAAATCCAATGATGTGATCTTTATCCTCGCGGCAAATTGGATATCGAGTCATTTCCTCCTCGCAAATCGTCTCGAGAATTTTTTCGGGCGGATCATCTAAATACAGACAAACCATATCTGTCCGCGGCACCATGATTTCTCGAACATTGCGCTCTGAAAAATCGAAAACGTTATCGACAAAATTCACTTCAGTCTCGTCGATTAATCCCTGCTTGTGACTTTCTTCCATTAATAAACGGATCTCGTCGGGATTATGTGCGACTTCTTCCGCGCCAACTTCGAAACCTAGATGATGTGCGACAAAATTTGCGAGAGTATTGAGCATCCAAACGAATGGATACATTATCTTTCCAAAAATTACCATTGGAATTGCAATTGCCATCATGATCTTTTCGACGTTTGCAATTGCCGCAGTTTTTGGAGTCAATTCGCCGAGAATTATATGCATTGAAGTTATAATCGTGAAAGCGATCGCGAGTGAAATTGTATGTCCAACCGTTTCATCGAATCCGAATTCACTCGTAAGCGGGAGGATCAATTTTGCGACGAATGGCTCTCCAACCCAGCCTAATCCAAGACTTGCGAGAGTGATTCCGAGCTGCGTGACTGACAATGAAAAATCGAGAGCATCTGTCAATTGTTTTGCATATTTAGCGCGGGAGTTTCCTTCGAGAATCATTGTTTCGATTCGCGACGGGCGCATTTTCACGCAACAAAATTCTGCCGCGACAAAAAATCCATTCATCGCAATTAAAAATAGAACTGTGAGGGTCTGCAGAATTATCGAAGTGATATCCAAAAACAAAACCTCCAGTTAATTTTTGAGCGCACGATCGTAATATCGACAAAGCATCGGCAGCATTCCATACATCAAACACTCGGATGTTTCTTCCAAAATTTGCGACTGCTTGACATCGAAAAGATATTCATGATCTCCAATCGTTGCAAATGAAATTCCAACGATTAAAAGTCCGACAATCTGAATTGGAATTCGAATCGATAGCATTTTTCGAATCGGGAGCTTTTTGAGCATTATAACGAGCATCGCGATATAAATTCCAATTGCAATATGGAGTTCTCGATACCATGGCTGTCGAGAATTCGGAACGTAATGTCTTCCATTTTCATCCTCAAAATCCAAGAAAAATACTCCGCCATAACTCAACTCTCGCGCCGCCAATAGAAAAAATATCAAGGCGCACCAGAGATTGAACGCTCGAATTTCTGAATCGGCTGATTGACTTCGAAGATATAAAGAAAACATTCCGCTCCCGATTAGAATTACAACTTGAAAATTTTCGATGAATCCATTTTCAAAACTCCATTCGAATGGAATGACAAAACTCAATGGAATCAGTGCGAGAGCATATCCAATCGCGAATTTCAAATTGAACCACCAGCGATCCTTTCGAGCAGAGTTGATATCAGATTGACTTGCGGCACGATTGTATCAAGATGCAGTTTTTCCTGCGGCGAATGAATCGCTTCATTAGTAGTGCCGAGCGAAATGATGTTGAGCTTTGGATTTTTCATCGCGAAATATCCACATTCAAGCCCCGCATGAATCGATTTGATTTTCATCGTTTGATCATTTTGCGATTTGAAGATATCACAGGCGAGCGTTGCGAGTTTCGAATTTGGATTTTTTTGCCATGCCGGCGACCGATTCATTATCAAAACTTCGAATTCCGTGAGATCCGCAACATCTTCCGCAAGCTGATAAAATGAATCGAGCTTTCCATCGACACTCGAACGCGGGAAATAGTTGACAGCGATTGAATCTTCATGCGTCGAAACCAATCCGAGATTCGCTGAAGTCTCGACAATTTGCTCAACATCTTTCTCGTATGAAACCATTGCATAGACTCCGACGTGAATGATCGTGATAAGTCGAATCAATGACGTTGCATCTTCAGATTTGAAAATTTTTCGACCGGCTGAATCAACTTCACGCACATGGAGTTTGATTCCAGAATCGATATCATACATCGCCAAAAATCGAGCGTTTAATTCCTTCGTCAAAGTTTCAAGTTCATCGAGAGTCAATTGCGTCGAAATGATCGCTGAAGCTTTCGAGGGAATTGAATTTCGAGCTTCGCCGCCGTTGAATTCCGAGATATTGAGAATTTTATCGAGCTCAACCGCTTTCCGTTTCATCGAAATCATTGTGAAAGCTAGAAGTCGAATTGCATTTGCACGATTCTCATGAATTTTTTCGCCGGAATGACCTCCGAGCAAACCATCGATTTTGACTTCGAAGAAATTTTCGCATGCCGGCGGAATTTTTTCAACGCGTTTTGAAAAATCGAGATTCACTGATCCCGCGCTCGAGACAATCACTTCGTCGAAAGTTTCGGAATCGCAGTTGATCATGAAATCTGCATCAGCAACAAATTTTTCATCGAGATTATTCGCGCCAGTCATTCCAACTTCTTCGTCTGTCGTGAAAATCACTCGAATCGCGCCATGATTTTTGATCGTCTTTAAAATGTGAAGAATGATCGCAATTCCAATTCCATCATCTGCACCGAGACTCGTCCCTTGAGCTATCAAGAATTTTTCGGAACGTTCAAGTTTGATCGGATCTTCCAATGGATTGAATTTCACATTTGGTTCAGCGACGCAAACCATATCCATGTGCGCTTGAAGAATTGTCCGCGGCGAATTTTCAAATCCCGGCGACGCGTCGAGATCTGCAATGATGTTAAAATTCGAATCCTGCTCGACCTTCAAACCGAGATCGTTCAATCTTGCGCAGAGATAATCGCTGACCTTCCGTTCATGCTTTGACGGACGCGGAATCTGTGCAATTTTTTCAAACTCGCCGAGCACCGATTCCAAAATTTTTCCTTCCATATAAAATTCCCCCTTCGAAAATTTTTCTGGACAATAAAAAAACCCGACCAATCTGTCGGGCTTTTCTATTTTGAAATTAATTCATCGCGACTGACAGAGCGGCTTCAGTGTCAACTCCATTCGGTGCGTAGAGAATGATTTTGTCTGAAATTTTTCGAGTCGTGCCGTCTTTAATGTAGCAAACTCCATCGAGAAAATCGGTGATTCGCTGCTGAGTTGCCGCATTGCTTTGCTCATAATTGACAACCACTGCGCATTTTGACAACAGATCATCTGCCGCGCGCTGAACCATCTCGTTGAAATAAATCGGTGTGTAGATTTTAACACTGAGTTCAGCGACTTTTGCGGAATGCTGCTGTGCTTTCGATTTGACGACTTTCGGCTGGAATGTTGAAGTTCCAGTGAAACTCGGGATCGTCGTTGAAACTGGCTCGCTTGAAATTGGAATCGATTCGCCATTTCCAACTCTCAATTGTTCGGAAAGATCTGGTTTCTGAATAACTTCAGCCTTTTGCTCAATTTTTTTCTCGACAATCGGTTCAACTTTTTTCACTGACTTTTCTGGAGCTTTAGTTTCAATCTCATCTTCGAGATCTTCTTCCTCTGCTGGAGGCGGCATGATGTAATCTAAAATTGAATCGATAAGTTTCATTCTGATTCGTCCTTCCTCGAAAAACTTTCCAGATAATTTTCAAGAAGGATTCTATTCTATCGAAACGAGAATTGCAAGATTTTTATCAGATATTTTTCAGAAATTCACTCGATCGAATAATTCGAGAGGATGATTGAGGACGATATTCGCGCCGCTGTTGACTAATTCCGATTCATCGCGAAATCCCCAAGTCACTCCAATCGGTAAAAATCCAGCATTGATTGCGGTTTCCATGTCAACTGACGAATCTCCAAAATATGCAACTTCCGCGGGATCAACTCCAAACTTTTCGGCGATCATTAAAACTTTTTTTGGATCTGGTTTGCGTGGAAGATTTTTTTGATCTCCTAAAATCGAATCGAAAGTTGATTGTGGAAAAAGTTTTTCAACGATTTCGACTGCCGCCTCGTGATGTTTGTTCGTACAGATTCCGAGCGGAATTTTTTTATCACGAAGTTTCTGGAGCATCTCGAGAATTCCATCATATGGACGAGTTTTGTTTGTGAGTCGAGATTCATAGCAGATTTTGTAGAATTTCAGAGCATCATCAATCAATTCATCGGAAGAATCGGGCGGAAGAGATCTTTTAATCAACAATCGAGATCCATTTCCGACAGCGATTCGAGTTTCTTCCAATGATCGAGTTGGAAATCCAAAATGATTGAGCATGTCATTCACTGAATCCGCCAAATCTTCCAATGAATTTATCAAAGTTCCATCGAGATCAAAAATTGCCGCGCGATATTTTTCACTAGTCATTGCAATTTCTCCTCGAGAAGTTTATTGACGAGTTGAGGATTTGCTTTTCCCTTCGTCAATTTCATGACTTGCCCGACGAGAGATCCGATCGCTTTTTTCTTGCCAGCGCGATATTCCTCAACCGGTTTTGGATTCTTTTCAATGACTTCGAGGACAATTTTTTCAATCGCCGATGAATCTGTGATTTGAACTAATCCCTTTGCCTCGACGATTTTTTCTGGATCAGATGAATCTTTCCACATTTCGACGAATAAAGTTTTGGCGATTTTTCCACTGATCGTTCCCTTTTCAACGAGTGAAATCATTTTTGCGAGCCGCGTTGGATCGATTGGAGATTTTTCGATTGTCAATCCTTCAGCGTTCAAATTCTTGGCGAGATCTCCCATCATCCAATTTGCCGTTGATTTTGGATCTGCACCGAGCTCGACCACTTTATCGAAATAATCAGCCATCGCACGAGTTGAAGTCAAGATGCCCGCATCATATTCACTCAAACCGAGCTTGTCGATTAATCGATGTTTTTTCGCATCTGGAAGTTCTGGTAGTGATTTTCGATACGCCTCGATTTCTTCCGATGTTGTCACGATTGGCGGAAGATCCGGCTCCGGCATGTATCGATAATCATGCGCCTCTTCCTTTGAACGCATTGACAAAGTGATTCCGCGATCTGCATCCCAAGTCCGAGTTTCTTGAATGATTTTGCCGCCGTCGTCGAGAACTTCAGCCTGCCGCTCGATTTCATAATTGATCGCATCTTCGAGAGCTTTGAATGAATTGATATTTTTCATTTCAGTCCGCGTTCCGAGTTTTTCTGAACCGACTGGACGAAGTGAAACATTGATATCTGCCCTTAAATTTCCTTCTTCCATGCGACAATTTGAAACGTCGATGTACTCGAGAATCGATTTGATTTTTTCCATATATGCTCGAGCTTCCGCGGCAGATCTCATATCCGGCTCGGAAACGATTTCGATCAATGGAACGCCGGTTCGATTGTAATCTACATTTGATGAATCTGAATCCTTGATCGTTGCACCGGAATGAACTAATTTTCCTGCATCCTCTTCCATGTGAATTCGAGTCAATCGAACTGTCTTTTTAACTCCATCGACTTCGATTTCAACCGATCCATGTTCCGCAATTGGAAGATCAAATTGCGATGTTTGGAAATTTTTGGGGAGATCCGGATAATAATAATTTTTGCGATCGAATTTGCTGTATTGATTTATCGTGCAATTCGTTGCGAGTCCTGCTTTAATTGCGAATTCGACAACCTTTCGATTCACAACTGGCAAAACTCCAGGCAGTCCCAAACAGACTGGACAGACATGAGTATTTTGATCCGCGCCGAAGGATGTTGCGCATCCACAAAAAATTTTCGTTTGAGTTTTGAGCTCGGAATGAATTTCCAAACCGATTACCGCTTCGTATTTCATGAAAGCCCTCCCGCGACAAGATCATGGAAGTTTTGAGTTTGCTCATATGTATATGCCGCCCGCAAAATTGTTTCTTCATCGAAAGCCTTGCCGATCAATTGAAAACTGATTGGCAATTTCGATTTGGTGAATCCACATGGCACTGAAATTCCTGGAAGTCCTGCGAGATTCAGCGGCACAGTGAAAATATCTTGCAAATACATTTTGAGAGGATCGTCTAAAAGTTCTCCAATTTTGAATGCGGGAGTTGGTGAGACTGGCGCGAGAATCACATCGATTTTTGAAAATGCATCGGTGAAATCGCGCTGAATCAATGTGCGAACTTTCAACGCCTTCAAATAATATGCATCATAATATCCCGCGCTCAATGCATAATTGCCGATCAAAATTCGACGCTTGACTTCCGCTCCAAATTTTTCAGTTCGAGTATTCTTCATCAATTCAACGACGTCAATTCCATCGACTCGCGCTCCATAACTTACGCCGTCATATCGCTCGAGATTCGTCGCTGCCTCCGCTGGAGCTATCAAATAATAAGTCGAAATCGCGAAATCTGTGTGTGGAAGTGAAATCTCGACAATTTCCGCGCCGAGATTTTTATAAACTTCGATTGCAGATTGAATCGAGCTTGCAACTTCAGAATCGATTCCGTCTGTGAAATATTCCTTCGGCAATCCAATTTTGAGATTTTTCACGTCGTTTCGAAGTGATTTTTTGAAATCTGGAACTGAATTCGCAGCGGAAGTAGAATCCATCGAATCGTGTCCAGAAATCGAATTCAAAACTATCGCGACATCTGAGACATTTCGTCCAAATGCTCCAATTTGATCAAGACTTGACGCATATGCAACCAATCCATAGCGCGAAACTCTTCCATAAGTCGGCTTGATTCCTACAACTCCGCAGAACGATGCAGGTTGTCTGATAGATCCGCCGGTGTCAGATCCCAGCGCGACAACTGACTCTCCCGCTGAAACTGCTGCCGCTGATCCTCCTGAAGATCCGCCTGGAACTCGATTCAGATCCCATGGATTTTTCGTCGCATGAAATCCAGAATTCTCGGTTGATCCTCCCATCGCAAATTCATCCATATTCGTCTTGCCGATCAAAATTGGATTCATCGCGGAAATTTTATCGAATGCTGTCGAATTATATGGAGGCACAAAATTTTCCAGAATCTTCGATGCGCATGTAGTTTTGATTCCCTTGGTGCAAATATTATCTTTCACCGCTAGAGGAATTCCTTCGAGATCTGAAATCGATTCGCCGCGAGCAATTTTTTCATCGACTTTTTGAGCTTGATCGATCGCCAAATCTTTAGTCAATGTTAAAAATGCTTGAACATCTTTTTCAACCGATTCGATTCGCGTGAATTGATCCTCGACGATTTCTCGAGCTGAGACTTTCTTTTCGACGAGCAAATCATGCAATTCCGCCGCTGATTTTTCAAAAAGCTTCATTAAATCTGTCCCTTCGAATCAGAATTCATATCGCAAACCGCCAAATGCGCCTTTGAGATTCAAATCGCCATAATCATCGTCGTGCTCCAGACTAATATCGATTCGACGATATCCCGCTGTGATTGCTAAAACTTCGATTGGATAATATTTCAATCCAACTTCGAAATCATAGAAATGTCCCAATCCACCGAGCGGAAGTCCAGACATGTGTGCGTAGAATTTCAATGAATCGAATGTTGGAATTTGAGCGTGCGCATCGATTCCAATCATTGGAAGGGGTGCCCAATATTCCTTCGAACGGCTTTCGCGATATCCATTCGAAGTCAATCCAGTGACTTTTCCCTTCCAATGCATTCCTGCAATTCCAGCATTCCAGCCAACTCCATTGCCCATCACTGAAACAATATCATGTCCATATGTGAGTTTGATATAATCGAATTCACTTTCTGAACTGAGTTCATATCCCGCGACGTAATTTCTAGATCCAAATCGCAAAGTATTATCGAGAGTCTTGTGCCCATCGCCTTCAACATGAATGTAATCGAGTTGAAGTCCTCCAAATTTAACAATCAATTCCGGCGCGTTATCATTTCCAAGCCCCAATTGATCCTTCAATCCAATCGTTCCGCCGTTGTAACTGATTGAATCTGCATGAACTTTTGCATCGAAATGCGGTGCGAAAAATCTCGCTTCAACTGACAACGGAATCAATGAATGAGCGACGCGGTGAGCTACTCCAGTCACTGCGCCATCAATTGCAAATTCTTGATCGAATGTATACTCTTGAGATTGAGCTGGCATGAGATTGATCGATTTGTTTTCATGCTCGATTCGATGAATTGGAACTTCTTCGATATGCTCGATTTTTTTAGCACGTTCTTTCTCGAGTCGTCTTCGTTCAGCTTCAGCTTTTTTGCGAGCCTCTTCAGCTTCCTTTTTCTTTTTCTGATCGAGTTTTTTCTGATCCGAGGATTTAGATAACTCAACAACTTCAGGTTCACTTGAAATAAACGATGCATCTTTCGACGATTCTCCACGAGTTGGAACTTCTGCTGCGAATGTCGTTGAGCAAATTGCTGTCGCGAGTATCATTGCAGTCAAAATCTTTTTTTTCATTTCAGAGAACTCCTTCCAATTTTCAATAAAAGAAAACTTCCGAAATTATAGACTTCGATTCGACTAAACGCAAATCGGTGATAAAAATGGATTTCATCATTTCTAAACGAATTTCAAAATCAGTCCTCGAGCATGGAATTTCACTTTCGCAATTCGATCAGAAAAAATTTGCGATCAATCTTAACCATGGCGAGAAATTCCCGATTCGAATTTTTTATCTCAACAGAATTTTCAATGCAGTGATTCGAAACGTTGGATTTGATCGAGCCAAAGATCCAAATCATGTTCCAATTTGGCGAATCGAGTATCGGCGCGATTTGAAAGATCTCCTCAAACTCACAACGGATCAATTTCTGTCGATCTCGCCAACTGAATCGAGAGATCTTTTCATTCTCGAGACTCACGCTGAAATCGATGCTGAAGAATTTGAAATTGAACATGCGCTCGAGGATGAATCTGCAAAGATTGTCGAGCGATTTCATCTTGGCAAATTTAGAAAACTTAATCGAGAAATCGGGAATCAACTCAAATCGATCTATGATTTTCGATGTCAGATCTGCGGGAAAAATTTTGGTGAAAGTTATGGAACGAATCTCGTCGAGGCACATCACATCGAATTTTTTTCAAAAAGCTACAATAACAATAGTGAGAATCTATTGATCGTCTGTCCAAATCATCATCGAATCATTCATGCGGTGAATCCAATTTTCGACCGCGATTTGAAACTCTATCGATATTCGAATGGATTTTCTGAGCCGTTGATATTGAATATGCATTTATAAAAAATTTAACTGTCTAAATGGATCGGCGAGGTGCTTGTCGAATTTCTATCTCAACTTAAATGAAAGGAGCTCGAGATGATGAATGAGCATGAGTACAAATTTGGCGCAAACATCCTCGAAAATTTAACTACTGGAATGTATCAAGATTCACGGACAATCTATCGCGAGTATATTCAAAACGCCTGCGATTCGATTGACGAGGCGATCCGTTCAGAAATTTTGACTGAATCTGATGCGGAAATCAAAATCACGATCGATCGCCAAAATCGAAAAATTGTGATTGAAGATAACGCGATGGGAATTCCCGATGAAAAATTTGAATCGATTCTCGGCAATATCGCTGATTCTGAAAAGCGAATCGGAGTGAATCGAGGATTTCGAGGAATCGGGAGACTTTGTGGATTGGCATATTGCAAGACTCTTCGATTCGTCTCGAAATTTAAAGGCGAATCGCGCGAGAGATCCATGACTTGCGATGCGAAAAAAATGAGAGATCTGATTTACGAAAATAATCTCAATGGAAAACAATATTCCGCGCAGCAAGTTTTGGATTGGATAAATGAATTTGGACATCGACGCGCAGAAAATCCAGATGCACATTTTTTCAGAGTCGAGCTCGAGCAAATCAATCCGGAAAATATGGATCTTCTTGATATCGATAGAGTGCGAGAATATTTATCATTCGTCGCGCCGGTAGATTATCAGCCGAATTTTCAATTTCAAGACGAGATCAAAAATCATGCGAGTGAATTGGGATTCAAAATTGAGACTTATCAAATTACAATCAATGGCGAACCGATTTTCAAAAATTATCAAACTCGATTCAAAACAAAACTTTCTACTGATGAAGTTTTTGGAGTTGAATTTGAAAATTTTATAGATGCGCAGGGAGAATTTTTGGCATGGATGTGGTGGGGCAAATCGAATCTCAAAGGTGTTATCTCGGCAAAAGATAATCCACCGATGCGAGGACTCCGGCTTCGTGCTGGAAATATTCAAATTGGCGACGAAGGCACTCTCAAAAAATTTTTCACAGAAGATCGCGGAACAACATATTTCATCGGCGAAGTCTTTATTGTGTCGAAAGATCTAATTCCAAATTCGCAGCGCGATTATCTCAATGAGAATCCAACTCGAATTAATTTTGAGCGGCTTATGACTCTAACTTTTCACAATCGACTCACGAAAATTTATCGGGCGGCGTCAGTGATTCGAAGTAATCAGAAAAAAATTGAAGAATCGAAACGTGCGCGGCGTGAATTCGATGAAATGAAAGCGCAGGGAAAATTTATCAGCGAGGATCATTTGCGTGAGGAGGAAGAAAAACTCGAGCAGAAACAAATTGATGCGGAAAAAGCGGCGGAATCGCTCGAAAAATTTCAGCGATCGCTCGATGAACAGCCCTCGATAATCGAAGAAATTTTTCAAAATGCAGAAGAAGAAATCATCGAATCTGAACAGCCGGCAATCGAAATTCCAGCCGAGGAAAAAAAATTCTTCCGCGAGGAGAAATTGCAGCATCTTCCAGAACACGATCGCGAGATGCTAAAAAAAATTTTCGAAATCATTCGCAATTCAACGCCGGAGGAAACTTCGACAATGTTGATCGACAAAATCGAGGACGAATTCAAATGAGAAAAATTTTGCTGCTCGAACCGAATTATCGAAACAAATATCCACCGATGGGATTGATGAAACTTGCGACGTATTTCAGACAGCGCGGCGATGATGTTAGATTTTTCAAAGGCGATCTGAAAATCTTTGCAACCCAGCTCCTCCATGAAGAATTTCTAAAAAATATTTCAAAAAGAGTACTTGACACTGGGGGGGGGTGGGGGTAGCATTTCAACTATTCAGCGATTTTCTCCGCACCGGCAAAAGGATCTTTCTCAATCCTCTCCTCGAAATTTTTGGAATCGATTCCGAAAAGAAAATTAGGGAGTATCGTTCACGTTTTCAGCGTGGCGATATTCCCTTTTTCGATTTGATCGCGATAACAACTCTATTCACTTTTTATTGGAAGCAGACAATTGAGACAATCAACGGCGCAAAAAAATTTCTGAATCCCGACGGCAGAATTTTGGTCGGTGGAGTTGCGGCGACGCTCGTGCCAGATCACATTTTCGAAGAGACTGGAATTCATCCACATATTGGACTGCTCGACAAGCCAGGCGATATCGATTCTGACGACGCGACGATAATCGATGAATTGCCGCTCGATTATTCGATACTCGAGGAGATCGATTATGAATATCCTGCGCACGATGCATATTTTGCATATACAACGCGGGGCTGCATTCGTCATTGTGAATTTTGCGCGGTGAAGACTCTCGAGCCGGAATTTAAAAATCGAGTCTCAATCAAACCGAACATCGATACTATAAATCAGTATTTTGGTGCTAAAACTGATCTATTATTGCTCGATAATAACGTTTTAGCGTCTCCAGATTTCAATAAAATTATCGATGAGATTAAATCTTGTGGATTTGAGCGCGGATCAAGCTATATTCCTCCCGATGAATATGATATTGCGATTCAAAATTTGAAACGGAATTGGAATTGTCGGGCATATATTCGAAAAATCTTGAAACTTTATGACAAAATTGAGCATAGAATAGGAAAATCGACGCGTGAAAGTTTTCATGAATTGAGAAAATCGAATGGACTTTTGAATGTTGAAACTGCGGATCGAGATAAAATTTTGAATTTAGATCCTATCATGCGTTCATGGTGGAATCGTTATTTCAAGCGGATTCCGAGGCAGCGTCATGTCGATTTTAATCAAGGAATCGATGCACGATTAATCACTCCAGAAAACATGAAAAAGCTCTCTGAAATTGCAATAAATCCATTGCGAATTGCGTTTGATCATCTGGAACAAAAGGAAATTTACATTCGAGCGATTCGACTTGCCGCGGAAAATGGTATTAATAACCTCTCTAATTATATTTTATACAATTTCAAGGACACTCCAGAGGATTTTTATGAGCGAATTCGTATCAATGTTGAGCTTTGTGCAGAATTGGATGTTCAGATTTATTCGTTTCCGATGAAATATCAGCCGATCTTCGATCCAAAATATTTTAGAAGTCGAGATTTTATCGGTAAACATTGGAATAAGAAATTCATTCGAGCGATTCAGTGTATTTTAAACTCAACTTCAGGGAAAATTGGAAGATCCATGGAATTTTTTGAGATTGCATTTGGAAAAAATCTAGATGAATTCCGAAAAATTTTATGGATGCCGGAGGAATTTATCATTAACCGAATGAAGTCTCGAGATTTAGCGATTGAATGGGAATCTGAATTTGAATCTGTGACTCCGGAAATAAAAAAGATCATCAGTGAGAATCGATTCACTGACGATCTTTCGAAAGAGTTTCCAATTTTGAGATTTTATACTATGCAATTAGACGATTGACTGTCTCCCAATCCAATTTCTCAACTGCATTTCGAAGATTTTTGTATCTCTCGCGCTCTGATTCCGGAAGTCTATAATCTGCCAATGAATTCACCACAAAACTTGCAGTGTCATAATCAAAAGATGCCGAGACTTCCTTCAATGTTTGATATGCTTCCGCGAGTTGCGCTGAATCGATCAACGGTTTCGATTCATCATCTTCAACTTCTATCAATGCAGATAATTTTTTCAAATACGATCGATAGAGCTCGAGAAGTGCTGGATTGTCTTTGCGAATTTCATCGATATAACTCGAATTTCCCGCATCCTCTAAACGTCGTGCGCGATCCGATAATTCCGTCGCTCCAATGATTCGCGCTGTAGACTTTAATGCATGCACCTTCGTCGTGTAATTCTTCCAATCCTGCGCCTCGAAATATCTCTCGATTTCTGCAGAATTCGACTCGATTGAATTTGCAAAGACTTTCAACGCGTTCAAAAAATCTTCCGAACTTCCGCAATTTTGAACTCCAATTTTCGAATCGATTCCCTCAAGCATCGGCAAATTTTCATCGACTGTTTCCTCGGTTGATTCTTCGATTGTCACTTTTTCTTTCGGCAAATATCGAATCATCATAGACTCTAATTGCGACGAATTTATCGGTTTTGTGAGATAATCCTTGAATCCTGCCGCAATATACATCTCTCGTGCGCCACTTATAGCATTTGCTGTTAATGATATCACCGGCGGAATATCCTCTCGACCATTCCAAATCTCTAGCATTCGCCGCAATGTTTCGATTCCATCCATTTCTGGCATCCGATGATCTAAGAATATTAAATCATAATCTTTCTCACGAATTAGCTCTAAACATTGCAATCCTGATTCCGCTGTATCAATTTGGACTCTCGTTTGTTTCAATAATCCTTTCACAACCGTTAAATTCATCGGTGTATCGTCGACAACGAGTATTTTTGCATCCGGCGCAATGAATTTCTGATGATATGTTTTATGCTGTGCCAGAGATCGCTTAAATGCTTCTTCGAAATCTCCAATTGGCTCTTCACATACTATTTTTTGCTCGATTTCGAATGAGAAAATCGATCCCTCGCCATAAATTGATTCGACGTTGAGTTTTGAATTCATCATTGTGAGGAGTCGCTGCGTGATATTCATTCCGAGTCCAGTGCCTTCGATTGTTCGATTCCGTTTTTCCTCGATTCGCTCAAATGCACTGAATAATTTGGAAAGATCCTCCTCTTTTATACCGATTCCAGTATCAGCGATCGAAATTTGCAACATGATTTTTTCTGGATCATCAGTCTTTCGATAAAAATCGATGTTCATCGTGACGCCGCCGGTTTCTGTATACTTCACAGCGTTGGTTAAAATATTTGTGACGACTTGTTTGATTCTAATCTCATCTCCGAAGAGGATGCTCGGGATATCTGGTGAGCATTTTACTTCGAAGGTGAGATTTTTTTTGTCTGCTCGAGGACGAATCATATTAACCAGGTCATTTAACACTGAACTTAGATGATATTCGACGGGAATTATCTCCATTTTCCCCGCTTCGATCTTCGAAAAGTCCAATATATCGTTCACTAATCCGAGCAAACTGTTTCCTGAAATTCGGATGTTTTCCGCATATTCAAGAATTGTTTCATCTTTACACTCACGCAAAATCATTTCATCCATGCCGAGAACTGCATTGATTGGCGTTCTGATTTCGTGAGACATGTTCGATAAAAATTCAGATTTCGCTTTGTTTGCCTCGTCTGCCAATATCTTTTCCTGTTTGAATTTTTCCGCCTGTCGAGTTCGCAAAAAATATCGAATGTAAAGGACAACGGTGAAAATCAACAGACAATTCACGATTAAAAATGGCACGTGTAAATATTCCAATCCTACCGCGATTGCGCTCAATGGCACATAGCCTGTCACTGCATAGCTCCGGTCGAATGAATAGACTCCATAGAAAAAATATGCATCGTCATTGAGTTCAGCGTACGAAACCGCATGCCCATTGATTTTCATTTGCTCCAACAGATCTTTAAACACTGCGGCAACATTCGGACTCGGCTCGAGATATGACTCGCCGCGATCTATCACCAGCCAATTATTTTCGTTCGCGACGACTGTCACTGTTGCATTGCCGTTGTAATTAAACATTCCAAAAATATGTCTCAAACTTTCGGAATCGTAGATTCTGCAAAGAGAGTCAGATTCTCCATTAATTTGAATTGGAACGGCTGAAATCAATCCATAAAGCTGGTTATATTTCATAACTGGTGCGCCATGAAATGACTCCCATAAATCGCCTAATGCTTCGGGTGGAATAGATTCTCCCGCGACAATCAATCCATCCCGCGTAACTATTGCAGTTTGAAAATTGATGTTGTTTGTTTTTGAAACTTCGATTAATGCTTCAGGCGACAATACTCCTCGCTCAACTAATGACGCCGAAATTTTCAAATCGTCCAATTCGCGAATTCCCTGCTGCTTAAATCCATATGCCAGCATTTCAACTTGATGCGTCGCTGTCTCTTTGAGTGAATCCGCCAATTCATGATTCATCTTGCAATGGATGTAATATCCCAAAATGCATATCACGATTAGAGTTATGAAGAATGCAAATATCGATTGTTTTTTGAATCCTAGAAGTCGACTGTGCAAAATTTTATCGAGCAGAGTTTTTGGCTGAGACATCGAATCACTCTCCTCTTCTGCCGTGATATATGCACCAGGGCTCTTCAGACATGAAATCGCCATCGTGATAAAATGCCGCCCGAGCTCTGCATCCTCCACATTTCTTTTTGAATTCGCAGATTCCACAACCTCCGGAATAATTCAGAGTCCTCAATTTTTTCAACACTGGATTCTCGCGCCAGATTTCATCGAATGGAGTCTCTCGAACGTCGCCCAATGGAAGATTCAAATATGCACAGGGCTGAACTTTTCCAGTCGGTGAAATTATGCAATATGATAATCCTGCTAAACATCCACGATTGAATCGAATCTGAATTCCCAGCTGCGACGCGATCCTTATGAATTGAGGAGCGCATGTAGGTTTCAATTCGATTGGCACTGATTTCTGTTTGATCATGATTCGAGTCAAAACATCTTCATAAGATTCCGCGCGCAATGATTCTTCTTCGATCGTTTTAGCTCGTCCAGTTGGAACTAAAAAGAAAAAATGATGTGCCTTTGCTCCAATTTCAACTGCAAAATCGATCATCGATTCAAGTTCGGACTGATTCCAATCCATTATTGTCGTGTGAATTTGGAATGGAAGATCTTCGGCTCGACAATTTTTCATGCCTTCGACTGCCAATTTCCAACCATCTTTGAAATCGCGAAATCGATCATGTTTTTCCGCGTCGAGTGAATCTAGAGAAATTCCAACTCCTCGAGCTCCAGCAATTTTTAGATCTCGAGCCATTTTTCGATCGATCAATGTTCCATTCGTTCCAAAAACTGGTATCAATTTCAAATTCGATGCATGCTTTACTAAATCCAAAATATCGGGACGCATGAGAGGTTCGCCGCCGCTGAATATCATGATTTTAAATCCCGCGCGAGCGATTTGATCCAATAGATTTTTCGCTTCAGACGTCGATAATTCTTCCGATGATTTGACTCCAGCGTCGCGATAGCAATGTGCGCAATGCATGTTGCAGGCGTTCGTTGTATTCCATGAAACGATCATTCAAAAATCTCCTCGTCAGTGAGATAGCAAGCGGGATCTGATTCCCAAAAATCGCCGGTTCGAGCTTCTGCCCGAGCTCTGAAATTCCCGTTGCAGCAGTCGAGAAATCTACATCGAGCACATCGCCCTTTCAAGAGTTTCTTCCGATCTTTCAATCCTCGCAAAATTGGATTCGATAAATCTGTCCAAATCTCACCAAATTTTCTATCGCGAACATTTCCGAACGTGTGATGCTGCGTGAATTGATCCGGATGTACATTTCCGAACGGATCGACTTCCGCGAATGCAATTCCAGATCGATTTCCTCCATTGCGCTTGATGAATTCTAAAATCTGAGGAGATCCTTCCTTCAAATACAGATACACTCCGTCGCAATGATTATCCACCGTCAAAATTTCCTTTTCCAATCCTCGATTCTCGAAATCCTTCGTCCGTCGAATTATGATATCCATTGCCTGCCGCGATTCTGCCGGCGATACATCTTCGACTGAAGATCCTCGTCCTGAATAAACTAGATGATAGAAACAGACTCGATTGATCTTTTTCTCCTCGATGAAATCGAAAATTTTGTCGAGCTCCAAAAAATTATGACGATTGATCGTGAATCTCAAGCCGACTCGCTGCCCAGCTGCAACGCAATTCTCGATTCCCTCCATTGCTCGCTGATATGATCCCTCGACTCCTCGAAAATGATCGTTGACAGCTCCAATTCCATCGAGAGAAATTCCAACATATCCAACACCGAGATCCTTGATTCTCTGAGCCACGTCGCGAGTTATCAATGTTCCATTCGTCGAAAGAGTCGGTCGAATATTTTTCGATTGAGCATATTCGAGCAATTCAAAAACATCCGGACGAATCAATGGCTCGCCGCCGCTGAATAATAAAACTGGAACTTTGAATTCCGCTAAATCATCGATGAATTTTTTCGCTTCGGAAGTTGAAAGCTCGCCGGAATATCTTTGCGAATCTGAATTCATATAGCAATGCTGACATTTGAGATTGCATGTTCTCGTCGAATTCCAAACTACAACTGGACCAATTCCTTCCGCTGCACCATTTTTCATCGAATGGGCGTGCGATGTATATCGAAGCTGGTCTCCAAAATATTCCCGCGCGAATAAAAGCTTCGTGACGCTGATCATTGAGATTCACGCTCCGGATTGACTCGAATTCCATCGATCAGAATTTTGATTTTGAACTGGATATTTTTTTTGAATGAAATCGGAAGTTTGCTGAATGACGCGGCTTGATAGATCGAATGAAACATCTCGACAATCAATTCTGGCGGGATATCTTCGCGAATCTCCTTGCGAATCTGTCCCATTTTCAAAAGCTCCTCGAATGGTTTATGAAATCCCGGCGCACCTTTTCTTTCACCGAGGAATAATGGTAAAACGAATCGATGATCGTCAAGATAATTCGCAACGAAGTCACAAGATTCTTCGAGGAGATCGATAGCATTTTTTCGTCCTGCGATTCCAGTTTCGATCATGAATCTCACGCCATTGACGAGCGGTTTCAACAATTCGAGCAAAACATCATCCTTCGTTGGGAAATAGTTGTAGAAAGTTCCAACTGCGAGATTTGCTCGGCGCATGATTTTTGAAACTGAAGTCAAAATGAATCCATGCTCATTGAATTCTGCTGTTGCCGCTTGAAGAATTGCCTCGCGAGCCTGCTTTTTCTTTTCATCACGACGAGTTGTTGCCATTGAAAATTCCTCCTCAAATCAAAATATGAATCGATGCAGAAAGTTTATCAGAAATTTTTTCCGAAACAATGATATAATTCAACAGCTCTAAGAAAATTAGAAATAAAAATTCAAATCTGGATCAAAAAGCTACATTATTATAGTGGGGTGAGAATTTGGCAGAGCAGTTGACATTTGGCGAAGGAAAAATCGTGCCGGTTGATCTTTCGCATGAAATGAAAAATTCTTACATCGATTACGCAATGAGTGTCATAATCTCTCGCGCGATTCCTGATGTCCGCGATGGATTGAAACCTGTACATCGCCGAATCTTGTACGCAATGGCTGAAGCTGGAATGACTTCGAAACAGCCATATAAAAAATCGGCAAGAATCGTCGGTGAAGTCTTGGGAAAATATCATCCTCACGGCGATTCATCAGTGTACGATGCGCTGGTGAGAATGGCGCAGGATTTTTCAATGAGATACACGCTCGCCGACGGGCATGGAAATTTCGGTTCAGTCGATGGAGATCCCGCGGCAGCAATGAGATACACCGAAGTTCGAATGGCAAAAATGGCTGAATACATGCTTGCCGATATCGATAAAGATACAGTCGATTTCGTTCCGAACTACGACGAATCGCTGAAAGAGCCATCAGTATTGCCGTCGAAATTTCCCGAGCTGTTAGTCAATGGAACGAGCGGAATTGCTGTCGGAATGGCAACAAATATCCCTCCTCATAATTTGCGCGAAGTCATCGATGGAATTCTGCATTTGATTGACAATCCGGAATCAGAAATCGCGGATCTAATGCAATTCATCAAAGGTCCAGATTTTCCAACATCGGGACAGATTGTCGGGATGAATGGAATTCGCGATGCGTATATGACAGGGCGCGGTGCAATTCGAATGAGAGCTGTCACATACATCGATCAACTTCCAAATGGCAAGCCTCGAATTCTAATCACTGAACTGCCGTATCAAGTAAATAAAGCGAGACTTATCGAGCAAATTGCAGATCTGGTGAGGAATAAGACGATCGATGGAATCACAGACCTGCGTGATGAATCAGATCGCGATGGAATGCGAATTGTGATAGAAATGCGGCGCGATGTGAATGCGGAAGTTGTCTTGAATCAATTGTATAAACATACACCGATGCAGGAAACTTTTGGAGTCAACATGCTTGCATTGGTCAGGGGACGTCCGCGAGTTCTGAATCTCAAAGAGGTTCTGCATTATTACATTGAACATCAGGAAGAGATCATTCGACGCCGGACAAAATTCGATTTGCAGAAAGCGATCGCTCGGGAGCATATTCTAGCTGGATTGATAATTGCGCTGGATAATTTGGATTCAGTGATAAAGACGATTCGCGATTCAAAAAATGCAGACGATGCTCGCGAGATCCTTCAATCAAATTTCAAACTTTCCGAGGTTCAAGCGAAAGAGATTCTGAATTTGAGACTTCAGCGATTGACTGGACTTGAACGTGAGAAAATCAATTCCGAAGATGCAGAAGTCAAGCGATCGATCAAGAATTTCCGCGCGATATTGGAAGATGAATCGAAAGTTCGCGAGATCGTCAAATCTGAATTGAAAGATGTCCGCAAGCAATTTGGAGACGATCGCCGGACAAAAATAATCAAGGATTACAGCGAGTTTGATGATGAAGATCTGATTCCGTTAGAGGATGTAGTTGTCACAATGACTCACGGCGGCTATGTGAAACGAATTCCGCTCGATACATATCGAAAGCAGAAACGCGGCGGTCGTGGAGTCACTGGAATGGAAACGAAGGAAACTGATTTCGTTGAGCATTTATTAATCACAACAACGCATCATACAATCCTATTTTTGACGAATCGGGGCAAAGTATACTATTTAAAGGCACATGAAATCCCTGAAAGCGGCAGAATCGCTAAAGGAACAGCGATCGTGAATCTAATATCGATCGATAAAGGCGAAGTGATCAATGCAGTGATTCCAGTTCGAGAATTCGATCCGAGTCGATATTTGGCAATGGTTACGCGGAATGGAATCATTAAAAAGACTCAATTGTCGCAATTCAAATCGATGCTGCGCCGCGGAATAATCGCAATAAAACTCGACGAAGATGATGAATTAATCGGCGTAAAGTTCACAAATGGCGAAAATGATCTAATAGTCGGGACAAAACATGGTAAAACTATACTATTTAATGAGTCCGATGTTAGACCGATGGGACGAGCATCGCGCGGTGTGAGATTAATGAGACTCAAAGATGGCGATTGCGTGGTAGGAGTTGACAAAATCAAGCCAGATTCAGAGGTTTTGACAGTGACTTCTGAAGGCTATGGAAAGCGTGCGAAAGTCTCTGAATATCGCAAACAGCATCGCGGCGGATCTGGAATAATCAACTTGCGAACGAATGATAAAACTGGCGACGTCGTTGGATTGAAAGTTGTAAATCCGGATCAAGAATTGATGTTAATTACGACGGGCGGAATAGTCATTCGAACAAATGTTTCAGATATCTCGGTTCAAGGCAGATATGCTCGCGGTGTGAAAATCATGAAAACCGATGAAAATGATCTTGTTACATCTCTTGCAACATTTGAGCAGAAAGCGGAATGAAAAATGTCAAATAAATGCAGTCATAAATAATTGGATGAAACGTCACGTTTCCGTCACGCTTGTGAAAAATCGCTTGCAAATTGGGAATGTAGAATGTAAAATCTCGATTCGAGCGGGATGTAGCACAGTTTGGTAGCGCGCATCGTTCGGGACGATGAGGTCGCAGGTTCGAATCCTGTCATCCCGACCAGAATCGAAAGACAGATCCTCGAGTGAAAAACGCTCGGGGATTTTTTATTTTAGAGGAGGAATTTGATTTTGCGAGATAAGTTTGCAAACGGTGAGAATCGTAGCCCTAATAATGGGTCAAGCGTCACGCTTGTGTACGAGAAAGTGGAAACGAATCTGAATTTTGCATCGCGGGAGAAAGCAGTTGCAGATTTTTGGCGGGAGAATCAAATCGCCAAGAAAGCAGTGGATCAGCGCGAGGGCTGTGAATCTTACACATTCTATGATGGTCCACCGACAGCGAATGGCAAGCCTCACATCGGACACGTCTTGACTCGAGTAATCAAGGATCTTTTTCCGCGATATGCATCGATGAAAGGCAAAAAAGTTCTTCGAAAAGCGGGCTGGGATACGCATGGATTGCCGGTCGAATTGGAAGTTGAAAAGGAAATCGGAATCAACGGCAAGGAGCAAATCGAGCAATACGGAATCGAGCCGTTTATCAAGAAATGCCGCGAGTCTGTCTGGCGATACAAAGCGATGTGGGAAGAATTTTCAGACGTCGTAGGATTTTGGGCGGACATGGAAGATCCCTATATCACGTACGAAAATGACTATATTGAGTCGATTTGGTGGGCATTGAAGAAGATTTGGGAGGCTGATCTACTATATCAAGGTCATAAAGTAGTACCATATTGTCCTCGATGCGGAACGCCGTTATCGTCGCATGAAGTCGCTCAAGGATATAAAGATTTGAAGGAAAGATCGGCAATCGTCAAGTTTAAATCAGTCGATGCAGATGAATATTATCTAGCATGGACAACGACTCCATGGACATTGCCGTCGAATTTAGGACTCTGCGTCAATCCAAATGTTGATTATGCACGTGTCGAAGTCGATGGAACTCGATACATTTTGGCAAGAGATTTAGTCGCAACAGTGTTTAAAGACTCTGAAGTAAAGATTCTCGATACATTCAAAGGCAAGGATCTCGAATTCAAAAAATATGAGCCGTTGTATGATTTTGCGACGCTGGAAATACAATCTAAAGCGTATTTTATAACATGTGACGATTATGTCACGACAGAAGATGGAACTGGAATAGTTCACATTGCACCAGCATTTGGTGAAGACGATAACAGAGTTTGCAAGAAATATTCGATGCCTTTCGTTCAATTTGTAGACAGCAAGGGACAAATGACTTCAGAGACGAAATGGGCTGGAGTATTTGTAAAAGACGCCGATCCATTGATTTTGCGGGATTTAAAAGAGTCTGAAAAACTATTTGCTGCACCGATTTTCGAACACAGCTATCCACATTGCTGGAGATGTGAGACTCCATTAATATATTATGCGCGCGAATCATGGTTTATCAAAATGACTGCAGTTCGCGAAAAACTTTTGGAGAATAACGCAAAAATCAATTGGATTCCGAAAACAATCGGGACTGGACGATTTGGAGATTGGCTCGAGCACGTTCAAGATTGGGGAATCAGTCGCAACAGATATTGGGGAACGCCGCTGAATATATGGCAGTGCGATAAATGTGGACATCAACACGCGGTTGGATCAATTGCGGAATTGAAATCTTTATCTAAGAATTGTCCGGAAAATCTCGAGTTACATCGTCCGTATGTTGATGAAGTGACTTTCGAATGTGAAAAATGTCATGGCACGATGAAACGCGTTCCAGAAGTGATAGACTGCTGGTTTGACTCTGGCGCGATGCCGTTTGCGCAATGGCATTATCCATTCGAAAATCGTGATATATTCGACTCACATTTCCCCGCAAATTTCATTTCTGAAGCGATAGATCAGACACGCGGCTGGTTTTATTCATTACATGCGATATCCACGCTGTTATTCGGGACAAATTCCTTCGAAAATGTAATAGTTTTGGGGCATGTACAAGACGCAGATGGTCAAAAAATGTCCAAATCGAAGGGAAATGCAGTCGATCCAATGGATGCGCTGCGAAAACATGGTGCAGATGCAATTAGATGGTATTTTTATGAGAATTCCGCACCATATTTGCCGAATAGATTCCATGATGGAGCAGTTCAAGAAGGACAGCGCAAATTTCTCGGAACTTTGTGGAATACATATGCATTTTTCGTATTATATGCGAATATTGATGCATTTGATGCGACGAAATACAGTCTAGAATATGATAAATTGAGTGTAATGGATCGCTGGTGTTTGTCGAAATTGGAAACAATGGTCAAAAAAGTCGATTCAGATCTCTCAAATTATCGAGTGACTGAAGCTGCAAAGACGATTCAAGAATTTGTTGACGAGCTGTCGAATTGGTATGTTCGGAGATCGCGCTCAAGATTTTGGGCGAAGGGAATGGAGCAGGATAAAATCAATGCATATATGACACTCTATACAGCATTGGTAACGACAGCTAAAGTTGCCGCGCCAATGATTCCGTTTATGACAGAGAGCATTTATCGAAATTTAGTCGCAAGTCATGATGAATCTGCGCCAATCAGTGTTCATCTTTGTGATTATCCGATCCCGAACGAAAAATGGATCGATCCGGAACTTGAATCAGAAATGGATCTCGTTCTAAAAATTGTAGTGCTCGGAAGAAGTGCTCGAAACACTGCGAACATCAAAAATCGTCAGCCGGTTCAAAATATCTATGTCGCGTCTGAAAAGATTCTGCCGGAATTTTTCGTTGAAATCGTCGAAGATGAATTGAATGTAAAACATCTCGAATTCAAAAAAGATCTCGGCGAATTTATCAAATACACATTCAAGCCGAATTTCAGAACTCTCGGTAAAAAAGTCGGCAAAAAAATGAAGGAAGTTCAAGCGGCGATCAAGAATCTAAACGGCGCAGAATCGAAAGAAATTCTAGATCGAACGGGCGAATTGAAAATTGGAGAATTCATTTTGACGCCGGAAGATTTGGAAATTCTGATTGAACAGACTGAATGATTTTTGACAGTACAGGATGGAGATCTATCAATCGCGCTCGAGACAAAATTGACACCTGAATTGATCGAAGAAGGTTTTGTGCGTGAATTGATATCGAAAATTCAAACGATGCGCAAGGAAAATGGATTTGAAGTGACAGATCGGATCAAAATTTTCTTGAGCGGCAATTCGAAACTCGCGGAAATTTCAAAGCGTCATGAATCGGAAATTAGCAAAATCGTACTTGGAGATTCAATTGAATATGACAAGCTCGACGGTTTTACAAAGGAATGGAATATCAATGGCGAAACTGTATCGATTGGAGTCAAATAATCGGAGGTGAGTCCTATGCATGAACATCACCATACAGAAACTAAGAAGATCGTCGATCGGCTGTCGCGAATCGTTGGGCACATCGAGGCGATTAAACGAATGATCGCCAATGAGCGCGACTGTATTGAAATCCTGATACAGCTGTCGGCAGTCGATGCAGCAATCGTGTCATGCGGGCGCGTGGTGCTGAAAGATCACATCGACCATTGCATATATGACGCGGTGGAGCATGACGACGAGCAGGCACTGGAAGATCTGCACAAGGCGATTGATCAATTCGTGAGGTAGGTGGATTTGGTGAGCGACCAACAAACACTCGAGGCGGCAGGAATCAATTATTCAAAGGGGCTCGAGCGATTCATGAAAAACCGCGGGCTCTATGAAAAATTCCTCACAAAATTTCTAAATGACGCGTCATATTCCGGATTCAAAACGGCGTTGGCGGCTGGAGATTTGACAGCGGCAGAAAAATCGATTCACACACTCAAGGGAACGGCTGGAAATTTGAGCATCGAAAATTTGTACACGCTGGCAGATTCGATAACTCAAAAAATTCGACATGGAGCGACTGCGGAAGAAATTCGAAAAATCGAGCCTGAACTCGATTCGATGTATGAAAAAGTTTGCAGCGCGATAAAATCTTGACACAAAAAAAGATCCTCGATCGATAAAATCGATCGGGGATCTCTTTTTTTATTTCCGGAACTCAACAATGGGTCAAGCGTCACGATTGTTTTTTTATTTCCGAGACATTCAATTAGAAAATTTCATACAATTAAAACATGAATTTTCCTTTTCCATTGACGAAGTTTTGACGCTATAATCTCGGCAGTTTTTGGATTGTTCGGAAGGGGTGCGCAATTGAAATCGTCGAGTGGATTTTTTTCATTTCTATTGCTTCTAGTCCTCGTTTTCACAACTGCAGTTGCGGGAGCATATTTTGCGACGCAGACAATTTTCGACAGACCAATTTCGCCCAAGGAAGTCAAGCTTGAACCAATTTATCAACCAATGGATTCAGATGACGAAGAAGATCAAACAGAAATCATGACGCTCCATGACAAAACGACAGTTCTAATCATGGGAGTCGATGAGCGCGAGGATGACGTTGGAAGATCTGACACGATGATGGTTGCGATGTTAGATCCCGATTCGAATCGCGTTTCATTGATTTCGATTCCGCGCGATACTCGAGTCAGAATTCGAAACCGCGGTTATGACAAAATCAATGCAGCATATGCATATGGAGGAGTCTCGCTCGCTGAAAATACAGTTGAGAATTTGATCGGCGTGGATATCGATCATTATTTCATCGTCAACACGAAGAATTTTTCGCGAATAATCGATGCAATCGGCGGCGTGGATATCAACGTCAAAGATTATATGTATTATGAAGATCCCTGGGATGACAATGGCGGACTGTATATCGATTTTGAGCCGGGATTGCAGCATATGGATGGAAAAACTGCTATAACTTACGTTCGATATCGCGATTCTGAGGGAGATATTGGCAGAATCGAGCGGCAGCAGGATTTCATGCGCGCATGTATGAGCAAATTCATGTCGCCAATGATTATTCCGAAATTGCCTGGAATCATTGCGGAAGTCACAAAATCAGTGAAAACGGATCTTTCGATTAATGAATTGTTAGCATTCGCTGGAACGATTCATTCCGCTGGAGGATTGGAAACTGCAATGGCTCCAGGAACTCCATTGTATATCGATGAAATCAGTTATTGGATTCCGGACGTCGAATATTTGCGAGATATAGTATATGAAGCGGCAGGATTGATAGTCGATCCATATATTCGCCGGCAATTCGCAATTTCATCGGAAAAATACAATGAAGATTTGTCGAATGCAGCAGATCGATCAAACGAGAGATCCAATGAAAATATAGTTGCGGAAGTTGAAACGACTCCTCGATATACTCCGCGCGAAAATTCGATCGAAATTCCTGCACCGCGAGTCAATTCTCGAGCCGAGGCGAAATCTGAATCTCGATCTGAATCCAGATCCGAGCGTCGAAATTCAAGACGTCAAGAAATCGTCGAGGAGCGAGTCGAATCGATTCGCGAACCGATTCCTGAGCCTGTATATGAATCAATTCCTGAGCCGCGCGTTGAATATGTTGAAGAAATTCCTCCGCGGGAAATTGAAGTTCCGAGTCGAAGTTATGAGGAGAGATTTCCGACGGCTGAGGAAATTGAAAATGTTGAGCCGATTTATGACGTTCCAACTCGCGGCGGTGGAGGAAAAACTCGATGAAAAATTTTAAAACTGTTATCGCGATTGATTCATTCAAAGGAAGTCTTTCATCGATTGACGCGGGAGAAATTGTCGATCGAGCATTTCACCAAATTTTTCCAGATTCAAAATCGGTCGTCTATCCAATTGCGGATGGAGGCGAGGGAACTGTCGATGCATTGACTCGAGGACTCGGCGGAAAGATTGTCAATGTTGAAGTTACAGATCCTCTCGGTCAAAAAATTCAGAGTCGATATGGCTTAGTAAAAGATTTGGCGATAATCGAGATGGCTGATTCATCTGGATTGACTCTCGTTCCGGTTGGAAAAAGAAATCCTCTCAACACGACAACATTTGGACTTGGCGAATTGATTCTTCATGCCGCCCGCGAATCTGGAGCTCGCGAATTTTTGATTGGAATTGGCGGCTCTGCAACGAATGATCTAGGAATTGGAATGCTTTCCGCATTGAGTCATGGCGAGATTTTATTCGGAAGGGATCTGGAGAATCTCGACAAAAATTTTGAACTCGATCCGATTTTGCGAGACTGCAGTTTCAAAATTGCATGCGATGTTGATAATCCATTGACCGGCGCGAATGGATGCTCGGCGATTTATGCTCCACAGAAAGGTGCGACTCCGGAAATCGTTCAAAAAATGGATTCATGGATTGAAAAATTCTCCCGAAAATTTTCAACGGAATCGGTCGCTGGAGATGGCGCTGCTGGAGGATTGGGATTTGCATTTCGAGTATTTTTAGACGCAAAATTGATTCCTGGTATAAATTTGGTGCTTGATACAATTGGAATCGATCGAGATCTTCGAGACGCTGATATTTTGGTGACTGGCGAAGGGCGAATCGATTTTCAAACTTCAATGGGAAAAGCTCCAGTTGGAATTGCAGCTCGAGCCAAAGATCTCAATCCAAAAATTTTAACGATTGGATTTTGCGGAAGTGTCGGCGATGGATCTGAAGAAGTCAATTCGCATGGAATCGATGCATTCTTTCCAATTTTGAGATCGATTTCGACTTTGGAGGATGCAATGGATAAAAAAAATGCCGAGCAGAATCTCTACTCGACATCATTGCAGGTTTTCAGATTGATTTCGAAAATCTAATTGACGAATCTGATTCATTGTATAGAATTCAATTTGTCAGATTTTTTATAACTTTCAAGAAGAGGTGACTTGCGTATGCCTAAAAGAAAGTTTACGACGATGGATGCGCTGCTGGCTGATGCTATTATCAGAAATCTTGGACGTTCCCAAAGTGATATAGCCAGATTGCGCGGTGATGTGTCTCAATCTACAATTTCGCGCGGCATCAAGGATATGAAGAAAGATTTGGAAATTGTTGTATTGCGAGCTGAAAAGCATGAATTGCAGCAACAATTGAGGCAACAAAAATTATCGACACCATCGGAAAATTTTTTATCGATTCCTCCAAGCAAATGAATTCGCTAGATACAGAGTTCCAATCGCGACAGCTAAAGCATCGGCAGTGTCATCGGGAGAGGGCGGCTCGCTCAATTTCAAAAGTTTTGTAACCATGAAAATGATTTGATCTTTCGATGCCTTTCCATATCCCGTGACAGATTGTTTGACTTCGGGCGGAGATAATTCCAAAATTTCGAGCTGATTTTTTGCCGCTGCGAGAAGAGTTACTCCTCGTGCCTGTCCAACTGGAATCGCTGTCGATACATTGTTATAGAAAAAAAGTTTTTCGACTCCTAAAATTTCCGGACGATATTTTTTTATCAATGCGTCAACTGAATCGAAAATTTTTACCAATCGATCTTCCTGGCGAGATTTTGCAGGTGAAGTTATCGCGCCATAATCAATCGCCGTGAGATTCGAGCCGTCTGATTCTACAATTCCATAGCCGCAAATCGCTGTGCCTGGATCAATTCCAAGTGCCAACATTCATGATCCCTCCCGAATGAAAAAATCGGTGAGGGATCTTTTTTTGTCCCTCACCGCAAATTCAAAATCAATTACTCCTCGTCGAATTCATAATTTCCATAAACATTTTGAACATCGTCATTTTCATCGAGCGCGTCGAGCAATTTCTGCATCCGCTCAGCATCTTTTCCAGACAGATGAATCGTTGTATCTGGAATCATCGAAATTTCTGCCGATGCTGTTTCGATTTTGTGATCCTCGAGAGCCTTTTCGATAGTGTCAAAATCGTTCGGATCTGCTGTGATTTCGAATGAATCCTCGCTCGCAGAAAAATCTTCAGCTCCAGCATCCAGCGCAATCGTCATGAGTTCATCTTCATCCTCGAAAGATTCTCGATCGACAACGAAAATCGCTTTTTGTTTGAACATCCAGGCGACGCATCCAGTTTCACCGAGATTCCCGCCATATTTCGAAAAGATGTGACGAATATCAGCGGCAGTTCGATTTCGATTGTCAGTCAGCAAATCGAGCATCAATGCAACTCCCGCTGGACCATATCCCTCGTATCGAACTTCTTCGTAATTTGTCGAATCAGTTCCGCCGATTCCTTTTTGAATTGCGCGATTGATATTGTCTTTCGGAATGTTATTCGCTTTCGCCTTTGAGAGAGCAAGTTTCAATCGCATGTTTCCAGTTGGATCCTGCCCGCCCATTCGAACAGCGATTGTGATTTCGCGCGCGATTTTTGTCGTGATAGCTCCGCGAATCGCATCGTTTGCACCTTTTTTGCGTTTGATATTTGCCCATTTAGAATGTCCCGACATGTTTTTGCCTCACTTTCAAATATATCGATAAACTTCAACCTTTGAACTCATCCCATGAAAAATTTTTGAATCCATCTATTTTTTATTCATGGATTTTTTCAATTTTCCAATGTATCGATAGACTTCAGTCCAGCCGCGATTTTCCGATTCATAGATATCAATTTCGCCGCCTTGATCTCCAGTTTCATAACTTCCGCCGCGAGGATTATTGACTCCTCGAGCTTCAACAGTCTGACCGCCGCCGATGTAAAACGCAGCATGTTTTTCCGGAATACATAAAATATCGCCGCGCTTCAGATTATCTTTGATTTCGTTCCATGAATATTTTTTCCAGCCGCCAATTTTTTTGAGATCCATCCAAATTGTATCAGCATCGCCGGAAAATTGTCTGCCTTGATATCGCGCGAGATATTTTGGATTCTTGCGCCACGCCTCAATGATTTTGAATCCGCCGTGCTCCAATGAATGATAGACAAGTGAGGAGCAGTCATAATCTGGACCTTCGCGCGAGCCGGTGTACGGATTCTCAGGCGTCGCGTTCTCTGCACCTTGAGAATATCCATGCGCGGGATCTTTGGCAATTTCAATCGCCCATTGAAGTGCCCGCTCAATCGATGGAGATGCCTCGCCCGATGAAAAATTCATCAGCATGCTCGCAATTGCAATTATCAAGATTCGAGCCTCCAAAATTTTTTCTTTCCTTTCCGAATGACTGCAGGCAGATCTTTTTCATCGAAAAATTTTTCCTCGTCAGAAATTTTTTCATCGTTAAGAGTCAATCCATTCTGCTGAATCATTCGACGCGCTTCAGATTTCGAAGAGAAAATTTTTGCGTCAACCAAAACATCGATCAATTTCCGTCCGATCAAATTTGGAATTTTGATCGTCGGCATATTCGCATCGAGATTTCCGCTGAAAATATTCACAGCGGCAGTTTCAGCCTTCCGAGCCTCCTCCTCGCCATGAACTAATTTGGTGACTTCGAAAGCTAGAATTTTTTTCGATTCATTGATTCCTGAATCCTTGCGATTTGCTAACTCATTGACTTCTTCCATCGGCAAAAATGTGAGCAGTGATAAGCATTTTCCGACGTCTGCATCGTCAACATTCCGCCAATATTGATAAAAATCATATGGCGAAGTCTTATCTGCATCGAGCCACACTGCTCCTCCAGCAGTCTTGCCCATCTTTGAGCCGTCGCTCTTCGTCAATAATTTATTCGTCAATCCAAATGCCGATCTTCCAGTCTTCCGACGGATCAATTCGACTCCCGCGATGATGTTTGACCATTGATCATCGCCGCCCATCTGCAATTCGCAATTGTATTTTGAATTCAGCGTGTAAAAATCGAACGCCTGCATAACCATGTAATTGAATTCGAGGAATGTTAATCCCTTCTCCCAGCGATTTTTATAACATTCCGCCGCGAGCATTCGATTCACCGTGAAATGCTGACCGACATCGCGAAGAAGATCGATGTAATTCAATTTTCGCAGCCAGTCACCATTGTTGACCATCAGCGCGCGATCTTCCGAGAAATCGATGAATCTTGCGATTTGTTTTTTGAACTGCTCGCAATTGTGCTCGATTATCTCGTCAGTCATGAATTTGCGCATATCAGTTCGACCGGATGGATCTCCAATTGTTCCAGTTCCGCCGCCGACTAAACAAATCGGTTTATGACCTGCACGCTGCATCCACGCCATTGCCATTAACGCGATGAAATGACCGGCATGCAGACTGTCAGCTGTCGGATCGAATCCAATGTAAAAAGTCACTGGATGATCGTTGAGAATTTTTTCGAGCGCAGATTCATCGGTGCATTGCGCGAAAAATCCTCGATCTTTCAAAATTTCAAAGACATTCAAACTAGATCAATTCCTTCCTTTGGAAATTCCGCCGCCTTGAGTTGGGACGTCATAATATTCCTGGAAATCGTCGCGAGGCGGTGAATCATATGATCTCGAGGGAGCTTCATATTCCGGCTCAGGCTCGCTAGTTGATTCCGGTTCATAAATCGGTTCAGGCTCACGAATCGGCTCGACTTCACGAACTGGTTCAGGCTCAGGTTCATAAGATCGACGAGGAGTTTCTCGCTCCGGTTCAGATTCAACTTCAGAAAATCTCTCGCGAGGAGCGTCTCGAGTCGGTGCGTCATAAATCGGCTCGTCATTCCGTTCAACTGGAGGTTCAGACGATTCATTTCGATTCGACCGATTTTCAGATTCGCTCGAGGATTTCGAATCAGATTCTCCTCCATCCATCGCCGCGATGCCGCTGACTCCAAACGCCGCGGGATCATCGAAATAATGCACTGGAACATCTGCCAAGGCTTGAGTCATAAATGTTCGCCAGATGTCCGCAGGAACTCCTCCGCCCATGATTCCGTCTGTTGAAGAGTTGTCATCATTCCCAACCCACACTCCCGCGACAAGATCTGGAGTATATCCTACAAACCATGCATCTTTATAATCTGAAGTCGTTCCAGTTTTTCCAGCGGCAGGGCGTCCGATGTTTGCAGATCTTCCAGTTCCGCGAATTATGACATCTGATAACATCGAATTCAACATTGCCGCGCTGGCTTCAGAGATTACCAATCGAGAAACTGCTTCATTCTCCTCGATAACCTGTCCATTGCGATCCAAAATTCGAATTATCGAAACTGGATTCACATGCAATCCATGATTCGCGAATGTTCCATATGCGCTGGTGATTTCTAACGGTGTAACTCCTCGAGTCATTCCGCCGAGAGATGTTGCAAAATTTCGATCGTTCGGATCTCCTTCCAAAACGAAAGTCGAAATTCCCATTTCCTGCGCGTAATAAATCGGTTTATCCATTCCCAATTTTTGAGCGATTTTGACTGTCGGGACATTCATCGAGAACGTTGCGACAGTTCGAAGAGTGACTCTTCCGCTGAATCGGCGGGAATCATTTTGAGGAGACCAGCTTCCAATCGTGACAGGAGAATCATCGATTGTCGTGTCTGGAGTAAAATCATTTTCTAAAGCCGCCGCAAATACAAATGGTTTGAAAGCTGATCCAGGCTGTCGAGTTGCCATCGTTGCGCGATTGAATTGATCATTTCCACGCCCGCCAACCATCGCTTTGATGTATCCATTTGTCGGATCAATTGCGACTAATGCTCCTTGAGGCTGTGCGATTCCATTTGCATCGGTGTAATAATTCGGCAAAAGCTGCATCGCTGATTCCGCCTGCCGCTGCAAATCCATATCGATCGTCGTATAAATTTTCAAGCCCTCTTTATAAACTTTATCCGCCCCGTAACGATCGATCAAATCTTGAATCACATAATCGATGAAATAATGCGGCGAATTGTCTGAAGTGATTTCCTGCTGAGGAGCTAAAACGATCTCCTCCATTATCGCCGCATCTCGATCTGCAATTGTGATATATCCATATTTGTACATTTGCTCGAGAACTGTATTGCGTCTTGATCGACTCGCATCGAGATTGTTGAATGGCGAATAGTAATTTGGACTTTTTGGAATTCCTGCGATCAATGCACATTCCGCTAAATCGAGCTGCTCAACATCTTTGTTGAAATATGTGCGGGCTGCTGCCTCGACTCCATATGCTCCCTGTCCAAAATAGATTTGATTCAAATACATCTCGAGAATTTCCTGCTTTGTATATTGACGCTCGAGCTGAATCGCCAAAAACGCCTCTTGAATCTTTCGACGATAAGTCTGCTCCTGCGTCAAATATGCATTCTTCGCGAGCTGCTGAGTGATTGTAGATCCGCCTTCAGCGATTCCATCACTTCGAATATTGTTATAGATAGCTCTCAAAATTCCTTGAGGATCAATTCCCTTGTGTTCATAAAATCGATTGTCTTCCGTCGCGACAAATGCATTTTGCAAACTCATTGGGATTTGCTCGATTTTCACTGGACGTCGATTTTCTGTCGCGTGAATGTTGGCGATTTCATTTCCATTCGCATCATAAATCTGTGACGATGCAGGCGGAACGATATCCTCGATATTTGGACGAGTGTTCATTGTTGCAGTCACGAAGCCGATTCCAATTCCAGCCGCTAAAACAATTCCCATTAAAATCGTTCCAAAAATCAGCCATTTGAAAAATCGAAGAATCGAAAATCCAGATTTGGGAGGTTTAGGTTTTTGTTTCTGCCGAAGATTTTTTCTAGTCGGAAATTCGTTTTGAGGAGCATCCGATTGCAGATCATCCAGCGAGACTTCTTTATCCGGATCAGCCATTCCGATACCTCACTCTCGAAAAATTTCGCGCGATTCTATCACACTTTATCGCAATGTGACAATGGTAGCTCCCGCGCCGCCCTCATCGAGACTTGCCACTGAAAATTTTGCGACGCTTCCATTGTTCTTGAGAAAATCGTGGAGTCCAGTTCGAAGTGCGCCAGTTCCTTTGCCATGAATTATCAAAATCTCTTTCAATCCTGCAAGCTGTGCATCGTCTAAAAATTTTCCAACAACTGATTCCGCCTCATTGACTAACATCCCGCGCACATCGATTTCGCGGCTTATATTTTGAACTTTACTCACAAAACTCGTTCGAGATTTTTCAACGCGATCTTCTTGAATTTTTTCCGAGTCTCCAACAAATCGGCATTGAGACGAATCGAGTTCCATTCTCAAAATTCCAATTTGCAGCGTGAGATCTTTTCCGTGAATTTCCAAAACTGTACCTTTTTGATCGAGCCGCGGAATGTAAACTGTATCACCGATCGACAGTTTTTTGATATTGATTCGGCGTCGATAATTGCCGTCTGACATGATTCCTATGGAATTTTCTTCTTCCGCATGACGAAGCCGATCTCGAGCATTTTGAATCGCTTGAGATCTTTTTTTTGTGCCTTGATCGTCGAATTGTTCGCGAAGACTTGCAATGATCTCCTCAGCCTCACGCTTAGCTTGACGAATCATCGATTGAGATTTTTCGCGAGCTTTTCGGATCGATTCAGTTTTGGATTTCGAGATTTCATCGCGCAATTCCGAGATTTTCTTTTCAGATTCAGTGATTCGTTTTTGACGTTCAGCGATATCTGCATTGCGCTTTTCGAATTCCATGCGCTCGCGTTCCAATGCTGATACGATGTTTTCAAACTGTGCATGATCTTCCGTGATGAATTGTTTAGCCCGCAGAATTATCGATTCAGAAAGTCCCAGCCGTTTTGATATCGCGAATGCATTGCTCGCTCCAGGAATTCCAATGAGAATTCGATAAGTCGGCTTGAGCGTTTTTTCATCGAATTCGACGCATGCATTTTCAATGCCCTCGCGAGAATATGCAAACGTTTTCAATTCCGAATAATGTGTCGATGCTAAAACTGACGAGCCGATCTGCAAAAATTTTTCGAGAATTGCCATTGCGAGAGATGATCCTTCTTCTGGATCTGTTCCTGCACCGATTTCATCGAGCAAAATCAAATCGCGATCTTCCGCTTGATCGAGAATTTTGACGATGCTCGTCATGTGCGATGAAAATGTAGAAAGACTTTGCTCGATCGATTGTTCATCGCCGATATCTGCAAAAATCTCGCGATAAATTGAAATTTCAGATCCAATTGCCGCGGGAATAAAAAGTCCAGATTGATTCATCAACGCCAGAATTCCGAGAGTTTTCATGCTGACAGTCTTGCCGCCGGTGTTTGGTCCAGTGATCAATAAAGTTCTGAATCGATTGCCAAGCTCCAAATCGATTGGGACGACGCTCGAATCTGGAATTAATGGATGACGCGCTTGAATCAGATTTGTCTTTCCTGAATCATTGAGCAGCGGCTGATTCGCTCGAAGATCTCTAGCTAGTTTTGCTTTGGAATTTGCAAAATCGATCTGCGCCAGTCTTTCACAATTTTCAAGGAGTGTCTCGGAATTTTTTCTAATCTCATTCGACAATTTACGGAGAATTCGATCGATTTCACGAAGCTCCTCGATTGATAAATTTTTGATTTCATTATTCAATTCGACAACGCGCATCGGTTCGATGAAAACTGTCGCGCCGGTTGACGATTGATCGTGCACAATTCCTGGAAATTGATTTCGATATTCCTGCTTGATTGGAATGACATACCGATCATCGCGCACCGTGACGATTGAATCCTGGAAAAATTTTTGTAAATTTGAATCGTGAAGGATATCTGAGATTCGATCTTTAATCTTCGACTGGGAATTTCGAAGTTCCCTGCGAATTCGATTCAATTCTGGGCTCGCTGAATCTCGAATCGCGCCATGCTCATCGATTGTATTGTCGAGATCCCTCTCCAAATTTCCGAGAATCTCGATTCCGCTCGATAAATTTTTCAAAATTGGAAGATCCATTTCGAGCGATTTGAAAAATCTTTTTACAGATTTCATCGCGAGCATCGTGCTCAAAACTTCCATTAGATCTTCAACATCGAGATTCGAGCCAAGCTGCAATTTTTTCAACATTGGGCGCAGATCATAAATTCCATTGAGCGGAATTGTGCCGGCTGAATTGATTCGAACAGCTTCTGCAGTTTCATCGAGACGAGATTGAACTTCATCGAGATCGTCGCTCGGCTGAATTTGCGATGCAATTTCCCTTGCCCAATCTGAATTTGCCAGCGATTTTAGCTTTAAACGTATAGAATCGAATTCCAAAATTCGATAACTTTCTCGGTTCATAAATCCTCCTGCAGTTTTCGATTTCAAAAAACTTTTACAGTTTACAAGCTCGACGAAAATCTGTAAATTTGTCGCGGAAAATTTTTGCGGATCAATGGGGGCATGAATTTGAAACATTACATAATATTCACTTATCAGATTCATCGAATTGGTGGAACTCAGATGTTGACCGCTGGAAGAGCAAATTATCTCGAAAAACATGGTTGGATCGTTCACATACTTTTTAACTGGGAATCGACTGGCGAGAGTGAAATTCCATCGTTGACTAAATATATTTTTGGTTGTGGATTGCAAGAAATTGGCACTCGCCCATACAAAATGTCTGCTCAAGTTCGCAATAGAACTCTCGATAGAATGATTGATATTCTTCGAATCGATAACACGATTGACAACGAAATAATCATTGAATCGCATTACGATGTTGCGGCATATTGGGCGGAATTGTTAGCTGAACGAATTCATGCTCGACACTTTTTTGTAGCTTGCAATGAAACTTATCGAGACAGTGGTAGATTTTATTCTGAAAATCTGGATTTCTTTTATTTCAAATATCAACGCGGAGAACTTTTCTCAACAAATTTATCATTGCAAAAACTTTTTGAGGGATATCGTGGATTAGAAAATTTCAAGGTCGATATTCCTTCGAATGTCAAAATCACTAGAGAACAAGATGCAGTTCAAGATATCGAGAATCAAGATATCGAATTAAAAACTCGGGGGGGGGGGGCAGATTTTTCGATCGCGTACATGGGGCGCACATTGAAACAATATGTTCCCGCAATTTTTAATGGAGTAGTTGAATTCGCGAAAAAATATTCCGATAAGAAAATTCGGTTGATGATCGTCGGCAAAATTTGGAATCAAAATCAAATCGCAATGTTCAATGGTGTCAAAAATATCGAAGTCATTCAATTAGGAAATCTCATTCCGATTCCTCGAAAGTTATTTCAAAATCTCGATGTAATTTGCGCGGGATCTCAAACTGCGATTTTTTGCTCATATGAAAATGTGCCTGTCATTATCGCTAATGCTCATGGAGATACAACGCCGGGACTTCTTTATTATGACACTGATGAATCTGTCCATAACGAGCATCTTCCACAGATGTCATATGCTGAAATGTTTGATAAAGTCTTGATTCATCGCGAGTATGAAAATCGAAAGCCAAATTTTCCAGAATATCATCCTGCTGATTGGCATTATGGACAACTTCTTAAAATTCAACGAAAAAACTCCACGCCGCTTGAATATTTTACCGACAAATTCAAACGCGATTTTCGGCGAAATTGGATAGCTCAATTCCCATTTCATAAAGTTCAATTTGGTGATCGAATCGTTATCTATGGCTATGGCGATATTGGAAGGGATTATCAAAAACAGATCGCAGATGGAAAATTTTGCAAACTCGTTGCGATTGTTGCAGATAATCATGACAAGTACGATCGGACGATTCTTTCGCCTGAAAAACTTAGAGATCTTGATTATGACAGCATAATAATCGCTGAATCATCGAATCCCGATCGAATCAATCGCATCATGGCAAAGATCTCTCAAATAGTTACCAACACAACAATCTGCATTCATGATTTTAATAAATTGGTTGTGGATTAATTTATAAGAAAGGATCTTGCGAATGAAAAAATACATTTTTTTCACAAATGCAATCCATCTGATAGGTGGGGGACAAATGTATGTTGCTGGAAAGGCACGTTATTTGGAAGAACATGGTTGGACAGTGTACATGTTTCATAATGAACACGGATACGGAGAATCTGAGATCCCATCTCTAACAAAATACATATATGATTTTGGTTTTTATGAAATCATTAAACCACCATACAAATACTCAGATGCAGAACGTAATCAGATATTGGATCGTATGATTGCGCTATTGCACGTAGATTCGACCATTGAAAACGAGATTATCATAGAGTCTTATGTCTCGATGTATGCTATGTGGGCTGAATTGATTGCTGAACGAATTCATGCTCGCCACTTTTTTACGACTTGTGAAGAAACTTATAGAGGAAGTGATTTTCAATTTTATTTCGAAAATCTCGATTTCTTCTACTTCAAGCACCTTCGTCATGAAATCCTAGGTTCAAATGAGAGTATTGCCAGGTTGTTTAATGGTTATCGTGGGGTAACAGCCAGATCTTTCGAAATACCAAAGGATTTAAATCCCGCCCAAGAGCAGGATGCAATTCAAGATGTCGAAAATCCAGAGGTCGAATATAAAATTCGCGGCGATACTGTAGATTTTTCGATTGCATATATGGGACGCACCGAAAAATCATATTTTCCAGCAGTTTGCAACGGTATTGCAGAATTCGCCAAAAATCATCCTGATAAACAGATTAGATTCATCATTGTCGGTAGATTTGTTTTCGATAATGTTTTGCAATCTATGAACAGAGTTTTCATAGGAATTCAAAACGTCGAGATTGTATCACTTGGAAATCTCTCTCCAATTCCGAGATCTTTGTTTTCAAAACTCGATGTTATCATTTCTGGTGCCCAGACTGCAATTTTTGCAGCATATGAAGGCGTGCCAGTTGTCACAACAAGAGTCGATAGTGATCTCACTGAAGGTGTTCTTTTCATTGATACAAGTGATGCGTGGTATACTAGATCTCCCAATCAATTTCAGTATGCTGAAGCTTTGGAAAAAGTTTTGATCCGCCACGAATATGTAAATCGAAGACCAAGGCTTCCAGAACGAAAACCTGCTAATTGGCATTATGAACGTACGCTCGAAATTCAACGAAACAATGATGCTCCGTTCGAGTATTTCACTGCAAAATTTAAGCAGGATCTCACACGCAATTGGTTAGCATTGTTTCCATTCAGATACGTTGATCGTGGCGCAAAAGTTGTTCTCTATGGCGCAGGAGAGATTAGTCAAGATTATCAAAAGCAGATGAAAAACTATTGCGAATTGGTTGCGATTGTCGCAGATGATTATAAGCAATATGATCAAACAGTTTTGCCACCCGAAAAGCTAAAAGAACTCATCTATGATGAAGTTGTTATTGCAATAATGCCTAACGTGCCCCAGATCGAACTTACAATTCAAAAAATAGTTAACATAACTGGGAAGATGAATAATATTTCCTATGATTGGAATCCTATTCTTGCCACATGATTTAGGAGATGATGTGATGTGATTTCATTTAACGTTCCGCCATTCGTTGGAACCGAACTCGATTTCATTCATCAAGCAATTGATAAGCATAAAATCAGTGGCGATGGTGAATTTACTCGCAAATGCTCAGAATTCATGGAAAAAAAATTCAATGCAAAAAAAATCCTTCTCACGACGAGCGGAACATCAGCTCTCGATATGGCACTTTTGCTCTGCGATTTAAAACCTGGCGATGAAGTGATTCTGCCGAGCTACACATTTTCTAGCACTGCAACTGCTGCTGTTTTGTGTGGCGCGAGATTGGTTTTTGTTGACGTTCGTCCGGACACGATGAATATCGATGAGGAGAAAATCGAACGCGCTATCACTCCAAAAACTCGCGTGATTATCGTTATGCATTATGCTGGCGTGGCTTGCGAGATGAAAAAAGTTCTAGAGATTGCAAAAAAATACAATCTCAAAATCGTTGAAGATGACGCTCAAGGATTGATGAGTCGATACGATGACAAAATTCTCGGAACGATTGGAGATTTTGGTTGCTATTCTTTCCATGAAACGAAAAATCTGTCGATGGGCGAAGGCGGCGCAATTGTCATTAATGACGAGCGATTCATTCATCGGGCGGAAATTTTGCGTGAAAAAGGAACAAATAGAAAACAATTTTTCAGAGGACAAGTCGATAAATACACTTGGGTAGATTTTGGAGATTCATATTTGCCGAGCGAGTTGAATGCCGCGTATCTTTGGGGACAACTCAATGCAGCGGATAAAATTTTCGAAAGTCGAATGCAAACTTGGAAAGCATATCGCGAATCATTTGAACCTCTGGAGCGCGAAGGGCTTATCGAATTGCAAAGAATTCCGCCCGAATGTCATCACAATGCACATATGTTTTATCTCAAACTCAAAAATCTTGATGAACGAACAAAATTCATCAAATTTTTGAGAGATAGAGAAATCGATGCAGTGTTTCATTACATTCCGTTACATTCTGCGCCGGCGGGATTGAAATTTGGACGATTTGACGGCGAAGATCAATTCACGACAAAAGAAAGTGAGCGACTCGTGAGACTTCCTCTCTATTACAATATGAAGGAAAAAGATCGGAATCGCGTCATTGAAGTGGTGCGTGAATTTTTTGGACAGAATTGAATCCGGAAATAAAAAAAGCTCCCCAATCTCAAAAAAGAGGTTGGGGAATTTTTTTTTTGCGAAAAAACTGCTACACTAAATCAGTTTTCAGAAAAAATTTGCAGAAAGGAAATGCAAAATGGAATTCAGAAAAGATCTCGATAAGCGTCCAAGTTATGACGTGGTTGAGAAATTGTGGCGAATCAAAATCAATGCAAACGAGTGCAATTTGAATCTTCCGCCGCTCGTTGAAGAAAGAGTGATGTCGCGATTTTCAAGCGTGGCGTTCAATCGATATCCAAATGAGGAGTACGATTCGCTGAGAGATCAAATCGCCAAAAATTTTGGAGTCTATCGCGAGCAGATCGTGATTGGTGCTGGCTCGAGTGAAATCATCGAGAAGATCTTTTACATCTTCGGCGGAAATTCAAACAATAAAATCGTTTATCCAACTCCCTCTTTCTCGATGTATAAAATTTATGCGCAAGCGGCAGAATGTGATTCGATCCCGTTCAAACTTAATGAAGATTTTTCGCTCGATATTCAAAAATTTATCGAGACTGTCAACGATTCACACGCAAATCTCGCGGTTGTCTGTAATCCAAACAATCCAACAGGCAACGGAATGAAAATCGAACAAATCAAAATCCTCGCCGAGAATATCAAATGTCCTCTGTTGATTGACGAGGCGTACATCGAATTTTACGGCGAGACTGCATCTGGACTTCTGAAAGATTTTCCGAATCTGATGATCGCGCGAACATTTTCAAAAGCATATGGATTAGCTGGTGCGCGCGTTGGATATTTAATCACCTCGAAAGAAATTGCCGCGATGGTCGAACGAGCATACATGCCCTATCACATGAATGTACTTTCAATCGTCACGGCAGATATCGTTTATCAAATGAGATCTGAATTTGTTCCGCGAATTCAAATGATGATCGCTGAAAGAAAACGCATGGCATCTCAACTCAAAAAACTTCCAGGATTCAAAGTCTTTCCAAGCGTCACAAATTTTCTATTAGTAAAATATCCATTCGCGAAGGAATTGAATCGGCGATTCGAGGAACGTGGAATTGGAGTTCGAAGTTTTGGAAATGCTCCAGGGCTCGAAAATTGCTTGCGAATCTCAATGGGCATGCGCGAGGAAAATGATATTTGGTTCGATGTTGCAGAAACTTTTTCAGATGAAATTTCGATGCAGCATCCTGAGCTCGATACGGAGGGGATGGATTTATGAAGAATCGCCGAGCAAAAATTCATCGAAAAACTCGCGAGACTGAAATCATTGTCGCAATTGGACTCGATTCTCAAGAGCCAGCTGCAGACGTCTCGACTGGAATTGGATTCTTCGATCATATGTTGACAACTTTCACGCTCCATGGGCATTTCGATTTGGAAGTCACAGCGAATGGAGATATTCACGTCGACGGACATCACACGATCGAGGATTTGGGAATCACGATGGGATTGGCGTTGAAAGATGCAATCGGAGACAAAAAGGGAATCAATCGATATGGAAGTTTTTTCCTGCCGATGGATGAGGCGTTAGCATTTGTCGCGTTGGATTTCAGCGGACGTCCATATTTTGTTTTTGAAGTCGAAGACAAAATTCAGCTTGCACCGATGGTCGGCACATTTGATACTCAATTGCTCGAAGAATTTTTTCGAGCATTGGCATACAACGCAGGAATCACATTGCATATGAGACTCCTCGCCGGCAAAAATACTCATCACATCATCGAAGCATTGTTCAAAGCGTTTGCACATGCGTTGAGAATTGCTGTCGCGATTGATCCAACCGTCAAAGGCGTTCCATCGACGAAGGGAGTTCTCTGATGCTTGCGGTTATCGATTATGGCGTTGGGAATTTATTCAGCGTCGAAAAAGCATTTGCATATCTCGGCGCGGAAGTTATTGTGACGAATTCGAAAGAGGATCTCGAGCGGGCTGATCAAATCGTGCTGCCTGGAGTTGGAGCGTTTGGCGACTGCATGAAAAATCTCAACGCGACGGGATTAATCCCAACAATCAAAGATCAGATTTCTCGCGGCAAAAAATTTCTCGGAATTTGTGTCGGCTTGCAAATTCTATTTGAATCGAGCGAAGAATCTCCAGACGTCGAGGGATTGAAAATTCTCGAGGGAAAAGTGAAAAAGATCGATGCGCCTGGATTGAAAATTCCTCACATGGGATGGAATTCAATCAATGCTCGCGATTTGAAAATTTTCAAAGGACTCAAAAATCCATATGTCTATTTCGTTCACAGCTACCATGCGATTCCGCGAAATCCAAATCTGATAATCGCGCGAGCAGTATATTCCAAAAATATCACGGCAGCAGTTCGTTGGAAAAATGTCACAGCGACTCAATTTCATCCCGAGAAATCTGGCGATGTTGGTTTACAAATCTTGAAGAATTGGATCGATTCAAATTGATCCCGATCTTTAGAAAGTCAAAATTTGGAGTGAGGTGAATTGAATGTTAATCATTCCTGCAATTGATCTTCGAAATGGAAATGTCGTTCGATTGTTTCAAGGAAATTTCGATAAAGAGACGATTTTTTCATCGCAGCCGGATGAAGTTGCAATTCGTTGGCAGAGTTATGGCGCGAAATTTCTTCACATCGTTGATCTCGACGGTGCGCGAATCGGTAAATCGACAAACATCGAATCGATTAAAAGCATTGTGAAAGCGATTCAAATTCCAGTTGAACTCGGCGGCGGAATCAGAACTCTTGTTGATATTGAAAAAATTTTAGCGATGGGAGTTAATCGAGTCATTCTCGGTTCAGCGGCAGTTCAAAGTCCAGTGCTCGTTCGAGAGGCTTGCAGATTATTCAACGAGCGAATTGTTGTTGGAATCGATGCCCGCGATGGAATTGTTGCAACAGACGGCTGGGAAACATCTGGAAAAATTTCCGCGATTGATCTTGCGAAAAAGATGAAAGGATTTGGAATCAAGCGAATCGTTTACACAGATATTTCGCGCGATGGAACTGGTGAGGGCGTCAACATCAGCTCCGCACTTGAACTTGCTAAAGCGACAGGATTGAAAGTCATTGTGAGCGGCGGCGTTGGAAATCTCGACGATATTCGCGAAATCAAAAAACATGAACGCGAAGGAATCGAAGGAGTTATCATCGGCAAAGCTCTATATACCAATTCGCTGGATCTCGAGGCGGCGATCAACATCGCTGAAAAAGGATGTTAGCAAAGCGAATCATTCCCTGCCTCGATGTAAAAAATGGTCGAGTTGTCAAGGGAACAAATTTTGTTGGACTTCGAGACGCCGGAGATCCAGTCGAGCTTGCGAAGCGATATGATCTCGAGCGCGCTGATGAATTGGTCTTTTTGGATATCACAGCGAGCCATGAAAATCGCGGAACGATCGTCGAAATCGCTAAGGGATGTGCATCGCAGGTTTTTCTACCATTCACAGTTGGCGGCGGAATTCGATCTGTGGAAGACATGCGCCGAATTTTGAAAGCTGGAGCTGATAAAATTTCCCTCAACACTGCGGCAGTTCAAAATCCAGGATTGATTCGCGAGGGAGCTGAGAAATTTGGACGTCAATGCATAGTTTTAGCAGTCGATGCGCGGCGGAATTCCGAAACTTCATGGGAAATCACGATTCATGGCGGAAGGACTTCGACGGGAATCGATGCAATTGAATGGGTCAAGCGCGGAGTTGAATTGGGAGCGGGCGAGATTTTGTTGACTTCGATGGATGCAGATGGAACGAAAAACGGCTATGATATTCCATTGACGCGAGCAGTTTCAGAGGCTGTCAATGTTCCAGTTATCGCGTCGGGAGGAGCAGGAAAGCTCGAGCATTTCTACGAAGTTTTAACCGATGGAAAAGCCGATGCAGTTCTCGCGGCGTCAGTTTTTCATTACGGAGAATTTTCGATTCGGCAGGTCAAAGAGTATCTCAAATCCTGCGGCGTGGAGGTTAGATTTTGAATGGCGTTCTCTAGAGTTTTAGGAATTCTCGCTGCAAGCATGATCGCTTTATCAACCGTCACGAATGCCATGCAATTTTCTCAACCGGAAAAGCTTGGTGCGATTACTTCTGCATTTCAAATTCATTTGGAGGGAGTATTTATCCACGGAGCGACTAGTAACGATGGAATCTTGTCTGCTCGATCCAGTGAAAGCACCAAAAGTTATACAAAAGGAATTGCTCGCTGGAATGATGGCGATGATGCTCTTTATTGTCATTATGATTCTGCTGTTGCTTTGTTCGGTTCGAAAGATGTTTCCA
The DNA here is from genome assembly GCA_017484005.1 of Selenomonadaceae bacterium. GTDB lineage: Bacteria > Bacillota > Negativicutes > Selenomonadales > Selenomonadaceae > Quinella. The sequence goes on along the minus strand of JAFUTY010000042.1, from coordinate 20,284 downwards.
ATACTGTGCCTGTAAACATTGAGACTTACACTGTAAATCCTCCAGGAGAAATTTTTCGAATTAATAGTGATGGAGGAATTGCAGTATACTCAATTCGTTTCTATCACAGAACTTCTCATTTAACGATTTTCGGAAGACAAGTCGATGGCAAATGGGTGAAGTACGTTGATAGTATCGAGCTCAGTAAAAAATATTTCGGCGGAAGAGATTCTTATACTGATATCGAAGGACTCGTTTATCAGAATGTTTCCGTCGATGGCGATACTATCGTCGTGCCTTACTTCATTCGTACAAATCCAGATAAAAACGTCGGCGAATTTCGATTCAAGTGGGATGATGCCGCTCAATGGTTTAGCATCGAGCAAATTGTTTATTGAAATCTGATGGAGGTTAGATTTTGAATGTCAGATAAATTTGATATATCGCAAGTCAAATTCGATTCGAATGGATTAGTTCCGGCGATTGTTCAAGAAGAATCCGGACAAGTTTTGATGCTCGCTTACATGAATGAAGAAAGTTTGCGCAAAACTATCGAGACGGGATTCAGCTGGTTCTATTCTCGATCCCGTCAAAAACTTTGGCAGAAAGGCGAGGAATCTGGAAACATTCAGCGCGTCAAAGAGATTTTCTATGATTGCGACGGCGATACAATCCTTCTTCGAGTTCATCAGACTGGAGTCGCTTGTCACACTGGAACTTATTCATGTTTCAGCGGGCGAAAACTTTTCAGTGCGGAAGAAAAATCTCTGCAGACAGTCGATCAGCCGAAATCTTTGACGAAAGAAGATCTCGCCGTGATTATCTACGATCTCTATGACATCATTGAAGATCGCCGCAAACATCCGGTCGAAGGATCTTACACGAATTATTTATTCGAGCGCGGGCAGGATAAAATTCTCAAAAAAGTTGGTGAGGAAGCAGTCGAGACGATCATTGCATCGAAAAATCTCAACGACGATGAAATTTTGTATGAGATGGGCGATCTTTGGTATCATTGTCTCGTATTGCTCGCGTATCATGGAATTCGTCCGGAAACACTTTTCAATGAGTTGATGGAACGTCGCAAAGGTTCAAAGGAATATCATAAATTCACTGGCAAAACTGGCGAGAGACCGGCTGATTAATGGCTGATTTAAGAATGAGACGAATCAATTATCCGCGGCTCGCAATAGTTCTGTTGACATTTATAGGAATTCTGTTGATTTGTACAAACGCAATTCGTCGATTCATCGAAATGGAAGAGGCGATTCATGAGGGAGAATCTGACGAGACTCAAGCGGTTGAAGTGCTCGAGCCGGATGAACATCCAATGACGCTCGCAGAAATTTTTCCAAATGGAATTTCTGAATTGCTCGGGCTCGATTCGAATTCCAAAGATGAAACTTATTCTCTTCCGGAAATCAAAACAATCACGAGCGAGGATTTAATCGACGGCTCAAGAATTCTCGTTTTGAATTATCATAAAATCGATTACACATTCAATTCGCTTTCAATCGCGCCGGAGCTGTTCGAGGAGCAAATTATCTATCTGAAAAATCATGGCTATCAATCGATTTCCTGCGACGAGCTCTATGATGGATTGATTGGCGAGACAGTTTTGCCGGAGAAATCAGTTTTCATCACATTCGACGACGGCTATCTCGATAACTACACGAATGCATTTCCAATTCTCAAAGCGTATGGAATGAAAGCGACAGTTTTCGTTGTGCCGGGATTCACGTCGCAAGTTGCAGGATATATGACTTGGGATCAATTGCGCGAAATGGAGCAGAATGGAGTCAAAATTCAGTCTCACACAATGACACATCAAAAGCTCGAGGAGTTATCGGACGAGCAGATTTTATCGGAGCTTGCAGATTCGAAACGGAAGCTCGAGGAGCAGCTGGGGCATGTCATTGAGGATCTCGCGTATCCAACTGGGACTTACAATCTGCATATTGCTGCGCTGGCAAAACAAGTTGGATATCGAGCGGCTTACACGGTGAAATATGGAATTTCTGACGTCGGGAGCAATATTTACGCGCTCGAACGTGTTCCGATTTTCCAGACAGCTCACACGATGCGAGATTTTTATTCGCGAATCGAGTATCGACCAAGTTTCGAGGAATTTGGCTGGTCGAAACCATAAAAAAAAGATCCACCGATCATTTGCGATCGATGGATCTCTTTTTTTGTTCGGAAAAAATTAATTGATCTAGACGGCGATGATTTATATCGATCTCCGAGAAACTATATTCATCAATGCAGATCCAAATTCCGAATCGATCTACAGCGAGATTTGGAAAAAATATCTGAGCGAATGTTTATCAATGATCGAATCTGGAAATAATTCTAGATGTCGTGAAATCTACATCGATTCATGTAAAAAAAGATCCACCGATCAATTCAGATCGATGGATCTCTTTTTTTGTGAATCAGAAAAGTGGGAATGAGACGATTGCGCCGTACATCATCCAACGACTCGCTTCAGTTGGATCGCCAGTCAAAATTGCATTCTTCACATCTTCGTGATGAATTTCTTCGACGAAAATATGTTTTTCTGCAACTTCACGCTGAACTTTTGCGAGCAGAGCATTTCGAGAGACTTTCGTATCGCGGAAAATCTCCTTGTTGAAGAAAATATTCATCGAGCCTTGCGATTTGTTTGCGTCGCAATTGAAGAAAACAAAAACGAGTTTAGATTCGGGCGCAGATTTTTTAGTCGCCATTTCAAACTTCCTTTCGATTGAACTGAGACGAAGTATATCATTTTTCTCGACGTCAATCAAATTTCCGATTTTGAGCGATCACAAATCAACTTCATTCGGAACTTCCAAAATCGATTTGCCATCTTGAAAAATTTTGGCGTGAATCAATTCATCGGTAAAATCCTCGTTCGATTCAAAAATATTTTCATAAACGCGAATTCGAAGATCGAAATCTCGATTCACAATGATTTTGACTCGCGAATCGATTAAAACTTCTTTGATGAATTCATAACTGATGCCGTGATAGAAAAAATCGATCTCGTCGTTGTAATTCAGAAGCATTTTTTTGAAAGCTGGAATTGACATCGATTGAACTGTGACTTTTGCAGGTCTCTCGAAACGTTTGAATTGACTAACACATTCAGTTTGATTTTGATCTTTGTAAAATCGCAATTCATCATCATTTTTCGCAAGCCATAAATTCCCTAGAAATTTTGTCAAAACTTCAGATGCCAGCGTATTGGATTCAGTGATTTCAAACCACAGAATATCATCCCAAAACAAACCAAAATCGAATGGCTCTTTCATCGGTTCAGTCGAAAAATTGTCCGTGGGAACATAAACTCCCGAGACATGAACATAATCCGAGAAAAATGAAAAACTTCCACATCTCTCGCAGCGCCAAGCATATATAAATTTTTCTTCGTGATCACATTCCAGCCAATCGGCAGTCAAATCCAGTTTTTCAAGTTCCTGCCATTTATCCAATCGGCAAAAAATGTGCTCGATAGGTACATCGCCTTCCGGCTCGCCATGATAACGGATTTGATGACCACAAAAACAACATCCTAAAACTCCCATAATAATTTTCTCCTATTCTAAAATGTGAATTTCTCCGTGAAACCAAAACTCCGTTTGAAAATGAACTTGATCTTTTCGTTTTGCTTCTTGATAACCTTCATAAACCGCTTTGAAACCTGCCTCGAAAGTTTCATGCAACGACAGTATAACAATTTTGCCTAGAAGTTGTTCATCGTCAGGTCTCCGCGCCAATTCATCAGAAATTTGCCTTGAGCATTTCTCAAAGTGTTCGTTGTAATTGCTACTGGAACAGTGATACTCGTAGTTGATTTTTGAAGAAATTCTAGAAATAGAATGTATTGTCCAATCCTATCGAATCACAAAATAAAAAAAGTTCCCCTCGAAATTGAGAGGAACTCGGATCGATTCATTTATTTATTTTGGAAAGAATTCATCGAGAGTTTTTTGATCAGTTTTTTCACCGATGTAAGAGCCGATCAAAAATAGAATCAATGAGACAGAAATTCCAATTGTGATTTGATGCAAACCTAGAATTTTGAATCCAGCGAATTGAGTTGCGCAATAAACAATCGTCCCGCCCGCAGTTGAAAGCATCGCGCCGAGTTTATTAGCTTTCTTCCAATATAATCCAAGCAGCAGCGTCCAGAAAAATGCAGTTTCCAATCCTCCAAATGCAAACATGTTGATAATCCAAATCAGAGATGGAGGAGTCAGCGCGATGAAAAAGACGATCACTCCAATCGCGGCAGTGACAACTCGACTCAAAATTGCGACGCGTTGAGTCGAGGCGTCTCGATTGTAATGGAGATAAACATCTTTGATAATCGCTGAACCTGCAACAATCAACAAGCCGGAGATAGTCGAAATCGATGCAGCGAGCGGCGCGATAATCGCAAGTCCAACCAAAGATCGCGGCATCGATGCAACAATCGTCGAGGGAATGATGTTATCAACGCCGCCAAAATCCTCGAGCGATCCCTCCAAAACTCCATGCGCCAAAATTCCAGTGAAATTTACACCGATATTCATGAATCCAATCACGACAGTTCCGATAATCATTGCGCGATGAAGTCCGTGAGTGTCTCGATAACTCATCCCGCGGACAACTGACTGCGGCAGAGCGATTGTGCAAATTCCTACGAGCATCCATTGCGTCAAGTACAATCCCCATGGCATTTTTCCATCTGAAAACGGCTCGAGCATCGCGGGATGATTTTGCGAAATCGAATTCATAATCGAATTGAATCCACCGCCGGCGTCAAGAACATAACTCAACAATAAAACGATTCCGAGCATCATCATCATCGCGCAAAGTGTATCAGTTATCGCGACGGCTTTAAATCCTCCAAAACTTGTATACGCGACAACAATCAATCCAAACAGAATCAGACCGATTTCATAACTGTATCCAGTGACAGCGGCAAAAATTTTCGCACCGCCGACGAATTGAGCAGTCATCGTTCCGCAAAAAAATAGAACAATCACAAGCGCAGAAATCGCGGCTAAAAAATTCGAATTAAATCGAGTGCGAATCAAATCGACAACAGTCACTGCATTTAATTTTCGAGCGAGAATCGCAACTCTCTTTCCAAAAATTCCGAGCACCAAAAAGATCGCTGTGACTTGAACGACCGCCATATAAATCCAGCCAAATCCGACACTCCACGCCATTCCTGGACCACCGACGAATGAGCTCACCGATGAATAAGTCGCGACGGTTGTCATTGCTAAAACGAATCCGCCGAGATCATGATTCCCGATGAAATAATTTTTGACGAATTTATCTGAATTGGAAACTTCGCCGAGCGGCATGTCACAAAAAATTTTTCGAGCGAGGATCGCTGCTAAAAGAATCGCGAAAAACCATGTTCCAAAAATTCCTGTGATTGTCCAAAGCGGCAGATTGAAAATTCGAATCTCCGGCGCAAGAATCGAGACACCGAATCCTGCAAAAATCCAAAACACGATCAAAATTGCAAGTGCGAGTCCAGTTGATCTCGCCTCGCGGCAGATTTGGTTGAACATTTGAAAATCCTCCCGTCAAATTGGTACGATTCATCATCGATATCGTCCGTCGCGAATGCTAGCACATGGCGAAAAATTCTGCTACACTCGAGAAAATTTTTTCGTGAGAGGAGAAGGCAATGGATAATCCGACAGTCATAATCATCGGCGGCGGAGCTACTGGACTTGGAATTTTGCGAGATTTATCGATGCGCGGCGTCAAAACTCTGCTTGTCGAAAAAGGAGATCTGACAAACGGCGCGAGCTCAAGATATCACGGACTTCTTCACAGCGGCGGGCGATATGCAGTCAAAGATCAATCGGCAGCGCGGGAGTGTATCGAAGAGAATCAGATTCTCCGGCGAATTGGAAAATCTTGCGTCGAAGAAACTGAAGGCATGTTTGTCCGGCTCGAATCTGACGATCCAAATTATGAATCGCAATGGATTGACGGCTGCAAATCGAGCGGAATCAAAATCAAAAAAATATCTGTCGATGAAGCATTGAAACTCGAGCCGATTTTGACTTCGAAGATCGTCTCGGCATATTTAGTTCCTGACGCGGCAATCGATGGATTTCGATTGAGCTGGCAGTTAGTCGATTCAGCCAAAAGATTCGGCGGCGAGATCAAAACTTACACTCGAGCGGTGGGAATCGATTCTCACAACGGAAAAATTATCGGCGTGAGAGTTCGAAATCGATCCGGCGAGCATGAAATTCCATGCGATATAGTCATAAACGCGGCGGGAGGATGGACTGGAAAAATTGCGGAGATGGCTGGATTGGATGTTGGAGTTCAGCCGGATAAAGGAACTCTGTTAGTTTTCAATTCGCGACTTGTAAATCGAGTTGTGAATCGACTTCATAAATCTGGCGACGGCGATATTTTTGTCCCGCATGGATCTGTCACGATTTTGGGAACTTCATCGATGAGCGTTCCAACTCCTGAAGACACATCAACATCGCGGGCGGAAGTTGAAAATCTCATGCGAATCGGTTCGGAATTAATAGAAAATCTTCCAAAATATCGATTACTTCGAGCATTTGCAGGATCTCGACCGCTCTATCGTCCAAAGGGAGGAGCAATCGGTCGAGAAGCATCGAGAGGATTCGCAATTATCGATCATTCCATGGAAGGGCTCGATGGAATGTTTACAATCGTTGGTGGAAAATTCACGACGTTTCGATTGATGGCTGAAAAAATTTCCGATCAAGTTTGTAAAAAATTGGGCAACTCGAATCCATGCCGAACTGCTTCTGAACCGATTGTCGCGGAAGTTTCATCGAAATCTCGAGAGAATGTCCAAAAATTTTTCCCATCGTTTGGATTGAATCTTGCGGCAAATCGATTGGGCAAAGATCGATTCGAGAAAGTCGCGAAAAAATTGGAATCTGAACCGGAATCGCGACAATTGCTTTGCGAATGTGAAAATATCACTCGGGCGGAATTCGAAGTCATTGCATCTGAAGAAACTTCGACGGATCTTGACGATATCAGACGTCGAACTCGATTTGGCATGGGAACTTGTCAAGGGACATTCTGCACATTCCGCGCGGCATGTATCTTTGGAAAAAATTCCGCGATCGATTCGACTCGCGAAATGCTTTTTGAACGCTGGAAAGGAATTCGTCCAGTTCTGATTGGACAATCGCTCAAGCAGGCTGAACTGATGCGCTCGATTTATATTTCCTCGCTCGATGTCAACGCCGGAGGTGAATTGTTTTGAGAAAGCTCGATACATTCATAATCGGCGGAGGATTGGCAGGATTATTTTCAGCTCTCGTTTTGAAATCTAAACATCCCGAGAAAAAAATCGCGATCGCAGCATTCGGCGCGGGATCTCTTCCAATGAGTTCAGGAACAATCGATTTTCTGTCTCGCGACGCTCGAGGAAAATTTTTGAAATCTCCTCTCGCTGGAATTCAAAAATTGCCGAATCATCATCCTTATAAAAAAATCGGAATCGAATCAATCAAACAAGCAGTCGAATTCTTCAGAGATTTTTCGGCGGAATGGAGTCTGCCATATGACGGATCTCTCGAGCGGCAAACTCCAGTTGTCACATCGCTCGGCACGATTAAATCTGCAGCTCTGACTCAAATTTCCATGGATGCGTCGCCTTTGAAATATGCTCAAAAAATAATCGTCGTCGGAATCAATGGAGTCAAAGATTTTTTCCCGAATGTTTTGGTCGAGAATCTCCAAAAAATTTTTCCGCAGAAGCAAATTGAATCAGTCAATATCGATTTCATTTCGAATCCTCGGCGCGATCCGTTGATTCTTGATATCGCGCGAATTCTCGATTCAAACGAGGGAATTCAAAAATTCGCGGATCAATTGAAATCGAAAGTCGAATCGAAAACGATGTTTATAACTCCGCCGATTTTTGGAACTCAAGGAGCAAGTTCACATGGCGCGGCTGAATCTCTGCTCGAATCGAAAATTTGCGAGACGACCTGCCTGCCGCCATCGCCGACAGGAATCAGACTTCAAAAAATTCTCCGCGATTCACTTCATAAACTCGGCATCAGTATTTTGGAAAACATGAAAATCGTGAGTTCTGAAATCGAAAATCGACGCGTCAAATCTGTAAAAACTTCATCGGGAAAAATTTTCGAGGCAGATCGATTCATCCTTGCAGCTGGAAAATTTTTCAGCGGCGGAATCGAGATGAATCAATTCAACTCGCCTCGAGAACCGATTTTCAATCTGCCGATCTTTTTCGAGCCGAGCGAGAATCAATGGAGTCATGAAGATTTTTTCATGCCGCAGGGATTCGAGAAAACTGGAATTTTGATCGATGAAAATTTGAAACCGATTGACGCGAGTGGAAAATTGATTCTTGAAAACGTCGCGATTATCGGTGAAATTTTGGGCGGATTCGATTTCACGGCGAGCGGCTCGAATTCTGGAATTGCAATTGCATCGGCGTTCAAGGCAGGTGATATCGATGAATGAAAATTTTGCTGGAATTCGAAAGACAATCGATCATTGCGTCGCGTGCACTGCATGCATGGCGGCTTGTCCAGTGATGCGCGCGCTGCAGGATTATCGAGGACCAAAATTAATCGCGCCAGCTCACGGAAGATTGCATTTTTCGCAGGATGATTTCGACAGATCGCTCGAATTCTGTTCGAATTGCAAGAGTTGCGATCGAGCTTGTCCCAATGGAGTTTCAGTCTCAAATTTGAACATGCAGCAGCGTGGGAAATTTTTCGAGAGTCACAAGCATTCTCAGCGTGACAAGATTCTCGCACACATCGAAAGCGCAGGTAAAAAAATTCGAACGATTCCATTTGGACATCAAGCGGCGAATTGGGGATCGAGCGTCGGAAAAATTTTGGGAATTTCCGAAAAAATCGGAATCACTGCAAAGCGACCTCTGCCGATTTATGCTCGAAAAAATTTCAAGACTCTTTTCAAATCGATTCATCAGCAAAAATCGGATCGCAAGATCGTTTTTTATCCAGGCTGTTACATCAATGAAAATGATCCTGATGTTGGAATTGCATTGATTCGCGTTATGAATGCAAACGGAATCGAAGTCTTGATAGATGAAAATTTCAGATGCTGCGGCTCGCCATTGATTTCGACGGGATTTATGAATGAATCGCGGTTGCTTGCTGAAAATAATTCCGCGCGAATTCAAGATTGGAAGTCGAAGAATATTCCAGTTGTCGCGGCATGTACAACCTGCTCGCTCGTTTTGAAATCTGAACTTGCGGAGATTTTTGGAGACGATCGATTTGCGAATAACAACGTTTTCGATGCATTTGAATTTTTGGAGACGATCGATCTGAATTTGAATTTGGCGAGCGTTCCAAAGCGAATTTTGTATCATGTTCCATGTCATTTGAAATCGCAGGGAATTGGACTGCCTGCTCGAGAAATTTTGAGTGAAATTCCAGATCTCAAAATCGAATTGGCGGATGCAGGTTGCTGTGGATTGAGTGGAAATTTTGGATATAAAAAGGAGCTCTATGATGTTTCGATGAAAATCGGACGCGAATTATTCGATCGAATTTTGTCAAGCGATGCAGATGAAGTGATGAGTGAATGTGGTCCTTGTCGAATGCAAATTCAGCATGGAACGAATCGCGAGCCGATGCATCCATTGGAAATTTTAGCGGGAGCATATCTTCCGAATTAAAAAAAGATCCACCGATCATTTTCAGATCGATGGATCTCTTTTTTTATTTGTGGAAAAAATTTTTCAAAGTGTCTTGAGATAATCAATCAATTTGCCCGCATGCTCTTTGATTCTTGCGACGAGTTCAGCTTTCTTTTCATCAGTTGTAACGCCAGGAACATACATCGCGCCGCCGAATGTGCAGAGATTTTTGAAATCGAGTTTGCAAGTCTCGGCGAATTGAATGATTCCATAACTGTACTCTTCGAGGGTATGTTTCATCGGACCATTTGCAGAATATCCAGTTTCAGGAACTCCAGCTGTCACCGATGCAACGAACGCCTTGCCTTTGAGAGCTGTTCCCTTCGAGCCATATGCCCAGCCATGCTCCATAACTCTATCGATGTAGAGTTTCAGAATTCCAGGCGCACCATACCAGTGAATCGGATATTGGAAAACAATGATATCTGCCGACTCGAGAGCTTTTTGTTCCGCTTTGATATCGAATTTGCAATCCGGATAGAGTTCGTCGAGCTTTCGAATTTCAGCTTCCGGAAGTTTTTGAGAAATTTCATCGAGAATCGTTTTATTTGCGAGCGAGACTTTGAGATCTGGATGTCCCGAGACAATCATGATTTTCTTCACGATTTTTTACCTCCATCATGTTTTGGATATTCAAAAGTTCCGCCGACTCCAAAATGAATAATCCATTCTGGTTTGTCAGGAATTGGAATCCAATAGCCGAAAGATTTTCCAAATGGAGTTTCATAAGTGATATAAACTGGCGCACCAGAATCAACAGCTTTATTACACAGACAGCCGCGATGATTTTCAGGATTTCCAATCGAGGAGCATTTGATTCCGACAGTCAATCCCATCGATTCAGCTTTTTTGTTGAGAGCGACCATCTCTCGATTTTTTTGAGTGATCATCACCGGTTCAGGAAAATTATCCCACATCGAATGAAACGCGCGAATGATTTCGTCGTCATTCATCGTTATCCCTCAATTCACTTTTTGAATGTTTCGAGAGTTTTATCAGCCGCATTGACAAGGAAAGCAGTATCAGCCCCGATTCCCAAGAAACTTACTCCCAATTCGACAAAATGTTTAGCCTGCTCCGGCGTCACAGCGATTGTCCCGACTGGAACTCCCAACTCTTTGATTCGCGTAATTGCATAATCCATTGCCTTTTCGACTTCCGGATGAAAAATGTTGATTCCATATCCCATATCAACTGCAAGATCGATTGGACCTAGAAAAACTCCGCCGATTCCAGGAGTTTTTGTGATCGCCTCGAGATTTTCAATTCCTTTTTTGCTTTCGATTTGCGGAAGAATACAAATCTCATCAACAGCGCGATCGAGATAATCAGCATGACGACCGAATCTTCCAGCTCTCACAGCCGTCGCACCAAATCCTCGATTTCCCCACGGAGCATATGATGCCCAATACATGATGTCTTCAGTTTCCTCGCCGGATTCAACTTTTGGAATGATTATGTTTTGAATTCCACCGTCGAGGAGCTGCTTGATAATTCCAGTTCCAGCTTGAGGAATGCGAACGACTGGAGTCATATCATAAGCTGCAATTGCGCGCGCGATTTCGAGAATCGTTGTGACTGTATGACCACCATGCTCGCCGTCAATGAAAAGCCAATCATAATTTGACGTCGCGAGAATCTCGGCAACTTCCGTCGAAGTCGTTTCCTGTCCAACTCCATATTGAAGAATTCCTGCTTCGATTCCATGCTTGAACGAATTTCTGAGATAATCTTTTACCATCGGCATCGAAAAATCCTCCTCCTCGAATCAAGCGGCAGGAGTGAATTTATCTTTCGACTGCTTGCATCGAGGACATTTCCAATCGCTCGGAAGATCCTCGAACTTGACTCCATCATGCTCCGCTGGATCGTAGACATAACCGCAAATCGAGCAGACATATTTTCCCGATGCTTTCATTTCGCGAGGAGGTTTAGCCGGAAGACTTTCAGTCGGTTTATCGAGATCGACAACGCGTTTCAATTCCAAATTTTCATAGCCGAGCGGTGTGTGAGTCGAGACATAAACCGTTGGATTGTTGCGAATGAATTCACGAACGCGATCGAGAGTTTTTCTAGCTTCAACAAAATCTTCCGTCGCAATTGAAATTTTATTTGCATATAGAGCTTCATCAGTATAAGTCACGTCGCCATGAATCATGTAAAACAGTCCGCCATCTTCGACGATTATGATGCTCGTGCCTTTTGTATGACCTTTAGCCTCGATGTAATAGATTCCATCGGCGATTTTTTGCGATCTCGGGAAATTGTGATATGCACCGTCATTGAATTCTGCGACGATCAAATTTGGCATCGATTTGAATTCTTCAGCATCTTCCGCACCGATGTAGATTTTTGCATTTGGAAAATGTTTCAATGCGCCGGTGTGATCTGGATGTTTGTGAGTCACGAGAATCTTGGAAATCTGATCCGGTTTGTAGCCGAGATCCGCCAATGCATCCATATAATTTTTGATTTTGTAGCCCACCGAGATTTGTGTTTTTTCATCTGGAACAGGATATGGAAAATCTTCGGGAACTCCAGTATCGACAAGAATCACTTCCGAGCCGGTATCAATGACAAAATTTTGCAGGCATGAACGATATTTCACGTTCGGATCGAATTTTTCGACTCCATCCTCGCCGCCCATCGCAAACGGTTGAGTCATGAATCCATCTTCCGCAAATTTAACCGCTTGAATTTTCATTGAAATCTCTCCTAAAAAAATTTTTCACACACATTTTTCAAATCAGCGTTGCATACCAATTCTGCAGACCGATTTTCTCCGCAAGCTCCAATTGCTGCTCCGCCCAATACATGTCAGATTCTTCGTCCTTGTAATAATCCTTGAGCAAATCAAACGTCGTGAGATCGTCTTTCGATTCGTCAACGATCGTTTTGAGCCAGGCGAGTCCATCTTTCGAAACTTGAAGATCATGCTTGAGCCATTCGATTGGATCTTTGCAAACTGGAGATTCAGGTTTCGATTCATTTTTCACATCGCAGCCGAGATCGAGAAGTCGATCGATGCATTTTTCAACATATCCACGCTCTTCAGCTGCATGCTCCGAATATTTTTCCGCGAGTTTTGAGAATCCCTGCGCTGCAAAAATTTTCGATTGAATCATGTGCCCATCAGCCTGCTGCGAGAGTCCAGTGACAATCGCTTGAAGTCCCTCGACGATTTTTTCTTTCGACATAAACGTTCCTCCCGTGAAAGATTTTCCATGATTTTAATTCGCGCGAGGATCGATCTCAATTTATGAATCGCCGAAAATTTCTCATTCAACCAAATATTTTTTGAGAGGCTCAGGCAGTGAATTTTCCATTGCTAAAGCCGCTTGATCGATCGATATTGGATTTTTCTGCTGCAGCCACTCACATACAAATAGCACCGTTCCATAACAATAAATTCTCACGAGACATTCTTCATCGGGCGGGAGCGATTCGATTTTTGCCGTTCGATGAATGTGCTTTGTGAGTTCACGAATATTCGTTTCAATCATGCAATGGATAAATGAATCCTGTCCGCTCGTATGCAGAAATAAATTGCGCAGAAATTCTCGATTCTCCCAAAAATATCTCGCGCCATCGATCAGTGATTTTTTCCACGGCTGATTCTCCGATCGACAACGTGACATCAGATTTTCAACTTTGCGAACATAATCCCACGCGATTAGATCATATTTGTCTTTGAAATGACGATAGAACGTTGCGATTGAGAATCCACAATTCTCCATGATTTCGCGAATCGTTATTGAATTGATTTTCTTCCGCCTTCCAATTTCTCGAAGTGAATCGGCGATAATTTCTCGAGTCGATTTCAATTTCATATCAAACCTCTCTCTCAATTAAAAAAGATCGAGGATCGATTTTGATCCCCGATCTTTTTTATTACGTTTCAACAAGATTTTTGAATTCGAAACAGATTTTTTCGCCATCAATTTTAAGCGAAAGAATTCCTGTTTTTTCAAAATCCTCAATGACATTTGGATTTTCAATCAGTAATTTTCTGAGATTGTAACATTCTCGAGCAATTTGTTTTTCAATTGTGGAGCAGCCTTGAAATTTTTCACTCAGAGGATAGCGTTCGAGTTGTTGTTCCTTCCAATTTTTCACTGTCGGATCATTGATAACTTCACCATCGAGAGAAAAAATCTCAAGTTCATGCGCCAATCGATACATATGTTTGCATGGTTTTCGACGACGTGAAAAATCAATGCATGAGCATTTCGTCAATGAAACTTCATATCCATTAATTATCCCCGACGAAGCTGCATAATCAATCGACTGCACATTTAATCGTCGAGCATTCTTCTGACGCGTGAGTTGATCGGGATCTGAATGCAACTCAGAATTCTCTGGATCAAAAAATGTCATAGATATCGAATCCAAACGTAGACAGTTGAAATTGCGATTGAGAGAATCATTAATGGAAACGCGATTTTCATGAATTCGATGAATGAAATTGCTCGACCTCTAGCGGCTGCGAGCGATGCAACAACAACATTCGCGCTAGCACCAATCAAAGTTCCATTTCCGCCGAGACATGCACCGAGTGCCAAACTCCACCACATCGGTTCAAGATTCGATAAGCCCATCTCGCCCATATCTTTAATCAATGGAATCAACGTCGCGACAAATGGAATGTTATCAATGAAAGCTGATGCAATCGCGCTCATCCACAGAATCAGAATTGCTGTCGCTTCAACTGATCCCTGCGTGATTTGAATCGCTTCCGCCGCGAGCATTTTGATAACTCCAGTTTCAACGAGTGCACCGACTAATACAAACAATCCAGCGAAGAAGAATATCGCGAGCCATTCGATTTTCGACAAAACTTTGGCGATCATCGATTCGTTGCGAGTCGCAGAAATCAACAATAACAATCCCGCACCAGTCAATGCGCAAGTTGCAGATTCAAGCCCGAGACTTCCATGCATAACGAATAGCGAAATTGTGATCGCTAAAACGAATAAACATTTTTTGAGGAGCGTTGCATCACTGATTTGCGAATTTTCATCGAGCCGCATGACTTTATCCTGCAATTCCGGCTGAGTATGAAGATCCTTTCCGTAAATTGCGAGGAGAATTGCGATTGTGACTGCAAAGATAAAAATCGCTGGCGCAGTCAGATTCAAAACGAAATCTGCAAAATTCAATCCAACTGCAGATCCAATCATAATATTTGGAGGATCGCCGATTAGAGTTGCAGTTCCTCCAATATTCGACGCGAGAATTTGTGCAATCAAAAATGGTTTGACATCGACTTTCAATTGCTGCGTGATGCTGAATGTAATCGGAACAGTCAATAAAACCGTCGTGACGTTATCGAGGAGCGCGGAACAGACTGCAGTCAATGCTGACAGTGCGACGAGTAATTTGACTGGCTGAGCTTTGACTTTCTTAGCTGCCCAAATCGCTAGAAAATTGAAAAGTCCAGTCTCGCTCGTGATGTTGACGATTATCATCATGCCCATCAGAAGTCCGAGCGTGTTGAAATCGATGTGATGAATCGCTGTTTCCTGCTCGATAATCCCCGCGAGAATCATGAGCATCGCGCCAAAAATTCCGACGATCGTTCGATGAACTTTTTCGGAAATTATTAGTGCGTACGCGGTGATGAATATGACTACCGCGATTGTCGTTGAATCCAAAAATCTCACTCCAATCTAGATTTTGTACGTCGGGATCAAAACGATATTTTCGCCATCGCGGCGAATCTTGAAATTATAAAACTCGACGCCCTTCTTTGCTAGATCAAATTTGAGCTGCAACAATTCTCGCCCGAGTTCATCTGTTAATTGACGAGTGAATCCAGCGCGCGATAGATTTGCAGGCGGTTCATCTTTTTCGATTTCGCGACGCCGCTGAGCCTCCAATTTCGCCTGCGCCAGCATTTGATCTTCAACCGTCTGCTCCTCAACATATCCAGCGAGCATGTCTTTATCAGATTTATCTTTCGGAATTTTTTTCGACATTGAATCACTCCTTCGATTCGATTTTTTTCCATGAATCGCGCAATCCAACGATTCGATTGAAAACTAATCGATCGACTGTCGAATCTGGATCGACGACAAAATATCCATTGCGCAAAAATTGATAAGATGTTCCTTCCGCCGAGAATTTTACTGACGGTTCGACCAATGCATTTTCAATTATCACTAAGGATTTTGGATTGATCGCTGACAAAAAATCGTTCGGAATGTTATCCGTGGTGAGAAGTCGATCGTACAATCTGACTTCCGCGCGAATTGCTTGAGACGCTGCAACCCAAAGAATTGTCCCTTTGATTTTTCGATTTGCAGTTTCTCCTCCAGATTTCGAAGTCGGATCGATTGAGCAATGCAACTCGATAACTTCACCATTCGAATCCTTAATAACTTCGTCGCACTTGATAATATATGCACCGATTAATCTGACTTCACCGCCTGGTTTGAGTCTGAAAAATTTCTTCGGCGCGTCTTCCATAAAATCTTCGCGCTCGATGAAAATTTCTCGCTCGAATGGTACAAATCTCTTGCCGCGATTCGAATTTGGCAAACGATCCACTTCGAGATATTCGCAATGATTCTCCGGCAAATTCGTCAAAACTACTTTCAATGGATTCAAAACCGCCATGACTCGCTCGGCATTCTGATTCAAATTTTCACGCACACAATGCTCGAGCATCGCGATATCAACTGTCGAATTGCTCTTTGCAACTCCAATTCTCTCGCAAAAATCTCGAATCGCCGCGGGAGGATATCCACGTCGTTTCAATCCAGAAATCGTCGGCATTCGAGGATCATCCCAGCCTCTGACATGATTCTCCTCGACCAATTGACGCAATTTTCTCTTACTCGTTATGATTCCGGTAAGCTCTAATCGCGCAAATTCGATCTGTCTCGGACGAGTTTTAGGATCAAAATCCAAAGAATCGAGCAGCCAATCATAAAATGGGCGATGATCTTCGAATTCTAGAGTACAAATTGAGTGAGATATTCCCTCGATCGCGTCAGAAAGTGGATGTGCGAAGTCATACATAGGATAAATGCACCATTGATCGCCAGTTCGATGATGATTCACTCGCGCAATTCGATAAATGATCGGATCGCGCATGTTGATATTGCCGCTTGCCATATCGATTTTCGCGCGGAGAACTTTCGATCCGTCCGCGAATTCTCCATCGCGCATTCGTTTGAACAAATCGAGATTTTCTTCAATCGATCGGTTTCGATGCGGCGATTCTTTTCCTGGTTCGGTGAGAGTTCCGCGATATTCTCGAATCTCTTCCGCAGATAAATCATCGACAAACGCCAGATTTTTTTTGATCAACTCCACCGCGAAATTGTAGAGTTTCTCGAAATAATCTGACGCGAAAAATTTCCGATCTTCCCAATCGAATCCAAGCCAGCGAATGTTGTCTTGAATCGAATCGACAAATTCAACGTCTTCCTTCGAGGGATTTGTGTCGTCGAATCGCAAATTGCATGTGCCCAAATATTTTTGCGCAAGTCCAAAATTCAAGCAGATCGATTTTGCGTGTCCGATATGCAGATATCCATTCGGTTCGGGCGGAAATCGAGTCTTGATTCCGTCGGGATATTTTCCATTTTTCAAATCTTCGTCGATGAAATTCTGTATAAAATTCTTCGATTCCAAATTCATCGTCTCCTCTCAAAAAGAATCCGGAGATCAATTCTCGAAAACTCGCATGATTTCCTTTGATTTCCGAACAAAAAAAGATCCCCCTCGATTTTTTTATCGAGAGAGATCTCTTTTTAATTCGGAATTCAAAAATTATTTCTTCAATAATTCACGAGTATGTTCAGCGACTTGATCTGGTGTGATATCAGTTCTCTGCGCGACTCCAGATTTGATTGCAGCCTCGGCGACAGCTTTTGCAACTGCAATCGCGACTTCAGGATTGAACGGATCTGCAATTACATAATTTTCATTGCGTTCGGAATCCTTGACAATCGACGCGATAGCATAGGCCGCCGCGACTTTCATATCCTCGTTGATATCTTTCGCGCGAACATCGAGTGCTCCACGGAAAACTCCAGGGAATGCTAAAAGATTGTTGACTTGATTCGGGAAATCGGATCTTCCTGTTGCGACAACTTTAGCTCCAGCCGCTTTAGCTAAATCAGGCATGATTTCTGGAACTGGATTTGCCATCGCGAAAATAATCGGATCTGGATTCATCGTTTTAATCATTTCTTGCGTGAGAAGTCCAGCCTTCGAGACGCCGATGAAAACATCTTTGCCTTTGATAACATCAGCCAATCCGCCCGATTCCTTCGAGAGATTCGTGATTTTTGCAATTTCATCTTTATATGGATTCATTCCAGTTGGACGACCTTCATAAATCGCGCCTTTCGAATCGCAGAGCAAAACATCTTTAACGCCGAGTCGCTGGAGCAATTTTGTGATTGCCATTCCAGCTGCACCAGCACCATTCACGACGATTTTGATATCTTCGATTTTTTTGCCGACGACTTTCAGAGCATTAATCATCGCGGAAGAAACAACAATCGCTGTGCCGTGTTGATCGTCATGGAAAACTGGAATATCCACTGATTCTTTGAGCGCGCGTTCGATGTCGAAACATTCCGGTGCTTTGATATCTTCAAGATTGATTCCGCCGAAAGTTGGGGACATCAATTGAATCGTGCGAACAATTTCATCGACGTTCTTTGTATTGAGGCAGATTGGAATCGAATCGACTCCTGCAAATCCTTTGAACAGAATCGATTTTCCTTCCATGACAGGCAGTCCAGCTCCTGCACCGATGTCGCCCAATCCCAAAACTGCAGTTCCATTCGTGACAACTGCGACGAGATTTCCTTTCGTCGTGTAATCATAGATTTTCTCCGGCGATTTTTGAATTTCAAGACATGGTGCAGCGACTCCAGGAGTATATGCAAGCGTCAAATCTTTCTTCGTTCCGAGTGGAACTTTTGGAGTGATTTCGAATTTTCCTTTGTGATTTTTATGCAGCTCGAGAGCCTCTTCATTAACATTGCTCATTTGAAAAACTCCTCCTCTTAGATTTAATCTGCTAGAAATCTATGCAGAAAAAATCTTTTTAATATATCGAGAAAAAATAGCACCGATTCATTTTCTCTCGAGATCTCAAATCTCTCAAGCAAAATTTCTCAGTGCTAAAGATAAATTTATTCGCCGCCCGTTAAATATTCCATTAACGAAGAACTTGAACTTTTTTGAGCGTCTTTGATTTGATCTTCCGAGAAATTAACATCTGCGATTTCATCGAAATTTTTTGAGAACCATTGCGGAAACTCACGAAACAGCGGTTCAAAATATTTTTTCGGAATTCTTTCTTCTAATCGATGTCCGATTCCCTTTGACAATTCCTCGCGACGTCGATACAAATCCCAATACCAATTCACGCGCTCCATGTAATGATCCGCCAGCATTCGATTTTCTTTCACATAATCGTAAGCTGCTCGAGCCATTTCGCGGCGTTTTTTCGAATTCGTGATTAGAATTTCGAGTTTAGATCTGAATTCTTCCGGAGAATGATAGATGAATCCGGTTTTTCCATCTTCGATTGTGTCTGAATAAACTGTTGGCGAGGCGATCGTTGCAACTCCTTGAGCCGATGCTTCGAGGAATTTGATATCTGATTTTCCAACATTAAATTCATTTTCAGCGAGCGGCATGAGTATGATATCTGATTTGCGCATCGTTTGTAGATAATATTCATATGGAACATACGCCATTCCAGTTTTTTCATGTTTGAAGTAGAGTTTGTTTTTTGTCGTGAGAGCTCCAAAGAATTTTTGATCCGCAATGACGAAAATTTTCACATTTGGATACTTTTTGCATAGAGCATTGATTGCCGGAATAATTTCCTGACAATCTTTCCAACGATTCAGCGCGCCGTAAAAAATTGTGACTGAATGATCTGTATTTTGGCGATCTTCTTCGTCATAATTTCTCGGTGGAGGAAGTTGAGATAGATAATTTGGAAAGATTCGAATTTCCGGATTGAATTCACCAAATCTTTGAGAGAGAGAATTCGTTGAAACTTGAACTCCATGCGCCCCGACAAAATCGATGAATCCTAGCGCACGATATTGCTCCATCCAAATCGAAATCCAATCGTCCTGTTCCGCAACAATTGAATAGCCAGACTTGAATAGAGCAATCATCTGTTTTATCGCAACTTCGAAATTCAAATATCGCGAACGTTGTCGAATGAAAATTTTCGCAACGTTATTCTCCGTAGAAATTTGGAAGTGTTGTCCGCTAGGTTTATATTCGACAATCGTCATATTCGGAACTGTGTGCATGAAACTATCCGGCTCTTCGATTCGAGGACGTGATGTGACTAGAATTTCGCCGCAAACTGTTTGAAGAATCATTCGTGGTTGTACATTCTTCGTTGCATAAATACAGAATCCATGCGCAAAAATCGATGAAAGATTTCCACCGTTCAATTTAAGCATGGATTGAACGAGCGAATCAGACTTCAAAGACTCGATTCGTTGTTTATCCTGCGGAAGAGTTATCGGACGAATGTAAACTTGAAGATGCAGTTTTTGCAGAATCCCTACAATTAAATTCAAACTCAAACCGATTGGATTTGAT
>JAFUTY010000041.1 GCA_017484005.1 Selenomonadaceae bacterium | reverse complement strand
TCTACCTGAAACTTTTATCCACTCTGCCGACACAGATATCATTTTTGGATTCGGATATGAAGATACAATCTCGCTCGATTCCGGAAATGTAACTGCAAGCGTTCAAAGTGGATCTGATGTTCTCCTCACAACTTCAAACGGCTCGATCGTCCTCAAAAACACGAATATCGATAATATCGCGGTCAATGGAGATCTCGTGACTTACAACATACCTGTGAGTAATTCGATTGTTGCGAGCGATGAAAATGACCATATCTATATAGATGGATCTGTCGCCAATGTTCAAAGAGGATCATCCGATTCAGAAATGATCGGACTTGGATCAAATGCAACAATCGACGCTGGAGCTGGTGACGATTATATCAGTGCTTGGAGCAACAGTTCATTGAATATTGATGCTGGTGCTGGCAATGATGATATCTACAACAACAATGATTATTCGACAGTCAACGGCGGAGCTGGAAATGATAACATCTACAATAATGGATATCAATCGAGTATCAATGGCGGGGCTGGCAATGACACGATAGAAAATAGCAGCAGTTACTCAACACTCAGTGGTGGAGCTGGAGACGATTCTATCTACAATCCTGGATATCATTCGAGTATCGATGCAGGATCTGGAAATGATTACATTGAGAATTATGGATATAATACAACGATCTCCGGCGGCGAAGGAATTGATACTCTCTTTGGACAAACTTCTACCTCTGAAACATTCGTCCATTCCGCTGACACAGATATCATTTTTGGATTCGGATATGAAGACACAATCTCGCTCGATTCTGGCAATGTGACTGCGAGCGTTCAAAGTGGATCTGATGTTCTCCTCACAACTTCAAACGGATCAATCGTCCTCAAAAACACAAATCTCGACAATGTTGCAATCGATGGAAACAATGTGACTTATACTCTCGTTGTGAGCAATTCGATTGTTGCGAGCGATGGCAATGATGATATCTACATAGGTGGATCTGTTGCCAATGTTCAAAGAGGATCGTCCGATTCTGAAATGATCGGAATTGGATCGAATGCAACAATCAACGCTGGAGCTGGCGATGATTACATCAGTGGCTACGGCAACAGTTCATTGAACATTGATGCTGGAGCTGGCAATGATGATATCTACAACAACAATGATTTTTCGACAGTTGATGCCGGAGATGGAAATGATTTAATACTGAATCATGGTTATATATCAAGTGTCAATGGCGGATCGGGAAATGATTCGATTTATAATCGCAATGCTTACTACGCTACGATCGATGGCGGAGCTGGAAATGACACAATAAGTCTCGAGTCAAGTGAGGATGTTGTGATTCAAGGAATTGAAGGCAATGACGTTGTATATAACTTCAATTCGACCGCGACAATCATGGCTAGCTCAAATGCTGTTGGCTCAATCGTTGGAAATGATTATGTTATTACAGACGGATCTAATTCCATGACTTTGAGCGGTGCAGGATCTAGTGTCGTTTCGAGCGGCGAATATTTCACTTGGAAGGGCTATCTTGGATATAGCGACTCGAATATAACTATCGAGGGCGGCTCTGACAACGATGCTATCCATAACGGCGGAGATCATGTGAGTGTCAATTTGGGATCTGGCAACGATTACATCGAAAACTATGGCTCTTGGAATAGTATCGATGTCGGTGCGGGAAATGATACTATTCGCAATGACGGCGGTTCTGTAACGATCGATGCCGGTGACGGAAATGACTCAATTGAAAACTTTGGTAATTCCGCTAATATCAATTTGGGATCTGGCAACGATTATCTCTACAATTACAGAGCAAATTCCGTGACAATTGATGCTGGAAATGGCGATGACGACATTTCTAACCATTATGGATCATTCTCAAGCATCAATGCAGGCGATGGCGATGATTATGTAGGCAATTCCAGTGATTCAGTGACAATCGATGCTGGCTCTGGAAATGATTATGTTTACAGTTGGGGCGGCAGTCATGTGAACATCACTTCTGGTGACGGAAATGACTCAATTGAAAACTTTGGTAATTCTGCGATAATCGATGCGGGCGCAGGAAATGACTCGATTCACAATTACGGCGATTTTGTGACGATCAATGCAGGATCTGGAGACGATTTCATTATCAACGAAAGCTATTACAATGGTCATTATCAAGATGGAAGTTATTCCGAGTCCTTCGAATATGGCAGCAATATCACTTACATCTACAACGAAGGCGACGGAAATGACTATATCTCCGGATTTGGTAGCACTGACACGCTGAAAATCACTGCCGGATCTGATATCTCGAGCGTCGTTTCTGGTTCAAATCTGATTCTCGAAATTGGAAATGGACACATAACTCTCGAGGGAATCACTTCTACCGATCAAATCAATATCGATGTTTCGATTCAAAGTTCAGAGTCGGTGATTGGTTCAGAGTCAGTGATTGGTTCGGGATCTTCCGATGTGAATGACGATTCCGGCTCAACTTTGACGGGATCTCAAGAATCTAACGGAAGTGATTCTGTATTTTCTAGCGGAAGTGAAGATCTAATCATTGATTCGCTAGTTGGAACTGAATCAATCGGCTCTGAGATTTCGACTGACACATCTGTCACTGGATTCTCAACAAATGGAAGTGGAACTGTCGAAGGATCAATTGTCACTGAGACAGTGAATTACGTCACAATCGACGAGGCAGGCAATATCAGCTATAGCACCGTTCAAGGTAGCAATACAACTGCAACTCTCGAAATCGATTCAGATACCAATACTGCGACTATGACTTATGGTTCGAATGTGACAGAAAGTCAATCAATATCAATCGGCGGCGGACTTTCAATCGCGAATTGGAATATCATTCTCAATAACATCGCGAATAACATTCTTAACATCGGAAATATCAAGGGCGGCAAATTCTCAACCGGTCGCGGAAGAGATGTCTTCAACATTTCTAGAACACTGCAAGGCAATATTACTCTCACTGGCGGGGCTCAAGATAGTTTGCCTGAATCTGGAAATACTTTCTATGCCGCGGCAGGATCTGGAGTTTCAAGCAGTTCAGATCAAGCAATTGTCACGATCACCGATGTGAGTTTCAATGCGACAGACGTTTTGAAAGTCGATGCAGGAATTGAAAATCTCACGGCAGATTTCTTCGGAAATGGAAAATTCTACAATTACGCGAGCGCATCAGACGCTTCAACTTCAGGAATCTATGCATCAACTGTCCTCGATGCATCAGGTCTCGTCGATAGTATCGGAATTAGTTTCTCGATGCTCCGAATGGCAGATGGCTCTGCAAGTGTTGACGATGAAAATGCAGTCGATGAATCCGATATCGTCAATGTTGTTTGGGCAAATTCGAATTCCGCGACGATTGATTTCAGCGAATCGCAAACTGATGAAGTTTTGATTTTCACTGATACGAATTCGAAAGGCGATATCGTGAGTCTCGGCGGAGATTTCAACGATACGATTCACGTTGGCAAAAATGATACTGTCGATGCGGGCGGCGGAAATGATCAAATCTATCTCGAGGAAAATCGGGCGCATGTTGTCTTTGGAAATTCTGAAGGCGATGATACAGTCTACGGTTGGAATTCGACGGATTATCTAGAGCTCGATTCAATTCCAGGAATGTCGATTGTCAGCGGAGATCTGTATCTCGAAAGTGAAAATGGAACGATGTTGATCGATGGCTCGTTCGATTCGAGTACAAGTATTCGATACAATGCCGGTAGCGATTCTGGAATCCTGAGAGTTGGAGATT
Organism: Selenomonadaceae bacterium; assembly: GCA_017484005.1. GTDB lineage: Bacteria > Bacillota > Negativicutes > Selenomonadales > Selenomonadaceae > Quinella. The sequence goes on along the minus strand of JAFUTY010000041.1, from coordinate 10,425 downwards.
CCAATGGAAATGTGACATATAATCGCTCGGTGACATATTACGCGGGATCGAATTTGATTCTCAACACGAGTAGCAATACATCAATTGATCTCTCGAGTTCGACGTATGAAAATATTTCGGCGATCGATGCGTCGAATGGAAGAGGTCGAGACATTTTCAGCTACACATCGGATGCTGGAGATGTGACGATCTCGAATGGAGATTCTCGCGATGTTGTCGATCTTTCGAGCTATACAATTGATGAAATTTCAACAGAATTCACGGATTCGGGATTGATCATTTCAATCGGCGATTCGAGTTTGAATATTGTCGGAACAGAAATGACAACATTCAGTCTTGCAAGTGGAAGATACACTGCAGACTTCGATAATCAAACTTTTAACTCATAATTCAATTTAAAATCCGAACAAAAAAAGAGATCCCCGATAGATCAAAGCGATCGTCGGGGATCTTTTTTTCCCGATTCACATCGAATTTTCCCTCGAATAAATATATCGCGCGACAAGCAATTCGATGAAAACCAGAATCGATAGCAGAATGAAAGCGGAAGTGAGACTTGTAGCTTTCGCGATGAATCCAATCGATGAAGGTCCAGCGAGCATTCCAAAATATCCAATCATGCTCGTCGCAGCAACTGCAAGATTCACAGGCATAACTTTTTGTCGTCCGAGCATTGAATACATCACTGGAACGACGTTTGAACTTCCGAATCCAATTGCAAAAAATCCCAAATACATCAGCGGAATGTTCGGTGAAAAGATCACAAGCAAAAATCCTGCAAGCTCGATAATACAGCCGAGAATCACCACAATTTTTCCACCGAGTCTCGCAACAATCGAATCGCCGATAACTCTCATAACAAACATCGCCGCGGAAAAAATCGCAAAAGCCATGCCAGATTGTTCAATCGGAATCGATTTTTCAGATGTTAAAAATACTGCGCCCCAATCCATAATCGATCCCTCGGCGAGAAATGCAATCAACATTATTATCGCGATGAATTTCACGATGCCTCGAGGAATTGCAAATGCTTTACCTTCAGATTTTCCACCAGTTGGATATAGCGCACGAAAAAATATTCCGAGCAAAATTCCCATCGCTGCCATTTCGATTAAAGTTGTCGCCTCTGATGAAAATCCCTGCATTAACCAAAATGAAAATGCTAACGCGCCGATGAATCCTCCAACACTCCACATCGCATGCATTCCACTCATAATTTGCCGTCGAGATTTTTGTTCAACCAAAACTGCGTGGAGATTCATTGTTACATCGAGAAATCCAGCTGCCGCGCCGAAAAATATCAATGAAAGAATTGCAAATGGAATCGAATCGACTCGACTCAATATAAACAGCGCGAGAATTTCTAGAATCGTGCTTGCAACTATAACTCGACGGCATCCAAATCGGGCGGCAATCGATCCCGCGAAAAAACTCGATGAAAGTGCACCAATTCCAATGCAGACAATCAAAAATCCCAATACATCCTCGCCGATATCGAGACGATTTTTGAAAAATGGAACTAACGGTGCCCAAGTCGCTGAACCAAATCCAGAGACAAAAAAAATCGCCCGCGTAGCATTTGCAGGCGTAAAAACTCGAATCATAAATCCTCCTAAAATTTTTTTATCAAAAAGCGGCGTAAATTTATTTATGGGGATGTAAGCTGTTTTTCATATTTTTATGCTACACAACACCTGCACCTTGAAAAGTTAAGATATGGCGTTGCAGGGACGAGACGTTCTCTGCGTAAAATCTTAAACGCACAAGATATAGCGGTTAGACTTCCGCTTTAACAAAAAGATAGTGCTATTTGCACACAAAAGTATGCTGAAGGATCGAAAGATCCGACAGAGTAGAGGCAAATTGGCAATGCCTTTGAGAATAAGGCGAAAGCAAACTTCTCAAGAATTTCCCTGCTTTAGCTGTGGAAAGTGTCAAAAAACTCCACCGCGCTCGCTGATAATCGACTTCAATCGCTCGACAACTTTCTCAGGTTTTGGATTTCCAATTTCACCGAGATGAATCGAGGGCTTTGTCGATCCATGAAAATCTGAACCGCTCGTCGCGATCAAATTGAAATCATTCACAATTTCCAAATAAAATTTTCGAGTTTCAGCATCGTGATAATTCGAATAAACTTCAATTCCATCGATTCCGAGCTTGATCAATTTTTCAGCGACCTCGCGATTCTGTCCCATATTCACTCCAGGATGCGCGAGGACTGCAGCTCCTCCAGCATTCTTGACAAATTGAATTGCATCCGCGAATGAAATGTAATTCATCGGAACATATGCAGGTTTTCCAAGCGAGCAAAAATCCCAATAAAAATTCACCGGCGGATTGTTCGATTTCATCCCGCCCGGTCGAAAATCCTTGAGCCGATCATCTGAATCATTTCGAGAATCTCTCAAAATCGTCTCGCCGATCATTTCCGCAACAATGACTCCATTATTCGCTTTGCTCCAGACTTCATCGTCATTGAATTGAAATCCCAATTCATGAATTCTTCGGAGCAATTCGCTCGAAACATTGATTTCCTGCTGATGAACTGATTTCTCATTCCGCAATAAATTTTCGTCGTGAGGATTGATTCCATAGCCGAGCAAATGAAAATTCAATTCATAATATCCCTCGTCAAAAGTGCAATAGAGTTCAACTGCGGGAAAAAATTCGAGTCCTAATTCATCGGCAGTTGATTTTGCCTCGATGTTGCCGCGGATGCAATTATGATCTGCCAGCGCGATAGTTTTGAGATTCGCTTCCGCACACTTTTCCACAAGAGTGCGAGGAGCAAATTCTCCATCTGAACTGAATGATGAATGCATGTGAAGATCGAGCCAGGTTTTCATTGAAACATCCCCTTTCACTGTAAAAAAAGATCCCTCCCGATTCACTTTTCGGAAGGGATTTTTTGATTCGGAATCACTCGTCAACTTTAATGCTCGTGATAATTCTGCCGAGTCGAATTCCACTGAAAAGATTCCATGACCATTTCAAGGCGACGGTGAGATTTGTATGAGCTCCAGCAAGTCGAATCAAATGGACGAACATCCATGCGCACCATGCCAAAAATCCGGACATCTTTGGATTATTCATGACTGCATCGCCGCGACCGATTGTTGCCATTGCACCGAGATCTTTGTAATGGAATGCATCGAGTTTTTGATCGCCTTTGATCAATTTCATGATGTTTTTATGACATGTGACGGCCTGCTGAGTTGCGACTGGAGCGACTGTTGGAAGTGGGCGTTCAGTTCCATGGCAGAAATTTGCGCAGTCTCCAATTGCAAAGAAATTTTTGTTGACTGCATCTTTGACCATCAAATTTTCTTGAACGATCACTCGTCCTGCTCTATCAACTTCCGCGCCGCATTTTGCAACGAATGAAACTGCTTTGACTCCTGCTGCCCAAATGACAGTTTTCGTTGGGATAACTGTCCCATCTTTGAGTTTGAGATTGTCTGCATCGAGATCGACAACTTGAGTGTTGAGCATGACTTCGACGCCTTTTTTGCGAAGAATCTCGACTGTTTTATCCTGCAAATCTTGAGGCATCATTGGCAAAACATGCGGAGTTGCTTCGATCAATTTCAAACTGACGAGACTGAAATCGAGATGATGAAATTCCTTTTTCTGCAAACCGATCAATTCTGAAATCGCTCCAGCTTCCTCGATTCCAGTTGGTCCTCCGCCGACAACGATGAAAGTCAACATGCGTTTTTTCTCTTCGATTGGAGTTTCATCTTTAGCCGCGCGCTCGAACATATGCAGAACATGATTTCGAATTTTGATCGCTTCTTGAATCGTTTTCATCCCGTAAGAATATTCAGCGACCGTTTTCATTCCGAAATAATTTGTCGTTGCTCCCGCCGCAAGAATCAGGTAATCGTACGGAATCTCGCCATGATTTGTCAAAACGACGTTGCGAGCTTGATCGACCCCTTCAGCCTTCGCCATGAAAAAATCTACATTTTTATGATCGCGGAAAAATGCTCGAATTGGATATGCAATTTCATCTTCCGCAAGAATCGATGTTGAAACTTGATATAAAAGTGGTTGAAACAGATGAAAATTGTGCCGATCGATCAAAGTGACTTCGACATTTTCTTTAGCGAAAAGTTTGGCGAGCTTGATTCCACCAAAACCTCCGCCGACAATTACAATTCTGGGTTTAGCCATGGGGAAAACCTCCCATTAATCTTGACTCATTGCCGCAGCGATTGCCGCACCGAGTCCACTTCCACCATTATCGAGGACTGTATCGATGAGTTTTGCATCGTCGCCGAGCAATTCTTTCAGCGCGATATTGATATTTTCCTTCGTGAGAGGCATTTTTTCATAAACTGAACCATCAATCGCGATGTGCTGACGTTTGATATCCTCGTCGCCAGCCAATTGCCAAATGATTCCGACGAATGTTGATGTTACAAGTCGCGCGGATCTCTCGACAATTTTCGATGCGACAGTTTGAAGACGCTCGCAATCCTTAGTCTCGAGCTCGACATTCGTTCGATCTTTCACGACAGATTTAACATTCTCGCGCGAAATCGATTCATCCATGATTATATTCGACATATCGATCGAAGTGAAATTGAAAGATTTTTCAGATTCGCCGAGGAGTTCAGCGACCGCCATCGAGAATAATTCGCCCATGTATCTTCCGGAAACCATTTTCTCGAGACGCTGTTCACCAGGTTTCTCAGATTTTTCATCGAGCAATTTGTCGAATCGATTCGGTGTGAGTTTTGAAAATCTTCCGCACTCCAAATTGATAATCATCGGCTCATCATCTGAATCGTTATACGGCTCGAGATAACATGTATTGTGTCCCGTCGCATAAATCGAGCCGATGTAAGTCGATCCTCTTTGATACGCTGCTGACAATAAAACTGCAACGGTGTCATTAATTGTTGCGACTGGATCAACATTTTTAACTCCGCGACGCTCGAGAGCTTGACTCAATAGATCGTTGACGATTTTTCCTTCGACTCCAGGAGTTGCAAATTCCTTCGTCCATGTGATAAGTCGCGCATTGTAAAGATTCGTCTGCATCGAGGGAAATGAAAATGTGTGTCCGAGCAGATATTGCTTTTCATGATCTCCATCGAGTGCTTCATCGACAAGCTCCGCAATGAAATCGAACATCTCTTCCGCCGATGAATTTGCACCGATGTGATCATATTCACCAGGCACGATTAGAGGTCTGCCGACTCGTTTCAAAACTTCGAATCTTCCACTGCCACGGAGTTGAATTTTGAGAACTCGAACATTCGTCCCACCAAAATCCAGCGCGAGATATTCTCCACGCTCCGCACCAGTTGGAAGTCCGACGTAAGATTTGAGCATGCGCGAATCAGATTGAGATGAATCTCTCAAACCGATTCGAAGGTCCTGACGAAAATTTGCCGCGATTTTTTTGAGCTCATCAGATGAAACTGTGAATTCATCGATAATCGATTGATATAATTTGTGATCGAATGGCATTCAAAACTCCCCTTTCGATTGTGATTTAATTGGATTGGAAATTTCTGAAATCATTCTTCGAAAAGATGAAATTCCCTGCCGATGCTTGAATTGATTTTCATGCTGTAGTTTCATGGCGATGGAGGATAGATCTAATGAAATTTTTTAGACTTCAATTATTTATCGAAGGTTTGATTGTAGGAATCGCAACTGGATTTTTGATCGCATTGCTTCGATTCATACTTGACGAGGCAGATATCATTCGTCCGGAAATTTTACAGACATCGAATCCAATTTTGATTTTGATCTATTTGATTCTCGTCGCAATAATTTTGGCAAAATTTATATCGATCGATTCGCAAATCGCTGGATCTGGAATTCCACAGCTCAAAGGAGTTTTGCAAAATCGAATGAGAGTCACTCACTGGTTTCGACTTCTGATTTTGAAATTCATCGCAACGATTCTCGCAATTGCATCAGGATTTTCACTCGGGCGAGCGGGATTGAGTGTTCAATTTGGATCTTGCGTTGGAATTGGATTCGAGCGGTTAAAAGATCAATTCAAAGATCGACAAATCTCGCGTCGAAAATATAACGAGCGATTTTTATTGATCGCTGGAGCAGCGGCTGGACTTGCATCAATATTCTCCGCGCCGCTTGCTGGAATGATTTTTTGCATCGAAGAGCTTCAGAAAAAATCTTCCGCGGAAGTTTTGACTGTGACTCTCGCCTCGACAGTTTCATCAGTTTGGATTGTCGATGTATTGTTTGGAGCGCGTCCAGTTTTCAACGTGAATCAAATTTCGAGCTTTGATCTTGGAATCGATTATCTGTATTTGATCGCGCTTGGAATTTTTTGCGGAATTCTCGGGATGGGATTCACGAAGTGTTTGATTCTATCATTGGATTTTTATGATAAACATGTAAAATTGACTTCCGCAACTCGATTTATTCCTGCAGCGATTCTGATTTTGCCGATCGGAATTTTTTTACCAGAAATTCTCGGCTGTGGAAATGTTTTAGTCAGTGAAATGCTTAGTAAAAATTTTGCAATTGAACTCCTCGCAATTCTATTCATCGGAAAATTTTTATTCACGATGATTTGTTTTGGATCAAATGCACCTGGAGGAATTTTTCTACCTTTATTAGTGTTGGGAGCGATTGCAGGATCGATTTTTGCCAAATTGATCGATGAAAATTTTCTCGTGATGTTTACAGTTTTTGGAATGGCTGGATATTTTGCATCAGTCGTCAAAGCTCCAATCACCGGTTCAATTCTGATCATGGAAATCACTGGGACTTTCGATTGTCTGATGAATGTCCTCTGCGTTTCGATGATTGCATTTTTGATATCTGATCTCGCGGGCGGAATTCCTGCATACGATGCGCTGTTGAATCGCTCGCTTAGAAAGTCGAGGAATTTTAGTGACAAAAAATCTGTTTGAATCAACTTCAACTCAAAACATGACTCAAGGCTCTCCTACAAAATTGATCTTCAAATTCACACTCCCACTCCTCCTCGGAAATATTTTCATGCAACTCTATTCCTTCGTCGACATGGTTATCGTCGGGAGATTTTTAGGAGTTCATGCTCTCGCCGCGATTGGATGTACTGGACCTCTAACATTTTTGATCTTTGGATTGATATTCGGCGCGACGAGTGGATTTTCAATTTACACCGGACAAAAATTTGGTGAGGGAGATCATACCGGCGTTAGAAAATCTGCTGCCGCTGGAATGTATCTGACTCTGATTTGTTCAACTGTCATTGCTGTCGTTGGAACTTCATTCGCTCGATTCATGCTCGAAGTCATTCAAACTCCGGAAGAAATTTTGGATGATGCAGTTGCATACGTTTCGATTTTTTTAGCTGGAATCATGCTTTTCGCGATGCTTGAAATGCAGACAAATCTGATTCGAGCTCTCGGAAATAGCCGCGTTCCAACAATTTTATCGGCAGTTGGTCTCGGTCTGAATATCATTTTAGATCCAATCGCGATAATCTATCTCGATCTCGGAATCAAAGGCGCAGCTTATGCAACTCTACTCTCGCAATTTTTAGCGAATATCGTTGCATGGATTTACATTCGAAAAAATATTCCGATCCTTCGAGTTCGCCGCGAGGATTTCAAATTCGAAAAAGGAATTTTATGGAGACATTTCAATCTTGGATTTCCGATGGGATTTCAAGAATCGACAATCGCTATCGGTGCTGTGGTTTTACAAATTATCGTGAATGGATTCGGTGCAGATGTTGTCGCGGCATATTCAACTGCTCAAGAAGTCGAAATGATTTTTGGACTTCCATTGATGTCATTCAGCGCGGCAATGGCTGCATTCAGTGCGCAAAATTATGGTGCTAAAGAATTTGCTCGAGTCATTTCTGGATTTAAATCCTGCCTTGCAATGACTGTAGGATTTTCAATCGTCGCCGGAATTTCTCAAATTCTATTCGGCTCGGAATTAATCGAGATTTTCATCGGCGCGGATCAAAAACAAGTTCTCGAATATGGATCGTTTTATCTGAAAATCAATGGCTTTGCATATTGGATTCTCGCGATAATTTTTGTCACGAAAGAGATGTTCCAAGGATTAGGATTGACATTCGTTCCAACGATCTCGAGTGCGATTGAAACAGCGTTGCGAGTGATTTCTGCATTCATCCTCGGAAAGATGTTTGGATTTTTTGGAATCTGTTTCTCAGACGCAATTGCATGGTTTGGCGCAGTGATTCCGCTCGCAATTGCAGGATCGATCGTTTTGAAAAAATTGCGAAGTGATTCTATGGGAGGATGAATCTATGACAAAAAATCTGACTGAAGGATCGCCGGCAAAATTGATTCTGATGTTTACTCTCCCACTGATTGCCGGAAATATTTTCATGCAACTCTATTCCTTCGTCGATACATTACTCGTCGGGAGATTTTTGGGAGTTCATGCATTGGCGGCTGTTGGATGTACTGGCTCGCTGATGTTTTTGATGTTGGGATTTGTTATCGGAATGACTTCCGGATTTTCAATTTACACTGGACAGCGATTCGGTGCTAAAGATGCCGATGGCGTTCGAAAATCTGCCGCGGCCTGTGCATTTCTATCATTGATCTGCGCGATTTTAATGACGATCATAGGTTTGAGTTTTGTAAGACCTCTCCTCGAATTGATGGAAACTCCCGCTGAAATCATCGACGATGCATATTCATTTATCTCGATCGTTTATGGCGGAATCACACTTTTCGTTTTCATTCAAATGCAGATGAACATCATTCGATCTCTCGGCGATAGCAAAATGCCGACGATCATTTCTGCATTTGGATTGACGATGAATATAATTTTTGAACCGATCGCTCTATTGGTTTTGAATGGAGGAATTCCTGGAGCGGCTTATGCAACGCTGTTATCTCAAGTCTGCGGAAATATTTTTGCTTTCATCTATATCCGTCGAAAAATTCCTGCGCTGCATGTTCGTCGCGAGGATTTCAAATTCACATGGAAATTTTTATGGGCACATCTTCGAATCGGCTTGCCGATGGGATTTCAAGCATCGATTATCGCGATTGGTGCTGTGACTCTGCAATTCGCGCTGAATAATTTTGGCTCAACTGTCGTTGCGTCATATGCCGCGGCTCAAAAAGTCGATGCGATCGCTGGAATGCCGATGATGTCATTCGGTGTCGCGATGGCTGCTTATACTGCTCAAAATTATGGTGCGCGGAAGTTCGGAAGAATCATTGAGGGATTGAAAAAATGCGCAATGATGTCTGTTGGATTTTCAATTGTCGCTGGAGCTTTGCAAATTTTCTTCGGTTATGAATTGATTTCGATTTTTGTCGGTGAAGATCAAACTGAAGTTATTGAATATGGCAGAATTTATCTGATGATCAACGGCGCGACTTATTGGATTCTTGCTCTGCTGTTTGTGACTCGAAATATGTTGCAGGGATTAGGATTGAGTATCATTCCAACGGCGGCAGGAATCATGGAACTCGTGATGAGAGTTGTTGCGGCGATTGTTGTTGCACAGATGTTTGGATATATCGGTGCATGCACTGCAAATCCACTCGCATGGGCTGGCGCAATGATTCCGCTCGGTATCTCAACATTCTTGACGTATAAGAGATTGAAACGCGCTCATCTCAGAGAAATTCAAATCAGACAGACTTACAGTCAATAATTGAAAGGAGGATTCGATGCAAAATTTTTTAGCGGAATGGAAATCGCGCGGCAATGAAAAATCTGATTCACATCAATTTTGGGATGCCATGTTTCGAACGTTTTGGAAAATCTTGAATCCCAATGAATTGATGAAATTTGAAGTTCCAGTGCAAGTTGAAGATTCTCAATGCTACATCGATATTTGGATTCCAGGAACACGAGTAATCATCGAGCAAAAATCTCGCGGCAAAAAACTCGATAAGATCGAAAAACAATCTGATGGATCGATGTTAAATCCATTCGGACAGGCTAAACGTTATGACGATCATAGAAAAACTTCAGAGAAAGCTCGATGGATTATCACTTGCAACTTCGATGAATTCTGGATCTACAATCTTGAGGCAGATCGTCCAGAACTTCATGTTCGGAAGATCAAACTCGAGGAACTTCCGGAGCGATTCGGTGAGCTCGATTTTCTTGTTGACGAGCATGAATCTGAAATCAATACGGCGGAATATGTATCTGCATCGGCTGGATCTCTTGTTCAAGATTGTTATGATCTATTCCGCGATTCAGTTTCGACAAAGACTCCGGCTGAAATAGTCTCGCTGAATAAATTCTGCATTCGATGCGTCTTCTGCATCTATGCCGAGGATTCTGGAATTTTTGAATGGAAGTCATTTTTGAATTACTTGAAAGAATCTCGGGATAAATCGCTTGAAGATGTAAAAAATGATCTTGCGAATCTGTTTTGGAGACTCAATACAAAAGATCTTCCAAAACGTGGAATCGATCCTCGATTGTTGAAAT
>JAFUTY010000040.1 GCA_017484005.1 Selenomonadaceae bacterium | reverse complement strand
TGATCATTTCATTTTTCCGATTGTCGATACTTCAAAACCTGATGTCAAAGATTCGAACGGAAATGTAATTCAATGGGGATATACGAGTTATAGTGTTCCGGTTTTGATCAATAATATTCCGCACACTTTGAAGATCGTTTATCAAAATTCTGACAAGCAATATACAATCATTGGTGCAAGTCGAAATGATGTAATCAATGGAAATGCTAAGAGATCTCAATCAAATCGCGGTTATACTCAACTCAAAGAAGGCGATGAGGTAGTTCCGATCTTTGTTGAAATGTTGGTTGGAACGAATGTTGCTAAATCAGAACGTACAATTTTATATCAAGATATTCCATTGACTTACGATGGCGAAATGGGACATATGGCAGTGAATTGGGTTGGTGCTAATAAATTCACGATCGGCAAAAATCCAGTCATAGGAACTAAAATGATTCCTAAAGTTCCTGTTACAAGTGAATATCGATTAATGTTCATTTTACAAGATGTTTTCGGAAATGGAATAAAATCCGAAATGGTTCAATTTAATTCTGATCGTGATTATCTCAAAGGTGTCGAATATGATCCTGAAAATTGGAATGAGGATGAAAAGAGAGTATTTTATGCATCACTTGGTCGCAATGATAATCCGAAACTTTCAATAGAAGAGATCCGTCAAAAAATCAATTCACTCCGTGGAGTAAGTTGGGAAGAATTTGAAAGTGCAGTTTCAGAATACGATAATTTCTTTGTAGAATGGGCTCTAAAAGATCGAAGAATTTATCAAGAACTCGAGCGTCGCAAACAAATTCGAGAAAATTGGAATAAGAAAAAGTGAATCAATTATAATCCTCAACAAAAAAAAGTTCCGATCGATCTCAAAAAAATCGGTCGGAATTTTTTTATTCAATCAAAAAATTTTTCCGTTGCATTGAAATAAAAAATGAAAGCAGTTAGAATATCCCGCAATTGCGACGATGTTTTTGATCGCAAGAATGTTTTCAATCGAAAAGGAGACGAATGCAGAAGATGATCAAATTCGAAAAATCCAAGGTCAAATGGATCAGCGTGATTATCGCGGTCGTGTTTATGGGATCAGTTGTTGCGCTGGCACTTACTCAATCGAGTTCTGGAATTGCAAGCGCGGCTAGCTCGTCGAATGTCGGAGTTATCGATTACAATCAAGTCATGGCGCAGCATCCAAAACTCCAAGAATCCGAGGAGCAGATGAAACAGGCTGTCGCCGATGCTCAACGTGATTTTGAAGTTCGCAGTGCAGACATGGGAGATCAGGAAAAACAGGATTATTACATTCAAACGCAGCAGCGTCTCCAGCAGAAAAATCAGGAACTCCTCACGCCGCTCAGAGCGTCAGTTGAAACTGCAGTCAAAGAAGTTGCAAACAATCGCGGGCTCTCCATTGTCATCGACAAAGGCGCAGTCGTCTATGGTGGAATGGATATCACTCAAGATGTGATCAAAAAACTGTCGAAATAAAAAATCGAAACCGATCTCGACTGTCGACACTTGACGGTTGAGATCGGTTTTTCATTGATAGAGGGGGATTTCAGTGAACGAAGAAGAATCGAAAGTCACTCCCCCAGCGAAAAAATCGAAAATCCTCATTGGATTCGCGACAGTCGCTCTCGCATGCGGAACTGGATTTGGAGTCTATCAATATTTGAATCCAGATCCTCCTCCTCAAGAATCTAAACCAAAAATCGAAAAGCCGATCAATAATGGAATCGCGACAATCAACATCGATAAAATTTTGAAGTCACATCCATCGAGTTCGGAACTTGAATCGCTGAAAAATCAAGAACGCCGAATCAAACTTGAACTTCAAACTTTATTGAAACCAATGACAGTTGACGCGCCGAAAGTTGATGAAAAGCCATTCGATGATTCAGTTTGGCAGAAAGAGGCTCAAAAAGTTATCGGTGAAATGGCAGCTATTGAGCGAGATCAAAAGCGGGCGGCTGAACAGTATCGAAATGACACTGAAGCGGCTCATAAAAAGAATCGCGACGAAGTTAATGATCGATTTTTGAACGAGATTCTGAATCTGAAATTGAAAATCCAAAATCGCGACGCACTTCGATTGAAGGATGAAGAAGTTGCAGAGCTCGAGGACAAAATCACTCAATTGCAGCGCGAGCGGGGATTGAAACAGCTTGAACTTTTGCAGGCATGGGAATCGGAAATCAAGGAATATGCAGAGGCATCAGTTCGCGAGCGTCGTGAAAAACTTCGAAACAATTCGCTCGAGACTTTGCAGGCGATTCGCGATGAGGCACTTCAAAAACAGGCTGACGCTCAAGCTCGAAATGCAGAAGCCATGAAACGCGCAATGGATCAATCGCTCGAACGTCAGAAAAATCGTGAGAGACTTTTGGCTGAATTACGCGATACATTGCAGGCTCGACAGAATCTCGAAAATCAAATCGCTAGAGATATCACGGATAAAGTTTCGCGATTAGCTTATAAACATCATGTCGATTTGATTCTTGCAACGCCGATGAAAACAATCGATTCAATTTTAAATCAAGCGCGAATCGAAAATCTCGAGCCGGAAACAAGTCCAATCATATCAGTTGATGCGATAGATCTCACCGAGGAACTGTCGAAAGATTTGTCGCGGGAATAAAATTTTGTAAATGAAGGAATGCAAAACATGAATTCAAAATTGAAATCTGCACTCGCAATTCTATTTTCAACATTTTTCATCAGCGGTTGCGGAGAAGTTCAGCTTGGATATATCGACGCTGAAAAAGTTATACAGGAAGCACCACAGCTCAAATCAGTTCTCGAAGAAGGCAATAAAAAAGTTCAAGAACTTCAGGAGCAGGCGGCTGAAGAATTGGCATCGAAACAGAATGTCAGTGATGAAGATATGAACCAGGCGCGGCAGGATTTTCAGCGTCGAGTTGCAAGCGTCGGGCAGGCATATAACACTCAGCTCAGACAGAAACTCGATGCTGCAGTTGCAAATGTCGTCGCAGATAAAAACATCGATGTCGTGCTAGATTCATCGCAGGAAAATCCTCAAGTCTTTCTCGGTGGAATCGATTTGACTGATGAAGTGATTCAAAAACTGCAATAAAGTTTTCGAAAGGGAGTATATTAATGAAGAAAACTCTCGGAGAAATCGCAAAAATCATCGATGGACAGCTCGCAAATGAATCAGATTCTGGAATCGAGATTCGCGGTCTGGAAAATATTTCTGGAGCTCGCAAAGGAGATTTGACCTTCGCAGTTGAGCCGCACATCGAAGAGGCAAAATCCTCGAAAGCATCCGCGATAATTCTTCCTCTTGATGTGACAAATTTTCCAATTCCCTCGATTCGCGCAGAAAATCCTCGAGCATCAATCGCTAAACTTCTCGAGATTTTTACGCCTAAGTTACAAATTCCGGAAGGAGTCAGCGATCAAGCATCGATTGGGAAAAATGTAAAGCTCGGCAAAAATGTAAAAATTCTTCCATTGGCAGTTGTCGATGATAACGCGGTGATTGGAGATCGAGTCACGATTTATCCACATGCATATATCGGACAATTTGCGGAAGTTGATCAAGATTCGATAATCTATCCGAGCGTCACGATTCGCGAGCACTGTCGAATTGGAAAACGCTGCGTGATTCATGCGAACACCGTCATTGGTTCAGATGGATTTGGATTCACGACGAAAGATGGAATTCATACCAAAGTCCCGCAAGTTGGAAATGTCATTGTGGAAGATGATGTCGAAGTTGGATCTCACGTTGGAATCGACCGGGCAGCAATGGGCTCGACTGTCATTGGTCACGGAACAAAGATCGATAATCTAGTTCACATCGGTCACAATTGCAAAATCGGCGCGAATTGTTTAATCGTCGCACAAACTGGAATTTCTGGATCTGTTACAGTTGGCGATAATGTTACATTCGGCGGTCAAGTCGGAACGGTCGGACATATTTCAATCGGATCGAATTCGATTTTTGCCGCGAGATCTGGAATTACTCACAACATGCCTGAAGGATATTTCGGTGCAGGATTTCCAGTTCAAACTCACGCTGAATGGCTCAAGATGCAGGCTGCGATCAAACATCTTCCAGATGTCATGAAAAAATTGAGACGCTTGGAGAAATTGCTCGAGGAGAATCAATAATGATTCGTGCTGTTGTCGCGAAATAATGTTCAAATTGTCGCGATACTTATATGAATTGGATGAAAGATAATGCGTTTCTGAATGGTTAGAAGATGCCAAGATTTAACGATCACGATTTTATTGATATTCGACACATGAATCTGTCTGGTGCTCGAAAATTTTCTGCTAAACTCAACGAAGTTATAGTAAAGTTGAAGGCTCAAAGATAAAAATCATCCTACTGGCTTTCAAAGATTTGTTGTTGCCCGCACGAAATTATCTAAATCCAGAAAGCGAAATCGTTGCATTTGTCACGGAAGATCGTGGCTATGCAATTAAGCATGGAATTCCGCCCGAGAAAGTATTTTATTATTGGAATCTCGATGAACTTATTCAAAATATCGATTTTGATTGTCTCGTATTTGCCTGCGTGAGTGATGCGCAAAGGATCTACGAGAATGTTTTGCAAATCTTCAAAGAGATGAATGTCTCTATGGATAAGATCTTCGATATTCGACAAATGTTTACTCCGGATGGCTATATTCTCAATGCAATGTTCAAGCGTCTGGAAAAAGATCCTCAAACATTCAAAATTTTTGCCACAGGCTCTTCAGTTTTAATGCACGGACTCTCAGCGAGATATTTCAAGCTTCCATTGATTAATTTCTCTGGAAATGCACAAGATCTCTATTACAGTTTCAAAATCGCTGAAAAAGTGCTTGACACTGGGGGGGGGGGGCAACTCTTCAATATGCAATAATTGGATTGACGCCGAGTAAATTTCAGCAGGATCTATCACGTGCAAGAGTCAATTCTTTCTACGGATTTCGATGCATGTTTGCTCTCAAAGATGCTCACAACTCTCCATTTAATTGGCAACAGATCAACAAAATTATTAATCCGGATTTATTTAAGCCAAGTGGACATTTTGATTCAGTTTCGAACTACATTGAACCTCAACTTGATATGAACGATCCGAGTGGCGAACACACAATGTTACCAATTACACCGCTTCGTGCCATGGGTATACGGAGAAATTTTTTTGCTTGGGACAATAAAAATTATCAAGATACAGTTCAAGAAAATATCCAAATTTTTGAAGACTATCTTTCATTACTTGAGAAATATTCAGTCTATCCAATTGTAATTCTAACACCGATGATGAAAGATTATCAGCGTCGATTCACACGTCGAGTTTTGGATGAATTTAATTCGATCTTGGATTCATTTTTAGAGCGTCGACATTTCATGTTCATAAATGGTTGGAAGATGAAAATGTTTAATGAATATGATTTTTGGGATCCACAACATTTAAACATCCGCGGTAGCATAAAGTTTTCTCAAATTCTTAATGATGTGATTATGAATCTCGAATCTAAAAAATAAATTCGGAGGTGCGAATGTCCTACTATTTCATGATTTTCCTCTCGAAAATCGCATGTCTGTTGCCCTGGAAACTTTGCGAAATGATCGGAAATATTTTAGGATCATTCGCATGGATTTTCGTCCCTAAACGTCGAAAAAATCTCGCGCGGGATAATGTTAAACGATGTTTGAAAGTTGACGATTCGGAAGCAAATCGAATCGCTAAAGAAAGCTCGACTCGATTTGGTGCGATGTTTTTTGAATTTCTTCGATTCCCACTTTTAAAATCTCGAATGAAAGATCATGTTGAAATCGAGAATCTCGATTATCTTCTGGAATATAAAAAATCCTCGGATATCGGTGCGATTATTGCAACATGTCATTCTGATAATTGGGAACTCATGGGCGGAGCGTTTGCATGTAATGGAATTCCATTAGTCGGCGTCGCAAAAAAACAGCGATCAATGGATCGATTTATCAACGAGTATCGAACTTTGATTGGAATGCATATCACGTATAAAACTGGAGTTCGCGAGATGTTTGAAATGCTCGGCGAGGGATGGTTTATCGGCTTGATAATGGATCAAGATCCGAGCCGCCGCGATGGAGTTGTCGTGGATTTTTTTGATCAGCCGACAAATACTCCAGTCGGTGCTGCATCGATGGCAAGATTCAAAGATGTTCCAATTTTTCCAGCGTTTATGCATCGAAATTCAGATGGAACTCATCGATTGATCGTTTCAAAACCGATTCGCGTTGAAAAAACTCAAGACAAGCGTGAAGATATCAAACGAACGACTCAGATTTTGAGCAAATTGATCGAAGAACATGTGAGAAAATATCCGGAAGAATGGTTTTGGTTGCATGACAGATGGAAATCGATGCGGGAGGAATTTTGAATGGCGTTTGAACGAATCAACATTCTCGGCGTGAATATCGATTCGCTGACGATGCAGCAGGCTGTCGAGAAATGTGAGGATCTGATTTCTGAACGAATTCCGTCAATGGTTGCAACTGCTAACGCTGAAATGATAATGCGTGCGACAAAGGATTCGGAATTACGATCAATTTTGAATCGATCTGCATTAGTCGTTCCGGATGGCGCAGGAACTGTTTGGGCAGCACATCATCTCGGTTGCAAAATGCCTGAACGAGTCGCCGGATATGATCTCGCGCAGGAAATTTTGAAACTTGCACCGTCGAAAAATCAGCGGATCTATTTTTTCGGTGGAGCTCCAGAAGTCGCAGAAAAGGCTCGATTGAAAGCTGAATCGGTTTATCCAGGAATTCAAATCGTTGGAACGCGGAATGGATTTTTCAAGCCGGAAGATGAATCGAAAATCGTTTCGGAAATTCGAAAATCTAAGCCCGATGTTTTATTCGTCGCGTTGGGAGTTCCAAAGCAAGAAAAATTCATCGCACATCATTTAAAGCAGTTGAAAGTGCCACTTTGCATTGGAGTGGGAGGAACTTTCGATGTCATGGCGGGAGTCATGAAACGTGCGCCGGAATGGATGCAAAAAGCTAAACTCGAATGGCTTTTCCGCGGAATGATGCAACCAACTCGAGCTGGCAGACTCATGGCTCTTCCAAAATTCGTTTGGAAAGTTTATACTCAATCGAAAAATTGAAAGTGAGGCAGAGATCCGATGTCGATAGTTAGAGAAGGATATATTTTCATTTTTGCCGCAATCGATATCGCGATAATTCTCTATTTCACAGACAATCCACATGCCGCGATTTTCTTCACATTGATCGCCTGCTATTTTGCATACTTCTTTCGAAATCCAAAACGCGAGATTCCAACCGATGAAAATTTGATCGTCTCGCCGGCTGATGGAACTGTTCAAGATGTTGTCGAGCTTGACGATGATGATTTTGTCCGCGAGCCATGTATCAAAGTGATAATTTTTCTATCGGTTTTCGATGTTCATGTGAATCGCGCACCGATTTCCGGCGATATCAAACTGCAAAAATATGTTTGCGGGAGATTTCGTCCAGCGTATAAAGATTCTGTTGGATTTGAAAATGAGCGACATTTGATCGGGATTGAAAATGACAAACTTCGAGTCACCGTCACGCAAATCGCTGGAATTTTAGCTAGACGGATCGTTTCATGGGTTACGCTCGATGATAAATTGGAAAAAGGCGATCTCTATGGAATGATTCGATTCGGCTCTTGCACTGAAATCGTCGTGCCTAAATCTGTCGAAGTTCTGGTGAAAAAAGGTGAGAAAGTTCGCGGCGGTGAAACGATTATCGGGAGGTTGAAGAATTGATTGATAAACATTTGATTCCCAATACTGCAACGGCATCCAATCTTCTCTTCGGAATGTGCTCGATTCTGTCGACCTTCGAAGGGAATTTTTTTTTGAGTGGAGTTTTCATTCTGTTAGCTCTAGTCGCTGACGGAATGGATGGAAGATTGGCGCGGCATTTTGGAGTCTCGAGCGAATTTGGTAAAGAGATGGATTCACTTTGCGATTTGGGATCGTTCGGAATTGCTCCAGCGATTTTAGCGTATGCATTTTGTCTAAATCATTACGGAAAATTGGGATGGGCTGTCGCGATAATTTTTGCATTGTGCGGAATGTGGAGACTCGCTCGATTCAACGTCAACACAACTGTCGTCCATGGATTTTTCATGGGGCTCGCAATTCCTGCAGGTGGATGTATCATTGCGACAACTACGATTCTGTTTCTCGAAATTGGAATTGATCCGTCGAGCTATGGATTCGTCTATCCAATTTCGATGCTCGTCGTTGCATATTTGATGGTGAGTCACGTCCATTATCCAGATTTCAAGGGATCAGGCGAAAAGATCTTTTTAATATCGAAAATTTTTGCAGCGGGAATGTTTTTAGCGATTGTTTACGCTGGATTTTCTTCCGGCGCGATTTGGCAATCGATGCTCGCAGGAATCTTTTCAACTTACGCAATTGCAGGCATCGTCAATTCTCTCTGCAGTTTAATGAGTCAACGGTGATTCATATGGATGATCTCTTCTTCACGCTGCTTCGATATTCGCTTGTCGGGATTGGAGTTTCAATCGGCGGGCTGATTTATTCATTTGTCAAAAAGTCTTCTGAAACTCCAAATCTGCGGCTGGATCTCGCAACACGACTAGCATTTTTTTTCACACTGATTCTGAGCAGTTCATTTTTCATTTTTTCAATCATTGGAATGGATTCTCAAAAAAATACTCCACCGCTCGAGCCGCCGCCAATAATTCAAGATGATCGATCAATGCGTCGAATCGATTCGCGTCGTGAGTCATTTCAAGCATGGCTGTCAAATCTGCAGGCAAATCTCGAAATTTTCGATGCACGCTGGCAAAATTTATGGACAGATTCATTCGATGGACTTCAAGCCGGCACGGTGACAATGTCAACGCTGTATCACAACACTGAAATTCTGCAAAT
The DNA here is from genome assembly GCA_017484005.1 of Selenomonadaceae bacterium. Lineage (GTDB taxonomy): Bacteria > Bacillota > Negativicutes > Selenomonadales > Selenomonadaceae > Quinella. The sequence continues at coordinate 11,742 of JAFUTY010000040.1, read as the reverse complement.
CGAAATGGAAAGACTGCGCGAGCGAATTCATCATTCAAATCCGCCGGAGCAGCTCACAAGTCAGCAACAGAAAAGACTTCATCGAGCAATGGAAGAATTCGATGAAATGATAAAATTGCGGCTCGAGGCGTGCGAGGATTTTCAAGAATTGGTGAAGAAGGATAAATTGTCGCAGAAAAAAATTGATAAGATTCGCGAAAAATTGTATCGAAGCAATGAGTGTATTCAGCGGGCGAGCGTCGATGTTGCGGAAGTGCGAATGCAGTTGGGATTGTGAGGTTGAGAAATGTTTGAGTTGAAAGTTTTGGATTCATTCGACGCGGCACATCGAATCGAGGGATATCCTGGAAAATGTGCGCGATTGCATGGACATACTTGGTCGATTGAAGTTTTTGTCGTCGGTGAAAAATTGGATGAACTCGGAATGGTGATTGATTTCAAAACGGTTCGGAATTCGTTGCGTGAAGTGCTCGATGAATTTGATCATCAATATTTGAATGAATTGCCGATGTTTCGAGATAAAAATCCAACGGCAGAAAATATCGCAATGGAAATTTTCGATCGAATGTCGCAAAAAATTCCAATCGATCGCGTGAGTGTTTGGGAATCTCCAAAATCTTGCGTGACTTATTCTCGGAAATAGAAAAATCCCCCGACAGATCTTTCAACGGATCTATCGGGGGATCTTTTTTGTTCGGATATGAATAAATCAATCAACTTTCAAAACGGCGATTCACGACGTTGGCAGGCTTGACTTCTTTTTTGCCACATTGACTGCACATGTATTCGACTTTCTTAATCGCCATAAAAATTCCTCCTCTGATTCAATTCGAGATAGGTTATCATAATTCGATTTGAAATTGTTGTACCACGAGGACAATCGAGAAAATTTTATTGCGCTCGTTGAATCTCACCAATCAGATTTTCGACTCGAGATAACATTTGATCCAATTTTTCATTCTTGATTTTTGACGCACTGATTTTTTCTTCCGCTGATTTGATCCTTTCATCAAGTTGCAAAACGATCGGATCAATATTTTCAGTCATCCATGAACGAACATGTTCATCAATCTTCCGCGCAACATCTTCAGTCGACTTTCGAAATTCGGACATCAGATCTAAACGAGCTTGACGAATTTTTTGATCATTCTCTTTAGCTTTTTGACTGCTGTGATGCAGCATAAAAATACTCAAAGCAATTGCTGCGCCACCAAGAATTTTTGTAACGTTGCCAGTGAATATAGATGCAAATTTGTTCAATGCTGTCGCTTCGCCAACAACTGTCTCCTCGAAAATCGAAAGTCCTCGAACAAAATTTCCAACTTCGCCACTTATAGCTCCAGATAAAATTCCCATGTCTTCCGCTAAAAGTCCAACTGTAGCAATTTCAGCAACATCTCCCGCGAGCATTCCGAGTCCGCTTGTCACAACTTGAGATGCAGGAGTTGCAAGATTCGCCGCGAGTTGTGCTCCGCCTGAAAATGCTGCTGCTCCTCCAATTCCCAACGCCGCTGCTCCACCGATTCCGCCCGATTTTGAAAATTTTATGTGACGTAACAAATTCTGATTCACTTGCTGAACGAATGTTGAACTCTCGTAAGTTTTGAGATCCAATTCGAGTTTAGTTGCAAAATTCTTCACACAATCGGAGATTTTTCGAGCACACTCTTCCGCAAATTTTTTAAATTCATCCTGTGCAGATTTAATTTTCTTGTTGAATTCATCCTCACTTTCTGATGGAATTGCTTTCTCAACTGTCTCGCGATTCACTCGTTCCATAGTAGTTTTGTATTCAGAAATCAGTCCATTTATCTCATCTCGACACTCAATTTGAGCATCCAAAATGATCGTTCGACGTTTTCTCATCGTCTTAATAAATTCCGAAATATCCTCTTTCTCCTCAGATGAAACTCCTCCAATTGCTAAATGAATCGCTCCGGACATCATGTTTAGCGGAAGATTGATCTTTTGCAAAATTCCTTTATCCGCAACGAATCGATTCAGATTTTCCACAAATTGATCATGCCCACTGTCATTGAGGAGATCCTGTTTAAATTGCGGATCTGACTCTTCCAAACTATCGAAAAATGACGTTGTATCGATAAATGAAAGATACAATTGCTCGGGAGTAAATGGATCAATCACTTTTTGAAGATCGTCTCGAATGATTTTTTGTTGCTCCGGAACATTTCCAAGCGCAGTTCGATCCATTTTATTCACGACTAAAACCATATTGCTACCGCGTTTTTGATCGATCGCAAGATGTCGGAAATGATCTCCCATTCGTTGAGAAAATCCCTCGTTTGATATCACGAAAACCAATAACGCCGCATGATTGATTTGATCATATGTGATTTCATCATGATCCGGACGAAGTTCAGTGTGAATTCCTGGAGTATCGATAATCTCTAAACCATTCCACGGATACGGCTGAGAATTTTGAGTCGTGATTTTTGCTCCGATTTCTACATCCTCGCCAGTCAACATTTTGATTATACTCGATTTGCCCGCGGAATATTGACCGATGAAAACCAATTTGATCTTTCCGCTGTCATCTGGAAAAATTTTCGGGAGCTTTGATGTATCAATTCCAAGCCGATTAAATTCTTCCGTAACATCGCGAAGAAGATCCGATCCTTCTTTGACGAATCGACTGAGTTGAAATTCTTCCATGTTTACCACCTCTCACGTAATGATTGGCACATCGTTCGCAATTTGTTGAGCCAACTGAAAATTGATCTGCGGAACAGAATTTTTCGGAATAACTGAATAGAACTCTGGAGTATCTCCATCCTCCGTTGAAAAATCGAGAGGATAAGAATCGAAATCGAAATCGCAACCTAAGACTTATTTAACTGCATCAGACAATTCTTTTGGTGCGGGATCGATTTGAACTTTCTCGCCCAATAAATCTGATAAAGCGTCAGGATTGGCATTCGAATCATTAGAAAGAATTAGAAGAATCACTCCAGGAATTCGAGCGATTGCAGCACATGAAGCATCGCCGCGATCTTTGTAAATTTTCTTCTCTTCATTGAGGAGATCAATATTCAAATCTCTAAATTCTTCTAAAAGACTTGAGGCAATTTCAGATTGAGATTTTCCAAGTCGCGCGAGCATGAATTGATAATTCGAGAGAGAATTGGCAAATTCATCGACTCCCTCATGCAAAATTTTATCGTTGAAAATATCGATGATTTGCGAATGCATTTTTCCCAACATCTCGAAACTCGACTCGCTTAGATCTGAACGCAATTTTTCTTTAGCTTGACGAATATTTTCCTGTTTTTCATTCTGGAATAACAATCCATATATTCCTGCTGCTACAGTGAGACCAATTCCAATTGGATTCAATCTAAATGGGAGAGATGCAATAAATAGTGCTCCACCAATATATTTTCCCCACGTAGTAGTGCTTTCGAGGTTTACATTGAATGAAGTATTTCCGCGAAATGTGTATTTGATCTCGCTCGAAAGTTCATCGCTAAGCTCTCGACGCTTTTTCTCACATTCATCTGCAAAACTTTTCAAAAGATCCTTGTATCGATTTTCAAAATGCAATGATCGAATTCGCCTTGACCAATTCTCATTCACTTTTTCATCTTCATAATGATCCTCGGCAAAATCATAAATCGCATCATTCAACTCTTCTGCGAGCTGATCATAGAGTCTGTCGAGTTTTTTCTGCGATCGCTCCAAAAATTTCTCCCGCCATGATTGAAGTTCTCGACGCTTTTCATACCAAAGATCACTTTCCTTCAATGCATTTGCACTATGCTCGAAAATCGCGAGAATAATTCGATTCATCGGCACGGCAACAATATCAGAGAAATTTTTAATTCGAAGAAATTGACCATCAGTTTGAACTTTGTTGAGAATGAACTCCTCGACTTGATCAAATTTGCTCGCTTGATAAATTTCTGGATCGTCTTGTCCCTCGAACGCCGCTAAAAGATGAGTCGCAACGAATTTGATTCCGCTCCAGTCTTGATTATGTTTTTTATCGAACGCCTTGAATTGCTCGATAATATTGTTGATCGTTTCAGTATCGTCAAGAGCTCGATTCAAATCGCGAAGTGCTCGATCTTTTTGCGAAATTCTCAAAGATTTTTTGACGTTGATAATTCCGAGAACTGGTTTTCCCATGCTTTTCAATCGCGCTAGACATTCAGCCTCGTCAGCTTGAGGAGCATCGTTCGTTAGAAGAAAAATTATCAGATCTGCAGATTTTGCCGCATCGTCAGCAAGTCTTTCATCTTCCGCGCCGCCAAATGCTCCAATTCCAGGCACATCAGTGATTTTCATTCCATTCCAAAAATAATCGCGAACATCGAGCGTAGTTCGTTGAGCACCTTTGCCGATCGATTGTCCATTTCCGTGAGTCAAAATTTCCATGAGAGTCGATTTTCCAGCCATCGTTCGCCCATAGACAAGAATCGAAAAATATTTTTGTCGATCGTGCAGTAATTGAATATCATCGAAAATTTTTTGGATTTCCGATTCGAGCCGTTGAACTCCTTCCGATTGTTTCTGAATCAATTCCACATTTTGAATTCTTGAAACTTGATTTTGCTCCCGATTAATTTCACTGATTCGCTTTTTCTCATTCGAAAGAGTTTGCTCGATTTCTCGATATTTATGCATTGCGAGCTGATAACCTTGCTCCGCTGATTCTCGACATTCTCTCAACGCTTGATCGATGTTTGACATCAAATCACTCCCTTTTAGATCACCGAACAAAAAGTTGCCCCCCCCCCCCGAGTTTTAAGTCGAGAGGAGGAGGCAATTTTTATTTCCGTCGAAAATCGATCAATCTTTATCTTCTGAAGCTTTTTTATGTTCCTCGATAATCTTTTCCGCGAGTTTCTCTGGCATCGGTTCATAATGCGCAAATTTCAGCGAATAAGATCCTCTGCCTTGCGTGAGAGATCTAAGATCCGTCGCGTATTTATAGAGCTCTGACATCGGAATCAACGCTTTGATTTCAGAAACATTTTTGCCGATTGATCCCATTCCAAGAATTTTGGCGCGTTTTGAATTGAGTCTGCCCATGATATCGCCCATGTAAGATTCCGGCGCGTGAACTGTGATTTCTTCGATCGGCTCGAGCAAAATCGGCGATGCTTGCAGAATTCCTTTTTTCAATGCGATTGATGTTGCCATTTTGAACGCAGCTTCAGATGAATCGACTGGATGATAAGATCCATCGAAGAGATTGACTTTCATATCGACAACTGGATATCCCGCAATGACTCCCTGCGCCAATGTTTCTTGAGTTCCTTTTTCGACTGCAGGAATATATTGACGCGGAACTGATCCACCGAAAATTGTTTCGACGAATTCATTTCCCTCTCCAGGATTCTTGGGGGAAATCTCAATCCACACATGCCCATATTGCCCATGTCCGCCGGACTGCTTTTTATGTTTGCCTTCAACTTTGAGAGCTTTGCGAATCGTCTCACGGAATGCAATTCGAGGTTCGCCGAGTTTCATCTGAACTCCAAATTTGCGCTGAATCTTTTCACTCAAAATATCGAGATGAACTTCACCAATTCCAGCGATGATTGTCTCCTTCGTCTCGGGATCTTTGCGAAGTGTGATTGTCGGATCTTCATCCTGCTGCTTGACGATTGACGAGAAAACTTTATCCTCTTCACCTTTTTTCGCGGATGAAACTGACATCGTGAGCATTGGTTCAGGATAAGAAATTTTTTCATAGACGATTGGAGATTTTGGATCGCAAAGAGTGTCTCCAGTTTTTGCCGCGGCGAGTTTTGCAACGACGACAATATCCCCAGCGTGCGCAATTGTCTCGGTGATTTGTTTTTTGCCTTGCATCGTGAAAAGCGATCCAACGCGTTCCGAACCGTTTGAATTGGCGAGCATGTAAGTCGAATCAGCTTTCATATCGCCGGAAAAAATTCTCATATATGACAATCTGCCGACGAATGGATCGACCATCGTTTTGAAAATTTGTGCGGAGAATGGATCTGCCGATTTTCTCCATACAGGTTCATCAGTTTTTGGATTCGTGCCGGATTTTTTCGTTCGAATTGGCGAGGGAAAATGTGCAACGATTCCATCGAGCAAATTTTTGATCGCGATGTTTTGAGCTGCTGAGCCGCAGAACACTGGGAAAATCTGCGCCGATGCAATTCCAAGATTCAGCGCGTCTTGAACTGCTTTCGGATCTAATTCCTCGCCCTCGAAATATTTTTCCATTAATTCGTCATTGAATTCTGCCGCCGCTTCGATGAGCCATCCTTTTGCCTCTTCGACTGAATCATCTGTTGAAGTCAAAAGATCAATGACATCTTTGAAACTCGCTTCACTTCCAACTGGAATCTGCATTGGAACGACATTTGGTCCATATTTCGCACGAAGATCGTTGATAACTTTGTTGAAATCTGCATGCTCGCGGTCAAGTTTGTTGATGAAAAATGCGCGAGGCTTTTTCAATTCTTCCGCAGTCGCCCAAATTTTTTCAGTTTCAACTTCAATTCCATTCGGTGCGGCGATTATCAAAAGAGCGATATCAGCAGCTGCCAATCCTCCCAGCACCTCGCCGACGAGATCTGGATAGCCCGGCGTATCGATGAAATTGATTTTTGTATTGTTCCATTCAGTGATAGCAAGCGTCGCGTTGATTGACATTTTGCGTTTGGATTCTTCCGCTTCGAAATCGAGCGTCGAAGTTCCATCGTCAACTTTTCCGAGACGTTTATTCGCGCCGGCATTGTAGAGACATGCTTCGAGCAATGAAGTTTTTCCAGTTTTTCCATGCCCGACGACTGCCACATTGCGAATGTCAGCGCTTTGATAGTCTTTCACAAAAAATCCCTCCATTGAAATTTTCATATTCCATTGAATGGATTTCGACGCTATGAAATTTTTTCCTGCAAATTTAGAATTTGTAGAATTTGAGGAGAGCTTGAGTTCCCTCACTTCCAATTCCATCTTGCTCGAGCTTTGTCAATTCTTCCAAAACAAGTTTGAAAATTGGAAGATCGATTTCAGATTCCGAGGCGATTCTCAAATCTTTCGCTAAATGTTTCACCATGAATCCTGGATCGAAATTTCCATCGAGCCCGCGTTTCACGATTCCAGACATTTGAGTTGATGCCGCTGAACCTGTTGAAATTGCATCGAAAACTTTTTGAACATCGAGCCCATTTTTCTTCGCAAAAACGAACGCCTCGCATGCTCCAGCCAATGCTCCAGCGATTGCAATTTGATTCGCCGCTTTAGTTTTTTGACCAGCTCCAGCAGATCCCTCGTAAACAATATTTTTGCCCAAGATTTCGAAAATCGGTTTGAGTTGATTGAAGTCTGATTCATCGCCGCCGACGAGAATCGTGAGACTTGCATTCTTCGCGCCAGTATCTCCGCCGGTCACTGGAGCATCTAACGCATGGATTTTTCGATTCCGCGCCTCATTGAAAATTCTTTGAGCGAGTTCAGGGCTCGATGTTGTCATATCTACGACGAAAGATCCCTCGCGAGCATTTTCCAAAATTCCATTCGCGCCGAGATAAACTTCCTCGACATCTTTGGGATAGCCGACAATTGTGATAATGACGTCGCGATCTCTTGAGCATTCTCCAGGCGATTCGCACCATTTCGCGCCGCGATCGATCAAATTTTGAGCCTTCGATTTTGTTCGATTGTAAACTGCGATTTCATGTCCAGCATCGAGCAGATGTCCAGCCATGGCATTCCCCATGATTCCCGTTCCGATAAATCCAATTTTCACTGAAATCACTCCTCATTTTTTGTTGAGATCTTGATACATCTCGAGCAATTTTGCAACGATTTCAGACTCGGAAATATTTCGTGGAAATCCATATGCATCGAGGACTGCTCGATCATTTTCATCGTGAGCTTTTCGAAGATCTGTCGGCATTGAATTTGGATCATATAGATCTGCCAATGAAGAGTTGGGATGATTCGATCGAGCATCTAAAATTTTTTGAGCAGCAAACGTGACGTTTGATCCAATTTTTTTTGGAAATGGAAAATTGTTATATACAACTTGAGCGGAATATCTGAAACTCGTTCCGAGATATCCCGAGACAACTCGAGTCCATGCAATGTGCACTTTAGAAGTCAAAATTCCCAATAATTCGAGAGATCCGTTCGGAATTATGAAAACTTCAGATTTTGCGATTGTCTGTGAATCCAAAATTCCAATTGGAATATAATCGCGACGTTCAGATGAAACTTTTGGAACGACTAAAAATCGATCCGGATTGAATTGCTCGCGAAACAGCCATGGAGTTTTTGCCAATTTTTTTCGATCTGCAGAGCCTGCCTCTCGATATTTTCTGCATTTTTCAACTCGATCGTAAACATTTTTCATCGATCGAATTTCATCAGGTTCAGCATCGACAAGCCACAAACAATATCGCGGAGTGTTGTTGATAAATTCTTCCGAACCGATAAGCCGTTTGATAAATTTTTTCGCTCGAGGATCTTTTTTCAAAAATGCATCGAGATCCTCAGCCTCAATGATCAGATTGCCGCCATCGTTCGGCATATTTCCAGTTTTCATTAATGGAACATCGCAAATCGGTTTTGATCGATTTTGAACTGCAACATTCGGCGCGTCCATCAAATATCCATTTATATTTTTGACAGGAATTTCATCGATCGTCTTGATTTTTCGATCGAATTGCGCAAATCCAATGACCACGCAAATCACTTGAGCCATGGATTTTTTATCTGGAGATTCATTCTCCCATTTGAAACTTGACCATGCAAAATTGATTCGAATTCCAGCTTCAAACATTGGATTCCAAACTGGATAGACTTGCTCGCCTTGACAGATTGAATTCGTCGATACAAATCCAACTTCAATTTTCGAATTTCGAATATATTCAGCCGATTTTTTAAACCAACATGCAACATAATCAACATCTTTATAATCGAAGAATCGAGAGATCTCCTCGGCTTGCCGCTTAGATCGATATCGCCTGCCGACATATGGAGGATTTCCCATGATGAAATCTGCATCCGGAATCACTGATTTCCAATCGATCGATAATGAATTTCCCTCAACGATATTTGTTTTTGAAAAATCTTGAGTTCGATTCATCTGATGTTCGGAAATCCACAATGCAACTTTAGCAACTTGTACCGCGAAATCATTGATCTCAATCCCATAAAAATTCTCGATTTTGATTTTGATCGATCCATGAGTTTGATCGATTATTCGATTCTCAAGTTTCCGAAGTGAGATATAAGTTTCAGTCAAAAAATTTCCAGATCCACATGCAGGATCGAAGAATTTTAATCGAGCGATCTTTTCATGGAATTTCTCGAGATCCTCGCAAGTTTCAAATTCAGAATTCAAATTGTCAAGGAACAATGGATCAATGACTTTATGAATATTATAGATCGAAGTGTAATGAATTCCGCCGCCACTTCTTGTATTATCCTGCAGCACCGATTCAAAAATCGAGCCGAAAATTGTCGGCGAGATCTTTGACCAGATATTTTTCTCAGCCGCATCGATCAACTTCGAAATCAATTGTCTCAAATCGAAATGACCATCGAGCTGATCCAAAATTTCGAGCGATTCTCCATCGAATAGACTGATATTGACATATGGAAATTTTTTCAATCTAGGATCAGCGATTCGAGGAACTTCCTTTGTATTGAGTCTCCAAAACAGATTCGATAGATCCTCTTTGACTTCGACGAGCGATTTATTTGTCAAATCTCGCAAGTAATTCAAAAAAATCTTCCGCGGAAAAATTCCAGAATCCTCAGCATACATGCAGAAAACCAATCGAACGCAAAGTTCATTGAGCGATTTGATTTCAGATTCAGTCATTACGTCTTTCGAATTCAAAAACAGATCGCGAATTTCTTTGATTAGAGATCCAGCTGATGCAGATATATATTCCGCCGTCTTGATTTCAGATTGCTTTTCATCGACAAGAAAATCGAGCTCACCAAATCGCTCCGGCAATTCTTCGAGTTTGATTTTCCGAACATGAAGTTCAGGGCGATCTGCTTCGAGATTGTAAATCCAGAATTCATCAAAGTTGCAAGTGATAATCCATCGAGCTTTCTCTGAAGTTTTTCTATGATTGTCATAACGTTTAGCCTGTCCGAATGGATTCAACATCGATCCGTCGGATTGTCTTTCAATTTTATCGAGAGATCTGCCGCGAGATTTTTGCTCAATGATAACTCGCGTTCCTGGAATCCAAAAATCGATGTATCCAATTGAATCCTCGAGCTGGACTGGAACTTCAAATTTCATCAATTCATTAGGATTTGAGATTTTCCAAAACGTTCGAAACATTGCATCCCAAAATTGATAAGAATCCGATTTTTCATTGCCGCGCGATTTCCATTCCTCTAAAAAATTTTCCATGATTCGCCTCCAAAAAAATTTGTGTTTGAGTTGCGTCGAAATGATATCATTCAACCGCGTCTGTGTGAAAAAATTTTTGGGGAGGGATTTCGATGAAATATCGAGAGCTCGGTGCAACTGGAATCAAAGTCAGTGAAATCGGAATCGGTTGCGAGGGAATGTCTGAAGAAAATTTTGGAATGGCGAAAAAATTATTCGATGTCGCGGAAGAATTTGGAGTGAATTACTTCGATCTCTACGCGTCGAATCCAGATCTTCGTTCAGCGATTGGAAATGCATTGAAAAATCGCCGCGAGAAATTTCATATTCAATCTCATCTCTGTTCAATTTGGCAGCGCGGTCAATATAAACGCACTCGAAATCTCAAGGAAGTTGAGCTAGGATTTGAGGAGTCATTGAAACTTTTGCAGACTGATTATCTCGACGTCGGAATGATTCATTATTGCGATGATTTGCGCGATTGGGATCAAATTGCGAATGGCGGAGTTCTCGATTATGCTCAAAAATTGAAATCTCAAGGGCGAATTCATCACATCGGTTTGAGTTCTCATAATCCAATTGTCGCGATGAAAGCAGTTGAATCCGGCGCGATTGAAGTTCTGATGTTCAGCGTGAATCCATGTTACGATCTTCAACCGGCGAGCGAGGATGTTGAGGAGTTATGGGCAGCTAAAAATTATTCGGGCGAGTTGCAGAATATGAATCCGGATCGTCAAAAACTTTATGAAACATGTCAGGCTCGCGGAGTTGGAATCACAGTCATGAAATGTTTCGGCGGAGGAGATCTTCTCGACGCAAAATTATCTCCAGCGGGAGTGGCTTTGACGGCGAATCAGTGTATTCATTACGCGCTATCGAGACCAGCTGTTGCATGTGTTTTAGCCGGCGCACATTCGGTCGAGCAGATGAAACAATCGATTTCGTACGAGGATGCAAGCGATGAAGATCGAGATTATGCATTAGCCTTCGCGTCATTTCCTCGAATCAGCTGGAAAGGGCATTGCATGTATTGCAGTCACTGTGCGCCATGTACAAAGGCGATTGATATTGCGAACGTCACAAAATTTTTGAATCTGACGAAGGCGCAGCATGGAATTCCAGAAACAGTCCGCGAGCATTATGCAAGTCTCGAGCATCATGCGAGTGAATGTATCCATTGCGGAATCTGTGAGACTCGATGCCCATTTGGAGTTGAGATTCAGAAAAACATGGATGAAGCGGCTGAAGTTTTTGGCTATTGATTCGGAAATAAAAAAAAATCCATCGATCGAAGTTGATCGGTGGATCTCTTTTTTGTTCGGAAAAAATTTGTGAAATGACTATTGAAGCGGGGGGGGGGGGTGCTGAGTTATAATTTT
>JAFUTY010000039.1 GCA_017484005.1 Selenomonadaceae bacterium | reverse complement strand
TCTAGATCCATTAACATGACTCCAGCATTGAAATAGTCATGCGGATCGACGAGATTTTTTCGGCAGGGCGGAAATCCCATTGCGTTTCGGATTGAAAGTCCTGTAAAAAATTCTGGGACTGCTGCGAGAGGTTTGCCTTCGAGATCGACTGTCCAAAGTTCATTGATATCGAGATTCACAAGTATATCTGTATCGAGATAAATCGCGCGATTCGAATCTAGAAACTTTGGAATCAACGTTCTAAAAAATGACGCAACTGTTCCCCAATATCCTCGAACTCTCGGAAGTTGATCTTTTATGTATTCAATTGCATCCGGTGCTAACTCCTCAACATTATAGAATTGGATTTCTTGATCGTGATTATACGCGATCATTGACAATTTTCGCCGATTCTCTTTCGACAAAGTTGAGTCATGAAGAACATGAATCGTGATTTCTTCTTGAGTGTTATCGAGAACCGATTGAATCGATGTGCCTGCATATTTCGAATATTTTCCAGATTCATCGCGAAGTCCATAGCAAACGTGGATCAAAATTAAGCCTCCCCAAAATTTTCAAAGTAAAATTTTCGACATGAAGAATCCTCGACAGATCGTTTTGATCTATCGAGGATTTTTTTGAGATTTATTTGATTTCGATCGAACTCGATTTCTTAGCCGCTTTATCAATTTTTGGAAGATTGATCGTCAAAATTCCATCTTTGAATTCCGCCGAGATGTTTGAATCATCGATATCGTCAACATAAAACGATCTCGAAACTGATCCAGTGCGACGCTCGCGATGAATGTAATTTCCCTCGGAATCCTTTTTCTCCTCGGTGACATCTGTTCGCGCGGCGATTGTCAGATAATTATCATGATAATCGAGACGGATGTTTTCCTTTTTCATTCCAGGAAGTTCCGCCGAGATTTCATATGAATTGCCGAGATCTTTCACGTCAACTTTGAACGAATTCATCACATGCGCAGACAGTGGCGGCACGAGATCATCATGCATCATTGGCGCGAAAAAATCTTCACCGAACCAGCGAAATGGTCCAAATGAATCGAGTTCATGCTTTTTTGGTTTTGTTGGAACGAGACCGAACAATTAAATCACTCCTTCGATTAACCGAGAGTCGATGCAACGCGCTCGAGTTCCTTGCGAATCTCGATGTGCTGCGGACAAACTTTCTCACATCGCCCGCACTTGATACATTCCGCGGCTTTCTTTTTTCCTTGATGAACGACATTCCATTCCTGATTCTGTTGAGCCTTTTCGAGATCCTTGTACAAAAGATACATATTCATCGCGGCAAACGATGCAGAGATTCCAATATTCTGCGGACAAACCTTGGCGCAATAATTACACGATGTGCATGGAATGATTGGAATTTTGGCGAGTTCATCTTGAGCATTTTTGAGAGTCTGAACTTGCGAATCGTTGAGCTTCGTGAAATCTTTCATATAGGACAGATTATCTTCCATCTGCTCGACGCTTGACATTCCAGAGAGGACGGTGATGATTCCATCGAGATTTGCGACAAATCGAATTGCCCATGACGCGCAGGATGAATTCGGCTCAGCATCTTTGAAAATTTTTGCGACAGATTCTGGAGGATTTGCGAGCAATCCACCTTTGACTGGCTCCATCACGACAATCGGCTTGCCATGTTTGCGAGCGACTTCATAACAGCCGCGCGACTGAATCGCATGATTTTCCCAATCGCCATAATTGATTTGCAGCTGGACGAATTCTGCTTCTGGATGTTTGTTGAGAATTTCATCGAGCTGCTCCGGCGTCGAATGGAATGAAAAACCGAGATGTTTGATCAATCCTTCAGCCTTCCGATCTTTTGCCCAATTCCAAAGATCAAAATCCTCGAAAACTTGAGTTCTTTTATCGCCGAGGTTATGGAGCAGATAGAAATCGAAAAATCCTGCGCCGGTGAGTTTCAGCGATGTTTCGAATTGCGCAATTGCATCGTCGCGAGTTTTGCAATTGATCCACGCCGCGAGTTTTGTTGCGAGAGTGAATTTGTCGCGAGGATATCGATCGACCAATGCCTGTTTAATTGCCGCTTCACTGCCGGTATATGCCCAGGCTGTATCGAAATACGTGAATCCTGCATCGAGAAATTTGTCGACCATCGTTTTGACTTGCTCAACATCGATTTCGCCGCTCTCGAGTTTTGGAAGTCTCATCAAACCAAAGCCGAGTTTTTTGATTTGCTCACCGAGATATGCCATGATAATCCCTCCTAAAAAATTTTCACACACACGAGCGAATTTTAACATTCGGAGGGAAAAATCTGAAATGAAAATTTTGATCCCACAGAGATTTTTTGCCAAATTACTTCGAGCTGTCGTTGAATTCGATTTGATTTCTGAGAATGATCAGATATTGATTGGATTATCTGGAGGCAAGGATTCAATCTTTCTGACTTATGCATTGGCAGTTTTGAGAGAAAGACTCCGAAAAAAATTCACTCTTCGAGCGTTGACAATCGATCCGATGTTTACGAATGATCTTGACGTTCAAAGAGTGACAAAATTTTGTTCTGATTTAGAAATTCCTCACGATGTACATCGAGTTGATATCGATGCGGCAATCGCTGGACAGAATGGAAAGAAGGCATGTTTCACTTGTGCATTTTTACGGCGCGGCGCGATGAATCGATTTGCGCTTGAACATGGATTCAACAAAATCGCATATGCTCACCATTTAGACGATGCAATTGAAACATTTTTGATGGGAATTTTGTATTCCGGACAAACTTCGACATTCACTCCAAAAACATTTTTGGATCGCACGGGATTAACTGTGATTCGACCGCTTGTATATTTCAGAGAATCAGAAATCATCGAGGCTCGAGAATTTATCAATTGCGAGCCGGTGAAATCTCCATGCCCTCGCGATGGATTCACAATTCGCGCGGAAGTTAAAAATCTGATTCGAGATCTCTCACAAAAAATTCCAGATCTCGTGCCGCATTTATCGAGTGCACTTCGAAAAAGTTCATTGGGAGATCTTTGGGAAAAATCTTTATCCAGAGATGAAATGCGAGAAACTTATTTCAAATACATGGGCGATTAAAAATAATCCAGCTCCAGCAAGTCCTCCAACGATTGCACCATTGATTCGAATCGCCTGCAAATCATCATCAACTTTCGATTCAACCAATTTTGTCAGATCCTCATCAGAAATTCCATTGAGATAATTCGTCAGATACTTTGGAATCTCGCCATGATATTTCGTGACAATCTGTTTTAAAAATGGACGAACATCCAAATCGAAAGTCAGATTTTCCAAATTCGAATCGAGATTCTGTTTCATCGCGTCAATCGATTCCGGAGGCACATGAAATTCATGAATCTCCTCCGAAAATTTTTCACGAGCCATTTGAATCAGAAATCCCTCGAGCATTTTGAGAATCTGTTCATCCTCGCCGAGCATATTCATGACTGCCGCCCGAAGCTGCACTCCATTCGATGCATATTCCTTTTTGAAATTCGAGATCCCGTTGAGCATCATTGATCGAATTCGTTCAGATTTCAGAGCGGATTCAATGATCTCGGCGGGAATTTTTATTTTGATTTGAGTATCAGCATTCGCGACGGCTTTATCGAGGACTGACTGCGCAATGGATTTTGGAATTGGAATTTGAACTTTCAATTCCTGCCCTAAAAAATCCTCGAGAATATTTTCCGCGGATAAAAGATCGGTCGAGATATATTCAACGAGCGCAGTCATTAATCTCTCGCGATTGTTTTTCAAAATCTCGGTGCGATATTTGATTCCCAGCGGGCGATGAAATAATGCAGTCACAGCGAACCAGTCGGCGCATCCTCCAATCATCGCGGCGAGGCATGCATGATGAATCAAGCCGCCCATCTTAAATGTAGCGATCGATCCAATTGTCGCAAGTCCCAGGAATCCATTCGCTAAAAATCTTTTATTCATTTGAATTTGATCAAGCCTCGCAAATAATTTTCAAATCGCTCGCCGAGATCCTCACGTCTCAAAGCATATTCAACAGCCGCCTCGAGAAATCCCAATTTATTTCCTGCATCGTATCGACGTCCCTCGAAATCATATGCATAAATTTTTTCGGATTTAGAAAGAATCTCGAGCGCGTCAGTCAATTGAATCTCGCCGCCTTTTCCAGGCTGAGTTTTATCAATCGCGTCGAAAATTCCATAATTCAAAACATATCGTCCCAAAATTCCGAGTCGAGAATTCACCGAGTCAGGATTTGGTTTCTCAACCATTCGACTGACTTCGATCAATCGAGGCTCAACTTGTGCTCCTTCCGCAATTCCATAACTCGAAACTTTCTCGCGAGGAACTGTTTGAACTCCAATGATCGATCCTCCAAATTTTTCGTGAGCATCGATCAATTGTCCGAGCGCAGTTCTTCCAGCGTTGTAAACTACATCATCGCCTAAAAGAACTGCAAAAGATTCTCCAGCGCAAAAATCTCGAGCTAATCCAATTGCCGCGCCTAATCCTCGAGCTTCAGTTTGAACGACGAATTTGATGTTCGGTTTATCATCGAAATGATGTTTGACTGGCTCACCATTCGGCGAAATGATTATCAAAATTTCTTCGATTCCAGATTCAAGAGCTTCATCCACGACGTATTGAACTGTCGGGCGATCGACAATCGGAATCATTGCTTTCGGAATTGCTTTCGTCGCAGGCATGAATCGAGTTCCTCGACCTGCCGTTGGAATGACTGCACGTTTGATCAATTTAAATCCTCCTCAAAAAATATCTAAACAGAAATACTCTCGAGATTCTATACTCAAATGAAATTAGTTTCAACCTTCAACGCTTGCGATATAATTAGTTGCTCGTGTATAATTCTATCGAGCAAAATTCAAAAAAGATTTGAAGGGAGAGTTTTTCACATTGGCTAAAAAAATGAAAACAATGGATGGAAATGCTGCAGCGGCGTATGTATCTTATGCCTTCACTGAAGTTGCGGCGATTTATCCAATCACTCCTTCATCTCCAATGGCGGAGAATGTTGATGAAATGGCGGCGCGAGGATCTAAAAACATCTTCGGCGAAAAAGTCAGACTCGTCGAATTGCAGTCTGAAGCTGGAGCAGCTGGAGCAGTTCATGGATCTTTGCAGGCTGGAGCTCTCACGACAACTTATACAGCGTCTCAAGGATTTTTGTTGATGATTCCAAATCTCTATAAAATCGCGGGAGAATTGCTGCCTGGAGTTTTCCATGTATCCGCTCGAGCTTTAGCAGCTAACACTCTCAACATCTTTGGAGATCATCAGGACGTTATGGCGGCGCGTCAAACTGGATGCGCGATGCTCGCTGAATCAAGCGTTCAAGAAGTCATGGATCTCTCGGCAGTTGCACATATTGCCGCGATTGAAGGTCGAGTTCCATTCATCAACTTCTTCGATGGATTCAGAACTTCGCACGAGATTCAAAAAATCGAGCTCGTTGATTATTCCGATCTCGAAAAAATTCTCGATAAAAATGCAATTTCAGAATTCCGTCGTCGTGCATTGAATCCAGATCATCCAGTGATCCGTGGAACTGCAACAAATCCAGATGTCTATTTCCAAATGCGTGAAGCATCGAATCAATATTATGAAAAACTTCCGGATCTCGTCGAAGAAACCATGCAAAAACTTTCGAAGATCACTGGGCGCGAGCATCATGTCTTCGATTATTACGGCGCGCCGGATGCAGATCGAGTGATTATCGCAATCGGTTCAGTCTGTCAAACTATCACTGAAGCAGTCGATTATCTCAACAAACAAGGCGAGAAAGTTGGAGTGGTTTCAGTTCATCTCTATCGTCCATTCAGTGCGAAATATTTCTTCCAAGCAATTCCAAAATCGGCGAAAAAAATTGCAGTCCTCGATCGAACAAAAGAGCCTGGAGCATTTGGCGAGCCGTTGTATCTCGATGTTCGCGCGGCATTCTATGAATCAGATCTCAAACCGACGATCATTGGTGGAAGATATGGACTCGGCGGCAAAGATACAACTCCAGATCAAATTCTCGCGGTGTATCATGAATTGGAGAAAGATAATCCTCAAAACAATTTCACGCTCGGCTTCGAAGATGATGTGACGAATAAATCTTTGCATTTCGACTCGGCAGGAATCGATTTCACTCCGGAAGGAACAACTGCATGCAAATTCTGGGGACTCGGTTCAGATGGAACTGTTGGCGCGAATAAATCAGCGATCAAAATTATCGGCGACAACACTGATCTCTATGCTCAAGCATATTTCGCTTATGATTCGAAGAAATCTGGCGGAATCACGATGTCACATCTTCGATTCGGAAAACTTCCAATCACTTCGCCATATTTGATCACTGCCGCAGATTTTATCTCGTGTTCCCAACAATCTTATGTGACTCAATACGATCTTTTGGCTGGATTGAAGAAAGGCGGCACATTCCTTCTCAATACAACTTGGAGCGATGAGGAGCTCGGCAAACATCTTCCGGCGTCGATGAAAAAATATATCGCGGAAAATGAAATCAATTTCTACACCGTCAACGCTGTTGAGATCGCTCGCGATTTAGGACTCGGCGGAAGATTCAACATGGTTATGCAGTCTGCATTCTTCAAACTTGCAGATATCATTCCGCTCGATGAAGCTGTGAAATATTTGAAAGATGCTGTCGTGAAATCATATGGCAAAAAGGGACAGAATATCGTTGACATGAATCACGGCGCGATTGATAAAGGAATCGAGCATCTGCATAAAGTTGAAGTTCCTGCTGATTGGAAGTCGGCGGAAGATCAAAAAGCCGCTAAGAAAGATGTTCCAGATTTCATTAGCAGGATTCAAGAAATCATGAATCGACAGGAAGGCGAGAAACTTCCAGTCTCAACTTTCACGAAGGGGATGGAAGATGGAACTTTCCCTGTCGGTGGATCTGCATTCGAAAAACGCGGAACAGCTATCAATGTTCCAGTTTGGAATCCTGAAAAATGCATCGGCTGTAATCAATGCTCATTCGTCTGTCCGCATGCCGCGATTCGTCCAGTCCTCACGACTCCGGAAGAATTGCAAAACGCTCCGGAAGGAATGAAATCGATTCCGTCCAAAGTTTCAAAAGGCAAATACAATCTTACGATTTCAGTTTCATGTCTCGATTGCTTGGGATGCGGCAACTGTGCTCAAGTCTGTCCAAAACAAGCGTTGGAGATGAAACCTCTCACCGACGAATTGAAAGCCGATCAGAAATATTTCGATTATGGACAAACTGTTTCTGAGAAAGAAAATCCAATGAAGAAAGCGACAGTCATTGGATCTCAATTCGAAAAACCACTCTTCGAATTCTCCGGCGCATGTGCAGGCTGCGGCGAGACTCCTTATGCAAAATTGTTGACTCAGCTTTTCGGCGACAGAATGATGATCGCAAATGCAACTGGATGCTCGTCGATTTGGGGCGCATCAGCTCCAGCGATGCCATATACAAAGAATCGCGCAGGACATGGTCCAGCATGGGGAAATTCATTGTTCGAAGATAACGCGGAATTTGGATTGGGAATGTTCCTCGGCGTCAAAGCAGTTCGCGAATCTCTCTCGAATCTCGCAGCTCAAGCTCTCGAGAAAAATTTGGGATCGGAAGATCTTCGTGCGGCTCTGAAAGATTGGCAGGATAATTTCAACGTCGGCGAAGGATCTCGCGAGCGTGCTAATAAATTGATCGAGCAGCTCGAGAAAGATCATTCAGACGCGATTCTCGATCAAATTCTTTCCAATAAAGATTTCCTCGTCAAACGTTCGCAATGGATTCTCGGCGGCGATGGCTGGGCATATGATATCGGTTATGGTGGACTCGATCATGTTTTGGCGAGCGGCGAGGATGTCAATGTTTTCGTCTTTGATACTGAAGTCTATTCGAACACCGGCGGACAAGCATCTAAATCAACTCCAGCGGCGGCAATTGCTCAATTCGCGGCGACTGGTAAACGTACGAAGAAAAAAGATCTCGGCAAAATGGCAATGAGTTATGGATATGTTTATGTCGCGCAAGTCGATATGGGCTCAGATCAAAATCAACTTCTCAAAGCTGTCACCGAGGCGGAAGCATATCCAGGACCATCGCTGATTATCGCGTATGCTCCATGTATCAACCACGGAATTCGCAAGGGCATGGGCAATTCTCAGCTCGAAGGAAAGCTCGCGGTTGAGTGTGGATATTGGGCGAATTATCGATTCAATCCACAGCTTGCGGAGTCTGGAAAAAATCCATTCACTCTCGATTCGAAAGAGCCGGATTTCTCCAAATTCCAAGAATTCCTCCAAGGCGAAGTTCGTTATTCATCGCTGAAGCGAAATTTCCCAGAGCAGGCTGATGAACTCTTTGCAAAAACTCAGAAGGATGCGGAAGAGCGAATCGAAGGATATAAAAAACTCGCAGGCAAAATCTAATCTCTAAAAATTTCATCCGGAAATAAAAAGGATCCCCGATAGATCAATTGAGATCTGTCGGGGATTTTTTTTTTTTGAGAAATTATTGAAGTGGTGCTTCAAAGAATGTTATCGAATTTTCATCTTTGAAAAAGAAAGCAAACATCATTGCTGAATG
Organism: Selenomonadaceae bacterium; assembly: GCA_017484005.1. Taxonomy (GTDB): domain Bacteria; phylum Bacillota; class Negativicutes; order Selenomonadales; family Selenomonadaceae; genus Quinella. Next base: position 918 of record JAFUTY010000039.1, on the reverse strand, counting down.
AGAATAACAGAATCCTTGTTTTGAAAGCTTTTTGGGGGCTTCTGATGAATCAGTTTCAGCAATTTTCAACTCACGTGACGTCATTCCTGAAGATGAAAAAATTAAATCTGAAATCAACTCAAAATTGTCACCTGTTGCCTCCGAAGGCTCAAGAACAACGTCCATATTATGAACCCAGTCTATATTTGGATTCATATGGAGTCTGATCACTCCAATCTTTTTTTCATCGTTGGAGTTGATATAACTGATGGTAGTTTTCCAAGTTTTCGAATCAACTCTCTCCAGTTCACTCAAGACAAGCAATGGCTTTTCCTTTTTATTCCATTTTGTAACATATTTATCCATTTTCGTCTTAAGTTTTTGAGCATTCATTCGAGTCATTGGATACGTTTTTATGCCGCTTGTTTCAGCTGAAACGAACTCTGACAATTCAAGCAACAACAAAAACGCGAGCATAACTGATAAAAACTGTTTCAAGATTAATCACCTCGACATTACTTTATTTTTAAATTATATCTTTCAAAAAATCATTTAGCAATTGTTTTCTTAACGCAGATTTCTTTACTTTATTATTGGGGATCTTTTAATTATGGATCAAAAAGCTACATTTAATAGTGTGATTCAATAAATAAATTTGAAAAAAGTACAAAAAAGATGTTGACTTCGAAGAGTTGAAGATTTAATATACTCACCGTCGCCAATCGCGACGCCCCTTCACAACTAAACATTACTTCATACCACAATCGTTAATACTTTGAGTCAGCAGACTCTTTCAAATTTTGGAGAGTTTGATCCTGGCTCAGGACAAACGCTGGCGGCGTGCCTAACACATGCAAGTCGAACGGAGTTTAAGGGCTTGCTCTTAAACTTAGTGGCAAACGGGTGAGTAACGCGTAAACAACCTGCCTTCGAGATGGG
>JAFUTY010000038.1 GCA_017484005.1 Selenomonadaceae bacterium | reverse complement strand
GCCCCTACTCTGTCAGATCTTTCGATCCTTCAGCATACTTTTATGTGCAGATAGCACTATCTTTTTGTTAGAGCGGAAGTCTAACCGCTATATCTTGTGCGTTTAAGATTTTACACAGAGAACGTCTCGTCCCTGCAACGCCATATCTTAACTTTTCAAGGTGCAGATATATTTTAACATCTGAATCTGAAAAACGGCTTACATCCTCATAAATAAAATTAGGCGTATTGCGCCGCTTTTTGATAAAAAATCCACATCGATGGAGGTCGCAACGGCGATCTCCATTTTTTTTTAGATTTTTGGAAGGAGGTTGACTATGGATTTTTTTCAACAATTCATTCAACAATTGATCAATGGAATCTCGCTCGGCAGTATCTATGCATTAATCGCGCTCGGTTATACAATGATTTATGGAATTATCAAGCTCATCAATTTTGCGCACGGTGATATCTACATGGTCGGCGCGTATGTTGCATTCTTCGCAATCACTGTCATGAATTTATCGATTTTCCCTGCGCTCGTGATTTCGATGGTTATCACGGCGATTCTCGGAATGATCGTCGAAAAATTAGCTTATAAACCATTGAGACATGCTCCTCGAATCTCGATTTTAATTACAGCGATCGGAGTTTCATTTTTCCTCGAATATTCAATGATGTATTTCGTTTCGCCAACTCCACGAACATTTCCGCAAGTCATTCCGAACATTGCATTCGATATCGGTGGATTCATTATCAATGGACAGCAACTCATGATTTTTGGGATCACGATTGTTCTGATGGCGATTTTGACTTACATAGTTCAGAAAACAAAACTCGGAAAAGCGATGCGAGCGACTTCATTCGATACTGAAACAGCGCAGCTCATGGGAATCGATTCAGACAGAATTATCTCGATGACGTTTTGCATTGGATCAGCTCTCGCGGCGGCTGCTGGAGTTCTTGTAGGAATTTATTACAACGCGATTGATCCTCTGATGGGAATCATGCCTGGACTCAAAGCATTTGTCGCGGCAGTTTTAGGCGGAATTGGAATTTTGCCTGGCGCGGTGATTGGTGGAATAATTCTCGGCGTCATTGAGGCACTCGTCTCAGGATTTTTATCATCGACATTTCGAGATGCCGCGGCGTTTGGAATTCTGATTCTCGTTTTGTTGATTAAACCGTCGGGATTGCTTGGCAAAAATACTCGCGAGAAAGTTTGAGGTGATTGGATTTGAGTTCTCAACGAAAATATGATCTGATTCTGATTTTGCTCGGACTTGTAATTTTCGCGATATTCGAGATTTTGATCGTGACAAAAACAATCGGTGCATTTTGGCAATTGAATCTCCTTTTGATTGGAATCAACATTATCATGGCGGCGAGTCTGAATCTGATAAATGGATACACTGGACAATTTTCACTTGGGCACGCTGGATTCATGGCAGTCGGCGCGTATGTTGGAGTTGTCGCAACGACGAATTTTCATCTGCCGCTATTCGTTGCATTGATTCTTGGAGCTGTTGCCGCTGGAATCTTGGGATTTTTGATTGGACTTCCAACTCTTCGATTGAAGGGAGATTATCTGGCGATTGCGACTCTGGGACTCGGCGAGATAATTCGAATCGTGATTATGAATATCGATTATGTCGGCGGCGCGGCAGGATTCAAAGGGATTCCACATCTCACGAATTTTGCATGGGTTTTCTTTGCAGTTCTATTCACTCTGTTTTTCATCAAAAATTTTGTCAACTCGGATCTCGGACGCGCTTGCATTGCGATTCGCGAAAATGAAATTGCGGCTGAAGCGATGGGAGTCAATACGACGAAATTCAAAGTCATGGCTTTCACGATTGGAGCAGCTTTCGCGGGAATTGCTGGAGGACTTTTCGCGCATAATTTTTATCTAATCAGTCCCGCGTCATTCACTTTCATGGCGTCATTCAATTATCTGATTATGGTTGTATTGGGCGGCTTGGGATCTTTGACTGGATCGATCGCTGGAGCTTTCGTCGTGACATTTATTTCCGCCGCGCTTGCAGATCTTCCAGAATTTCGAATGATTATCTACGCGCTCGCTCTGATTTTATTGATGTTTTATCGTCCTCAAGGACTTTTTGGATATATGGAAATCTCAAGCATTTCTATCTTCCGAAAATTTTTTGATCGTTTGAAGGGCAAACGTGACGTTTGATCCAATTTTGTGAGAGGTGATCTGTTTGTCAAAGAATGAATTACTCCGCGCAGAAAATGTCTCGCAAGTTTTTGGAGGACTTCGCGCAGTTTCAAATTTCGATATGCAAATAAATCGCGGCGAATTGATTGGATTGATTGGTCCAAATGGTGCTGGAAAGACGACTGTTTTCAATTTCATCACGGGAGTCTATCAACCGACAACTGGCGAAGTTGAATTCGATGGGAAAAGTGTCGTTGGACTTGCGCCATATGAAATCACTCAGCGAGGAATTGCGAGGACTTTTCAAAACATCAGACTCTTTTCGGAACTCAGCGTTCTTGATAATGTGAAAATCGCCAAACATTGTCATACAAAATATGGATTGCTCGAATCGATTTTTAGAGTTGGGCGATATGAATCTGAAGAAAAACAAATCGAAGATGAATGTCGCGAGCTGTTAAAAATTTTCAAGTTGGAAGATAAAATCGATGAAACTGCCAAAAATCTTCCATATGGTGCGCAGCGTCGATTGGAAATCGCTCGAGCCTTGGCAACTCAACCGAAACTGCTATTGCTCGATGAACCAGCGGCAGGCATGAATCCGCAGGAAACTCACGAATTAATGGAAATGATTCGGTGGATTCGAAAAAATTTTGGACTGACAGTTTTATTGATCGAGCACGATATGAGTCTAGTCATGGGAATTTGCGAGCGATTGTATGTGCTTGAATATGGAATGATTATCGCAACTGGAACTCCGGAAGAAATTCAAAACAATCCGGAAGTCATTCGTGCATATCTCGGTGCAGAAACGATCAATTGAAAAATTTATACTGAAAATCGATTTTGAGTATAAATTTTAAGAGAGGTGATTCGATGGCAAAAATGCTTGAGGTTGAAAATATCAATGTTTATTACGGCGCGATTCATGCGATCAAAGGAATTTCTCTATTCGTCGAACAGGGAGAAATTGTCACATTGATCGGTGCGAATGGTGCTGGAAAATCGACAACACTTCGAACGATTTCCGGCTTATTACATCCTCGCGAGGGATCGATTTCATTTCTCGGAAAGCGAATCGATGATCTCAAGGCGAATCAAATCGTCAAAGAAGGAATTTCGCAAGTTCCAGAAGGTAGAAAAATTTTTGCAGAGATGTCAGTCATGGAAAATCTTGAGCTCGGTGCATTCATTCGAGACGATCGCGATGGAATCAATGCAGATCTCAAAATGGTTTTCGAGAGATTTCCACGGCTCGAAGAGCGAAAAGATCAACAGGCAGGAACATTATCCGGCGGCGAGCAGCAGATGTTAGCGATGGGGCGGGCGTTAATGAGTCGTCCAAAACTGTTATTGCTCGATGAACCGTCGATGGGACTTGCACCATTACTGATTCGCGAGATTTTTTCAATCATTGTTGATATCAATAAAACTGGAACGACAATTTTATTAGTCGAGCAGAATGCAAACATGGCACTTTCAATCGCAAATCGCGCGTATGTTTTGGAGACTGGAAGAATCACACTGCAAGGCGATGCCAAGGAACTCGCCGCGAGTGAAGAAATTCGAAAAGCGTATTTGGGGGGATGAAAAATGTTCGTGGCAAATCGAATGACAGCAAATCCCGTGACAGTTTCTCCCGACACGTCAATCATCGATGCGGCTCATATAATGCTCCGCAAAAAATTTCGTCGATTGCCAGTTGTCGAAAATGGAAAACTCGTTGGATTTTTCACGGATCGCGATTTAATGAGAGTCTCGCCCTCTCCCGCAACATCACTTTCCAAATTCGAAGTTCGAGAACTGTTGACGAAACTCAAAGTCTCAGAAATCATGCATCGCGACGCACCGACAGTTCGAGACGATGCAACAATTGAAGAGGCTGCGCTAATCATGTATCAGAAAAAAGTTGATGCTCTGCCGGTGTTATCTGAAATCGGTGCAGTTGTTGGAGTTATCACCGCGACAGATATCATGAAAACTCTCATCGATATGATGGGACTTCCGAAAGGTACAACTCGAATCACGCTCGAAGTTGAAAATAAAATCGGCGTCGTGAGAGATATCGCGGAAGTTTTTACATCGGGCGGCTTGAATATCGATTCGCTAATCACTTGCGCGCAGCCTGATGGTCGTTATGAAATCATTGTTCGAGGCAATTTTCCTCCAAAAATCACCGGTGAAGTCGAATCAAAACTTGAATCGAAGGGTTATAAAATTATTCATAGCGTTCGAATTGAGTGACATGGAGGTGACTCAATATGGCAGTCAATGGAGTGACAATGAGCGGATTGCAAAATTCGCGATGGGATTCCGATGATTCAGTCAATAAAAATTCTTCGAATGCAGCTCAAAATTCCGAGAAGGATAAAGGAATCGTTTTGAATCCAGGCGAATCGACTGAAAAATCTGCAGGTCGAAAATCTTCTCCCGCGGAATGTCAGACTTGCAAGAATCGAAAATATCAAGACGGCTCGAATGAAATGGATGTGAGTTTCAAGACGCCATCGCACATTTCGCCGAGCGCAGCTCCTCAAGCCGTCGCGAGCCATGAACATGAACACGTCGCGAATGCATATGAAAAGGCTGAACGCGGCGGCGGCAAAGTCGAGGAGGCAAGCGTTCAAATTTTCACAGACATCTGTCCGGAATGTGGAAGAGTTTATGTGTCTGGCGGAGTGACTCACACGCGAATCAGTTATCCAGCGGAAGGAGCTCAATCCAAAGATCCAAATCAAGATCTCGATAAACTTTTTGGCGATGATGAAAATCCAGACGAGATTTTCGAGTCAGATGATGAAACTGAAAAATCTTGACGCAAAATTTTTGATCTGTTAGAATTCATCGCGTTCCGGAGAGGTGTCCGAGTGGTCGAAGGTGACAGACTCGAAATCTGTTGTGGTGAAAGCCACCGTGGGTTCGAATCCCACCCTCTCCGCCACAAACGTGACGTTTGATCCATTATTGAGAACGTTGCATCAATTATTTAGAAACGAGAAAAGATCCATCGATCAAAAAATGATCGGTGGATCTTTTTTTATTTTGTGAGATCTTGATACATCTCAAACAATCTTGCAACAATTTCAGATTCCGAAATATTTCGTGAAAATCCATATGCATCTAGAACGGCTCGATCATTTTCATCGTGAGCCTTTCTTAAATCTTGAGGCATCAAATTTGGATCATATAATTCAGCGAGTGATGAATTTGGATGATTTGATCTTGCATCGAGAATTTTTTGAGCAGTGATTTCGATCTTTGGATTTGATTTTGGAAATGGAAATGTGTTGTAAATTCCATTGATCGAATAACTGTAACTTGTGCTGAGGTAACTCGAAAGAACTCGCATCCATGCCATGTGAACTTTCGATGTTAGAATTCCAAAAAGTTCGAGAGTTCCATTCGGAATGATATAAAGTTTGTTGCCTGCGATTATTTCAGAATTCAAAAATCCCATCGGAATATATTCTCGATTTCCTCCAGACACAACAGGAATAGCGATGTAATTTCCGTCGGAAGGCTGACGAATTTCTTGAAACAGCCATGCAGTTTTCGCGGATATTTGAGTTGGAATTTTTTTGCTCGAGAGTCGAAATTTTCTACATGCCTCGACTCTCTCATAAATTGGTTTGATCGACTTGATTTCATTAGGTTCAGCATCAACAAGCCATAAACAGTATCTCGGAAGATTTTTGATAAACTCCTCGCCCATCATATATCGCCGGATAAATTTTTTCGATCGAGGATCTTTTTTCAAAAATTCATCGAGATCCTCCGCTTCAATGATCAAATTGCCATTATCTGCAGGAGTATTTCCACGTTTCATTTCCGGAACATCTTCAGATGGATCTTTTCGACTTTCGATGCAAACATTTGGCGCGTTTCGAAGATATCCATTTATGTTTTGAACTTCAACGCCATCGAGCAATTTAATCTTCCGATCAAATCGCGCAAATCCAATAATCACACAGAAAACTTGAGCCATGGATTTTTTATCTGGAGATTCATTTTCCCATTTGAAAGAACTCCATGCAAAATTGATTTGAATTCCATCGTCGAAAAATGGTTTCCAAAGAATTCCAACCGATTCGCCTTGACAGATCGAATTCGTCGATACAAATCCAACTTCAGATTTTGAGTCTCGAATATATTCCGAGGCTTTCTTGAACCATGCACAAACATAATCGAGCTTTCCATATCTCGGAAAATCTTTGAAAACTCGATCCATGTCCTCGATTTGATCTTTGCTCCGATATTGATGTCCGATGTATGGAGGATTTCCCATTATGAAATCTGCATCTGGAATCACAGATTTCCAATCGATCGATAATGAATTTCCCTCAATGATATTTGCATTTCGTTTCAATGGAAGAAAATTCGATCCTCCATTCATTTGATGTTCCGAAATCCATAACGCCAACTTTGCAACTTGAACTGCCCAATCATTTATCTCGATCCCATAAAAATTCTCGATCGAAACTTGAATTGATCCTCCGATCTTCGCAATGATTCGATTTTCAAGTTTTCGGAGCGATATATAAGTTTCAGTCAAAAAATTTCCCGATCCACACGCCGGATCAAAAAATTTCAATCGAGCAATTTTTTCATGCAATTCATCGAGATTCTCGTTGCGATCAAATTCAGCGTTGAGATCATTCAAAAACAATGGATCGATCACTTTGTGAATATTCTCCGGAGATGTGTAATGAATCCCTCCGCCTCGACGTGTATTTTCACTCATTATCGATTCGAAAATACTTCCAAAAATCGTCGGTGAAATCTTTGACCAGATATTTTTCTCGGAAGCATCAATCAATTTATCGATCATCTTTCGAAAATCAAAATTCCCATCGAGTCGATCCAAAATTTCGAGAGATTCTCCTTCAAACAATTCACCATCGACATATGGAAATTTCAACAGTCGAGGATCAATTCCACGTTTTGGAAGATCTTTAGTGTTGAGTCTCCAAAACAGATTTGCCAGATCATTTTTTACATCTTCCAAAGATTTATCCCGAGATTCTTTCAAGTAATTTAGGAACGATTTTCTCTCGAAGATTCCAGAGTCTTCAGCATACATGCAGAAAACGCATCGAATGCAGAATTTATTCAGCGACACAATTTCAGCTGGAGTCATTGTTGAAATTGCATCACGAAACAGATCATAAAAATCTTGAACTAAAGATCCAGCCGATGCAGATACATATTCCGAAGTCTTGATTTCAGATTGTTTTTCATCGACAAGAAAATCTAATTCACCAAATCGTTCAGGAAGTTCCTCGAGTTTGATCTTCCGAACATGAAGTTCAGGGCGATCTGCCTCGAGATTGTAAATCCAGAATTCATCGAAGTTGCAAGTGACGATCCATCGAGCTTTCTCGGAAGTTTTTCTATGATCATCATAACGTTTAGCCTGTTCGAATGGAGTTAAAAATGCTCCTCCCGATTGTTTTTCAGGTTTGTCGAGTTTCTTGCCTCTGGATTTTTGTTCGATAATCACTCGCGTTTTTGGTATCCAGATATCGATGTATCGAATTGACTCCTCAAGCTGGACTGGAACTTCAAATTCCATCAAATCATTTGGACGCTCGATCTTCCAAAATCGCTGAAACAAATCAATCCAAAATGGATGTGAATCCTGCTTCTCGCGCGAAAAATCCTTCATCGAATCCCTCCTTTCCAAAAATTTCTGTTGATATATTACCACAAAAAAAGATCCCCCGACCGATTTTCGATCGAGGGATTTTTTCATGTCAAAAAACGAATCCCAAAATAATTCCAGCGATTCCAGAGCCGAGGAGAATTGGAACTGCACCGATTTTTTTTCGAGCGGCAATCAATGCACCAATCAAAATTATCAAGCCGAGATAATTCATCGTTCCAACTGGATCGCTCGGGAATTTTTCGATATCCCACACCGCTAATAAAATGAATGAAACGCAGGCTGACGCAATCAATGCAACGACAGCCGGTCGAAGTCCATTCAAAATTCCATGAATCGCGCCGAGATCTCCATACTTCGTAACAATTTTGACGAGCGCGATGCAGATGAAAATCGACGGAGTCACAAATCCAAGCGTCGCAACAATTCCGCCGAGAGTTCCAGCGGCTTTAGTTCCAGCGAACGTCGCAGCGTTGATTCCAATCGGTCCAGGAGTCATTTGCGAAATCGTGAAAATATCGATGAATTCACTAAGCGACAGCCAGTGATATTTGTTGACGACAATCGCTTGAATCAGCGGCATCGATGCATACCCGCCGCCGACACATACAACTGAAATTTTGGCGAATTCCCAGAATAGAAGTAGGTAAGTCATTCAATCACCCATAAATTTTGCCGCGCATCAGAATCAGACCGACAACGCCGTCAATCAAAACGAGGAGCATGATATTGACGTCGAAAAACAGATTCGCGATGAATGTTGCGACAATGATTATCAGCGGTAGGATCAATTTTGCTTTGAATTGTTTGACAGCGAGATCAATCGCAACGTTGACGAGAATCGCTGTCGCACCACATTGCATGCCTTTCAAAACGAGGCGGACATATTCATTTTCAGCGATAAGTTCATAAAACCTCGCGACAATTCCAATAATCACGAGCGGAGGAATGACTGTCGCGAGCATTCCGATAATCGCGCCGAAAAATCCAGCGAGTTCATAGCCGAGCATAATCGACGTGTTGACTGCCATGATTCCTGGAGTTGATTGAGCAATTGCGACGAGATCGAGCGTCTGTTTTTCATCAAGCCAGCCAAGTTCATCGACGAATTTCGCTTTCATCAACGCGATAATCACGTATCCGCCGCCGAATGTCAGTGCGGAAATCATGAATGTTGATTTAAAAAACGTCCAATAAAATCGAGCATCTTTTTTCATGATTCATTCAACCATCGAGCGGCATCGAGCGCGTGATAAGTGATAATCATATTTGCTCCAGCGCGTTTCATGCTCGTCAAATTTTCAAGAACAATTCGCTTTTCATCAATCCAGCCATTTCGCGCGGCAGATTTCACCATCGCATATTCGCCGCTGACATTATAAACTGCAAGCGGAAGATCGATTCGCTCCTTCACCTTCGCAACAACATCGAGATAAGCCAACGCCGGCTTTATCATGATGATATCTGCGCCCTCGTCAACATCGAGATCGACTTCTTTCAACGCCTCGATAACATTCGCGCAATCCATTTGATACTGCTTGCGATCTCCAAATTGCGGAGCAGAATCAGCAGCATCGCGGAACGGTGCATAATATCCAGATGCATATTTCGCTGAATAGCTCATAATCGCGACGTTTTTGAATCCATTTGAATCGAGCGCAGATCGAATCGCCAAAATTCTTCCATCCATCATATCAGACGGCGCAATGATATCTGCTCCAGCTTCCGATTGACTCACCGCGACTTTTTGCAGTAACTCGAGCGTCGCATCATTATCAACATAGTTTCCATCGAGCTTTCCGCAATGACCGTGAGTAGTATATTGGCACAAACATACATCGCCGATAATCGCCAGCTCCGGAACAGATTTTTTTATCGCGGAAATCGCACGTTGAACTGGAGAATTCATATCCCACGCGCTCGAGCCGATTTCATCTTTGTACTCCGGCAGTCCAAAAATTTCAACTGCAGGAATTCCAGCGGCAGAAATTTTTCGAGCCCACTCGACGGCGCGATCGACTGACAAATGATAGCAATTGGGCATCGATGAAATTTCTTCTTCGACATTTTCTCCTGCGACGATGAACACTGGATAGATAAAATCCTGTGGCGTCAAAATTGTTTCGCGAACGAGATTTCGAATCGCCGGCGAGATTCGCATTCTACGTGGTCGGAACATCTATTGAAAACCTTCTTTCGTTTGATGAATCGAAAACTGTTACTTCACCGATGAATCCTACCACGCCATCGAGTCTGATGGAAGAATTGTTTTCAAGTTGAATCGTGAGGTCATCGCCATCAGTGAAAACGTTCGAAATTCCTGCATTGATAACGAGGAGATCTGTCGAATTGAAATCGAGAATCTCGTCAGATCCTCCGCCGCCGAAAACTGAATCTGAATTGCCGACGTGAATTGTATCGTTGAATTGAGTTCCGATCAAAAAATTATCGCCAATGTTATCGAAATGCAAAATCGCGGAATCTGAATTTGAAAAATCGAGCGTTGTATTGGATGAATTTGCCCAAGTCAAAATTTGATCCTCGTGAGAATCGTCAGAGATGTGGAGAATCGAT
>JAFUTY010000037.1 GCA_017484005.1 Selenomonadaceae bacterium | reverse complement strand
CAATCCAAAAATTCCGATTCGCCAAAAAAAACCAGAACTCGAAAATCAACAAAAAGGAAATCCGATTCTATGTAGAAGATCTCCCGCGCGGAGATCTTTTTTATTTCCGTTTGTTGAAGTCAAATGCTAGAATTCAGTCAGAGGTTCAATAAAGGGGGCGGTTATTTTGAAACTTCGAACCAAAGTCATTCTATTAGTCAATGCAATGATTGTTGTCGCATGCATTATTACAGCGCACATGGGATATCAAAGCGCGACGAGTGGATTCAATCACGCGCTGGAATTGAAAGCCGAATCGAATGTTAATTCATCGATGGAAATTTTGGATTTGCGATATCCCGGCGAATGGAAAATCGTCGATGGAAATTTGTTCAAAGGCGATAAATCAATGGATGGCGCGAATGATGTTGTCTCGAATCTTGCGCAATTGTCTCGAGGACAGGTTACGATTTTCAAAGGCGATACTCGAATCTCGACAACAATTCCTGGCGCGATTGGAACTCGCACGACAGATCCGGAAGTTATCAAAAACGTCCTCAATAATGGAAAAGTTTTCACCGGCTCAACTGAAGTCAAAGGCGAAAGATATTCCGCGGCATATTATCCAATCACTGACGCTGGAAAGACGATCGGAATGCTTTTCGTCGGTCTGCCGGAATCAGAAATGGATTCAGTGGCTCATAGTCTCACGTTTACAATCATTGTGACGGTCGCGATTGTTGTTATCATTGCTATCATTCTTCTAAGTTATATCGTCACTCGAACTCTCGCGCCGCTACAAAAAATTCAAGACGCACTGAATCTAATCGCCAAGGGAGATCTTCGTGGTGGAGATATTGTCATAAATACGCAGGATGAAATTGCAGATATCGCTCGAGTTGCAAATTCAATGAAAAGCAGTCTGCAAAAACTCGTGATAGATGTTACAAATTCCGCTGAAACCGTTGCAAGTTCCGCGGAAAGATTGACTGAGAACTCGTCGCAAACTGCTCAATCGATTAATCAAGTTGCCGATGGAATGGTTCACATGACTTCCGGAATGAGTGAGCAGGCTGAGACTATCGATAAATTGCAAAAACAGATTAACGACATGGAAATCAGAATCGGCGAAATTCATACTGCCGCTCAAGCGATGCAGAAAGTGTCTCAACATAGCACGCAAAAAACGATCGAGGGGCGATCGACTGTTGAGCACGCGGTCAAGCAAATCAAATTTGTCGCGGATCAATCAAGCAGTTCAGTCGAAAAAGTCACTCTCCTCGGAAAAAGATCTGAAGAAATTGGAACGATTGTCGAAACGATCTCCGGAATTTCTGAACAGACGAATCTTTTAGCTCTGAACGCGGCAATCGAAGCGGCTCGAGCAGGCGAGGCAGGTCGAGGATTTGCAGTTGTCGCGGAAGAAATTCGAAAATTGGCTGAACAGTCAAGCGATGCTACAAAAAATATTTCAAATCTGATTGTCACGATTCAAAACGATACAAATCAAGTTGTCGATGCGATTCAAGCGGGAAATCAATCAATCGGTGAAGGCACGAATTCTGTCAACGAAATCGGCAGCGTCTTTTTGGAAATTGAAAAAGAGGCGTCGAAACTCAATGATCATGTTCAAGAATCGCTGAAAAATATCGAAACAGTTTTGAACACGAGCAAAGAAATTCTCAACGCGATTAATGACGTTCAGCGAATCAGTCAAGATGCCGTCGAAGAATCTCAAAACGTTTCAGCATCGACTCAAGAACAAGCGGCGACAATGCATGAGATGTCCGACGCGAGCAGCAGACTTTCAGAACTTGCGCAAAAGTTGCATGACGAGGTTAAAGAATTTAGCGTATGAAAAAATTTTTACTAGCGATTTTCACATTCATAATTTTTAATTCGATCATTTTCACATCGACAACTCACGCTCAAGATTCAGATTTCGTTCAAATCGTCGATATCGGTGCGGCTCGATTTTTGAATCACATGCGTGGAGTTGCAAGCGATTTCGAATTTGCCGACGTTCAAAAAACCAGCGATGATTTCAATTTGCCAGGCGATCCATTGCACGCTTGGATTTCGATTTTTGGTAAGGAAAAAGTTCAAGGCAGTTTGATTTTCTTTGTCAACGGCGATGGATATGTCTCGACGATTGGAATTACTGGCGACGATGAAATTTTGGAGCAAATCATTAATGCAGCTTTGATCTGCGTTGGGCTGACAGATTCTGAAATTGATTCGCTCAAAAATTCCAAAGATGAAATGCAGAATGTTTTTTGCTCGAATATGCATCGAAGGATTTTTATTGATAGGAAGTCGAATTCAGTTTTGATTTTCGCGACTGGAGAATGAGGAGGGCATAATGAGATATCTATTCACGGCGATACTTGCGATGTTCATGGCGTTCGGCGATATTTCAACGATTCAAGCGGCTGAAGGCGATATGAGTTTTGTCAGAGTCACAGATATCGGTGCGGAAAATTTTTCGCGAAATTTACAATTCATCGCGACTGATATCAATGTGCATTTCGATGAAATCAAACGCACTCCGCAATTTGATTCCGTCGATGACAATATGAGTTCCTGGCTCACATCGTTCACAGTTGACGGCGAATCTGGATTCGTATTTTTCCTTGTCAATGCTGATGGCTACATTCAAACGATCGGAATTTCTTCGGATTATATCCCGCTCGCGACTTTGTATGCAGTTGAAGATATCGTGCTGAACTGCATCGGCTTGACAGATTCCGAACGCCAGCAATTGTTTGATTCGCTTGACGATGTTCGAAGTGCATTCTGTCAATTCTCCAATCGTCGAATCTGGGTTGCATCCGGCGATGATGGAACTGTTGCGATAATTGCAACGGAACGATAAAAATCAAAAACTTGGTGATGAATCATGAAAAAATTTTTGACGGTGATTTTCTCGGCAATTCTGATATCGATGAATCCTCCACAGGTTCACGCTGACGCGCTGCAGGACAGTCTCAATCAAGTCAAGCGGCAATGCGAACGAATCGTTCCAATGATGTGGGATATCAATGCAGTTCGAATTGTTGACACCGGCGCGGAAAGTTTTTTGGAGGATATTCTCAAGGCGAGCGAAAATACTCCCGTCGAATTCACAGACGTCGAATATTTTCCAAATCTTGATATCAATGGCGGCTTTTTGACGATCTGGATTAGCGCGTTTGATCGAGAAAATCCAAATGACACTTCCGAATATATGGATAATCCTGATGGCGCGATTTCTTTCATTATCAACGGCGAAGGCTATATTTCAATGATTTCTGTGTCGCAGCTCGAAAGCTCGCGCGATCCAAAAATTTATTATGAAACTATCGATGTGATTTTGAAGGCTCTCGGAATGGATGAATTGGAGAAAATCGAATTGCTTGCATCTTCCGGTGAAGATAAAAATGCATATTGCAGTTATGCCGGTCGAAGAATTCATTTTATCGGGCATGGAAATGTTGTCGCTATTTTTGCAACTGAATATTGATGAAAACTTTAAATCGATTCAAAAAATCCTGCGAAAATTTCTCGGGAAAGATTCTCGTTGCATGTTCCGGAGGATCTGATTCTCTAGCGTTGGCAGATCTTTTTTGCGAATCCGAATTTGAAATTGGAATCGCACATTTTGATCATCAGATTCGCGGCGAGGAGTCTCGAGCCGATGCAGAATTTGTCGAGAAATTTGCGGCAGATCGAAATTTGAAATTTTTTCTAGGATCGGCAGATATAGTTAATGAAGCGAAAAAAAATCAGCGATCGCATCGATCAATCGAAACGACAGCTAGAGAATTTCGATATCGATTTTTGTTCGAAACTCGCGAGAAATTCAATTTTGATCTAATTGCGACGGCACATCATCTTGACGATCAAGCCGAGACAATTTTGATGAATTTGATTCGCGGAACTGGAATCGAGGGATTGATTGGAATTCGTGAGCGCGATGGATTTTTAATTCGACCGCTGCTAGGATTTACAAAGCTCGAGCTAGAAAATTACTGCCGGAATCGAAACCTGCAGCCGCGTCATGATTCGACAAATGATCTCCCGACGACAACACGGAATCGAATTCGTCACGAGATTTTGCCAATGCTCAAGGAATTCAATCCGAACATCGTCGCGACATTGAATCGATTATCGCAAATTGCATCGAGCGATCGAGATTTTTTAAAAATTCAAGCGGAACGATTTTTCACACTCAAGCGGAAGAATTTTTTGAATCAACACGTTTCAATTCAGCGGGAGATTTTGCGAATTTGGTTTGAACGGCTCGATCTCAAAAATATTTCGTTTGATCAAATTGAATCGGTGCGGGAGTTGATTCAGAAAAATCGCGGGCATTCATCGATTGATTTGCCGGGCGGAAGAATTTTTGTTGAGAATGGCGAATTGAAATTTATGAGGAGAGGATAAATTTGCATAAAGACGTCGAGAGAATTTTGTTCACGGAAGAAGAAATCGCGCTCAGAATTAGTCAATTGGGCGAGCAAATCACTCAAGACTATAAATCAAAGGTGAATTCAGAAAATCCATTGTTAGCTGTTGGAATTCTTCGCGGCGCAACGATTTTTTTCTCTGATCTCGTTCGAAAAATCGATCTGCCTGTCGAATTCAATTTCATCAGCATGTCAAGCTATGGAAATGAATCTGTTTCGACGGGCAAAGTTCAAATTCGTGAAGATCTTGGATTCAATATTCACAATCGCGAAGTGTTGATTATCGAAGATATTATTGACAGCGGCAATTCGATTAGCGCGTTGAAAGAGAATTTTCGAAAGATGAATCCGAGCGATGTTAAACTCTGCGCGATGCTCAATAAACCTGCGCGGCGAGTCACTGAAGTCGAAATCGATTATTGCGGTTTTGATACTCCGGATGAATTTTTGGTCGGCTATGGATTGGATTTTGCCCAGCGATATCGAAACCTGCCATATGTCGGCGTGCTCAAAAAATCCGTTTACTCGTGAAATTTTTTATGCTATCATTCTCGAAAAGAAGTACGAGCCTGGAGTGTGCGATGACTTTCGATTTGTCTAGCCTACATTTTTCTTCGGGAGTCTGATTTGAATTCTGTGGATGCTGGATCGTTCGTTTTTAACCAACGAGTAGCTGAAATTGAACTTAAGACACCCACCTGCGAGTAGCAGGTTCTAGACAATGAAAGAAATCGGCATGCTGGACTCCTTTTTTGAAGGGAACTGTTGAGTGACTCTCGGCAGTTCCCTTCGTGTGTTTGTGCAGACGTGACGATATTTTTCCCGAACAAAAAAAGATCCCCGACAGATCATTTTCGATCTATCGGGGATTTCTTTTTATTTGTGGATTAAATTGGGTCAAGCGTCACGCTTGTTATTTCTTTTTAGCGGCAGTTGGAGCTTCTTCAGATTTTGCGGAAGATTTCGTCGCAGCGGCTGGAGCTGGTGCAGAATCGACAGCTTGAATCGTTGCGAGATAATCTTTGACTTCCTGTCCATCTTCCATTTCCATAACTTTTTCGAGAATCTCTTTTGCGCGAGTCATCGAGATATTGCGAATCTTTTCTTTGACGCGTGGAATTGACGGAGCACTCATCGAAAGCTCTTTGATTCCCATCGCCATGAGGATAATCGCGGCATTTGGATCAGACGCCATTTCACCGCACATTCCAGCGAATTTTCCTTCGTCATTTGCAGATTTGATCGTGCGATAGATCAATCTCAAAACTGCAGGATTGAAATGGTTGTAGAGATAGGAAATCGATGCATTTCCGCGGTCAACAGCGAGCGTATATTGAACAAGATCGTTCGTGCCGATTGAGAAGAAGTCGACATACTTTGCGAGCACTGGAGTCATGACTGCCGCCGCTGGAGTTTCAACCATGATTCCGAGGAGAACATCTTCAGCGTATTTTTTGCCTTCATGAACGAGCTCAGCTTTAGCTTCTTCGACCATCTTTTTCGCGGCGAGGAATTCTTGAACATTGATAACCATTGGGAACATGATTCCAGCTTTTCCATAGACACCGGCGCGCAGAATCGCTTTGAGCTGTGGAATGAAAAGATCGCGGCGCTGCAACGAGATTCGAATTGCGCGATAGCCGAGGAATGGATTTTCTTCCGGCGGAATGTTGAGATATGGCAGAGGTTTATCGCCGCCGATATCCATTGTGCGAATGATACAGAGATTGCCGTTGCATTTTTCAACAGCCGATTTGTATTCTTTGAATTGATCTTCTTCCTTCGGAATATCCTGCTTGCCCATGAAAACGAATTCTGAACGGAACAATCCGACGCCTTCAGCTCCAAAATTGTTAGCGGCATCGACATCATCCGGTGAACCGATATTTGCAGCGAGCGTGACAGTTGTTCCATCGGTTGTAGTTGCAGGAAGAGTTCTCAATTTTGCATAATGAGCTTTGAGTTCTTCTTGTTTCTGAATCTTATCATTGTAACTTTCACGTTCTGCATCGGACGGACGAATCAAGATCTCACCAGTGTCACCATCGAGAATGACTGGATCTCCATCGCCGATTCGATCGATCGCGTCGCCAACTCCAACAACTGCAGGAAGTGCGCGAGTCTTTGCAATGATAATCGCATGGGAAGTGACTGATCCCTGTCCCAAGATAACTCCAGCGATTTTATCAGATGGAAGTCCTGCAATGACTGACGGCTCGATTTCATGTCCTGCAACGATAACTTTGCCCTCACCGATTTCCGGCTCTTTGATTCCGAGGATGTATTTTGCGATTCGTTTTCCAACGTCACGCATATCAACTGCACGCCCGCGGAAATATTCATCATCCATGCCTTCGAAGAGCTGAGCTTGAGCCTCATATGCATCGAGGACAGCTTTCGGTGCTGAACCGGATTCTTCGACTTGCGCATCGATTGCTTCACTCATTGCAGGATCTTCAACCATCATGCGATGTGCTTCGAGAATTGCAGCCTGCTCCTGCATATCCTGCTTTTTGAGTTTTTCGATGCTGACTTTCAAATCTTCGGCGACTTTGATCAATGCATCTGCCGCAGTCTTTTTCTCTTTGTCTTTAGATTTTGGTTTGTAATCTTTGAGATAACCATCGAGATTTTGTCCAGCGAGCATGATTTTGCCGACGGCGATTCCAGCGATTACGCCTTTACCTTTGATTTTTTCAGCCATGTATTTCCCTCCAATTGAATTTAATGAAAATCCTCGATCAGATTCACGAGAGTTTTGACAGCCTCTTCCGCATCTGAACCTTCAGCAGAAATCGTGACATCGACGTTCATCGAAAAAAATGATTCGAACAGATTGAACGGAAAAAATTTCAGCATGATATCATTCGCGGATTTTGCATCTGCAGTTATCCCTTTGACTGTGATTTCGATTTTGGATTCGAAATTCATTGCAGCCGGCGAAATAACAGATACAAAAAGAGCCTGTTTAGATGCCCATGAAAAATCTTTGATCGTTACAGTTTTCTTGAAAGATTTTGAGGACGAATTTTGATCAGAATTTCCAAATTGATCGAGCCGTTTACCAATTTCACGAATCGCTTGGGCTCTAGATTCATCACCGATTTGCTCGAATAACTGCGCTTGAGATTCACAATCCCCGTTTTGATCAATAATGATCTTTTTCAATGCAGGAGAATCGAGCAATTTTAATGCTAATTCTAAACTCTCGATTTCAGTTCGAATTTGAATTTGAGATTCACAATCTCCATTTTGATCGATCAAGATCTTTTTCAGCGCGGGAGAATCGAGCAACTTTAAAATTGATTCGAGATCTTGAATATCGGTGCGAATCGATTCAGAAATTCTTTCGATCATTTGGAACTCCTCGAATCTATCAAAAAGGAGACGGCGATCTGCGATCTTCAACCGTCTCCCTTTGATTGTCACTCGTCTCCAAAATTTGTTTTGATAATTCGAGCCAGAGATTCAACCGCGTCAGATTCATCCATGCCGTCGGCTTGAATCAGAACTTCAGTGCCTTTCGAAAGCTGCATGCTCATAATTCTGACAAGATCCTTAGCATCGGCGACTTTTCCATTTGCATGAATCTCGATTTTTGATCTGAATTTCTCCGCCTCTCGAACGAAAATCGATGCAGGGCGGGCATGAAATCCAGTTTCATTTTCGACTCTAACAGTCCGCTTAGTCATTTTGAAAATCCTTGAATTATTCCTCGCCGAATTTGCTTTCAACGAGCTGAGCGAGTGCACTAACTGCATCCTGTTCATCTTCGCCATCAGCGCAAATTGTGATTTCAGTGCCTTTCGAAAGTCCAAGGCTCATGATGGTGAGAATGGATTTTGCATTTGCAGTTTTGCCGTTCGCTTTGATTTCGATTTTGGATTTGAATTTGCTTGCAGTTTGAACGAAAACGGAAGCTGGGCGCGCATGAATTCCAGTTTTGTTCTCGACAGTCAAAGTTTTTTCAGTCATTATAAAGACTCCTTCGTGTTTGAAATTTTTGGGAGGTGAGGATCATTCAGTTTCGCCGAATTTATCTTCAACGAGTTTGGAAAGAGCCGCGACAGCATCAGCTTCGTCTGGACCATCGGCAGTGATGGTGATTTCAGTGCCTTTCGAGAGTCCCAATCCCATGATCATGAGGATTGATTTTGCATCGGCAGTTTTGCCTTTTGCTTTGATTTTGACGGTGGATTTGTATTTTGCAGCCTCGCCGACGAAGAGAGATGCTGGGCGTGCATGAATTCCGGTTTTGTTTTCAATCGTCAAAGTTTTTTCGGTCATAAATAACTCCCCTTTTTGAAAAAATTTGAAATCGATTTGATTTGAGTTTAGAGATTCGTCGCGTCGAAATATTTCCCTGCAACTTCGAAAAAAATTCTGAAAAATTTCTTCCGAGAATAACTTTGAACGTAATTTTCAGGATGAATTACATCGCGCTTTTGTGAGTTTAGACGTTAGATTAGACGTGATAAAAAACTAGATTTTTTCATTTGCATGCGTTATTCTACCCCCTACAGTAACTAGATTGGAAGTAGAAGATGACGTGATTTCATGGAAAAGACATTCAAATACAGAATCTATCCCGATGATGCGCAGAAACTTCAAATAGCAAAGACAATTGGATGCGCTCGATTTGTATATAACGATGCGCTTGATTGTCGAAAAGTTGCTTGGGAAGTCGCTTGCATTTCTCTAAATTTCTTTTGGACGTGTAGAAATCTCACGATCTTCAAGCAACAAATGCCATTCCTTCAGGACGTAGATAAATTTGCCCTCCAAAATGCATTAAGAGATCTGGATGTTGCATATAAAAATTTCTTTGCAGGGCGAGCGAATTATCCAAAATTCAAGAGAAAGCATTCATCGAAACAGAGTTATCGAACAAATTTTACGACCAATAACATCACTGTGAATAGTGATTCGATAAAACTTCCAAAACTCGGTAAAGTGAAAGCTAGAATCTCTCGACCGATACAAGGCAGGATAATCAATGCAACAGTATCGAGAACGAAATCTGGAAAATATTTTGTATCAATATGCTGCGCCGATGTTGAAATTCAAAAATTAAAGCCATCGAATCGTGAAGTTGGAATCGATTTAGGAATCAAAGATTTCGCAATAACTTCTGATGGAGAGAAAATCGCGAATCCGAAACATTTGAAGAAGTCGCTAAGACGTCTCAAGATGTTGCAGAGGAGATTGTCACGAAAATCAAATGACAGTCAGAATCGCAACAAAGCGAGAATTCGATTAGCGAGAATGTATGAATATATTTCGAATCAGCTTGAGAATTTTCTACATCACCTGACAACGCGGTTAATTAGGAATTACGATCTGATATGCATAGAAGATCTGAATGTGTGTGGGATGATGTCGAATCATTGTTTAGCACAATCGATTGGTGATGTTGGGATCGGAAAATTTGTCGAGATGTTGGAATATAAATCGCGATGGTATGAAAAAGTTGTGCAAAGTGTCGGGAGATTTTATGCATCGAGTCAGATCTGTTCATGTTGCGGATATAAGAATTCCGAGACGAAGGATCTATCAGTGAGAGAATGGAAATGTCCGGAATGTGGAGCAATCCATGACCGCGATATCAATGCGGCTCGGAATATATTGGTAGAAGGGAAGAGAATTCTCGAGAGAGTTGCGTCATAGAAATATTTTGTACCGCAGGAACTGTGGGAAGTTAAGCCTGTGGAGACTCAGAATAGTCTTCGGATGAATCCTGATCTAAGAAGCAGGAATCCGCGATTCGTTCGTGGAAAGTTCAAGCGTCGAAAGAATCGCGACGGAGGGAATGCAATGAATTTTTTCATCATCGTGCCGAGTGTGATGGCGCTCGTAATTTTTCTTCTCCATCATTTTACGGATTACATTGGGCTCAAAATCAAGTATCAATCACTGATTCTTTGCGCGGTTTTATCATTTTTTGTAAACATCGCGGCATTATTTCTGTCTGATACACTGAATTCGTCGCATTATATTCACATCGGAATCCTCGTTTTGATTGGTGCAATCGTCGCAAGTTTCTACAATAATTGGCTGCTTCGTCGGGATGAAATGAAAAATGTCATTTCGTCTGTCGATGAAGCTGCAGCCAGGCGTGAAGCAGAATCGGAACAAATGATTGAACGTGAAAAACAGATTCTCATGACGCGGACGATCAAAGCACTCGATCTCGATGAATCGCACGAGGATATTCCAATCGAGCCGCCAAAACAGATTCCATCGAAGATTGAAGAATCTAAAACTGAACCAAAAATTGAGTCTAAGATCGAAGAATCAAAGATCGAAATTCAAAAATCTGAAACTCAAATTGAGAATCCAAAGATCGAATCTAAGATCGAACCGAAGATCGAAGAAAAAATCGAGACTTCAAAAATCGAGCAGGAAGTTGTTGAAACTCCAAAACTCGAATCGAAAATTGAAACTCCAAAAGCTGCAATTCCAAAAATCGAAGAATCGATCAAACGTTCTGAAGATCGTGAGCGTGTTGAGCCGACTGAATCAATTGAGCCGGCGATTGTTGAAGTTGAAAAAAAAATTGATCCTCCCGCGCAAAAAATTTCCAATACATCGATTCTCGCGTATAAAGTTGATCAAAATGAAGTTTTCTCGAGACTCGAATCTCTCGATGACATCCTTGATTATGCCGCGGATCAAAGAGATTCCGGAAATCTTCAGCAGGCACTATTCGCGTATCAAAAAGCACTCGATCGATACAAAAATGATGATTATGCTCCATTCATCGCGATAGAAATTGGAAACATTTATAAGGAACAAGCGCAATATTCCAAAGCAATCCGCGTCTATGAAGATTCGCTCACACTTCCAGCGTTGAAACATGACTTAGAATCCTATCGAGAATTTTCGCGGAATCTGCTATATTTGAGAACGGTTCAGTTGGTGCTATTGCGACATCGCGTGTTGCAAACTCCTTACAGTAAAATTTCCAAAAGTTACATGGCGGAAATAGAACAGGTTTTTGCGGAGAGATCCGCTAAATGACAAATTGGAGGGGTCTTCATGAAAAAAAGCGTGGAAATTCTCGGTCTCCCAGTTATCAGCGTGACAGAAGGCAGTGAGCTCGGTAAGAGCAAATCACTCCTCATTGACGCTCATAACAAATCCATTGCAGCACTCACAATCGAAGATGATGATTGGTATCGCGGCGTCAAACTGATCCCGTATGAATCAGTTATCGCGATTGGTGACGATGCAGTTATCATCAACAACAGCGAAAACATTTTGAAACTCGAGGATGCAGGAGACTATGAAAATCTCCTCGACGAAAATATTCGAATCATTGGAACGAAAGCGATCACCAAAAACGGTATGATTCAAGGCAGCGTCACTGAATTGTATGTTGGCGAGAGCGGCGCGATTGAACAATGTGAAATCACAATGCCGGATGGCTCGACTTTCGATGTTCCTGTCGATCAAATTTCGATTTTTGGAAAACAGGTCACGGTTATCAGCGCGAACATGGAAAAAAAAACTAAATCTGTAAGTCCTGAGCCGCCATCTGAATCTGAAATCAAGCCGCCGACTATTCCAATGGAAGAAATTCATGCGGAAGTTCCGGAGGATGTTTTTATTCCTGAACCGACATCGGAGGAAGTTCAAGAATCTCCGGCGGAAGAAATTCAAGAAGTCGCGACTGAAATTCCGGAAGTTCAATCTGAAATCCAATCTGAAGTTCAAGAAGTTTCCGAAGAAATTTCGACGGAAGAAGTTTCTGAATCCACAGCGGAAGAAGTTCAAGAAATTCCGGAAGTTCAAACTGAAGTCGTTGAAGAAGTTCAAGAATCTCCGGCAGAAGAAGTTCAAGAAGTTTCGGAAGAAGTTTCAACTGAATTGCCAGAGATTCCATTAGAAGAAACTCAAACTGAAACAGTTTTGGAAGAAGTATCTGACGCGCCAGTCGAAGAAGTTCAATCTGAAATCACCGAAGAAATTCCCGAAGTTCCAGCGGAAGAAGTTCAATCTGAAACTGCGGCGGAAGTTGAATTGCCTTCCGAAGAAGTTCAAGAAACTCAAGCTGAAGTCGCAGCTGAACTTCCGGAAGACATGTCTGTCGAAGTTTCCGCGGAAGAAATTGAAGCGATGCAAAATCCTCCAGTCGAACAGGATCTCGATTCAATGCTCGGCGAGGGAATTGCGGCGGTCGATGATGAAACAGTCTCGCCAGAAATTGCAGCAGCACAGGCACTTCTCGCGGAAGGAAATATCGGCGCAGATGATATGCCAGTCGATGAACTTCCAACTGACTCGACGATTCAACAGACTTCGAACGAAGATATCAATCTCGATGATATTCTCGGCGGCTTGACTCTCGATGAAACTCAATCTCAAGACGCTCCGGCAGTTCCAACTGAAACTCCTGAGCCTGATGCGTCTGCAAAATCCTCTCGCGACAATCGGAATCGATTCATCGTCGGTAAAAAAGCCGCGCGAACTGTTCGAACCGATAACGGCATGATTATTGTCGAAGCGGGCGGAATTATCACTGATGAAGTTTTGCAGCGTGCCAAGATGTCTGGCAAAATGATCGCTCTTTCAATGAGCGTGCAATAACTGAACATAAAAAAAGATCCCCCGATAGATCGTCAAAAAAGATCTGTCGGGGGATTTTTTTATTTGATTTAATCTTCATATGGCGTCCCAAATTTCACGATTTTTTTAGCAAGTCTTTCACGCTGAGATAGATTGTATCGCTTTAGAAAATCAGACTTGAGCGACTCCAATTCTTTTAAACTAATTTGTCCCAGTCCATTTTCGAGGCAACCAAAATAATGATCTTTGGGAAATTTATCTCTCGGCAACATTTCATAGAGCTTCGAGCCAATCATAAAATCGAGAGTTTTTATATTGACTTGATCGAGTCCGCTCCGTTGAATGAAATCAAACGTTCGATTAATCATTGCCAAATTTTCCACCGGTGCTCCAATTATGAAATTGCCGACTGTAAAAATTCCGAGCGAATCAGCCACACCAATTAGATGTTTCACTCTTTCTAGATCAATGTCTTTCCTGTAGAATTTCAAAACTTCAAGATTCGCCGATTCGATTCCCATGCTCAAAATTCGAATATTGGCTCGCGCAGCTAATTGCAAAAACTCCTCGTCAATTTTAGTCCAACTGCTCATTGAAATTTTCATTCCATCGGTTAGATGCTCCGCGATGATTCGTTTCAATAACGATTTTGCTCTAGACAAATTGAACGTGAAATTTTCATCTTGAATCCAAATATTTTTATAGCCTCGTTCCTGCAGTTGGTAAAATTCGCGGCAAACATAATCAATATCATGCGCCAAAAATTTATTCTGCCATCCTTGACGCTGACAAAAAATACAACTATTCAAACAGCCTTTCGATGTCTGAATCAGTGTAGATTTAGGTTGCGCCGAATAATATTCTACCGATTCGATAAGATCTCGATCTGGAAAAGGCAAGGAATCATATTCATAATCGCCGCCTAATAAATATTTCAAAATGTCACAAGTTATCGTTTCATCAGCATTATCAACTTCTTCGCGTTTCATGATACAAGCATGCCCAAAAGCGATCGTCTTTAAATTTGTGAATCGATGTTTGATCAATTTCAAAATTTCCAAAGCATCTTGATTATTAGACGATCGTTTAAGAGCAAATGAATCCATTTCGACAAACACGCGATCGATAGAATTCATTTCAATCATATCAAATATCTGTGAATTCGATAAATCTTGAACTGAAAGATCGACGAAATAAGTTGAATTTCCTTTGAATTTCAACACAGATGACGCGTACGCTATATTCATCGAAAAACCGAATCGCGATCGTTTAATTTCATCCGGACGAGGATATACAAACAGTATATTCATGATTCTTCAACGGCGGTCAAAGCTCGAAGTCCCCAAGCCGCTCCATCTTCGATTTCATGATAAGCCCAAATTCCGCTCGGCAACTGACTTTCGATCATGTATTGATATGCACGCGATATTGTATTAATTATCTCCGGAGATTTATAAGATTGTAATCCCAAAACGCTCAATGCGGTGCAATATATGTTAGAACCGACAGGATGATTTTTCCATGGCGCAAATCCTCCATCGATTTCCTGTTGCGATGCTAACCAATCCAATGCGTTCGAAATCAATTTTGGATCTTTGGGCGAGTAATTGTTGATTTTAAAAGCCATTAAAACATATGCCGCTTTGTAAGTGAGAGAATTTTTCTCGCTATTCCATAAATCCTCGAGCCATGCCAATTGCGATTCATTACATAAATTTGGATGAAGATAGAATGCTATTCCCGTGACTGGAATTCTTCCCATATCGCGAGCACTTCTTCCAAATCCCAATTGTGTCCGATTCGAATTTAAATATTGAATAGCTCGAACGTAAGATTCATGAAAATCCGAAAAAAATGATAGAAGTTTTGCATTCCATATTGTATCAGTGTTAGATACAAAGCCACCATCAGGATTTTGCGACTTCAATATTTTATCGATGAGATCCGTAGAAATTGAATTGTATGAAACTCCAGACAGTATCATTTGAACTGCACATTTTGAAATCCTAGCGAGCTCAATGTTTTTTCGTTGCATCTCTCGACACATTCGATGCAATGCTACGATCGTTCTTTCAGCATAAATAGACACTAAACATTTTCCTTTCTTTGATACTCCCAATGAAAAATTCGCTTGCCATCATCTCTAATATATCCTTCGCTTTCCAGTACATGATTTATCGCGAAATTTTGAGAATTTGACTTGGCAAAATGATGTGGAAATATGTGCTTGAAAAATTTGATCGCTAATCTTGATAATCCAATTCCACGATATTCCGGCGATATTACAAGCTCTTCTAATAGCGATGTGCCATTTGGACGTCCACTCTCACGCATAAAGCCAGCAAACTTTCCATCGTGAATTATTGCGAAAATATGTTTGCACTGTTTCATGCAAGTTTGAATGATTTTGTGCTTTTCATCGAGAGCTAAAAATTTTCGATTCTGCGATGTTAGATTCTGTAGCAAATTCTTCATATCCGATTCATATCGTGATTGATATTGAGTCACAAAATCTGAATATCTTGAGCATTGAAATACATGATTCGCTGTTCCATACAATACATCTCGTTTTTGAGAATCAGTAATTCTAGCGTTGAGAACTACATCCAGCTCCTCAACATAATTGTAGCTTTTTCCAGAAAAAATTTTTCCAAATGGATAATCAGAGCCGAACATGATTCGCTCGCTACCTATGATGTCGCAAGCTTTCTCAATCGTT
This sequence comes from Selenomonadaceae bacterium, assembly GCA_017484005.1. Classification (GTDB taxonomy): domain Bacteria; phylum Bacillota; class Negativicutes; order Selenomonadales; family Selenomonadaceae; genus Quinella. The sequence continues at coordinate 80,943 of JAFUTY010000037.1, read as the reverse complement.
TCGGAATTTCCAACTGTTGACGTCTCGAAATAAACATTCGAATTCGATTCCAATGCCTTGAGATTTTCCAAAACTCCTTCAGATGTATAGATATGTCCGCGTCCCATGTGTGCAAGAATTATCACTAACTTAGGCGCGATCTTCAATAACGCTCGAATCTGTTGAACTTTATTTTTGAATGCGGCATGTATAATCAGTGGCACATGGTAATACTCGAGAATTTTCAGTGCTATTTGCAATTTAGAAATTGGAATGTCGTCATAAACTCGATGCAACTTGCAACCGACAAAATCGCCACAAATATTGTTTGCTAGCGATTCATCTATGCCACATATTGGTAGAAATTGACCATTCGAATAATCTGTCGCCTCTTTAAGATATTCGTGAGATTCAATTTTATCCACGTCTTGATCTGGAATCGGCAGAATGCATGCCTTGGAAAATTTTGACGTGCGAAAAAGATTCAAATAATCGTGGAAATCGTTTTCGAGATTATATGGAAAATCGTTCTTAGTTTTGAAAAATTTGTTCAATCCAATGTGAACGTGACTATCAATAACCTCCAAAAAGATCCCTCCAAAAATACAAAAGAGCATCCGAATCTAAACTATCCGGATGCTCCCGCTTGAGTGTCAGTTGCAATTGCAATTCGTGCAACCAAAACACCATTGTCCATCGTTGAACTCTTCCCAGACTTCCTTGGTGAAAATCATTTCTTCCTCTTTTTCGAGGATAGGTTTTTCATACTCGTAAAGCATAGATTACACCTCCTTTCTGATTATATTTGATTTGATAGCAGAGCTCAGCAATTCAATTGCATCTCTCTCAAAAACATCTTTGGCAATTTTATATTTACTCGAAACATTGGAAATCTCGACTGAAATCGGCTGATTTGGATGAAGTTCTGAGAGAATATCATACGCGACTCGATTCAATCGATATTGATCTCCGCTGTTTGTATCGAGACACCAAAATTTATCGTGAATGCTCCGAAGGATGAAATTGTCATTCAAGACATAAACATCATTCAAATCCAACATTGAACATCGCTCTCCATATAATTCCCAGTGACAGCATAAGCGATCGCTCGACAACCGCCACAATACGCTAAATTTTTACAGCTTTTGCATTTACCGACGAGATTATCTTTGTCTCGAATTTTCCATAGAATTTCATTTTCATACCAAATTTTGAACAATCCATCTGTCAAAATGTTTCCCAATGGAATTTCCAATCTTCTGCATGGCAGGACTATACCATCCCAAAGAATAGCCAATGCAGTTAATCCCACTGGACAAAATCCGCCGATATTTGCATCTGGATCTGTATTTTCATTCGCCGTATTAATCCAAAGAGGACGAGCTCGACGAACTTTCAAAGAACTCGGGAGATTGTTTGCGATCCTAGTGATTTTTGTATATATATCGCGAATCTCTTCCGCCGTCAGAATATCATCGATTTTTCCATGACCACATGGAGTCACTCTCTCAATTGTCACTGCGTCAACATTTTCCGTGACTGCAAAATTCAAAAAATCCTCATAATTATGTTTATTCAACTGCATTAGTGTAAACATCAACGAAACACTGAAATTGGATCTTTTTAATAGACGGATTGCGTCAACTGCCTTATCGAAAGATCCTTTTCCGCGGACTGAATCATGTGTAGACGCATTTCCTCCATCTAGAGAAATTTGGATCTGATGTAACTTCTGAATTTGTTTCAAATCATTAATGAATTCAGAAGTTATCAAAGTTCCATTTGTTAGAATATCAATCGAAAAAATTCGATCACTCGCATCGAGATACTTTAAAAGTGGAAACAATGATTGACTCGCGAATGGCTCGCCGCCTGTCAATGATATTCTTCCGAACATGTTCCATTTTTTCAGCGCGTTTATGATCTGATCCGCAATTTTTATGAGTTTATCGAATTCCAATTCACTGCGAGCATATGTATTTTGATAGCAATGTTTGCATCTGAGATTACAATTCGCAAGAAAATGCCATTGAAAATAAAATTGATTGCTAGTATCCAAAATAGAGCCTCCCATGATCAGCTCGACTTGATCCAGAAACTATCGACGCCTTCATGTTGATGTGGATCGCCGTGTGAAGTATCCATTCGCGACCATTTTTCAGAATTTTTAAGTTGCCAATTCAGATTCTTTAATTCTAAAAAAACTTCATCAACGGAAAAATCCGATCTGTTTTCAAAAACTGACAATATCATCATGCAATTTGCTCGAGACGTCATGTTAATGCGCTCGATAAATTCAGTCATTTCAACACGAGTAAAATGTTGCAAAACATAGTTGCAAAGAATCAAATTCCAATTCGGCAATTTAGAAAAATCCATACATCTCAAATCGCAACAAAACACATGATCCGACGGCAAAAATTCATTCAACATATCGATAGCAATTTTTTCTCGATCGACAGCGTAAACATCCCATCCCAGATCGATCATATGACGGAGATTATTTCCAGCTCCACAGCCCAAATCGATAACTCTTCCGGGCGCGATTTTTGAAACTGTTTCAAGTATGAATGGATTTACATGATTTTTGACAGCGTAAAAAATTCCATCTGAATAAGGAGTTATCATGCGATTTTATCCCATCGTTGAAGTAATTCGACAAAGAAATCGATGTACTGTTTCATTGCAACGTCAACTGGAATTTGATCATAGTTTGAAGGATCATCTCGTCCCCAAATTCCATTTTTCGACAATAGATTTGTGTGCCCGGGAGTTAATCCTGAAATCAATAGACGATCGATATCATCCAATTCATCTTTATCGAGCAATGAAACGATGGACTTCGGCAAATTTTCATTGGGAGTTGGCAAATTATCCAAATCAATTTTGCTGAAATATGAAACCAATGCAGTTTCAACCGTCCCAGCGTGATAATCAAAATTCTTGATGAACCGCGTCTGATTCTTCGATTTCGGATATCCACGAGAAAAAATTATTTGCGAATTCGGAAATCTTTCACGAGTGATTTGAGTTGCAACTTCCAATGACGCCCAATTTCCATTATGTCCGGAGAAAATCAGAACTCTCCTCCATCCTTGCTCAAAAAGTTGCTCCAAAATATTTCTAACGACATCGATAAAGATTTTTGCATCGAGTGAGATTGTGCCAGTCATTCCAATATGATTAAAAGAGTATCCAATCTGAATCGGCGCAAAAACTATATTATTCGTTCGTTCAGCGATTTCTTCTACGCGTTTCAGCATGCAAATATAATCTGTGCCAACCGGAAGATGTGAACTGTGTTGCTCTATACTTCCGAACGTCAACAATATGACTCGATTCATCTTGCAAAGATCATTAAGTTGAAATGCAGTCAGTTCCTCATATTTCAATAAAATTCTCTCCTGTAGACGATGAAAATCTTGCCCATATTTTAGTCGCCCCCCCCCCCCCCCGAGTGTCAAGTACTTTTTCTAAAAAATTTTTTCCGAACAAAAAAAAGATCCACCGATCATTTTTAGATCGATGGATCTTTTTTTTATTTTGTGGAAAGATTTTCAGGACTCAATAGCGATAACTTCAATTTCACAGAGCGCACCTTTCGGAAGATCTTTCACCGCGACGCATGATCTCGCTGGTTTAGATACAAAATATTTTTCGTAAACCGAATTGAATTTTGCAAAATCAGCTATATCCGCTAAAAAACATGTAGTTTTCACGACATTGCAAAGATCAACTCCAGCTGTCTCGAGAACTGCCTCGATATTTCTGCAACATTGATCTGCTTGTCCCTCGATATCTTCAGCGACAATTTTTCCGACGGAAGGATCGATCGCGATTTGTCCGGAGCAATAAATCATTCCATTCGCGATAATCGCTTGCGAGTATGGACCAACTGCTGCGGGAGCTTTTTCAGTTTGAACAATTTTCATCTTGAACTCCTCCAGAATTTAATGTTGATTCGATAAATTTGATTCGTTAGAATTCACGCGGCAAATTTTAGAATTCGAATGGAGAATTTTCAATGAAAAAAATATTTTCGATTCTGCTCGCGACGGTTGCAATTCATTCAACAACATTCGCGGCAGATCTATCTCTTCAACGAGCAATCGATTTAGCATTGACTCAGAATTCAGATTTAAAAATCACTCAAAAGCAGGAAGATGTAGCTCGAGCGAATTTGAAACAGGCTCAAGGCGGTAAGAAATTTTCAGTTTCAGCAAATTCGAGCGTCAATGCAAATAAAACGATCAATCATGATTCAAGCTCAAGCATGTCGAATGGAATCACTGCAACTCTTCCAATTTATTCCGGCGGGAGACTTGAATCGCAAATTGAATCGAGCGAGATCGGAGTCAGAACTTCCGAACTTGCAACTGAACGTCAAAGGGAAACTACAAAATTGGAAGTGATTCAAGCATATTACAACGCTCTCGAGGCAAAAAGAAATTCCGAAGTTGATCAGGAAACAGTTGATAATTATTCCGCGCATCTCGAAAATGTTTCTCAACTTTATACAGCTGGAGCGACGGCGCGAATCGATGTAATTCGATCGAACGTGGAACTTTCAAATGCTCGCCAGACTTTGATTCAGTCTCGAAATTCTTATGAAGTGAATCTCGCGCAGCTCAGAAATTTGATCGGAATCGATCGCACTGAACCTCTGAATTTGACTGACGATCTATCGGAAGAAACTTATGCAATTTTTAATCGATCGCTCGAGAGTTGCACCGATTACGCGCATGAAAATCGGAAAGATCTTTTATCGGATCAATTCACGATTGAACAGCGAGAGTTGGCAGTGAAAATTGCGAAAGCAAATTACAAACCGTCAGTCAATGCAAACGCTGGAGCGAGCTGGGGAGGATCTATACATCCAAGCGGCGATTGGGATCCAGATCTCAACGCGGGAATCTCGGCGTCATGGAATATTTTCGACAGTGGAGTGACTCGCGCGGAAATCGAAGAGGCGGAAGCTGAATTGGAAGTCGCAAATTTGACGTACAAAAGAGATCTCGATACAGTCGATTTGAATTTGCGAACGGCTTATCTCAACATGCGAGAGGCTGAAGCTCGATTCAATTCGACGGGACAGGCAGTTCATCAAGCAGAGGAGGATTATTTCATCGCGCGGGAAAAATATCGAGTCGGCGAGGGACTGTTATTGGATATCATCGATGCTCAGCTTGCACTTTCCACAGCGAAAAAAAATGCTATCAGTGCGAGATATGATTATGCTCGATACAAGGCGTAAGTTGAAAATCTCATGGGAATTGGATTGACGGATCACGAGCGAGGTGAGTTGAATTGAAATTTTTGAAATGGATCATTCCTCTCGTGATTCTGATTGCGGGCGGAATTTTTGGATATCAATATTTTCAGAATGAAGAAGTTGCCAAGGCTCAAGCGGAAATCGAGACTGAAAAGGTTCAGCGAATGAATCTTTCATCGACAGTTTCCGCGACTGGAACGATTCAGCCGGTCAATTCAGTCGAAATCAGTTCAAAAATCACAGCGCGAATCAAACAAATTTTAGTCAAAGAAAATGATTCGGTGAAAGCTGGACAGCTCGTTGCAACTCTCGATGGAAAAGATTTTGAGGCAAAACGAGATCAAGCTCAATTCAAAGTCACAAACACATCGCAGAAATTATCCAGGACGAAATATTTGCATGAAATCGGCGCGAAATCAGATCAAGAATTGGAAGATGCTCAATATGATTATGACACGGCGCGATCTTCTCTCGAGGAAACAGAATCGGATCTCGCGGAAACTGAAATCGTTTCGCCAATCGATGGAGTCGTTGTCGGTGAACCAAAAACTCCAGGATCAATGGCGGTTCAAGGTTCAGACAATCCAACCGTCATAATGAGAATCGCGGATCTCTCGCAAAAACAAATCAAGGCGAAAGTCGATGAAACAGATATCGGCGCGGTGAAAATTGGACAATCTGCAACGTTTACAGTCGATGCTTACACCAATAAAACTTTCAATGCCAAGGTCGCCAAAATTTCTCAAACTGATGTAACGAATTCATGGGACACCGATTCATCAAGTTCAAGCTCCAGTTCATCTTCAAGCGCGTCAGTCATTTATTACTACGTGACTTTGGACGTCGAAGATCCAGAATCAAATCTTTTGCCGGCGATGACTGCTCGAGTCGAAATCAAAACTTCCAATAAAGATCGAGCGTTAGCGATTCCAATTTCCGCGTTGAAAACTGATTCGAAAGGATCTTACGTCGTGAAAGTGACTCGATCTCAAGATCCAAAAGAGCCTCCGATTCTTGAAAATTGTTACGTCGAAACTGGAATTTATTCAGATGAATTCGTCGAGATTCTCAAAGGATTGAATGAGGGCGATGAAATCTCGACAACTTATTCAGTCACTGCAAACTCGAATCAGTCACAAAAATCTCAAAATAATTCGCGGCGAGGAGGTATGGGTGGTCCTCCACCGATGTGATGAAAACTCCAACAATTCAGCTCGCTGGAATCAAAAAGATTTATCAAGTCGGCGATCAAGAAGTCGCTGCGCTCGCTGGAATCGATTTAACAATTCATCAGGGAGAATTTGCGGCGTTGATGGGACCGTCGGGATCTGGAAAATCAACGCTGATGAATATTTTGGGATGTCTGGATCGACCGACTTGCGGATCTTATAAACTCGATGGCGAGGAAGTTGCAAAGCTCGATGACGATTCTTTAGCAAAAACTCGGAATAAAAAAATTGGATTCGTATTTCAAAATTTCAATTTGTTATCTCGAATTTCTGCGTTGGAAAATGTAGCACTTCCATTAGTTTACGCAGGAATTGGAAAATCTGAACGGCTCGAGAAGGCTCGCGAGATGTTGGATTCTGTGGGATTAGGAGATCGCGCAGATCATCAGCCGAATGAATTATCGGGCGGACAGCGTCAAAGAGTCGCGATAGCTCGAGCTCTGGTCAACGATCCTCATATAATCATGGCTGACGAGCCGACTGGAAATCTCGATACAAAATCCACGCGCGAAATCATGGATATTTTTGAAAAAATGCATGGATTAGGGCGCACGATAATTCTAGTCACTCACGAGCCGGAGATTGCCGCATGTGCAAGTCGTCAATTGCTCGTTCGCGATGGATTGATAACCAAAGATGCTGGCAAAGGTGAAGTCATGGAAGTTGTATAAAAATTTTTGAGAGGCGATCGATTTGTTATTCATGGAATCTTTCGAGATGGCGATCACAGCTCTCACGGCGAATAAACTTCGATCGCTGCTCACAATGCTCGGAATTATCATTGGCGTCGGTGCAGTTATCGCGATGGTTTCAGTCGGCATGGGCGTTCGAAAAAATGTCACTGATTCAATCGCGTCTCTCGGCTCTAATATGTTAATCGTGATGCCTGGTTCGTCGAATCGTGGAGGTCCTCGAGGAGCAGCTGGCTCGATGCAGACTTTGAAACTTGACGATGCTGAAGCGATCAAAAAGAAGATCAAAAATATCGATTATGTCTCGCCAACCGTTTCGAATTCCTATCAAATCGTCAATGGAAATCAAAACTGGAATTCGAGTGTCACTGGAGTTGTGCCGGAATACATGGCGATTCAATCCTTGAAAGTTTCGAGCGGAAGTTTTATCACTGATGACGATTTGACGAAGCGGAATCGAGTTGCAGTGATTGGAACGACTGTCGCCTCGAATCTTTTCGGCTCGGAAAATCCTGTCGGAAAAAATATTCGAGTCAATAATTCTCCATTCAAAGTTGTCGGCGTTTTGGAATCGAAAGGACAATCTTCGGTCGGGCAGGATCAAGATGACGTCGTAATTGTTCCATTGACAACGGCGCAGGAAAGACTTCTCGGAATCACTTACATTCGATCGATTAATGTTCAAGTCTCGGAATCGTCGAAGATGGATCAAGTTCAATCTGAAATCGAAACTCTTCTTCGACAAAGACATAAAATCACTGGCGGCAAAGAGGATGATTTCAATGTTCGAAATCTGACTTCGCTGATGGAAACAATGACTCAAACTACGACGATGATTACACTTTTACTCGGCTCGATCGCTGGAATTTCGCTAGTTGTCGGTGGAATTGGAATCATGAATATAATGATGGTTAGCGTCACTGAACGAACTCGAGAGATTGGAATTCGAAAGGCTCTCGGTGCGACTTTCCAAAATATAATGACGCAATTTCTGATTGAATCGATTGTGATTTCAGTTATCGGCGGTCTGATTGGAATTGTCCTCGGAATTGGAATTTCGAAATTGATCGCGCAATTTGGAAATTTCACGACGGTCGTCACGATGCTCCCGATTATCGTGTCATTCTTTTTCTCCGTCGGGATTGGATTATTTTTCGGAATTTATCCGGCGCGAAAAGCTGCAAAACTCGATCCGATTGAGGCACTGCGATACGAATGAATCTACATCTTGCGATTATCTTTGTACTTTTAGCTGGAACTGCATGGGCCTCGAGTGGAATCGCTGTTCAAAGTTTTTTTCAACATTCAACTCGAACGCCGATTGAACTGACAAACATTCGAATGATTCTCTCGAGCATTTTGATTTTCATCGTTGCTTGGCGATATGGCGGAATCAGAAAAAATTTTCGAATTCTGAATCGCTGGCGAGGACTTTGGATTGAACTCGTGATTTATGGAATCATTGGAATCATGCTGATGCAGTATACATATTTCGCGGCGATCAAATTTGGATCTGCGGCGAGTGTGACAGTTATCACATATGTTTATCCGGCGATGGTGATTTGTTGGACGAGTTTCGCGCATCGAAAAATTCCTCCCGCTGGAGAAATTCTCGCCGTGATTCTTGCGATTGTTGGAGTATTTTTATTGGTGACTGAAGGAGATCCATCGAAACTTTCAGTATCAATCGAATGTTTGATTCTCAGTGTCGCATCGGGAGCATGTTTCGCGTTCGCATCGATTTATCCCAAGCGATTATTCGCGCTGTTCGATCCATATTTTTTAACAGCGATTGGAATGTTTATCGGCGGCATTGCAACATTTCCATTTCTGCCGGATCTCAATTGGTTTGAATTTTTCAAGCCGGATGTGATTTTTTATACGCTGTGGATCATTTTCATCGGAACAACAATCGCTTTTATATTTTTCAACGCGGGCTTGAAATATCTATCGCCGGAGATCGCTTCAGTTTCAGCGACAATCGAGCCAGTTGCATCGGTTGTAATTTCATATTTTGTATTTGGAACGACTTTCGGCTCGATAGCATTGATCGGAATTTTTTTAGTAATTTTAGCGATAGTTTCTCCAGTCTTAATTCGGAAATAAAAAAAGAGATCCCTCGAGCTCAAATGAGTTCGGGGGATCTCTTTTTGTTCAGAAATCTATTCAATGATATAGGATTTCAAAATCTCGCCATAATATGCAACATGCGGCGCGGAATGATTTCCAGTTGCTGGATAGAATGACGCCAATGTTTTATCGATTTCCGAGACTTCCTGCAATTTTTTATAAGCCACGCGACATTCAATCGTCAGTGGAAATTCTTGAATCGCTGGAGATTTTACCAAATCTGAATCGACTCGAGTCAATCCCGCCATTTCGAATTTATCAACATCACGTCCAGATTTCGAGCCGCAGATTGCCAATGCTTTTTTGATTTTTGGATCTGCTGCATCGAGAGGAACGCAAACTGTGAACTCTGGATTTTTTTCGAGCAATTCGTAAGTGAATCTCGAATCTCTGATATATGCCGTGAAAATTTGAACGCCCCATTCAATTCCAATCGATCCCCAGCCGATTGTCATTGCATCGACTTGATCTTCGGATTTTGTCGTGACGAGAATTCCTGGGCTTGGGAATAGATCGAAAATCTTTTTTGCATGATCAAAAATATTGATTTCGCGTTTCAAAAAATCAACTCCTCATTCAATGACGTAGGATTTCAAAATTTTTCCCCAATAAATTGTGTGTGGAGAGTTTGTGAGCGGCGCAGTTGGTGAATTTATATCGAGCGGATAATATTTGTGAAATTCCGGATCGATCTCTGATTTTGGCTGCTCGATTTTACATACAACTTTGCATTCGACAGTCACAGGAAATTCTTTGATTGCGGGAGGTTTGACAAGATCCGCCGAAACTTTTGTGAGTCCAGTTTCTTCGAATTTATCGATATCGCGTCCAGATTTTGATCCACAGATTTTGAGTGCTCTTTTGACTTTGGAATCTTTTGAATCGAGCGGTGCGCAAATTGTGAATTCTGGATTCTTTTCCAAAATCTCGTGAGTATATCTGCAGTGACGAACGTAGATGATGAAAATCGGAGTCTGCCATTCAAATCCCAGCGATGCCCAGCCGATATTCATGATGTTCGGTTTTCCATCGGCTTGCGTTGAGAGAAGAATTCCAGGATCTGGCAGCGATGCAAAAATTCTCGGTGCATGTTCAAATACATTGTCAGCGCGTTTCATCAAATCATCTCCCAAAAATTTTTCGGGAATAAAAAAATCCCCCCGCATCTTGATTCGACGCGAGGAGATTTTTCCCTTCACTTTAATCACTGCAAAGGACGTTCAACTCTTCCGGAGCGCAGACATTTGGTGCAGACGTAGATTCGTTTGACCTGTCCATCGATAATCGCGCGGACGTGTTGAATGTTAGGTTTCCAAGTTCTTTTTGTACGGATGTGTGAATGGCTGACATTCATTCCAGTCCCTGCATGCTTGTGACAGATTTCGCAAAAAGCCGCCATGTGAATCCTCCTCTCGAGATTCAGAAATTTTCTCTGCGTAAACTCACGCGAGCGCGATTCTAGCACAAACTTCTTTTCGGATCAAAGAATTTTCACTCGTCAGAATCGGCTGGAGGATTTTGATTCAACTGAATGACTTTGCCTTTCGATTTTGATTTGCGAATTTTTTTCTTTTTCTTCGATTCGCGCTCAATTCGTTCTGAAATCGCCTCGAAAAGTGCCGATGAAAAATATGCACCGAGTTTATATACAGTGCTTGGATCTTTGGCGGAATTTTGAATTCCCTCGTTATATTCGATCAAAGCTGCTGCCGTCGCTTCAACATACATCGACAAAAATTCTTGAAAGTCACGCGTGCGAATCAGAGTTGTCGCAGTATCATCATCGAAATTCGCGAATAGAAAAAATTCGTCGCAGGTATCGAGAATTCGCCTGGCCTCCTCCTCCATCGAAGAATCTCCATCTTTCACGTCGAAACCTCCTCTCACTTCAGCGAATTCAATCTTTCAGCGAGCACCTCGGCAGATTCGTCACCAGATTCCGGAGTAAAAATGAATTGCGAGCCGAGATAAACCGATCCATTTTGAACTGTCGCGGAAGATGTTCCCTGTCCATCGTGAAAAGCTCGCGCCAAATTTCCAAGGACGAAATATGATCTTTCAGCGCCGCTCATTGTCGCACTTGCAACTGGAGCGCAGAAATTTTTTCCTTTGATTGTAACGATTCCATTTGCTGCATTTGCGATTTTGCCGCTGTAATTGTAGAGATATTTTGCCGCTCTATCTCGACGAACTTCAGAATCAGGATGGTCGGAAGGATTGAAGATCGAGGATTTTTTCGATTTTCCAAAAACATCGACGAATCTCTGCATCACCGCGGCGCATGCTCCAGGATTGTATCCAGTGCGAACCATATAATCGAGCGACAATGCATCGGCTTCAGTTTCATGTTTTTTGTCTGAATGAGCATTTGCATTCATCAAGACGACAGAGCCTGCGACTTGAGTCAAAATTCCTCCGCCCGCCGCTGCAACTCCAAGACTTGCAATCAATGCTTTAGTCTGTTTCTTTTTGATCGAGTTATAAACATGATCCTTCTGACCATGCCCCATCTCATGTCCAACAATCGCCGCGATTTCATCTTCGTTCGGAATGTTATTGAAAGTTCCGATGTTGACCATCATGACATGTCCCATTCCGCAAGCCGCGTTGATCGATTCGTCATTGCTCACGAAATATAAATATGGACGATCGTTGATTGTCGGATCGACTTGAGCGACTGCCGACGATAGATTTTTCATGATTCGATCGAGCTGTGCGTTGACTGTCGAATTTGAATTCACGCCATAATTTTTTCGAAATGCACTGTAGAGCTCGCGACGTCCTTCATCAGTGTAATTGAGCTGTTTACATGCGGCATCGATCTGTTTTTTCTGGATTCCATAACTTATACCGATTCCGATAGCGTCAGTGACAAAACTTGCTTCCACAGTTTGAATTGGCATTGCAAATGAAAATCCAACTGCACCAGCGACAATCATCGCGCAAATTTTTTTTCGAATTCCTTTAAAAATCATTGTGAAGCCCTCCAAAATATTTTTCTGAATAGTGTTTCGACGTTTATGAAAATTTTCCCTCGAGTTATGAAAAAATTTTTCCACATTGATATAATTTGAAAAAATCTTTGGAGGTTTTTGCATGGATTCGAAAATTGAACTGATCATGAAAAATTTTCCGGAATGTGTAATTGAATCAAGAGATCATAATGGAAATCTCAAACATTCGATCGATTTTGATGTTTTGAGACAGATTCTCGGCGATCAAATTTCCGACGATCCAGAGGCTTATCGATTTGACTGGGTTGGAAAGAATTCAGCGCGAATCGATGCTTATCGAAAGATCGATAAAACTTTGCGTCCAGATCTCGATTCGAGTTTGAATTTTGATTCGACAGAAAATCTTTACATCGAGGGAGATAATCTCGATGTTTTAAAACTTCTTCAGCAGAGTTACTTTAAAAAGATCAAATTGATTTACATCGATCCTCCATATAATACTGGACATGATTTTATTTACAAAGATCGATTTGAAATGGATTCGGAGGAGTATGCAGAGGCGATTGATCTGTTCGATGAAAATGGGAATCGAAAGTTTGTTGAGAATTCAGATTCTAATCCACGATTTCATTCAGATTGGTGTTCAATGATCTATTCTCGATTATTGCTCGCGCGGAATTTATTGAGTGATGACGGTGCGATTTTTATCTCGATTGATGATAATGAGCAGTCGAATTTGAAAAAGATTTGTGATGAAGTTTTTGGAGGATCAAATTTCGTTGCAAACTTCATAATCAATTCAGCTCCAGCGGGAACTCAAAGCGCATCGAATGTTTCTGTACAACATTCCTACTGCTTGTGTTATGCAAAAATTATTTCCAACATTGAATTTCTTATTAAAAGATCGAAGGAAGAATTATCAAATAGATATTCTGATTCCGATGGCAATGGAAATTTTTATTGCGAAAGACTTTGGAAAAGAGGAGTCGGTGGAAGGAAGGAAGATGTCCCAACTCTGCATTTTCCAGTTTATTTTAATCCGGAAACAAAACAGATATTGATTGATTCAGAGTACAACGGCGAGGATGGATTCATAAAAATTATTCCTTATCATACCGCTGGAGTTCTTGGAAGATGGACTTGGAGTCGCGAAAGAATGATCTCAATGAGAAATAATTTGATCGTCAAAAAGGTTGCTGGCGAATGGAAATTGCATAAAAAAGTCTATGAATCCGAAGAAACTGGAAAGTTGCCCTTCAGTATTATTGATGCAAATATTGGAAGAACTGAAATTGGTGGGCTCGAAGTCAAAAATATTTTCGATGGTAAAAAGGTTTTTGAATATCCGAAAAGTGTTGATTTCATAAAACATTTTTTGAATTTTATTCAAGATGATGATTTTGTCGTCATGGATTTTTTCAGTGGATCAGCGACGACAGCTCATGCAGTTATGCAGCTCAACTCTGAAGATCATGGAAATCGAAAATTTATCATGGTTCAATTGCCGGAAGTCTGTCCAGAAAATTCCGAGGCGTTCAAATCTGGATTCAAAAATATTTGTGAGATCGGAAAGGAAAGAATTCGTCGAGCAGGATCTAATTTTGAAAACATCGATCGAGGATTCAGAGTTCTGAAATTGGATTCTACAAATTTTCGCGATGTATCAATTTCACCTGAAGAATTGACTCGCGAGAAATTATTTGATCTGATCGAAAATATAAAATCGGATCGATCTCCTCTCGATTTATTGTTTGAATGTCTGATTGATTGGGGAATCGAATTGAATTTGAAATTGGAATTGGAAGAATTCGAGGGATCGACGATTCTGAATTACAACGCTGGAGATTTGATCGCCTGTTTCGATAAAAATATTTCAAAGAGTGTCATTGAATTCATGGCGTCGAAGAATCCAAATCGAGTGGTATTCAGAGATGAAAGTTTTTCGAGCGATTCAGAGAGAATCAACTCTCGAGAAATTTTCAAACTTCACTCTCCAAATACAAGATTCAAAGTGATTTAATCGAAAATGAAAAAGATCCTCGATCACATCGATCGGGGATCTCTTTTTTTGTTTGAAAGATATGCTCGATAAAATATGCAAAAAATTTTTTAGAAAAAATCTCAAAAAAGTACTAGATCTTTTTCGTTATATTTGCTATCATTCTCTCGAGCTCAGGGAGCTGACGATTTTTAGGAGGAAATTTTTTGAGATGAAAGGCAAGATTTCTGTCAAAGAGGAGCGCTGTAAAGGTTGCGGAATTTGTTCGTATTTCTGTCCAAAGCAAGTCTTGAGGGTTGATGAACTTGGAAAAATTCGAGTGATTAAGCCGGAAGATTGCATCGCGTGCGGTCAATGCGAACTTCGATGCCCCGATTACGCGATTTTCGTTGATAGAGTCGCCGAGCAGAAGGAGAAATCTGAAGTATGAGCGCGAGATTGATGCAAGGCAATGAAGCAGTTGCCGAAGGAGCACTCAAGGCTGGCGTTCGATTCTTTGGAGGATATCCAATTACGCCGTCGACTGAAATTGCCGAAGGAATGGCAAAACTTCTTCCAAAAGTCGGTGGAACTTTTATTCAAATGGAAGACGAAATCGCAAGCATGGGAGTCGTTTTGGGAGCATCGCTTGCAGGTCGAAAAGTTCTCACAGCGTCAAGCGGTCCAGGAATTTCTTTGAAACAGGAATTGATTGGATATGCTGCCGCCGCTGAAATTCCAGTCGTGATTGTCAATGTTCAGCGCGTAGGTCCTTCGACTGGACAGCCAACTGCACCGTCTCAATCAGATGTAATGCAGGCTCGATGGGGAACTCACGGGGATCATTCGATAATCGCAATAAGTCCTTGGAGCGTTCGAGAAGCTTTCGATTTAGCAGTCGACGCGGTGAATCTTGCCGAGCGATTCAGAACTCCAGTGATTTTGTTGATGGATGAAATCGTTGGACACCTTCGCGAGCGAGTTGAACTTCCAGAGTCAATTGAAATTTATGAACGCCGAAAACCTAAATCAACTCGAGCGGAAGGTTATCAGCCATATAAACCTGACGAAGATTTAGTTCCAAACATCGCAAACTTCGGCGAGGGATTTCACATTCACGTAACAGGATTGATTCACGATGAAACAGGATTTCCAGTTGGAAGTCCAAAAGTCACGGAAGAATCTATTCGACGTCTGCATGAAAAAATCGATAGAGCCGGCGACGAGATAATCAAAGTCGAAGAAAGCTTTATGGATGATGCAGAATTCGCAGTAGTTTCATTTGGAGGAACTGCTAGAACTGCTTACGAAGCTGTTGCGGAAGCTAGAAATCGCGGAATCAAAATCGGAATGGTAAGATTAATAACGATTTTCCCATTTGCAGATAAAATTCTGAATGATCTAGCGTCGCGAGTGAAAGGAATTCTAGTCGCAGAGTTAAATTACGGACAAGTTGTTAATGAAGTCAGACGCGCAGTCAATGGAAAATGTCCTGTTAAACTTTGCGCAAAATATAATATGCAGATTTTCGAGCCGGAAGAGATTCTCAAGGCGATTGAAGATCTTGCTGCGAATCAAGATCAGACTTACACAGTTCATTCAACCGGATTTGAAAAAGTGAAAGATCCGGAAGAAGTTGAAAATACTGGCGGAGACGATTGAGGGGGGATTTAGATGGTAGAAAGATCATATGAAAAATTCTTCCGTCAAAATCGTCTGCCGCATTTATGGTGTCCCGGCTGTGGAAATGGAATCGCAATGAAAGCAATAGTTCAAGCGATTGAAAAAATTCCAGAGCTGAATCAAGATAACACCGTGATAGTCAGTGGAATTGGATGTTCGTCGCGAGCCTCGGGATATATGGATTTCGATACACTTCACACAGCTCACGGGCGAGCAATTCCATTCGCTACAGGAATCAAACTTGCAAATCCAAAACTCAACGTCATTGTTATCACCGGCGACGGAGATTGCACCGCGATTGGAGGAAATCACTTCATTCACGGCTGCCGACGGAATATCGATCTCACGGTTGTACTTTTCAACAACAATATCTACGGAATGACTGGAGGGCAAGCCTCTCCAATGACTCCGCTAGGTAAAAAAGCAACTACCGCGCCATATGGATCGATTGATCGACCGTTCAATGCATGTCATTTAGCGGAGGCGGCAGGAGCTACATACGTCGCAAGATCTACCGCTTATCACGTGCAGCATCTTGTGACAATGATAACCGGCGGAATCAAAAATCACGGATTCTCCTTCATCGAAGCGATGGTTCAATGTCCAACTGCTTACGGACGAAAAAATAAAATGACTGATCCGGCTAAAATGTTGGAATGGATGAAAGACACCGCACAGATGAAAAATGTTTGGGATAAAAATCCAACCGATGAAAAATTTCCAATCGGAGTTCTCTACCAATCAACGGCAGGGGAAATCGATTATTCAAGCGCGTATGAAAAAGTTATTGAGATGGCAGGAGGAATATAAAATGAGAAAGCAACTTCGTTTGTCAGGATCAGGTGGTCAGGGAGTTATCACGGCGGCTATCATCTTTGCAGAAGCGGCTGTCTCTGAAGGTTTTGACGCGGTTCAATCGCAGTCATATGGTCCGGAAGCGCGCGGTGGTGCCAGCAAATCCGAAGTCATTATCGACGACGGAAAAATTTTCCATCCACATGTTCATTGCCCGGATGTTGTGCTCGCGATGACTCAAAAAGCCGCAGATAAATATTTCTCCGACCTTTCGAGTGATGGAATTCTTCTTCTCGATTCAGATCTCGTCCCAAATGTTCCAGATGTTTCGAATGTTGTCAGAATTCCTATCACGCGACTCGCTGTTGAAAAACTCGGCAAATCTCTTTTCGCGAATATCGTTGCACTTGGCGCACTTGCACATTTGACAAATCTCGTCGATTTCGATGCAGTCAAAAAAGCTGTTGCACATCGAGTTCCTTCACACACAATCGATCAAAACATGCAGGCTCTCCAAATCGGTTGGGATGCTGTTGAAGATTTCTACAATTACGAAGAAAAAATCGCTGGTTGACAAACGTGACGTTTGATCCAATAACTTAAAAATAAAAAAAGATCTCTCGATCGAATCAAATCGGTCGGGAGATCTTTTAGTTTCGGGAATCGAAAAATTTTTTCGAAAAGTACTTGACACTGGGGGGGGGCAACTAAAATTAGTCCCGAGACGATTCAGAGGATGTGATTCAAATGCGCGAAGTGCTCGATAAATTCGTTTCGAAAGTTCAAAATCTACTATATGCAGATAATTCCAATCAATCATTCGCAGATATTCGATTCGAAGTTACAAATGTTCTCGTCATGAAAGAATCAATGATAATCGAAGGATATTTTCAAAACGATGGAAATCAGCCCGCTCGCGTAACGAATCTCAAACTCGATGTCAGTCTCCTCGATGAGCTCGGCGAAAAAATCTGGCATGGAATTATTTCCTGCTCAGATCTTGCCAAAAATCTCATTCCGCCGAATCAATTAAGCCGCCACATTTTCACAATATCTGATTTAAAAATTCCGGAAATCAAATCGAAGTTCACATGGCTTATTGATTCCGAGACAGCTCAAGAGTTGAATCCAATCTTCTGACACAATTTTTCCCCGATAGATCAAACGATCTGTCGGGGAATTTTTTTTATGTATTTATTTCAACCTCGTAATCGCTCGGCAAAATATTTATCAAAAAGCGGCATAATCCCCATAAATGAATTTATGGGGATATAAACCGTTTTTCAGGTTCAGATATTAAAATATATTTGCACCTTGAAAAGTTAAGATATGGCGTTGCAGAGACGAGTCGTTCTCTGTGTAAAATCTTAAACGCACAAGATATAGCGGTTAGACTTCCGCTCTAATAAAAAGATAGTGCTATCTGCACATAAAAAGTATGCTGAAGGATCGAAAAATCCGACAGAGTAGGGGCAAATTGGCAATGCCTTTGAGAATAAGGCGAAAGCAAACTTCTCAAGAATCTCCCTGCTTTAGCTGTGGAGAGTGTCAATCCAAGCAATGCTCTATTACATCCTTCAACTCGTGAAAACTTGAAGTGACAGCACCTAAAGACTTCACTTTTTCCAAGGTAATCGTTTTCTGGCCAGGCATTTTTTCGTCAAGTATTTTTGTGGGGAGTACATAAAATTCCCACTGACTCAAATCTAAAGGATTCAGCCCATCATCTTTTCGCTGATATTTGTGAAGGCAAAATACATATACTTCAGCTTGACGCTTGCTTATCTTTTCATATTGATTGGTTTGATAATCCCATGCCCTTGTCGGTCTTATGCTAAATATCGGTTTGGATAAATTTTTCTGACTCCAAGTTTGGAGATATCCAGATGATTTAACTTCCACGGTAATGCCACTCGGCGATTTCATATCGTATTTATCCCATTCAATACGTGTATTATCTGCTATTCCTAAAGCGACAGCCACCAGATATTCAGCAAAATTACCACGTTCGGTGTTTCCCAGCAAAGATGAATACGCCCATTGCCAATATTTTTGAACGGTGGATACAGTATTTCCTTGTTCATCGAAAATAACTTCCTGACCAGTTTTCCTATCTTCCGTCAGCACTTTACTCAAATTCATTTCTTCTTGTGACATCATACTTTTCCTTTCTGTTGTGATTTCTAACAAATTTCAGCAGCAATTCCTTTATGGTCGGATAGCAGCTTATCCAAATTCCATTCCGAAATATTGACTGTGGCGGCATCGATAAAATTCTGTGAAACGGCAATATGGTCGATACACTTCGGCTGATTTCTTGTGAGCAGGGAAATTCTATTCTGTGCAAAAAAGGTTGTTAATGTATCTCTGCCAAAATTTGTAAAATAATAATTATCGGCAAACGAACAGTTAAAATTTCCGCAAATGCATATGTTTCCAATTTTTGAGAGCCGCTCATAATCCATAATCTGCAGTAACAAATCCTGTTTGAATGATTCATCACGATTGCCGATGACACCAATGATTGTACCGTACACCAGTAAATTTCCGATCTCGGTTTCTAGCTCGATGCAAATGGCAGTATATTTGTCGTATGTTTCATATTGCCTGACACAGTTGTAATTCGTATAAATAGACACTCGATTTTCCGTGACGGCATAAACATCAGATGCGGCATAGCCCTTATATCTACCGGGCATGTGATAGCTGGACGGTGCATCATGCAATTTTGGCGTATGGAATCCATAGCGATAATTCGGCTTTATGCGTTTATCTGTTTCGGTCAACACAAGAATATCCGCTTGTATATCTTCCATGGCAGAAAGAATTTTATCGAGGGAATTTCGGTGTTTGAGACGCTCAACGTTCCATGTTGCAATTTTCATCTACATATCCTCCGATTATGTATTAATTTCAACCTCGTGATCGCTCGGCAAAATGTTTACAACTTGATTCTTTCCATTTCGCTTTCCAAAATACAATTTTGCATCCGCGTCATCCATCATATCTTGAATCGATCGCCCGCCAATGTACGATGAAACTCCAATTGTCACCGTAACATTGACGACAATTCCGTCGCGATATTTCACAGAATTTTTTTCGATATCCTGTCGAATTCGTTCAGCCATTTCGACAGCTTTATCCTCATCCATATCAAGCAAAACGAGAATCTCTTCTCCGCCCCATCGAAATACACTGTCATTTTTTCGAACGCTTGTCGATACAGTCCCCGCAACATATTTCAAAACTTCATCGCCGCAGTCATGTCCGTGCGTGTCGTTGACTTTCTTGAAATCATCGATATCCAATAGCAATAAACAGAATGTCGTCTTTCCAGTTTCAGCATGTCGATGTGCCGCTTGAAGATAATTCCCCATGCTCCGCCGATTTAATAGATGTGTCAGTGTGTCATAATTAACATATTTCTCCAATTCTTCAACGAGAAATTTTCCACCGAAATATGTCAAGGCGAATAGCGTCGATGTTGTCAGCGTTATGCATATGACTCTGAGAATTAAATCCGGCATAAAATAATCGCCAGATTGCAGCATCAGACTATCGCCGCTGAGAGTCCATGAAATCATGATTGAAATCACAATTCCAATCGTGACGAAAGAAATCATTTTCATATCGAAGAAAAAAACTGCTAGAACGATGAAAAAGAATGCAAACGCCCACCATTCTCGCGCCGGCACCATATATGAAATGAAATTCCATTGAATCAAGATAATCGTGGAGATAAATATCTTTCCAGTTTTCAATTTGCCAGGCTTGAGCAGTCCATCTTTTCCAATACATGTTCGAAACAGATAAATCGCTATTGTTAAATAAGTTAAATTGAATATATCGAAAATGATTAGAGCCGTTGTGTTGACGATAGCATACCAGCCGATCAATTTGAAAATGGTAAAACATATTGCCGCCATCATCGCTGCGATTGGAGGCATCAAAATTATGATTTTGTAAACGCGATTCAAATATGCATCCAGTGCAGACATTTCCTGCTGTTCCATAAAAAATTTCTCCTCGAAAAATTTTCTTTGATCTTACTTAAATCGATTGACTGATTCAAGATAGGAATTTATAATCAACCTTGAAAAATTCAATCTTGCTTTTTGAAGGAGTTGCGATCCATGAAAAAATCGTTTGAGGATTTCATCGAAGATTTTCCGATGTATCAAAGTCTTCGTGAAAATCTTCATGCCAAAGAAGTTTTTGATTTGTTGAATCGCGATTCACAAATTTTCTTGGCGATCGAATTTTCCAAACGATCGAAGCCTGCATTGCTCGCGAGCATTCCTCAAATCGAGGAATTCATCGATTCGCTCGAAAATTCAACATTCGATCTCTCGGTGGATTTCAATCGTCAATGCGTTGGAAAAATGCAGTTGGAAGTCTTGAAACCATTCGGCTGGACATCGATCAAAAATTCTTCCAAATCTTTCACTGCAAAATATTTCAGAACGGCAAGCTGCTATGAATTTCATCCGGAACTCGAGACAATGATCATCGAAGTTTCATCTCGCGAAAAGAATCAATCAGAATGAAAGTCGACTTGAATTTCAAGATCTAAAAATGATCTTTTAATCGTGCAACCGATTCATTCGTGATTGTTAGAACTGGATCGATCGAAAAATTCGAATATGGATCTGACGAGTATGTCAAAGATGTTCGCCGATTTTCATGGGATTTGATTCGCGCACTTGTCGATAAAAAAATCTCGATCATTGGCGTCGATTGTTCTGGATTGCGTCCAACTGGTAAAGAGCATCACGAGGCAGATCAATTTTGCGCAGATCATGGAATTTTTGTCGTCGAGAATTTAGTGAATCTCGCTGAACTTCAAAAACAGAATCAATCGTTTATCGTCAACACTTATCCAATGAATCTTGAGGGATATACTGGAATCCCATCGCGAGTCATTGCTGAAATTTGAATTTGATTGATCCTCGAGAAATCGGGGATCTTTTTATTTTCATTTAAGCTTGAATTAATTGAATTGCAGGAAAAATTTTTTAGACTGTCGAAAGTCTCAAAAAAATTCGAAGGAGTTGATCAAATGCTGCACACTCTTGAAAATTCGAGACTCAAAATCACGGCGGAAGATCATGGCGGCGAGCTCAAATCAATCACATCGAAAATCGACGGCACGGAATATTTGTGGAATTCAGATCCGACTTGGTGGAAATATTCAGCACCGGTGCTGTTTCCAATCGTCGGAACGGTGAAAAATGGTGAGTATCGAGTTGGCGATCAGACGTTCAAACTGCCGCAGCATGGATTCGCGCGCGTTTCAGATTTCAAATGCGTCGATGAATCTGATTCAAAAATCACTTTCGCGCTGGAATGGAATGAAAAGACGCTCGAAGTCTATCCATTCAAATTCAGACTCGAGATTTCTCACGTGCTCAATGAAAATTCCGTCGAGACGATTTGGACAGTGAAAAATTTCGATAAGCAGAAGATCTATTTTTCAATCGGTGCGCATCCAGCGTTGAGATGTCCAATCGATCCAAATGAAACTTTCGAGGATTGTTATCTCAAATTCAACGCGGAAGAAAAATCGTCGCGACTTTTATTATCGAAGGAAGGATTGACTCACGATCGAGTCCCGACAATCGATGGATCAACTCTCGATTTGAATTACGATCTTTTCAAAGGCGATGCATTGATCTTCGACGATCTCAAATCGACTGAAATCACGATCTGCTCGAAAAAATCCTCGAAATCCATAACTCTCGCGACGAAAGGATTTCCATTCTGGGGAATTTGGACTCCAGATCGCGGCGGCGCACCATTCTTATGCATCGAGCCATGGCAAGGTCACGCGGATTTTGTAGATTTTGACGGCGATTTCAAGGATAAAGATGGAATTGTGTCGCTGAACGTTGGAGATGTTTTCAAAACGGGATACACTTTTATAATTCACGAATGAAGTGATTTCATGAAGAAATTTTTGTGCGCATGGATTTTTGTCATTTGCGCAATGATTTTCGGGACGGCTGATGCTAGATCGCTGACGTACGAGGTACATGTCGCGGGATATGGATGGCAGTCTCGAGTAAGTGAAGGTGATGTCGCTGGAACAACTGGCGAGAGTCGCGCAATTGAAGCGATTGTTATTGACTGTAGCGGGATTCAATATCAGGTTCATGTTGCAGAAAATGGCTGGCAGGGATGGAGAAGTTCCGGAGATGTTGCTGGCACGACTGGACAAGGTAAAGCGATTGAGGCAATTCGAATCAATTTGAACGGAAAAAATATTCGATATCGAGTTCATCTTGCGGGAAAAGGTTGGACTGGCTGGTATAGCAATGGTGAAATGGCTGGCACGACTGGACAGGGTCGCGCGATTGAAGCGATTCAAATCGAATTTGGAAGTGTCTCGAGCAGCTCCAGAAGAAATTCTGATTATGAATATGACAACGATCGAAATTCCAGACATGATCGCTATGATTTAGATTCCAGACGCAGACATCGTTACAATTACGACGATTGAAAAATTTTCCACAAACAAAAAAAAATCCCCCGATAGATTGTGTATCTATCGAGGGATTTTTTTATGAGATTCAATTTCGTTTTGGAAATTTGCTCAACAATTTCGTCTCAATCTCTTTAGAATCCTTTTCCCATTTATCATCTCCAAAATGTAGATATCCGGCAAGATTCACTGATAGAAAATCCTCAACTCTCCATGGCGACTGCTCTGGAAGATCAAAATATTTTCTCAGTCTGTTAGAAATATCGCGAGGAATTGGACGATCATTACTGTATTTATCTTTCTCAGTTATGCTGATAATTTTCAAAAAGTCTTGACGAATATCTCTAGGAATTTTGCCGTTGAAAAAACTCCGCTTATATCTTTTATCTTCGATTGAATATCCAAGTTCTTCAAATACTTTGTCCATCGCATCGCTATAGATTTTGTCTATATTTTTTGCAACGCGATTCTAGATAATTGCATTTCCATTCTTGTTATCTCGATCGATACCAACAGCTCTCTTGAACGTTTTTATAAAAGTTACTATCTCGCCTTGCCAATGCTCGAGAGAATTTTGATCGCGACATATATAAGCCCAAATTAGACAAGACATCAGTTCCTCTGCATAACAGCTTGCCTCGTCAAAATCTTTTTCGATGAATCTTAATTCGTCGGGATTTTCATCTGTCTCGTGAGCGATAGGTTGCAATAGATCTTCATCCAGATTTTTATTGCCGGTATAATGGCGATGAATCATATAAATCGCTCTCCTTAAAAAAAAGATCCACCGATCAATTTCAGATCGATGGATCTCTTTTTTTATTTCCGAGATTATTTTTTATCCGGATTAGAATTTTGAATTGCTCGAATTGCCCATTCAATTGTCGGATTCACTTCAAGAGCTTTCTTTGCAATTTCAATTGGATCGCCTTTGAGTAGATATCCACCATAAACGAGCGCGTAATTGTCATAATCCTTCGGCGATGGCTTGAAATTCTTTCCCATTGTCACTTCACGACGATGAGATTTATCCATAAACGATTCTTGACGATATCGAGTGTCATGCTCATTCATTATGCAAGTGTAAAGTAAATAAGAATCGTTGATATATTCATCTGGCACTTGCCACATAATTTCAAAAACACGGCGACAATTTACTAAAACGACAACTTCAGCGAATGGCAAGAAATTGTAATATGCCGGCGCAGCGAGCCAACCAGCACTATGATCTTCCCAGTATACAAAATCCCAAGGATTGTAACCGAGATTTGCAACTTCCTGCAAATTCAATTTATCGAAATAACTCTTTATAAAATCTAACAGAAATGCATCTCGAGTTTTGGGCGGAACTTCAAATTTCACTCCGCCGAAATTGTAATCAGTAAAACTTGACAATGAATATGACGATGGCGACGCATTCAGATAATAGCGACCGCGCCCTATTTCATGGAATCCCGACGCGATGTGAATCCATTGCCCCGGAAACAAATTAAAAGTTCCCCATCCCACAAACGTTGGACTAGTAGTTTGAGGAAAACGGTTGATAATGTTGATTTTATCAAAAAATTTATAATATGGATTCTTGTCATATTCAGCGACTTCACGTCTCGGTGCTGAAAACCAATTCAAATGATGTTCTTCAGCTAATCGTCTTCCATTTGGAATATCGTCCTTGAAAGGATATGTATAGTAAAAACAATCCTGATTCAGATCGCGTGTTGCATAGAATGAAACTCCAGAATCGCGTCCGCCAGTGATCGAGAAAAATATCCTATTATCGACAATTGCTTTTAAATTTTCGAATTGAGTGCGAAATGCGTTGAAGAGCTCCTCTTTGACTTGTAAAAGTTCCCCCCCCCCCCGAGTTTTGATTCAAAATCTCGAATTTTCCTTGATTTTCTAGGATAAAAGCGTTGAGTTGAAAAATCGTCGAGAGAAAGTTTGAAATTCGGAATCAATCTAAAAATTCCGTCAATATCAGTCGCATCACTTACATAACTTGTCCGCAATATATATCCTGCATTTTTCACGTAGGAAGTGAGCAACGAATCTCCATTTTTAACGATTCGATTTGCGAGATTCAAATTCGAAGAGACAACTTTTTCTTTAGGTGCATAGTAGACTCCGCGAAGAGTTACTGCATCAGGATAGAGTTCCATTTTGTCTTTCGATTCCAAAACCACAACATAAGATCCGCCAAGACAATCGAGAGTATCTAAGAATGATTCTTCTCCATTGTGTGCAAAAATCTCCGATAGAGTTTGCGCGATATTTTCATTTTTCGAGGATCGCGTTGCAAAAACTGCAAGTCCGATAACTGTGACATTGACTCCATTGCAAGATCCATATTCAACGCGACAAAGTGAATGAGTGTATAGATAAAATCCATGTCCCAAAACTCGACGCGAAAAATGCCGATTGATTTTGACATCGAGATCTTTGCAAATCAGATATCCACGCGCGAATAGAAGTTTTGTATTTTTTTCGTCAGTGAAATCCTCGTCAGAATATGAACATGACGGCAGTCTACCGTTGAAAAAGAATCCCGTTGTTTGCAGATCCACAGCCATCCATTTCACACACCTTTCCGCGATTTCTTTTCGTTGAATAGATTGAGAATCTCTCGCTTGGAAATTTTTCCGGTTGAAGTTCGAGGAAGTTTGTCAACTTTATGAAACTCTCGCGGAATTTTATACAGCGCGAGATTATGCTGCAGATATTTTTTCAATTCGCGAATATCAACATTCGAATCTTCTTCGACGCTGTAGAAACATGCTCCCGCCTGTCCTCGCAATGAATCTTCAACGCCGATGACTGCCGCCTCTCGAATTCCAGGGAATTTGTAGATCAATTCTTCGATTTCGCGCGGATAAATATTTTCGCCCATACTGATAATCATATCTTTCAATCGATTCACGATGAAAACATAGCCATCTGAATCGATTCTCGCGACGTCTCCAGTATGCAGATATCCACCCTCGAGAACTTTTCGAGTTTCATTCGGCAGATTCCAATAGCCGAGCATGATATTGTCGCCTTTGATCCATAATTCGCCAGGCTCACCAGGTTTAACATCGCTGCCGTCTGGATTGACGATTCGCAATTCTTCATCCGGAATCGCAAGCCCAATCGATCCCTCGCGCTCCATTCCTGGAGGAGTCAGCGTCACGATTGGAGAAGCTTCAGACAATCCATAGCCTTCCGATAACTTTTTATCGAATTTCTCCTCGAATTCTTTAGCAACTTGCAATGGCAGAGTCGTTCCTGAACTCATTATATATTGAAGCGAATCGAGATCAGATTTTTTCGCGAGTTTTGTGATCAATCGGCAAATTGATGGCACTGCAAATAGATCCGTGATTTTATGCTCGCGAATTGTCTCGATTGTTTCTTTCGGTGTGAATGAATCGAGGACAAAAATGCTCGCACCGTTGAAAAGTGAATTCAATACGCAACAAGTCCAGCCAAAACAATGATACATCGGCAATACGCAGAGGATTCGATGATCTGGATTGCATTTTAAAACTCGAATCTGCTCGACATTTCTCACCAAATTTTTGTGTGAGAGAATCGCGCCTTTTGGATTTCCAGTTGTCCCCGATGTATAAATCAGAACTGCCGGATCGTCTTCCGTGAATTCCGATGGAATTTCTGGCGCGTGAGGAATTTTTGAATCGAGCGTTGCACATTTTTGAATTTCATGCTGCTCGACCAATTCTTCATGCAATTTCAGCGGGACATATGTGAGGATGTGCTGAATCTCTGCATCGCGAAGGATAAATTCGATTTCGCGGAGACTCAATTGAAAATTTATTGGAACAGCGATTGCGCCGAGTGCAGTGATTCCGAGATAACTGTAGATAAATTCCGCGCTGTTTCGAGAAAAAATTGCGACGCGATCTCCACAACGCACGCCAAGCGAGTAGAGTTTGTCGCGGCAATTCTCAACGGCAGTCTCGAGATCCTCATAAGTGATTCTTCGTCCTTGGTCAAAAATCGCAAGATCGTTTTTATGCCCGCCATTGACGAGCTCAAACACAAACTTCATCTCGCTAACTCCTTTTATCTTTTATAGGATCAAAAAAACGCGTCCACCACCGCCCATGCGATGTGACGCGCGACTATCTGGTGCTCACTGAGGGATTTGAACCCCCGACCTCCTCCATGTGACGGAGATGCTCTACCAACTGAGCTAAGTAAGCACTCCATGTAATTCGAAATGGTGGGGTTAACAGAACTCGAATCTGTGACCTCTACGATGTCAACGTAGCGCTCTAACCAACTGAGCTATAACCCCGTCAATTGATTGATTAATCAATGTCCCCCTTGAGACGAGCGAAATTATAATTCCCGAGATTCGATTCGTCAAGAAAAATTTTCTAAACTGAAATTTGATCCTCAAAAATTTAGTTGATTATTAAAAATATATTTAAATCGATCGGAGGGACTTGATTTTCGGGGGGGGGGGGGCGACATTGACATCAGCATAAGCGGTGCAAGCTCATTATACAGCGGCACTGCAAATTCTGACTCTATCAATATGTCGCAAAACTATGATAGTGTCACAATCGATGCCGGCGCGGGAGACGATGCAGTTTATATCTACTACACAAATTACTCTTCAATCAATGCTGGCACTGGAAGCGATTCACTCTATCTCTATGACGTGCGAACCTCGACTCTCCTCGGTGGCGATGGAAATGACACATTCCAAGGAAATATCTCGAGCACAACTTTATTCGCTGGAGCTGGAGACGATCAAATCTCATTGACTCCAACTTCAAGCTCGGTTATGGGAAATGAAGGCAGCGATATCATTTCTCTCAATGCAACTTCATCGACTACGCAAGTCACTGTTGGATATAACGAAGGCGATGGAGATGATACGATCTATGGTTGGCATCCGAGTTTCACTTTCAATATCATGGACAACAAAACTCGCGACGCTCAATCGATTGTCGGTGACGATCTGATTGTGACAATCGGAAGTGGAACTGTTAGATTTGTCGGTGTCGGATCTACAAACGTCAACATTCATCAGGGATATGATATCACTTCGAACGGCGAATCACTTGTAGCTACTTCCGGAAATGATGTCATTCAAAACATGCCGGCTGCATCATATTTAGACAGTGTCACAATTGATGCGGGAGCTGGCGATGATTCGATCAATTTCCGCGGTAATTATAATTCAATCAATGCTGGCGATGGTAATGATTCCATGTATCTCTATGACGTGCGAACCTCGACTCTCCTCGGTGGCGATGGAAATGATACTTTCACCGGAGGACACATTCTATCCTCAACATTGCTCGCTGGAGCTGGCGATGATGTTGTCTCGCTGGATGTTTGGTATTCCAGCTCGGTTATGGGAAATGAAGGCAACGATGTCATTTCTCTCAGTGGTTATGCTACTGTTGGATATAATGAAGGCGATGGCAACGATATACAATCTATGGTTGGAATTCGGATTCTACCTTCAATATCATGGGAAACAAGACTCGCGACGCTCAATCGATTGTCGGCGACGATTTGATTGTGACAATCGGAAGTGGAACTGTTAGATTTGTCGGTGTCGGATCTACAAACGTCAATATTCATCAGGGATATGATATCACTTCGAACAGTGAATCACTTCAAGCGGGATCTGAGAATGATGTCATTCAAAATATGCCGAGCACCACATATTTCGATAGTGTGACTGTTGACGCTGGAGCTGGTGATGATTCGATTATTGCCCGCGGAAGATATTATTCAATCAACGCGGGCGATGGAAATGACTCGATCTATTTCAATGATTTGAGAAATTCCACAGTTCTCGGCGGCAATGGAAATGATTCGTTTTATGGAACTCCAATGTCGAATTTGATTTTTGGAGGAGCAGGCGACGATCTTTTCTCGATGAATTCTGGATATGCTGTCTCGATTGGATATGCCGACGGCGATGGAAATGATTCGATTGTCAATTGGAATTCGAATTCTGTTTTCGATATCACATATGGATATTTGGATTCGAGCGTTCAAAGCGGTTCAGATCTTCTTTTGAACATCGGAAGCTCGCAAGTCACAATCGCAAACACATCGAGTATCAATTTACATCAAGGATTGATAGCTGAATCGGCTGGAACTTCACTCAATGGAACTGATTCGAGCGAATTTTTGACTGATCGAGGATATTCGAGCGTGACAATCGATGCGGGAGCTGGAGATGACTCGATTTCTATCGGCGGAAGCGATACATCGGTTGACGGCGGCTCTGGAAATGATTTGATCGTTGTGAGATCCTCGAGCGCAGTGATTGAGTTTAGCGATGGCGCAGATACTCTCGATGGATTTGGCTCGGGAGTATCGATTCATGCGGCTGATGCGACTGGATCAGTTGTCGGCAATGATTATGTTATCTTGAGCGGAGATAATACTCTCACACTTTTGGATGCCGGTGCGAGTGTGATTTCTGGCGATGGATATTTCACTTATGGAATTGAAACAGGATCTGGATCTGATTCGACAGCGGGATCTGACTCTGGTAGCACAATCGATAATGGCTCTTCAAATCTTGTCGATAATGAATCCGTCGGAACTGTCACTGTTACAGGATCGACTGAATACACTGGTAGCGAGTTGAGCAATGCTCTCGGAATTGAAATTGCAAGCTCCGGCTCTGATACTTATAGCGTTGCGGAACTCACGAGCGATTCGATTTCTTTGACTCTCGATGAAAGTGGAAATCTCGTCGCGTCAAGTGGTAGTGAATCAACTTCAGATTCTATCGCGCAAGTTAGTCTAGCAGTTGATTCAGTGACCGGACTTTTGAGCCTGTCTGTCACCGGCGGCTCAAATGCTACTGAAGATTCGACTCTCACATTTAAAGGCGGCACATCTGTTTCTAAAGTCGTCGCAGATTTCTCGAATAGCTCCGGAAATTTCGATGTGAATATTCTCAATGTGAATGTTGCAGATTTGACATTCAGTAGCGATAGCAGAATCTCGGCGACGTTTGACAGCCTCAACACTGGTGCGCAAATTACATTGACTGGCGGAGCTCAAGATGGTTTGCCTGATTCTGGAAATACATTCTATGCCGTTGCAGGATCTGGAGTCTCGACAAAGTCAGATCAAGCTGTTATCACTATTACCGATGTGAGTTTCAATGCTACCGATGTTTTGAAAGTCGATGCTGGAATCGAGAATCTAACTTCAGACTTCTTTGGAAATGGAAAATTCTACAATTATGCAACAGTTTCAGACGCCTCAACTTCAGGAGTCTATTCTTCAACTGTCCTCGATGCTTCAGATCTCGTCGAAAATCTCGAAATGAGTTTCTCAATGCTTCGAATGGCAAATGGATCTTCAAGTCTAGACGATGAAAATGCAGTCGATGAATCTAATATCGTGAATGTAATTTGGGCAAATTCAGGTTCAGCGACGATTGATTTTTCACAATCTCAAACTTCTGAAGTTTTGATTTTCACCGATACAAATGGAAGATCAGCAGATATCGTTTCACTCGGCGGAGATTATAATGACACGATTCATGCAGGTAGAAATGATACTGTCGATGCAGGTGGCGGCGATGATCAAATCTATCTCGAAGGAAATAAAGTTCATGTAATTTTTGGAAGTTCGGAAGGCAATGACACGATCTATGGATGGAATTCGACAGATTATCTAGAATTCGATTCGATTCCAGATCTTTCGATTGTCAGTGGCGATCTGTATTTGGAAAATGAAAATGGAACGATGTTGATTGATGGATCATTTACAAACTCTACAGATATCAAGTACAGCGATGGAATCTTGAGAGTTGGAAATTCAAATGGTGATGTGATCTATGATCGATCTGTAAATTATTATGCAGGATCGAATTTGATTCTCGATACAAGCCGAAGCACATCAATCGATCTATCAAGCTCGACTTTCGAAAATATTTCAATGATCGATGCGGCTAATGGAAGAGGTCGAGATGTTTTTAGATATACATCGGACGCAGGAAATGTAACGATATCGAATGGAGATTCTCGCGATATTGTTGATCTTTCGAGTTACTCGATTGATGAAATTTCAACGGAATTCACAGATTCGGGATTGATCATTTCAATTGATGATTCGAGTTTGAATATAATTGGAACAGAGATGACCCAATTCAGTTTAGCGAGCGGAAGATACACTGCAGATTTCAACAATCAAACTTTCAATTCATAATCGGAAATAAAGAAAGATCCTCGATAGATCAACAAATCTGTCGGGGATCTTTTTTCGTTCGGAATCAGAAATTTGATTTGATCATTGCGAAAAGTTTTGAATCTCGCTCAACCCCTGTAAATTTCGTGATAGCTGAATCGATTCCATTTTCTCGAATGAATTTTTGAATCTCAACCGCCTCGCGATCTTCCGGAGGATCGAATTGAAATGCCGCCGCGATGATTTTCGCAATTGCATCGGGAGATTTGCCGCGCTCGATTAATTGCGTTGCGGGATTTGTCAATCGATCTTTCGCGCCCAATTTTCGAATCGGCGAGCCTCCAACTCTCAAAATTTCATCGGTTAAATATGGATTTGCAAATCTCCGTTCAGTTATCGCAACATATTCATGCATTTCATCGCGCGAGAATCCATGTTTTTCGATTAACAATTCGCTCGTCTCATACCAAACTTTTCGCGCCATTTCAACGATTTCAGAATCCTTCATTGCGTCGCGGATGAATCGAATTCCCTTGAGATATGCTAAATATGCAATCGCCGCGTGTCCTGTGTTGATTGTGAAAAGCTTTCGCTCAACATACGCCGGCAAATTTTTCACGAGCAATAATCCTTCGACGTCAGAAATTTCATGCCCCAGAGTTTTCAGCGCGTCAACATCCCACTCCGAAAATCGCTCGACTTGTACAATCAGCGGCTCAGATTTGATTTGATTTGGCACAATTCTATCGACTGCCGCATCTGGAAATCCAATCAGATCCTCCAATTTTTCATGAAGTTCAAGCGGGAGATTTTCGAGCACCAATTTTTTCAGCGTCGATGAACTCGCGATCATATTTTCGCAAGCGATGATATTGAGCGGATTGTCATTCGATTTGAACCGCTCGATTAATCCTTTCGCGATATTTGGTGCGACGAATTTCAAAACATTTGCGCCAACTGCTGTCGTGATTAGATTCGCTCGAGTTATTGCATCGTTGAGCAAATCCTGATGATGTGTCGAATCAATTGCCGAGACATTTTCGACGAGCAAAGTTTCCGATTTTTCACCGACAATTTCCACATGATATTTTCGACGAGCATTGATTTCATCGACAAGACTCGGCACGATATCGACAAAAATTACCTGCCAGCCATCGTGAGCTAAAACCTGTCCAATGAATCCCCGCCCGATATTTCCTGCGCCAAAATGTACAACTTTTTTCAAAAATTGATATCTCCTTCCGTCGCGATTGAAATTCGATCTCCAGAATCCAAAACGATCGATTCGCGATTTATTTCGATAATTTTCCAATCGCCAATCGAATCTCCCAACATTAGATCATGCTCTCCATCGAATTCGACTATCGCGATTGATTTTTCATCGGCAAAAATGATTCCCTTCAATTTGATCGGCGGAATCTGTTTCGATTTAGGAATTTGATCTTCAATTGGATTCTCGATTTGATCCTCGACGATTTTTTCATCGATTTTTGAATCCTCGATGCTCGATTTCTCCTCGACGATTTCATTTTTGATTTCAGATTTCTCCTCAATTTTTGGCTGCGATTTCAATTCAGAAATTTTATCGCGAGTTAAATGATCTTTTGAAAACGGATCAAATTTCGGCAATTTCGATTCCGCCCGAACAATTTCAAATTTTTCACGATCAGATTTTTCATTCGACAGCTTTGGAATTTGTTTTGATTCAACAATTTCAGATCGCGTTTCAATTGTTTCAGATTCAGAATTCAAATTGAAGAAAATCAATATCAATGCAATAAAAAAGACTGCAGCGAGTGCAGTCTCTTTCAATGTGAGTTCACGTGTAAATATCGATTTTATTTTATCTTTCACGTCAAGACTCGATTGCAGTTTCAAGCGCAAGTTCAATCATGTCATTGAAATTCTTCTCGCGCTCTTCCGCCGATAAAACTTCATGCGTGACAAATGAATCGCTGACGGTGAGAACTGACAATGCTTTAGCTCCAAATTCCGCGGCAGTTGTATACAGCCCTGCAGTTTCCATCTCGACAGCTAAAACTCCATATTTCACCAATTTCGCTTGATCGATTTCTTCGTCATAGAATCGATCGACTGTCACGATGTTTCCGACTTTCGCAGGGATGTTGAGACGCGCTGCATTTTTCACAGCACTCGAAAGGAGATCAAAATTCGCAAGCGGTGCAAAATTTATCGACGCGCCAAAAATATTTCGAATGATCGATGAATCAGTCGTCGCGCCTTGAGCCAATAAAACATCGCGAACTTTGACATCGGCATGCATCGCGCCGCATGTTCCAACTCGAAACAATTTTCTGACGCCGTAAGTTTCAATCAATTCGTGCGCGTAGATACACATCGAGGGAATTCCCATGCCTGTGCTTTGAACTGAAATCGGATTGCCTTTATATTTTCCAGTGAAACCGAAATTGTTGCGAATGCTCGTGTATTGAACTGCGTCAGTCAAAAAATTCTCAGCGATATGTTTTGCGCGAAGTGGATCGCCTGGAAGCAATATGGTTTCAGCGATATCTCCAATTTCCGCGGCATTATGTGGTGAGCTCATTTTGCATTTTCCTTTCAAAAATTTTTAGCCGACTTCGTTAGCCGTGAGAACATATTCGATTTTGAGTTTTTTATTCGTGTTGAGATCGATGAATTGCCCCGATAGAGTTTGAACGACTGGAAGAGATGTCACGCTCGCTTCATTGATGTAGACGATTTTTGCGCGTTGTCCATCTGAAAGCCCGACCCAGTTTCCATTGATCGCTTTGTAGAGCTGTTTCATGAATGGAATTGCGAATTCGGTATCGAGCCGCCCATCGAGGACATCGCCATATAAAACTTTGATAACATCGAACGGCGATTTGCGTTCAGCGTAAGATCGATTTGTCGCCATCGCGTCATAAATATCAAGAATCGCAATGATTCGCGCGAATGGATTGATCTGATCTTTCACGAGATGATTTTGATATCCAGATCCATCACAGCGCTCGTGATGCTGCCAAACTCCCTCGAGAATATCCTTCTTATTTCTCAGTTTGGTATTTTTGAGCATATCAAAACTGAATTCTGGATGACGCTGCATTTTTTGCCATTCTTCTTGATCGAGTTTGCCTTCCTTCTCGAGAACTGAGGGCGCAATTTTGAGTTTACCGACGTCATGAAGAATTGCCGCCATCATTAGATCCTGCGTGCGCTCGAGACTCCAATGAATCCAGTGCGCCATGAGTCCTGCCAAAATTCCAACGTGGATTGAATGATGAATTATATAATCTCCTTCGCGCGGCATGTTGTGAATTTGCGAAACAGCTCTTGCACCGTCACAAAGAAAATCGATATTCTCTTTTGAAACTATTTTCTCGAGTTCAGTCATCTTCAATTCGCGATGAATTGCAAGACTATCAAAAATAGTTTTCATGCGGCGGAAGATCTTGTCATAACGCTCAACATATTCCTCATCGAGAAGATGCTCGCGTCCTGGAACTTCTGAAGTCGCTTCTTCTTTTGATTCATCGATGTAAATGGAGACGATGTTATTGGCTGCCAGCGTTTTGAGGGATTTTGCGTCGAGAATTGTTCCATTTGCGATTAAAATTCCGCCCATACCTTTTACATCGCGTCCAACTTTCATTCCAGGGCGCAGATTTTGAACATTATAGAGTTTCAGCAACTGACTCGCCTCCAAATTCTTCCATGAAAAAAATCTACCGATTCGATTCGGCTATAAATTCCTCGAGTTTTTGATTTGCCGCACCGGATGAAATCATTTGTCGAGCAATTTCGATTCCATCCGCGATTTTTGCCGCTCGATCTCCGATGTAAATCGCCGCGCCAGCATTCAATAAAACGATATCAGTCTTAGCACCTTGAGCTCCGTTCAAAATCTGTCGAGTGACTTCAGCATTTTCTTCAGGATCTCCGCCTTGAACATCAGATTTCGAGGCGCGTTTGAATCCAAAATCTTCCGGCTGGATCACATATCGCTGATAAGATCCGTCTTTGAATTCACAAATCGAAGTTGGCGCACTGATTGAAATTTCATCGAATCCATCCTGTCCATAGACAACCATTCCGCGCTTGACTCCGAGATTTGTCAAAACTTTCGCGAGAGGTTCAAGGAGATATTCATCATAAACGCCGAGCATAAATCGATTTGGATTTGCGGGATTTGTCAGAGGTCCAAGGATGTTGAAAACTGTTCGAATTCCCAATTCGCGGCGAATCGAGCCGACATATTTCATCGATGAATGATATTTTTGCGCGAATAAGAAACAGATTCCGATTGTATCGAGCAATTCCGCGGCTCTTTCCGGTTCGAGAGAAATATTGACTCCCAATGCCTCGAGACAATCAGCTGCTCCAGATTTTGAACTGGCGGCTCGATTTCCATGTTTTGCGATTTTGACTCCAGCGGCTGATGCG
This sequence comes from Selenomonadaceae bacterium, assembly GCA_017484005.1. Taxonomy (GTDB): domain Bacteria; phylum Bacillota; class Negativicutes; order Selenomonadales; family Selenomonadaceae; genus Quinella. The sequence continues at coordinate 45,144 of JAFUTY010000037.1, read as the reverse complement.
ATAATTGCGGCAGTCGTTGAAATGTTGATCGAGCCGGAATGATCTCCTCCAGTTCCAACAATTTCCATGACGTCAAGATTATGTTCGACTCGCAATGCATGCTCCCGCATCGCTTGAGCAGATCCAGTGATTTCATCGATTGTTTCCGCTCGAGCACTTTTTGTCGATAGAGCCGCGAGATATGCTGCGTTTTGAGTTGGAGTTGTCTCGCCATTCATGATTTCATTCATCACGGCGTATGCTTCATCGTATGTTAGATCCTGCTTCGCGACGATTTTTTTGATTGCTTCTTTGATCAAATTAGATCCCTCCTGCAGAAATTTTTAATTCAACTTCGATAGTCGAATTCCTGCCGTTGAAACTCGATGAAAAATTTCCATTGCGAAAACCTTGCAAGCGTGAAAGAATCTCTAAAAAATTCATGGAGGCTAAATTTATGAAACATGAATCGATTTTGATTTTGGATTTTGGCGGACAATACAATCAATTAATCGCGCGCCGAGTTCGTGAAAGTCATGTTTATTGCGAAGTTCATCCGGACACGATGCCGATCGAGAAAATTCGTGAGATGAATCCTCGAGGAATCATTTTGACTGGAGGACCTCAATCGGTTTACGTTGAAAATGCAGTGCTCGGCGATTCGAGAATTTTTGAGCTCGGAATTCCAATTCTCGGAATCTGTTATGGTGCGCAGGTGATTGCACATGTTCTCGGCGGAAAAGTTGATAAAGCTGAGACGTCTGAATATGGAAGAACTGAAGTCTCGATCGATAAAAAATCTCCGCTGTTTGAAAATGTATCGACAAAGACAATCGCATGGATGAGTCACACGGATCGAATTTTCGAAATTCCGAATGGATTCGAAGTGACTTCATCAACTCAAAATTGTCCAGTTGCATCAATGGAAGATTCATCGCGGAAATTTTATGCAGTTCAATTTCATCCGGAAGTCATGCATACTGATGAAGGAAAAATCATGCTCGATAATTTTGTCCGGAAGATTTGTGAATGCCGCGGCGATTGGACGATGTCGAATTTCATTCAAACGACGGTTGAGAATCTCAAATCGAGAATTGGATCTGGGCGAGCTCTTTGTGCATTGAGCGGAGGAGTCGATTCATCTGTCGCGGCAGTTCTGATGTCAAAAGCGATCGGTAAACAATTGACCTGCGTATTTGTCGATCATGGATTATTGCGGAAGAATGAAGGCGACGAGGTCGAGCAGGTTTTTGGATCGAGCGGAATTTATGATTTGAATTTCATTCGAGTCAATGCCGGCGATGAATTTTTGCAGGCGTTGAAAAATGTGACTGAACCTGAATCGAAACGGAAGATCATCGGTGAAAAATTCATTCGAGTTTTCGAGAGGGAAGCTAAAAAGATTGGTGCAGTTGATTTTCTAGTTCAAGGCACGATTTATCCCGATGTTATCGAGAGTGGATTAGGTCGAGCGGCAACAATCAAATCGCATCACAACGTTGGAGGACTTCCGAATTATGTAGATTTCAAAGAGATTGTCGAGCCGTTGCGATTATTGTTCAAAGATGAAGTTCGAGAAGTTGGTCGTCAACTTGGAATTCCGGAGAAATTAGTATCGAGACAGCCATTTCCAGGTCCAGGATTGGGAATTCGAATCATTGGAGAAGTCACGGCTGAAAAAATTTCGATCGTTCAAAATGCCGATGCGATCTATCGCGAGGAATTGGAAAAATCTGGAGTCAAAAATCTCGGTCAATATTTTGCCGCGTTGACAAATATGAGATCTGTCGGCGTTATGGGAGATGGAAGAACTTATGATTATGCAATCGTTCTTCGAGCGGTCGAGACGAGTGATTTTATGACTGCAAACGCCTCGCAAATTCCATGGGAAATTCTTGGAAAAATTTCTAATCGAATTGTCAATGAAGTCAAAGGAGTCAATCGAGTTTTGTATGACTGCACATCGAAACCTCCCGCGACGATTGAACTTGAATAAGGAGAGGATATCAATGAACAAATTCATTCCAAAAGTACTTTTGATCGGCGATGAAAATGAAATTCCGAAAAATGTTCCGGAGTATGAAATCGTCGGGAAACTCGAATTTCGTCAACTCGAGCCGGAAATTCTTCAAATTGTACTCAATGGCGAGCTACTTTCGGAATCCAAATTGAAGTCATTGGATTTCGATTATCTGCTTTTCACGCGCGGCGATTTGTATGGTCGAAATAGACATATTTGGACGAGAATTATGCCACTAGGAACAATCGCGACAGTGGCTTATTTCAAAAATTTCGTCTCGAATGTGTGTTTCGTTGCGGATAAAAACATCGGGGAACTCTATAAATTGTTGACAAAGGATAAACAGAAATCTCCAAAACAAATTTTGGATTTGGATGCATATTTCTACCATGCAAACTCATTTGATTTCTTGAATCGTTATTTGCCAGCCCCCCCCCCCCCCCAGAAATTGTTTCAAATCGAGACTATCCTCGAAAATCCTTCCAAAATCGAGCCGATCTTCAACAATGTGTATGAATCGATCGTCACGTCATTCGATGAAATTAAACTCCGGAGCTATGACTCGATAATTTTAACTGCCGAGAGATCCGTTGAAGAATTATTACTGATGATAGATTGGGCAGAAAAATCCTCGAAGAAAGTTTTTATCTTCCTACATTGCAATTCGCCAGCGTTCAAATTCATGAAACAGATTTCAACTGGAAGGGAAAACTATTCATGGACTCCGGTAGTTCGTGGCGAATGGCTCGAAATTAATTTTGCGCATCGAGAAACTTGTCGTGCCTATGTCGCAATTCATAAAGAATATTTCTTGCCAAAACTTCCTGATGGATATGAATTGATTCAAGGCGGAAAGAAGAATGCAACAGTCAATTTAGGATTCCGTGGCGACGATACTGGTGACAATATTTCTGATTTGAATGTGAATTTGAGCGAATTGACTATCCACTATTGGGTGTGGAAAAATGCTCCGAAAACTGATTACGTCGGTTTTTCACATTACAGCAGGTTTTTCTATTTACCAGATACAGCGGCGACAGATAAATCGAAGAATTATGTGCCATTTCGAAATTTCCATATTATGACAATGGAAGAGGCAATTGATCTTCTTCAAGATTGCGATATCTTGGTGAGAAATAATCGTCCATTTGCAACTTCATATAATGTAAGAAATGAAAATTCAGAGCCGTTCAAAATTATCAAGAAATATATTGATCAAGTTGATCCAAAATGTCTCGAGACTCTACGACTTCAAGGAGCTAGCTCGAGATTAATCGACAAATCAATGTTTTTCACACGTTGGAAAGTTTTCGATGAATATTGCAAATGGATCTTTTCATTTATGATTCCTGCCGCTCGCGAATGGGCTAAAATCACTGAAGGCAAAAGTTTTCGTGAACAAAGGCATTACGCGTGGTTTGCTGAACAGATGACAAACGTCTTTCTAATTCAAAATAATCTTCGAATGAAATTTCTCACTCCGTTTGACCGTCCAAAAGAATCGACTCCAGAAAATCCAGCACTTTAGAATTTTTAGGGGGAAACTCATGGCAGATTTTATCCCGCGCGTTATTATATTCGGAAACAAAAATGAGCTCTCGAACGATCTTCCGGAATTTGAATTCGTTGGAGAGCTCGAAGTTCGTGATGAAAAGTATCTATTTCTCAATGAAACTCAAATTGCATCTCAGGATTTAATCAATAAAAATTTTGACTATATTCTCTGCACGAATTATGAAATTTATGAGCGTTCGAAGCATGGATTTCATGATTCAGGATTTCCGTTCGGAAGTGTTATAACTCAGCAGTTTTTCAAGCGGCACGTTTCGAATTCGATGTATGTAATCACGGAAAATGTTATGCAACTCACGCGAACTCTCGAGAGAATCGAGCATGAAGATCCAAATTGCAAAACAATCCTCGATGCAGATTCATATTTTTACCGTAATGGAGTTTTCGATTTCCCAGATCAATTTTTCAATACGACGCGATCCATCGATAAAAAATTTTCGATCGAATCAATTTGCAGTGAGAATCTAGATCCAATTTTCGAAAATATTTATACTCAGCAGTTCAAATCGATCGATGAAATCAAATTGCGGTTTTATGATCTGATTTTGTTGACGGCTGAAAGATCGCTCGATGAATGGATTTCAATTTTGCATTGGGCAGTTGAATCCTCAAATCGAATCATTTGTTATATCCATGAAACTTCTTCCGCACTCGATTCTCTCAAAAAAATCTCGATTGATCGCGGCAAGATTTCATGGAGGCAGACATTTCGAGGATTTTGGTTAGAGCTCAAAATCGATCGTGAGAATGATGCGCGAATCTGGGTAACAACTCACAAAAAATGTTTTATGCCTGAATTGCCGGCAGGATATCAATGGATTCTTGGCGGCAGAAAAATCTCGAATCTCGATCTCGGAATTCAAAGTGATGATACTGGCGAAAATGTTTCCGAGTTGAATTTGAAAATCAATGAATTAACAGCACTCTATTGGGTATGGAAAAATTGTCCGACTGATTATGTTGGATTTGCACACTATCGAAGATTTTTTGTATTGCCTGGAGATGGAGAATTCATGCTTGGAACATGGGGCGAGCATATCGCGACGGTTGGCGAATTGATCGATCTGCTTCGTGATTGTGATGTGATTCTCGGCAAAGTTATTGAATGGCAGGATTCACTCACAAAAAGTTTCGATGAAATCGACGGCGATAATGGAATGGATGTCGGCTATCGGATTTTTCTAAAATATTTTCGTCGAATTCATCCAGAATATCTCGCAACGCTCGAAAAAACTGAGACGCGAAATCGAATGTTTACAAATACGATGATTTTTACGCGCTGGAAATTTTTCGATTCATATTGCGAATGGCTGTTTCCATTCATAATTCCGGCGGCTGTTGAATTTGACGACGTTAAGTATAAAAATGGACTCGAGCCGCGAATCATGTCATGCATTGGCGAGCGAATGCTGACAACATTTCTGACTCAGAATCATATTCGATTCAAGACTGTGACGATTGCATTAGGATTGCAAGAAACATTCGATCCGAAGAAATTTTCGCCGCGACTTTTCATTATCTGAGGAGGTTTTCGATTGGCGCAATTCATTCCAAAAGTTCTGATTTTGGGCGATTTGAATCAGTTGCAACATGATTTTCCGACGCGATTCAAAATAGTTGGGCAACTTGAAATTCGTGATTCAAAATTTTTTGTTGATAACAAAGAGATCGCGAATGTCCGAAAACTAAATTTCGATTATATTCTCTGCACCGAACGAAAAGTTTATGAACAAAATGTAATGTTATTCGTAACGAGTGGAATTCCATTCGGACAACTCATGATGCAGCATCAATTTCGTCAATATGTTTTGAATATTGGATTCACTGCATACGATCTCTCACTCAAAATTTTTGAACTTCTATCGCAAATGAAATCTGGTTCAATTCTGGATCTCGATGGATATTTTTTGCGGGCGGGAATGATTTATCGCAGCGATTTCAATCCAAATCTAAAAATCGATTGTGTAACTTCGAATCATGTTGAGCCGATTTTTCATAATTTATATTCAGAAATTTTTTCGAACTTCGATGAAGTCAAACTGCGTCACTATGATTTGATCTTGTTGACGGCGGAGAGGTCGGTCGAGGATTGGCAAAATATTTTCAATTGGGCACTGAAATTCGCCGATGACATTTTGGCATTTATTCATTGCGATTCCCCAATTCTAAAATTTTTCAAATCGAATCTGCAAAGTCATTTCAAAATCGAATGGGCACGAACGATTCGCGGCGAATTCATGCGAATAAAAATTCTGCGCGGATCAACTGCAAAAATCTTCACGACAACTCACAATAAATTCCAACTTCCAAAACTTCCAACCGGATATCAATTGATTCAAGGAGGGAAAAAGATCTCGAAGATTGATCTCGGAATTCTCAGCGATGACACTGGAGATAATGTTTCAGAACTCAATTGGCAGATCAATGAATACACGGCGATTTATTGGACTTGGAAGAATGCGCCGAAAACTGAATACATTGGATTTGCACATTATCGAAGATTTTTTGCAATTCCAGATTCTCCCGCAACGGATCGATCGAATGATTTTGTATCGATTGGAAAAAATTCCGAGCACATCATGAAAATCGAAGAAGGAATCGATTTGCTCCGCGATTGTGATATTCTCGTCGGAATTCCAACATCGAATTACACAGCGTTTGAATATGATCCTCGCGAGTTTGAAGAATCAGATCAAAATAGTTATTTTAGTGGGAGCAGAATTTATCGACGCTGGTTTGAAAAATTACATCCAGATTATCTTGAATCGCTAAATCATGTTGAATCGAATAATTTAATGATCACGAACTCGATGTTCTTCACTCGATGGAGTTTATTCGCTGAATATTGTGATTGGATCTTTTCATTTTTAATCCCGGCGGCGCGAGAACATGCAACGAACGATCGCACAATGAGTTATAAAGGTGAGCTGGCATTCATGTGTTGGATTCTGCATAATCGATTGAGAGTCAAATTTCTACCGATACTTCTGAATCGAAACGATATGCATGAATCATTTGGTGCTGAGAATTTTCGACGACTTGATCGAATTTTCACTTGAAATTGGAGGCAGATTCTATTGAGAAAATTCATTCCAAAAGTTCTTTTACTTGGCAACGAAAATGAAATTCCGAATGATCTCCCAGAGTTCAGGATCGTCGGGAAAATCGAAGTTCACAAAACTGAACCGGAAGGATTGCAATTCATTTTCGAAGGGAAACAAATCTCACAATCAAAATTAGGATCGCTTGATTTTGATTACATTCTCTGCACACAATTCGATACTTATTGGGAAAACATGCTATTTTTCTACGGTTGTCTTCCGCTCGGGATGCTTGCAACGACAAATCATTTTCGCAGATACGTTTCGAATGTTGGATACCTAACGTATGCGAATATCACGATGCTTTCCCGACTGATAAATGAAATTAAACGTTTTCAAAAACTCAATCAAATTCTAGATTTCGATTCTTATTTATATCGCGGTGGCGCGTTCGATTTCGTTGAAAAAACTTCCCCCCCCCCCCGAGAATCGAGACTATCCTCCAAAAATCTCAATTTATCGAGCCAATCTATGAAAATGTCTATGAGAGAATTTTCGACTCATTCGAGGAAATCAAACTCAGAAGTTACGATTTGATTGTACTGACAGCTGAAAGATCGGTGGAAGAGTTGCTAAAAGTTGCAAAATGGGCAATGGATTCCGCACAATATATCGCGATTTTTCTGCATTGCGATTCTCAAAATTATCGGGAGTTCAAAAGAATTTCAGCGACGCGAAAAGCTATGCATTGGATTCCAGCTGTACGTGGTGAATGGCTTTTGATTGAGTCGCGACATTCCAAAACTTGCTCAGCTTACGTTGTAACTCATAAAGAATATTTCACGCCGAAGTTGCCAGCGGGGTATGAATGGATTCACGCAGGGAAGAAGAATTCAAAAATCGATCTCGGAATTCGTGGCGATGATTCTGGTGATAATATTTCAGAACTCAATTCGAGACTCGACGAACTGTCCGTGATATATTGGGCGTGGAAAAATACTCGTTCAGATTTCATTGGATTCACGCATTATCGTCGATTTTTAATTCTGCCTGGCAATGGTGAAACAATGCTAGGAGATGATAATAATCATGTCATAACAATGAATGAGGTGATCGATCTTTTAAGCGATTGCGATATTCTTGTGCGAGAGGTTGTAACGTTTTCAAGCGCATATTCCAGAGATTTCGAGATGAGATCCGATGACGTTGGTTACCAAATTTTCATCAAGCATTTGAGATCGAGATTTCCAGAATATCTTCCAACTCTAGATTTAATGCAAGCTGGTCAACGCTTGATTGGAAATTCCATGTTTTTCACGCGTTGGAAAGTTTTCGATGAATATTGCAAGTGGATCTTTTCATTTATAATTCCGGCGGCAATAGAATTTTTTGATCAACCGTATAAGAATGATTCGGAACGGCGGGAGATTAGCTACATGGGCGAGATGATGTTTCAGGTTTTCTTGATGCATAATCACTTGAAGATCAAATATTTGCACACGGCATGCGGTTATGAAAAAGATTCGACGCCAGAAAATCCGGCTGACTGGTTTATCCAATAAAAATAATTTGCGAAGGAGTTTATATGAAGAAAAGAAAACGAGATTATAGAAGGATTCAGTTTTTCATAATACTCCTCGCAATATTTTTGACGGCATGGGCTGGCTGGGAATTTGGACAGATTTTTCCTGCGTTCAAAGATGAAATCACTCACGTCATGATTTTGGGAGTGGATCGCCGCGATGGTGACGCTGGAAGATCTGACACTCTAATCGTCGCGACAATTCTCGAGCCGGATGATGATCGCAAAGGCAAACCGAAAGTCTCGATGTTATGGATTCCTCGCGATACTCTCGTCGAAATTCCAAAACATGATGAAGATAAAATTGCGCATGCATTTGCATATGGCGGCGCGAAACTCTCGGCGGAAGTTGTAGAAAAATTTCTCAACGTGCGAATCGATCACTACGTTTTGATCGAAAAACGAGTGTTCGAGCGAGTTATCGATGCAGTTGACGGAATTGATATTGATGTTGAAAAGCGGATGTATTATGAAGATCCTTGGGATGATGACGGCTTGATAATTGATTTGTATCCAGGCGAGCAACATTTGAACGGTTATGAAGCGATTCAATATGTGCGTTATCGAGATTCCGAAGGAGATATCGGGAGAATTCGTCGGCAAAGGCACTTTATTAAAGCACTGACAGATAAACTCCTATCGCCGGAAATCATTCCGAAATTGCCATATGTGATTCGCGAGATTTACAATTCAATCGAGACAGATTTAACACTCGCGGAAGTTTTGAATCTCGCCAACACTTTGAAAAAATCGAATGGAATATCGAGCGAATCAGTGCCTGGAGAGCCTCTGTATATCGATGGCGTGAGTTATTGGAAAGCGAATCGAGACAAGTTGAATCGAATTGTTGATGAATCCATGGGAGGAAAAATTGAAAATGCAAGTGAATCAAAATCTCAACAAATTCATTCCGAAAGTACTTCTTCTCGGAAATGAAAATGAAATTCCAAATGATCTTCCGAAGTTTGAAATCGTTGGGAAAATTGAATTGCGTCAACTTGAGCCAAATGTCATTCAACTTCTATTCGAAGGGAAACCACTCTCGGAATCCAAATTGAAGTCGCTCGATTTTGATTATCTCCTCTGTACTAATTACGAAATATATAGACGGAATAACAGAAGTTGGACGACGTTGGGATCAATTCTTCCAAAAGGAATTTTTCTCAGTAAGGAATTTTTCCAACTTTACACATCCAATGTCGGTTTTGTTAATGCGAAAAATTTGCAGACATTGTACAAACTCCTGTCGAATAAAAAATCTCAAAAACCAAGACAAATTTTAGATTTGGATGCATTTTTATATCGAGGAGGCTCATTTGATTTTCCTTATAGCTATCTTGTTCCCCCCCCCCCCAGAAATTATTTCATATCGAAACTATCCTCGAAAATCCTTCCAAAATCGAACCGATCTATCGAAATGTTTATGACTCGATTTTCACATCATTCGAAGAAATTGAATTGCGAAGTTATGACACAATTCTCTTAACTGCCGAGAGATCGACTGAAGATTTGTTGATGTTGATCGACTGGGCAGAAAAATCCTCAAAAACTATATTGATCTTTTTACATTGTAATTCTCCCGCTTTAAAATCCATGAAACAAATCTCTATCGGAAGAAAAAACATGAATTGGACTTCCGATCTCCGAGGAGAATGGCTTGAGATTTCAGTCGAACACGATAATTCATGCAAAGCTTACGTCGTGACTCATAAAGAATATTTTCTTCCAAAACTTCCAAATGGATATGAAATTATTCATGCGGGCAAAAAGAATTCTACGATCGATCTAGGATTTCAAGGCGATGATACTGGAGATAACATTTCGGATCTGAATTTGTATCTCAACGAATTAACCGTGACATATTGGGCATGGAAAAATGCCCCTCAAACTGATTTCATTGGATTCTCGCATTATAGTAGATTTTTCTATTTGCCAGATTCTGATTTGACAGATCGATCACCAGAAAATTATACTCCAATTCAAAGCCGCAAATCGCATATTCTAACTATGAAAGAGGCTGTAGCTCTTCTTCAAGATTGTGATATTATTGCTAGAAAAGTGACAGGCTGTTACATGAGTTCTTATAAAGTTAGAGATCAAGATAAATCGATGTTTTGGCAGATCTCTAAAAAATACATTGAAAAAAATTCTCCGGATGATTTGAGACTTCTTAAGTTACAGAATAACGGGCAAAGAATGATTGCTAAATCAGCATTTTTCACACGCTGGAAAGTCTTTGATGCATATTGCAAATGGATGTTTGCTTGGGCGATTCCCGCCGTTCGCGAATGGATTCCCTATGTTGGAAATAATTGGCCAAGATCCATCAGTTTAATATGTGAAGAGATGTCTCATGTTTTTTTGATGCGTAACAATCTACGAATTAAGTATGTACCATTACTGGATGGTCCGAAAGAATCGACACCAGAAAATCCTGCATTTTGAAAGGAGTCAATTTATGTTTATTCCAAAAGTACTTCTACTCGGCGATGAATCTGAAATTCCAAATGATCTTCCGAAGTTTGAAATCGTTGGGAAAATTGAATTGCGTCAACTCGAGCCAAATGTCATTCAACTTTTATTCGAAGGAAAACCACTCTCGGAATCCAAACTGAAATCGCTTGATTTTGATTATGTGCTTTGTCCAAATGATGGTCTGTATTGGAGGAATCGATTATTATGGGGAAAATTTTTCCCGAGAGGAATTTTTGCGACGAATAATTTTTTCAGATATTACGTTTCTAATGTCGGATTCACTACGCAGAGTAATTTGGATTCACTCTATAAACTTGTCTCGAAAGATATGTCGAAATCTCCACAACAAATTCTGGATTTAGATGCATATTTATATCGAGGTGGAGCATTTGAGTTTCCATCGACTTATTTTGTTGCCCCCCCCCCCAGAAATTATTCCAAATCGAAATTATCCTCGAAAATCCTTCCAAAATCGAGCCGATCTGGAAGAATGTTTATGACTCGATTTTTATATCATTCGAAGAAGTCAAATTGCGAAGTTATGACTCGATTCTCTTAACTGCTGAAAGATCCGTTGAAGATCTGTTGATGTTGATCGACTGGGCAGAAAAATCCTCAAATCATGTTTTCGTGTTTTTACATTGTGATTCTCCAACACTCAAAGCAATGAAACAAATTTCGATTGGGCGAAAAAATATGAATTGGACTCCAGCACTTCGCGGAGAATGGCTTGAGATTTCAGTCGAACATGATGATTCATGCAAAGCTTATGTGGTTATGCATAAAAAATATTTCCTCCCAAAACTTCCAACGGGATATGAAATTATTCATGCGGGCAAAAAGAATTCTACGATCGATCTAGGATTTCAAGGCGATGATACTGGAGATAACATTTCGGATCTGAATTTGTATCTCAACGAATTAACCGTGACATATTGGGCATGGAAAAATGCGCCGCGAACCGAATATATTGGATTTGCACATTATGAGCGATTTTTTATGTTGCCAGATTCCGAGACGACAGATCGATCGCCTGAAATTTACACTCCGATCAAACGGAATAAGTCGCATGTTGTGACAATGCAAGAGGCAGTTGCTCTTCTTCAAGATTGTGACATTCTCGCAAGAAAAGTTTCATTTGTCGGTGCTAGTGCATTCCGCGTTCGCGAAGAAAATCACGATCTTTATTGGGAAATCTCGAAGAAATATATCAATCAAAATATCCCGCAAGCTCTTGAAGGACTATATATTCAGAATGCAAGTTTCCGTTTGATTGCATGTCAAGTTTTTTTCACTAGGTGGAAAGTTTTTGATGAATACTGCAAATGGATGTTCAGTTGGGCAATTCCAGCCGCTCGCGAGTGGATGCCTCAATCGGGAAATGGTTTCAAACGATTCATTTCAATACTTTGTGAGGAGATGACTCAAGTCTTCATGATGCAACATAATCTGCGAATCAAATATCTCCCGGGATTTGTTGGAGATAAAGAATCGACGCCAGAAAAACCGATCTTTTGAATTTCGAGGAGTGATTATTTGGAGAAATTAATCGCTACAGATCTACAGAAATTTTTCGGTGAGCGGGAGATTTTTCATGATGTAACATTTTCAATCGATCGCGGCGAGAAGGTTGGATTGGTCGGCGCAAATGGATCTGGAAAGACGACTTTATTCAGATGCATTTTAGGATTGGAAGAATTCGATGCGGGATCAGTAAAAATTGATGGGCGAGTTGGATATGTTGAGCAGTCAGCGAATTTATCGGATCGCAAATTATTCGATGAATTGAAATCTAAATCTGTCGAGGATTATCAGATTCGAAAAGTCGCATATGGATTAGGATTTTCAGCGGAAGATCTCGAGCGATCTGCCAATATTTTTTCCGGAGGACAGAAAACTCGAATCCTTTTGGCGAAATCGTTACTCAACGAGCCGGATTTTTTACTTCTCGACGAACCGACGAATCATTTGGATATCGAGCGAATCGCATGGCTCGAGAAATTTTTGAAACAGTCGAATTGCGGCGCATTGATCATTTCTCACGATCGAGCATTTCTCGATGAAGTTGCGACGAAGATCATTTTTTTGAATGATCGCACGACAAAAATTTTCAATGGAAACTATTCGCGATTCAAAGAGTTATGGGCTGAACAGTTTCAATCACAAATGGCAGCTTATGAGCGTCAGCAGGAGAAAATCGCGGAAACTGAAGAGTATATTCGTCGATATCGGGCGGGAATCAAATCAAAACAGGCGAGAGGTAGACAATCTCAACTCGATCGGCTCGAGAGAATCGAGAAACCTGCGGAAGATCCATCACTCAAAAAATTTGAATTTATCAAGCCTGATGAATGTGCGGATCGAGTAGTTGTCGCGGAAGATTTATCGATGCAGTTCGATTCGAAAAAATTGTTCTCGAATCTCGAATTATTGATTCGTCGCGGTGATCGAATCGCATTAATCGGTGCGAATGGATCTGGAAAAACTACATTATTAAAAATTTTGCTCGGCGAGATTCAACCATCGCACGGAAGATTCAAAATTGGATCGCGTGTCAAGATTGGATATTTTTCCCAGCACCATGAAGATTTGAACGATGAAAACTCGATGCTCGATGAAATTGTCGATAATTTTGGAACAACGGAAGAAGTCGCGCGAAATTATCTCGGATCATTCAATTTTCGAGGCGATGAAGTTTTCAAAAAGATCGAAGATTTATCCGGCGGCGAAAAAGCTCGAATCGCATTGGTGAAACTTTTTTTGACCGGCGCAAATTTCTTGATTCTTGACGAGCCGACGAATCATCTCGATATCCCTGCGAAAGAAGTTATCGAGGAGGCGTTGAAAAATTTTCTAGGCACAATTTTGCTAGTATCTCACGATCGATATTTCATTCGCGCGGTGACAGATCAGATTTGGCGGCTTGAATCTGAAGAAATTTTGCGCGGTGGATTTGAACTTCTTGAATTCGTCGAAAAAGAAATTCCAAATCCAAAACCTCGAAAAGAGATTCAGCGTCGTGATAAATCGCCGAACAAAAAATCGACCATCACGATTCAGCCTGAAGAAATCGAGGCAAAAATCATGATGGTCGAATATGAATTGAAAGCAATTGAAGTCGAAATGAATGATCCGAAATTGCAAAGCGATCCAAAATCGTCAATGGAAATCGCGAATCGACATGCTGAAAAATCTGCAGAACTCGAATCGCTTTATGAGATTTATGGTGATATATAAATCAAATTGCATTGCGGAAGAGTTGAGCCGTTGAATTCATTTTTCTCAATTGAAAAAATCATCGTGAATTCTCGATTCGCGACGAGATCAAATTCTTCCGCCATTCTCCAGCCAACACATCGAACATTTCCAACGTTGAATCCCAAGTGAGTTTGATCTTTTCCCATGATTCGAACATTGCTCGCTCGAACATTTTTCCAACCAAAAATCGGCGATGAATTTCCAACTCCAAACGGCGCGAGATTTTCAACTTGCGAAATCAATTCTAGCGTGACTTTCGAGGGATCAAGCATACAATCAATGACAAGCGGACGAATGAAATCTTTCGAGGTCGTATGAGTTTCGACATATTCCAAAAATTTTTTGCGGAAGATCGGAAAATTTTCTGTGCGAATCGAGAGTCCAGCCGCTTTCGAATGCCCTCCATATTTTTCATAGAGATCCGCGAATTCTGAAAGCGCGTCGAAAATGTTGAGCGAATCGATTGATCGACAAGATCCGACGAACAATCCGCCTGTGTGAGTGAAAACCAGCGTCGGCAGATAATATTTTTCCTGCAATCGCGACGCTGCCAATCCAATTACTCCAGGATGCCAATTTTCTCCGTCAACTATGATAGCTGACGGAGATTTTTTTTGTTCGGCGAGAAATTTTTCCTCTGCTTCGATGAAAACTTGACGTTCCAATTCCTTCCGATTCGAGTTGAATTCTTCGAGCGTCTCAGCAATTTCTCGAGCGCGATTTGGATCTCGAGTTGTCAAAAGTTCAACTCCCAATTCAGGTTTGAACATTCTTCCGGCGGCATTGAGTCTCGGCGCGAGAATGAATCCAACATTTTCTTCAGTGATTCGCCTGCCGGATAATCCTGCAGATTCGATTAAAGCTTGCAATCCTAAACAGGGCGTGTCAGATAAAATATTCAATCCTCGCCGAACGATCTTTCGATTTTCATGAATCAACGGCACGAGATCAGCGATTGTTGCAAGTGCGACGATATCTAAATCCGATAAAAATAATTCGCCTCGCAGCTGTCGATAAAGTGCTTGAATCAATTTGAACGCGATGCCGCATCCACATAAATTTTTGTTGGGATATGGACAATCAGTCCGCTTAGGATCAATTACTGCCAACGCTTGAGGAATTTCAGATTCGATTTCATGATGATCTGTCACGATGAAATCGATTTGATCCTTTGTCGCCTCGATTTCATTCACTGCCGCGATTCCATTATCAACCGTCACGATTAATTTTGCTCCGCGCCGAATGATTCCTCGAATCGCCGAAACATTGAGCCCATAGCCTTCCGATTCGCGATCTGGAATATAGAAAAAAACTTCCGCGCCGAGATTTTCCAGTGCGCGAGTCAAAATTGCAACTGATGTCATTCCATCGACGTCATAATCTCCATAAACACAGATTTTTTCGCGATTCTGAATTGCCAGCTCGATTCGATGCACCGCCCGATGCATGTCTTTCAACAAAAATGAATCGAGCGGCGGCTGAGAATCTGGACGCAAAAAATTTCTGACTGAATCGAGCGATTTGATTCCTCGATTCCAAACGATTTGCGCGACGAATGGCGATACATGAAATTCAGTGGAGATTTTATTGAGCCACTCACGATTGGGCGGCGTGAATCGGCTGAGCAGTCTTTCTTTCATTTCTCAACACACTCCAAAGCGGCGCAGCGATGAAAATCGATGAATAGCAACCGCTTCCAATTCCGACGAGCAGAGCAAATGCAAAATCCTTCGTCGTCTCGCCGCCGAAGAAAAATAGCGCGAGGACTGTAAATAGAACTGTGAAAACTGTGTAAAGAGATCGCGTGATTGTTTGATAAATCGAGCGATTCACCAGCTCATTGATATCGCCGCCGCGTTTGAAATGAAGTCTCAAATTTTCGCGAATTCGATCGAAAATGACGATCGTATCGTTAATCGAATAGCCGACAACTGTCAATAAAGCCGCGACAAAACTCGAATCGACTTGTCTTTGAGTGAATGAGAAAAATGCTAGCACGATCAAAATGTCATGAACTAATGCTAAAACTGCCGCGATTCCAAATTTGAACTCGAATCGAATCGCGATATATAGAATGATGAAAGCCCATGAAATCACGAGTGCCATCACTGCATTGAAAATCAGTTCCGAACCGATTGTCGCACCGACTTTCTCCTCACGCAAAACTTGATAATTGCCGAGATCTTCACGCAATGAATTCATGACGGCTTTGCGATCATTTTCTTCGAGATCTGTCGTCCGAATCATGACAGCATCGCTCGATTCGACGCCGGAATTTTCGCCGGAAAGCTGAATCGTGCTCGAATCCAATCCATGTTTGCGGAGAGAATCGCGAACTTGAACAATCGAAACCGGCTGCTCAAATTTCAAATCGATGATCGTTCCGCCGGTGAAATCGATTCCGAAATTGAATCCTCGCGTTCCGAATGAAATCAATCCCGCGACGATGAAAATGATTGAAATCGAGAACCAGATCTTTTTTCGAGCCGCAATATCAAACATTTTCGAGATATCGCTGAGCATGAATCCATTTGCGCCGTAAGCTGATGGCGATTCGAAAATTTTCGCGGCGATCATCAGTTTCAGCATATATTGCGTGAGAGTGATCGCTGTAAACATCGATAGAACTACACCGAGCCCGAGAGTTATTGCGAAGCCGCGAATCGATCCAGTTCCGAAGAAGAATAGAACTCCTGCCGCAATTATTGTTGTCAAATTCGAATCGAGAATCGTTGTGAATGCTCGATCAAATCCTGAATCCATCGACAATCGGAGCGTTTTTCCAGTTCGAAATTCTTCTTTGAAATGCTCGAAGATCAGAACGTTTGCATCGACGGCCATACCGATTGATAAAATGATTCCCGCGACGCCTGGCAGTGTGAGAGTTGCATCGAGCCCTTTCAAAATCGCGAGCAGTATAATCGTGTAAGCCATTAGCGAAATATCTGCGATGAATCCTGACATTCGATAAAACGCGAGCATGAAAATCAGAACTGCACCGATTCCGATGACAAATGCAAATTCAGATTTATCTTTCGAATCCTGTCCGAGCGATGGACCAACTGTTCGTGTCTCGATGATGTTGACTTTTACAGGCAATGCACCGCTTCGAAGTAAAACTGCCAATCGCTGAGCTTCTTCGAGAGTTCGCTGACCAGAAATTTCCGCGCGACCTCCGAGAATCGGCTCACGAACGACTGGATCTGTTAAAACTTCGCCATCTAAAAGAATCGCGATTGTTCTTCCGACATTTTGCATTGTTAGATCTGCGAATTTTCTAGCTCCCTCGGAAGTGAATTCGAGATTTACAACCTGCTGATTATTCGTCTGATTAGTTGCAGCTCTAGCATCCGCGAGATCGTTTCCAGTCAAAACGACGTTTCCATCTTCATCGCGGAACTCGAGCATCGCAGTTTTTCCAATCGTTTGAATCGCGGCATCTGGATCTTTGATTCCTGGCAATTCAATGATAACTCGACGCTCGCCCTCGCGTTGAATAATCGGCTCGGCGAGTCCTAATTCATTGACGCGCTTTTCCATAATCGAAACGACGCGCACCATTGCATCGTTGTCAACTTTAGCGATATCAGTATCTTCCGCTTCCAAAACGACATGAGTTCCGCCCTGCAAATCCAAACCTTGACGAATCGAATTTGCAAGCGGTTGAACGAATGCAAAAAAGATTCCGCAAATCGCAATGACACATGCGACGAGTTTGAGAATATTTTTCTGCCTCAAAAACGAATCACTCCTTCTGACGTAACAATTGCATCGATTTTTTGATCGTGCGATTCGACTGGAATTTTGTCGACGATCTGAAATTGAAATGCAAGCGCAATTTTCAACGCTCGCGGAGTTTTTTGCAAGAATCGATCGTAAAATCCTGCGCCAAGTCCCAATCGATTGCCGAGCCGATCGAATCCTGCGCCTGGAACTATTATCAAATCGATTTCATCCGGCGCGATTAAATTGATCTCCGGCGTCGATCTGATTCCGAATTTAGACTGAATTAGTTCATCTAGTCTAAAAATTTCCGTCGCAACCATTTCAGTTTTCGAAATTATAAATGGAATTGCGATTCGATTTCCATTCGCGATCAATTTTTCTAACAGTGGATCGATTTGAATTTCATCGGGAGTTGGTGCATATGCAAAGATCGTTTGAGATTTTTGCAACTCCGGCAGTTTCAAAAAATTTTCTATGATTTTGGGAGATTCATCGTCTTTGAAATTTCGACGAATCTCGAGCAATTTTTTTCGAAGTTCAGATTTTGATTCAGATTTCAATTCGATCCCTCCCAAAAATTTTTACGGAATTCATCGAATCGATCTTCCAAAATTGATTCTCGAATCTCACGCATGAATTTTTCGAGGATTGAATTTTAAATTTAGACTGAATCAGTTCACTTAGTACAAAAATTTCTGTCGCAACCATTTCAGATTTCGAAATTATGAATGGAATTGCGACTCGATTTCCATTCGCGATCAATTTTTCCAATAGCGGATCGATTTGAATTTCATCGGGAGTTGGTGCATATGCAAAGATCGTTTGAGATTTTTGTAGCTCCGGCAGTCTCAAAAAATTTTCTATGATCTTGGGAGATTCATCATCTTTGAAATTTCGACGAGTCTCGAGCAATTTTCTTCGAAGTTCAGATTTTGATTCAGATTTCAATTCGATCCCTCCCAAAAATTTTTACGGAATTCATCGAATCGATCTTCCAAAATTGATTCTCGAATCTCACGCATGAATTTTTCGAGGAAATACAAATTATGCAGAGTCAAAAGTCTCAAGCCGAAAATTTCTCCAGCTCTAACAAGATGTCGAATATATGTCCGCGTGAATCCATTTCGACAAGCATAACACTCACATCCAGGCTCGAGCACATCGAAATCGTGAGTGAAACATGCATTTTTCATCACCAATCGCCCGCCATGAATCATTGCCATTCCATTTCGC
This sequence comes from Selenomonadaceae bacterium, assembly GCA_017484005.1. Taxonomy (GTDB): domain Bacteria; phylum Bacillota; class Negativicutes; order Selenomonadales; family Selenomonadaceae; genus Quinella. The sequence continues at coordinate 26,258 of JAFUTY010000037.1, read as the reverse complement.
GCAACTCGAGTAGGATAGACGCAATCGAACATGTCAACTCCTCGAGCAACTCCTTCGACGAGATGATCTGGAGTTCCCACGCCCATCAAATATCGTGCCTTGTCGAGCGGCAAATTTTCCGTCGATGCAGAAAGCATTTCATACATCAAATCGCGCGGCTCGCCAACTGATAATCCTCCAATTGCATAGCCGTGAAAATTCAATTCAGATAAAAATTTCGCGGAATTTTCTCGAAGATCTCGATACATCCCGCCCTGACAGATTCCGAAGAGTGCTTGAGTTGCCTCGGAAGAAAAAAAATCCCGGCAACGTGTCTCCCATCGATGAGTCCGTTCCGTGGATTTTTTTGCATATTCATAATCTGCCGGATATGGAATGCATTCATCAAACGCCATCACGATATCCGAGCCGAGCTTTTTTTGAACTTCAATCGAAATTTCTGGCGATAAAAATTTTTTCGAGCCATCGATGTGAGATCTGAATTCGACTCCGGCTTCAGTGATTTTTCTCAACTCTCCCAATGAAAAAACTTGAAAGCCGCCTGAATCTGTCAAAATTGCGCGATCCCAATTCATGAATTTATGAAGTCCGCCAGCCTCTTCGACTAAATCAGCTCCAGGGCGCAAAAACATGTGATAGGTGTTCGTCAAAATTATTCCGGCGTGAAGATCTTTCAATTCATCCGGCGAAACTGTTTTGACTGTCGCTTGAGTTCCAACCGGCATGAAAATCGGCGTCTCGAAACTTCCATGCGGCGTGTGAATAATTCCAGCGCGCGCATGAGAATTTCGATCCTCGTGAATCAATTCGAATTCGATCATATTCTCTCCTCGATAAACATCGCGTCGCCAAATGAGAAAAATCTGTAGCGATTTTCGACGGCAATTCGATACGCCTCGAGCACAAATTCTCGACCAGCGAACGCGGAAATCAACATTAACAGCGTGGATTTTGGTAAGTGAAAGTTCGTGATTAATGCATCGGCGACTTGAAATTTGAATCCTGGATAGATGAAAATATCTGTTGAGCCTGACATCGCTCGAATCTCGCCATTGAATTTTTTCGCAACTGATTCCAAAGTTCGAATCGATGTTGTACCGACAGCGATAACTCGATTCCCTCGTGATTTTGTTTCTCGAATCAGATTCGCTGTTGATTCCGGCAGTGTGAAAAATTCGGAATGCATTTGATGATCTTCGATTCGTTCTTCCGAGACTGGTCTGAATGTTCCAAGCCCCACATGCAATGTAAGAAATCCTAAATTGATTCCGCGCGATTCGATTTCAGTCATTTGCTCGCAAGTGAAATGCAATCCAGCCGTTGGAGCTGCAGCTGAGCCATCGATTCGCGAATATACCGTCTGATATCTCTCGCGATCTTCCAATTTCTCATGAATGTATGGTGGCAATGGTGTCTCGCCTAATCGATCTAAAATTTCCTCGAAAACTCCATTGAATTTAAATTTGACGATCCTTCCGCCGAATTCAGTTCGATCCAAAATTTCGCAAGACAGATCCTCGCTGAATTCGACTTGAGATCCGATTTGCAATTTTTTTCCAGGTCTCGCCAAAGTTTCCCAAGTCTCGAGATCGATTCGTCTCAATAAAAAAATTTCGACTCGAGCTCCAGTCGATTTTCTTCCAATCAATCGGGCGGGAATGACTCGAGTATCGTTGAAAATCAAAGTGTCTCCGGCTCGCAAAAAATTTTCCAGTTCAAAAAATTTCCGATGCTCAATCGATTTTGTCCGCGGATTCAAAACCATCAGTCGCGATGAATTTCGAGGCTCAATCGGTTTTTGCGCGATCAATTCTTCCGGCAGTTGATAATCGAAGTCGTTGAGTTGCATTTTCCACCTCAATAGAGTTTGCGAATTTCGATTTTTTGAAAGTAATGTTTGAGAATCTCATCGAATTTTTTGCCGCGATTCGCCAATTCTCGAGCACCCATCTGACTCATCCCGACGCCATGTCCAGATCCATAGCCGATGAACGTTAAAATTTTCGATTTGCATTTAACATCGAACATCGTGCTCGGAAGATTGAAAGCCGCTCGAATTTCAGATCCAGTGAGAGTCACGAGATTTTTGCCTTGTCGAAATGTGATCTTTTCAACGCGCCCCGATGTAGTTTTATAAATGTGATCGATTGAATCAAAGTCCGATTTCGATTCAACTTTCCATGGATCAAATCTCACATCGTTGACAGACTGCAGATAGACAAAATCTCCGCCCCAAACCTCTTTTGAGCTGGCAGTTTTTCCGCCCGAATCAGCATGGAACGGCGCATCGATAATCACGTCGCCGAAAAATAAAGTCTGTCCAAAAGTTTCCGCGATCGCTTTGTCTGTCGAATTGGAATAACTCGATTCATCTTTGTAAACTTGGCAGTGAGTCGAATTGCAAAGATCATAGCCGTCCAATCCATGTTTGCCTCGATTTTTCAACGCGAAAGTTCGAGCCGCTATCGCTTGAGCCTTCAATGCTTCGATTGGATAGCTCGGCGACATCTCTGAAGGCAAAACTCCACGCAAATATTCTTCGATCGGTGCGACATTGACGACTCGCAAAGATCCATTCACAATCTCGATGTTCAATCCGCCGGGATAAGTCAAATTTTGAACGATCGTTTTCATTTCAGTTAGAGATTTTTTCTCACGAGTTCTAAGAAAAATTTTGGTCGAATTGGAATTTTCTCCATTCACAAAAATTTTTCCATTTTTGATTTCGATTTTTGCGAGCGTTTGAGCTTTGAGAAATTTGAAATTCTTTTCATTTTCAATTTGAAAGACGCTCGGAATCGATGTTTCAACCGAGACACTTTGAACTTTGTCGATGATTTTGATTCGGAGATCCGGCTGCCATGCGGCGAAACAGAATCGCGGAATCAGAATTGCGATTAAAAATATCAGTGCGAGGATTTTCTTCATTAATTGAGCCTCCACAAAATTTTCCCGAGAGTATATCGAAAAAAAATTCCGCTTGCAAATTTCTCGAGACTGTGGAGATAATTTCGAAAACTTTTTAGGAGGCACGCAAAATGATTCTTGAACGACTCGAAAAATTGCCGGTCGGATCATTTCAGTACAAACTGCTCGCTGTGACTGGACTCGGCTGGCTATTCGACGCGATGGATACAGGATTGATTTCATTCGTCTTGCCGATTCTGTCTAAGGAATGGGGATTGACTCCTGCGCAGGCTGGATGGATTGGATCTGTCGGCTTGATTGGAATGGCACTCGGCGCAGTTCTCGCTGGATCGATCGCTGATAGAGTTGGTCGAAAGACAGTTTTCAGCGCAACGGTGATAATCTACAGCGTTGCAACTGGATTATGCGCTCTGTCGTGGAGTTATGAATCGCTCCTCGTATTCAGATTTTTCGTCGGCTTTGGATTAGGTGGAGAATTACCAGTTGCTGCAACGTTGATGAGTGAATTCTCACCGACACATCTTCGCGGGAGATTCATCGTATTGCTCGAAAGTTTTTGGGGATTGGGATGGCTCGTCGCTGCATTAATCGCCTACGTTTTGATTCCGAGATTTGGCTGGCAGATTGCATTCATCATCGGAACAGTTCCTGCGCTGTATGTATTTCTGATTCGACTTCACATGCCGGAATCGATTCGATATCTGCTGTCGAAAAATCGAATTGCAGAAGCTAAACAGATCATTCTCGATATCGAAAAGAAACTCGGTGTCGAATCTGAACCGTTCAAATCGGAACTTTCAATCGAAGAAAAGAGTCAAATTCTCGCTGTTGAACCAAAACCCTCGATTCTATTTTCGAGAGCATTTCGAGTTAGAACTTCTATGCTATGGATTGCATGGTTTGGAATCGTTTTCAGCTATTACGGAATTTTCATGTGGCTTCCATCGATTGTTTTTGCTCAAGGATTCGAAGTCGTCAAATCTTTCGAATATGTTTTGATTATGACAATCGCTCAATTGCCTGGATATTTTGCCGCGGCGTATTTAGTCGAAGTCATCGGTCGAAAATATACTCTATCGAGCTTTTTATTGTTGAGCGGAGTCTGTGCATATTTCTTCGGCTCGGCTGAATCTGTTGAAACTCTGCTCGCATGGGGAGTTGGAATGAGTTTCTTCAATCTCGGCGCGTGGGGAGTCATTTATACATATACTCCAGAACAATATCCAACATCGATTCGCGGCTTGGGATCTGGCTGGGCTGCTGGATTCGGGCGAATCGGCGGAATGATTGCTCCAGTTCTCGCTGGAACTTTGATTGCGAGCGGCGCGGGAGTCGATCATATTTTCGCGATGTTTGCATCAGTTTTCGTCGTAATTTCCGTTGTCGTGATTTCAATGGGCGTCGAAAGTAAACAAAAATCTCTCGAAGAGGTTAGTGTTTAATGGATGAATTCATCGCGGAATGGAAATCGCGCGGCAATGAAAAATCTGATTGCCATCCTTTTTGGATCGCAACTTTCAAACGATTCTGGCAGAAAATTGATCCAGAAACTGAAATGAAATTCGAAGTTCCCGTGCAAATCGAGAATTCAAAATGTTTCATTGATATTTGGATTCCTAAAACTCGAGTAATTATCGAACAAAAATCTCGTGGCAAAAAATTAGATCGCGCCGAAAAACAATCAGATGGCTCGATGAAAACTCCATTCGATCAGGCTAAACGTTATGACGATTATCGTCCAACATCACTAAAAGCTCGATGGATTATCACTTGCAATTTCGATGAATTTTGGATTTACAATCTCGATACTCCACGCCCAAATCAATCGGTCAATAAAATTCGACTCGAAGAACTTCCCGAGCGATTTCATGAACTCGATTTTCTAGTCGATGAAAATGAATCTGAAAGCAAGACATCGGAATATGTATCTGCATCGGTTGGAGCTCTGATTCAAGAATTTCGTGATCTATTCGTCGATTCGATTGAAACTATGACTCCAAAAGAAATCGAGAGTCTCAATAAACTCTGCATTCGATTAGTGTTTTGTTTGTATGCCGAAGATGCAGGACTGTTTGAATTCAACTCGTTTCGAAATTATTTGAGGGAGACTCGAGATAAAAATTCGCTGGTTGAATTTAAAAATGATCTTGCGAATCTATTTCTTCGTTTAAACACTAAGGATCTTCCACGAATGATCGATCCTCGATTATTGAAATTTCAATATGTCGATGGCGAATTATTTGAAGGAGAATCTCTCGAAATTTTGGATCGACTCGATGGGAAATTTGATCTTCGTGGAATGCTTGATCGATTGATTTTTGCTAGTGAGAGAAAGATCTGGAACAAAATCTCGCCAACGATCTTCGGATCAATTTTTGAATCGATAATGAATCCGGAATCGAAGAGATCTGGTGGAATTCATTACACATCGATTGAAAACATTCACAAAGTTATCGATCCATTGTTTTTAGATGAATTGAATTCAGAATTTGATCGTGGCGAGGATCTCGAGAAATTACATGACAAGATCGCGAATCTAAAATTTTTTGATCCTGCATGTGGATCTGGAAATTTTTTGACTGAAACATTTATATCGTTGAGAAAATTGGAAGATCGAATCATTGCGAAGATCGGTGGATCAATTCGAGTATCGATCGAAAATTTTTATGGGATCGAGATCAATGATTGGGCGGTTCAAGTTGCAAAATTGGCGTTATGGATCTCTGAACATCAGATGAATGGAGGAGATCATTTTCTTCCATTAAAAAGAAATGCCAACATCATTGAAGGAAATTCTCTCGAGATCGATTGGAAATCAGTGATTCCGGATGCCGATTTTGTGATGGGAAATCCTCCATACATCGGGCGAGGATTCAGAACTGACGATCAACAGAATGAGATCGCTCGATTCTTCGATTATAAAGATGTTGATTATGTTGCATGCTGGTTCAAGAAAGCCTCGGAATATATTCGCGATTCGAGAACTGAAGTTGGATTTGTATCGACGAATTCAATAACTCAAGGCGAACAGGTTTATCCGATCTGGCAAAATCTATTCGATGATGGAATCAAGATTAATTTTGCTCGATCGACTTTCAAATGGGAAAATGAATCTCCGGACAAAAAATCCATGGCGCATGTTCATTGTGTAATCATTGGATTCTCGAGATTCGATCGGAAGATCAAACTGCTTGATGGAGTTGAAGTTTCAAGAATCAATGCTTATTTGATGGATGCTCCGATTGTTGCAGTCGTGGCGAGATCAAAACCGATTTATGACGTTCCCCTGATTCGAAAAGGAAACATGCCTTTCGATGGTGGAAATTTACTAATCAAAGCAGAAGATCTCGATTCATTTCCCGATAAAAAATTCATTCGAAAATTTATTGGTGCGAAGGAATTTATCAACAATCTTCCTCGATATTGTCTATGGTTGAAAGATGCTGAACCGAATGACATTAAATCGGATCGAAAAATTTATGAAAGAGTTGAGGCATGTAGAAAATTTCGAGAATCTGGATCTGCAGATCGAAAGAGACTTGCAAAAACTCCATGGTTATTTCGAGAGCAAATCAATCCTGAGCATTGCATCGTGATTCCAAAAGTATCTTCCGAGCGTCGCAAATATCTTCCGATAGGATTCGTCGATTCAAATACAATCATTGGAGATTCTCTTTTCATAATTCCAGACGGCGATTTGAATCTGTTTGGAATATTGATTTCGAGCGTACACATGTCATGGATGCGAGCTATTTGTGGAAGACTCGAAATTGATTACAATTATTCTGCTTTCATTGTCTACAATAATTTTCCATTTCCAAATCACAATCCAAAGATCGAAGTTACAGCTCAAAAAATTCTAGATAGCAGATCTAATCATAAAAATTCAAGTCTCGCTGAATTATATGATCCAAATTTAATGCCGCCCGATTTAAGAAAAGCTCACGATGAAAATGATCGAGCAGTTTTAGATTCATATGGATTTCCAAAAAATATTTCTGAATCTGAAATCGTTGCAAAATTGTTCGAGATGTATCAATCTCTCACAAAATAAAAAAAGATCCACCGATCAATTCAGATCGATGGATCTCTTTTTTTTATTTCCGAGAAAAAAATTTTTATGCTAGATCTTCACCATTCGATGCAATGACTTTCTTATACCAATCGAAAGATTTTTTCTTCGAGCGATTCAGCGTTCCATTTCCATCATTATCTTTGTCGACGAAAATGAATCCATAACGCTTTTTCATCTCACCAGTTGTAAACGAGACGAGATCGATGCAACCCCATGGAGTATATCCCATCAGATTGACTCCATCCTCTTCGACTGCCTTCTTCATCTCTTGAATATGCGCACGCAGATAATCGATTCGATAAGAGTCGTCGCAAGATCCATCGGCTTCCTTCTTATCAATCGCACCGAACCCATTTTCGACGATGAAAAGCGGGATTCCATCATAACGCTCGCTCAAATAATTCAATGCATAACGAAGTCCAACTGGATCAATCGCCCAGCCCCAATCCGATACTTTAATGTAGGGATTTGGAACTGAATCTGATCTTCCGCCGTTCAATGCATCTTTATTTTCATTTCCGCCCGATTTGACAGTGTTCGACATGTAATAACTGAAACCGATGTAATCAACTGTTCCCTTTTTGAGAATCTCGAGATCGTCTGGATCGATTTCCGGTTTCGAATCTTCAATTTCCCAAAGTTTTTCTGCATATCGTGGATAATGTCCGCGCACATGAACATCGGCGAAATAGCATCGATCATGCATTGCCTCGAGCGATTCCATCATGTCATTTGGATTGCAGGAGAATGGATAATATGGAACCCATGAAACCATGCAACCGATTTTGAAATTTGGATTGATTTCATGTCCGCGCTTGACTGCATGAGCACTGGCGACTAATTCATTGTGCGCGACTTGTCTCAATGCTTTCTTTGGATTCTCGAACTGCGAAAATCTTACGCCGGAATTTGTCCATCCAAAAATATCCGGCACGATTGTCGATTGATTGTTGATTTCGTTGAAAGTCATCCAATATTTCACTTTGTCTTTATATCGACGGAAACATGTCACTGCAAATTTCAAGAAGAAATCGATAACGCGACGATTCATCCAGCCGCCATATTCCTTCGCAAGATGATACGGCATTTCGAAATGACTCAATGTGATAACCGGCTCGATTCCATGTTTCAACAATTCATCGAACATTGAATCATAGAATTTCAAGCCTTCTTCATTCGGTTGATCTTCATCGCCTTTTGGAAAGATCCGAGTCCATGCGATTGAAGTTCTGAAGCATTTGAATCCCATCTCAGCAAAGAGCGCGATATCCTCTTTGTATCGATGATAAAAATCGATCGCCTCGTGATTTGGATAATTTTTTCCCTCGATGACGCCGTCAGTGATTTCGCGAGGAACTCCATGCGCACCAGCAGTCATGACGTCCGCAACTGAGATCCCTTTGCCGCCTTGATCCCAGCCGCCCTCGAGCTGATGAGCTGCAACCGCTCCGCCCCATAAAAAATCTTTCGGAAGAGCCATAAAATCGATCTCCCTTCATAAATTTTTTGAAAACTTTTGCGATTTATTTCTATTTGACTGAATCAATTTCCTTCAATCAACGATCAATTTTGTTTTAATCGATTGAGATTTTTGCGAGCAGTAAAATTGTTTGGATCTAACTCGATAGCCTTTTGATAATCTGCGACCGCTTGATCCAATTTTCCGAGCAATTCAAAAACTTCCCCGCGATTGATATATATATTCGCTTGATCTGGACGAATCTCAATTGCCTTTGAAAAATCCTCGATCGCCTGCTCCAATTTTCCTTGAATTTTATATGTCACGCCGCGATTATTGTATGCATTGGCTTGATTTGGATTCAGTTCAATCGCCTTTGAAAAATCTTCGATTGCTCGATCCAAAATTTTTTGATCGTAATAAATGATTCCGCGATTGTTATATGCTTCCGCGAATTTTGGATTCAGTTCAATTGCTTTGTCATAATCCGCAATCGCTTGATCTAAATTGTCTTGAATTTTGTATATCAATCCTCGATTGTAATATGTATCAGCATCCTTCGGCTCGAGTTCAATCGCTTTCGAAAAATCCTCGATCGCTTTGTCCAAATATCCCAACAATTTATATGCAACGCCGCGATTTATATATGCATACGCGAAATTCGAATCGAGCTCAATCGCCTTCGAATAATTCTCGATCGCCTCGGAATATTTTTTATCATTCTGTTTTTGCAATCCAATCTCGAAATATTGAAATGCAGTCAATCCCTCATCACTTTTCTTGATTTCTCGAGGATGTTTTGGATCTTCGCGAAGAGATTCAAGTTCTCGTTTCAATGCATCGAATCTAGACTTCAATCGATCGCGATTTTCCATGATTCCCGATAACCATTGAGGAGTTTCATCGAATTCATCGGGATTTAATATTGAAATTTTAGAGATATCGTCATCGTCAATCAGTACTTTCATGTGACATTTGACAATCATTGTTTTATTATCATCAGACGGAATCATTGCAAATTCCGGATCGCCTTGAATTCTGATAACATTTTCCGCGATTTTTTTTATAATATCCTCGCTATAATTGAGCGACTTCAACTGATCTTTTAAATAGATAGTCGCTTGATCAATTGCATTTCGAATCGCATCGGCTCGAGCTCTGTCCTTCGATAAAGACAAACTCTCCTCGAGATCATAGTGCATATGATACTCGCCGTCTGATTCGATTATCCGTTGTTCCGCCGATACATTCGACGCAAAGACAATCGATAGCATCGCAATTCCAAACGCAATTTTCTTAGACAAATTCATTATTCATCGCTCCAAAACTTTTATTGAAATTTTATCACGAACCAATAAAAATTTTCTGCATTTTGATTTAGAAATTAATTTTCTGATTTTGAGAATCGATAAAATTCGAAATTTGACTTGGAGGTGCAGTCTATGAATTCATTTTTATTTCACGATAGAATGAGTGCACTCTATGATTTCTCCGGATTTTTTTCAAGCGGATCAAATCGCTCGAATCGATCAACTTCGAATTCTCAAACTTCATATAAAGACATGCTCGCAAATATTTTGAATCAATCGACTCAATCTCAAACGTCTCAAACTGTTTCAACTGGAAGATCTATTTCATACGCTGAATCATATGCCGCGGCGAAATCGATCTATCGAAGTCATAATGAAGATCAAATTATGGCGGTTCAGCGGACAATTCAAATTGGCGCAGGAATTCAAGATAACATTGACCGCGACGCGATGAGCATGGCAGAATATAAGAAATATTTTATGCAGAAAGTTCGATCGTTGCCAATGGATTACACTCACCAAGACGACACCGAGATCATAAAAATTTCTGAGGCTGGCTGGGAAGAATTGAAGTCCAATGAGAATTATGAGGCTTGGGTGCTTGGATATCTAAAACAGGATTTTGCATACCACAATCCATTTTATGGAGTTGGAAGTATTCGCGGAAGTTATATAGTTGAAGAATTTGGCGCGTCAGTAAATGATCATCGAGGACAGAGCGAGGCAAAAATCGATCCAGTTGAAGCGGCTAAAAATGCATCGGAAGCGGCTGAACGTCGTCGAAAAAAACGTAAAGAAATGTTGGAACTCGAAGAAGAATTGTTGATGCAGAAAAAAGCCGCGGAACATATTAAGCAAATCAAAGCGATGAATACATTGCATTCGTTGAATCGATTTGACGATCAACAAGTCGAATCGATTGGAGTAGTTTTAACACCGACAATTTCCGCTACGCTCGTTTTGAGTTTTGATTCAGTTTGAGAGGAGTGAAGCTATGCAGATTTCAGAGAATCAAGAGTTTCAGCGTGAGCCTGAGAGTGTCCATATTCAAAATCGAATGGGATCAAAATTTGCAAAATCAAAGGCGAATTCCGAGGGAGATCCGTCAGTGATTCTCCAAATTCACAAAAATTTATCGCAACGTGTATCGAGTTTGAAAGTTGAATTTCCAGAACTTGATGTCAATCTCTTCGCACCGGATTAAATTCTGAACAAAAAAGCTCCTCGATCAGCAAAATTGATCGGGGAGCTTTCTTTATATTACATCGAGATTTGTATTATAATTTCAGAATTGATTGAATGTGAGGAATTCATTATCGAGGAGAATGAATCATGAAAACCGCGGCAATCGCAATTGAGCCCAATAACGCCATGGATTTTTTCAATCGCGGCATCGAATATATGAAAATCGGCGAGCATGAATTGGCGATTGGAGATTTCACTCAAGCTATCAAAATCATTCCGAACTATTTGGATGCATATTACAATCGCGGAATGATCTATTCGAATCGCGACGAATTCGATAAAGCCATTGCGGATTATGATCGAGTTGTCACGCTAGATCCTACTCACATCGACGCATATATCGGGCGCGGAATTATCTATTCGAAAAGATTGGATAAAGATTCTGCTCTCAAAGATTTCAACAAGGCACTCGAGCTCAATCCAAATTCAGCCATCGCATATTTCAATCGCGGAATGATTTGTTTCAACATCGGCGGACATTATTTAGCACTCGCGGATTATAATCGAGCGATCAAAATTGATTCAAAATACGCCGATGCATATTTCAATCGCGGACTCACTTACGCGGCATTGAAACAATCTGATAAAGCAATTGCGGATCTTCATCGAGCGATAAGATTGAATCCAGCGAATTATGATGCATATTTGATTTGTGCGCGAATGCATGTTGAATCGGCGCAATATATCGACGCGATTTCATGTTTTTCTCAAGCGTTAGATATTCGTTCCGATGATCCAGTGATCTATTTTTCCAGAGCGACACTTTTCAATCTAATCGAGCAATTCCATCCAGCGATTTCAGATCTCAACGAGGCGATAAATCTCAATCCAGATTTTGTCGAGGCATACATTCTTCGGAGCAGTGTCTATAATTCATTGGAGGAGAATGGGCGAGCGATTGTCGATGCGAATAAAATTTTGGAATTCGATTCGAATAACGCCGATGCATACAACAATCTCGGAATTGCGAATGGAAGAATTGGGCGCGAGAAAAAGGGAATCAAATTTCTGACGCATGCGATTGAGCTCAATCCAAAATTAGCGGTAGCATATTGCAATCGTGGAAACATCTATCGAGCTATGCAGGATTTGAATTCAGCGTTCAGAGATTATGACGCGGCGATTAAAATCGATCCAACGTTGGCAGTTGCATATTTCTATCGAGCGACCGCCTATTATAATGTAGGGAATTCTGAACGTGCGATTGAGGATTACAGTTCAGCGATAAGATACAATCGTCGATTTATCAAAGCATACTTCAATCGTGGAGACATCTATCGCGATCTTGGAAATTTTTCGGAGGCAGTTAAGGATTATAATCGTGCAGTAGATCTGAATCCAAACGATGCTCGAGCGTATCTTTATCGCGGAATAGCAAACGAACAGCTCAAAAAAATTGACAAGGCTCTCGAGGATTATATTCATGCATCAATGCTCAATCCAGATTTGCAGGAAGTGTATTTTCATCGTGGAAATTTGTATCGAAAGTTGAGAGATTTTGAGCGAGCGTTGATTGATTACACGCGAATGATCAAGCGGAATCCGGAAGATCCATCTGCATTTGTAGGACGCGGAAAAGTTTTTCATGACATGCGGGAGTTTGATCGAGCGATAGCAGATTTCAACGCGGCAATCGAAATCGATTCGAGTTACGTCGAGGCATATTATCGGCGCGGAATCACATTCTCAACTTTGGAAAAATATGACAAAGCGATAGACAATTTCACATCGACAATCGCACTGAATCCAAATTACGCGGAGGCATACAATCGGCGCGGAATCGCGTTCACGATGTTTGAGTCATATTCGCGAGCAATCGTCGATTTCGATAAAGCATTGGAAATCAGAAAAAATTACGTCGAAACGTTATCGAATCGTGGATTTGCTAAAACGATGTTGAAAAAATATGATCAAGCGATCGAGGATTTCGAGCGGGCGTTGAAAATCGATCCGGAAAATGCAATTGTCTATTACAATCGTGGGCGAGCATATTTCGAGACTGGCGAGCATCAAGTCGCGCTGAATGATTTCAATCGAGCAATTTCAATCAATCCAAGAAGTTCAGAGATTTTTTTCAGTCGCGGAATCATTTACGATCATCTCGGCGATTATGTTCGAGCGATCGCTGATTATTCACAAGCCATCGCGTTTAATCGAATGAGCATCAGTGCATACAATCGACGCGCAATTGTGTATTTCAGAACCGGGCGGAAGGAATTATCGCTCGCAAATTTTAAAAAGGTGTTAGAGATCGATCCGAAAAACAAAAATGCAAAAAAATATCTTAAAGAGCTTTTCCAAACTTGAATTTCCGAACAAAAAAATCCTCGGTCAAATCGATCGGGGATCTCTTTTTATTTGTGTAAGTTATATGATAGAATCGCGAATCAAAGATATCAGTGGAGGTAAATCATGAAGAAAAAATTATTGGCAGGAATTTTGGCTGGAATGATTTCGCTGAGTCTGTCATTTGAAACTCAAGCGGCATCGCGCGATGAAATTGCGGCGATTCATGTTGAAACTGCGAGCGATTTCAAATATTGGAACGAGGATTCGCCAACAAAATCCAAAATCGTTTCATTCGTCGAAGATGTAACAAATCCCGCGAGTCCAAATTTCATTCCACCGGAAGATCGAATCGCGACATTCGATATGGATGGAACTTTTTATTGCGAAACCGCACCGCTGTATTTTCAAGAAACGATGTTTTTATATCGAGCACTCGAGGATGAATCCTATCAAGCACCTAAGAAAATCGTGAAATTCGCTGAAAAAATTCGTCCCAAAATTTATAACAAAACAGGAATCACGCCGGCGGAAAATAAAATCCTCGTTCAACAATTGACGAAAGCTTATGAGGGAATGACTCCGGAAGAATATCGCGCATATGTTCGGAATTTCATGGAAACGAATGAAACTGGATTGACGAATTTGAAACGCGGCGAGGCTTTTTATCTTCCAATGGTCGAAGTAATTTCATATTTGACGAACAATGGATTCGCGGTTTACATCGATACAGCCTGCGGAACTGATACAACTCGCGAATTGATCGGCAACATCATTCCAATTCCGCAGGACAGAATCATTGCATCGGATTTTGTTTACACCACGACGCAGATGGGAAAAGATAAGCCCGCGAGCCACTTTTTCGATCGCAGAAATGAAAAGGTTGTCATTTCTGGAGAACCTGTTGATGAAAATGGAAGCACAGTCAAAATCTTTTCGATTCTCAATTACATCGGCAAAAAACCAGTTCTAGCGTTTGGAAATTCGATGGGCGACAGCGGCATGTTTGAATATACGCTGCAAGATAATAAATATCAATCGATGGCGTTCTGTGTTCTTTGCGATGATACAGTTCGCGAGCTCGGCAATATCTCGAAAGCTGACAAGATGAAATCGATGGCGGTTAAACGTGGATGGGAAACTATTTCGATGCGCGATGAATTCAAAACGATTTATGGTGACAATGTAAAACGTTCCGAGTGAATAAAAAAAGATCCCCCGATAGATCCGTTGAAAGATCTGTCGGGGGATTTTTTTATGCGATGTTCGGGATTTGTTTTTTGATCATATCGAGAAATTTGTATGAATTCAGCGGGAATCCAACAATCGATTCGATGTGCCGTCGAAGAATTGTTTCTGCATGATAAAGTGAAATTGAATCGACTGACAATCGATGATCGCAATCCCAATCGAACGCCAAAAAATTCTCGATCAACAATCGAGTCGCTTCTCGATAAACAAAAGTCTGAGGAGTATATTCTCTCAATCGAGTCGCGCACTCTCGACACAATGCTCCGCCTTCCGCGATATTGAAAAATTCATTGCCTTGAATCTGTTTCTGACAGCTCGCGCAGTTCGAAAATAAAAGCTGAGATCCAGAATGCTCCATGATTTGAAATCCCGCGACAGCTGACGAAATTCTAACGTTGCGATTCTCACAAGTTTCAAAAGCGTTCAATAGGATATCGAAAACTTCAGGCTCAGGCTGCTCACGTGGGAAAATTTCCGAGACAACTTCACACAGAATCGAGCCATATGCAATTGCATCGAGATCGTTCCGAAAGATTTTGAAAGCGTGAGTGATTTTTGCATCGCGAATCGTATCAACTCGATCTCCTTCAACAATTTCAACATCGAGCCGATTGAAAAATTGCAACGCTCCCGCAAGATCCCCTTTCATTTTTCCGAGACCAAATGCACACGCCTCGATTCGCCCACGCTCGCGAGTGAATAGCGTGAAGAATTTTGCATCATCCTTACCACGCCAATCTTTCACCTTTACAACGAGCGCATCAACCGAATATCTCTTAGCCATCGAGCATCGCCTCTGCTACAAATTTTGAATGTAAGTCTCATCTGCATCGATTTTTTTCTTCGTCGGAGTAGGCATCACTGTTCCAGCCGTTAGCATATATTGAAGAGCCGATTTGCTGTCGATATCGAGATAAACCACATCACTTCGCTTGACAAATATATTCGTCCCGCTCGTCATATTCAAAGACCACGGAACAAATACACAGACATAATCATGACCGATTTGATCGCGCAGGAATTTTGGCGGATCAGACATCAAAAATCCAATCGCCTTTGACTGATGATATGGAACGAGCACCACTTTTTCAAACATCGAATCAGATTCAAAAACTGCTTTCGAAAATTGTTTGACGCTGTAATAAATGAATTTCACAAATGGAATTTTTCCGAGAAACCATTCGCCAAATCTCAAAACATATTTCATCGCGCCGAATGAAAAAATCCAGCCAATGACAAAGATGAAAATCAAAATTGAAATGAGTCCAAGCCCTGGAAAATATTTGATCTCGGGAAAATATTGCGGGATCAGAATTCCAAAGCCTTCGGTGATATCAAGAAGCGTTTTCACGACGAAAATTGTTATTGCGATTGGTGCGAGGACAATGATTCCATTCATAAAATTGCTCGGAGCTTTTTTGACTGTCTCCTTAGCAACTTCAACATAATCCTCGTCTCGAATTCTCATTTTCAACTCTCCTTGAATCCGAATTGCTTCAGACTCGAATCAGAATTTCGCCAATCCTTTCGAACTTTCACCCATAGATCGAGGAAAATATTTGCGTCGAATAAAATTCCGATCTCCTGCCGCGCTAGAGATCCAATCTCTTTCAACATCGCACCATTTTTCCCGATCAAAATTCCCTTTTGCGAATCGCGTTCAACATAAATCGTTGCGCGAATGAATTGAGTTCCATTCTCGCGCTCTTTGATTTCATCGATGTCAACTGCAACTGAATGAGGAATTTCGTCGCGAGTCAGTTCGAGGATTTTTTCGCGAATTAATTCCGCCGTGATAAGTCTTTCCGGTTGATCCGTCACCATATCGTCCGGAAAATATTTCACACCGTCCGGCAGATATTTCAGCGATTCATCGATGAGCGATTCGAGATTCGATTTTTCCTTCGCACTAATTGGAATTATCGCCGCGAATTTGTATTTTTGATCATAGCTCGCGATTATTGGAAGGAGCTTTTTTCGATCAATCAAATCGATTTTGTTCAAAACGAGAATCACTGGTTTCGATGTTTCCTTGAGTCGCTCGATTATGAAATTTTCGCCGCCGCCAAATTTTTCATTGGCATCGACGACGAAGAAAATCAGATCGACTTCCTGCAACGTTCCGAGCGCAGATTGCAACATTCGCTCGCCGAGTTTTTTGAGTGGTTTATGAATTCCTGGAGTATCGAGAAAGATCATTTGTGAATCGTCGCGAGTCAATATGCAGAGAATTTTTGATCGAGTGGTTTGAGGTTTATCAGACATGATTGCGACTTTTTGTCCGATTAATGAATTGACGAGCGTCGATTTTCCAACATTTGGACGCCCAATCACTGCAACAAATCCAGATTTAAATTCCAAAAATTTACTCCTCCCTCGAAATCCCGAGACGCTCCATCATGAATTTCTGTTCCGATTCCATCTCGAGACGATCTGTTTCTTCCATATGATCATAGCCGAGCAGATGTAAAATCCCATGCACCGTCAAAAATACGATCTCACGACGAATCGAGTGACCAAATTCTTCAGCCTGCGATTTTGCTCGATCGATTGAGATTATGATGTCGCCTAAAATCTCCGGCTGATCTGAATCTGCATCGGAAAAAATTTCCGGCTCGTCTGAATCTCGAAATGCAAATGATAAAACATCTGTCGGGCGATCGATTCCGCGATATTGCAAATTCAATTCGTGAATTTTTTGATCGTTTGTCAATGTCACGCTGACTTCAGAATTTTCGACGCCATAAATTTCTCCAGCGAGTTCAAGAGCTCTTTGAATATCCGCGAGCATTGATTCATCGATTTCAACTTCACTCTCGATATTTATGATCATTTTGAACTCCTCTCGAATTTTTCATAAGCCTCGACGATTTTTTCGACAAGCGGATGACGCATGACATCTCCAGGCTCGAATTCAACAATCGAGATCCCTCGTACGTCTCGAAGTATATCGATCGATTCTTGAAGTCCAGATCTTTTTCCAAATGGCAAATCGATCTGACTCAAATCTCCAGTTATCACCATTTTTGAATTATTTCCGAGTCGCGTCAAAAACATTTTCATCTGAAGCGGAGTTGTATTTTGAGCTTCATCAAGAATCACGAATGCATTTTCGAGAGTTCTGCCACGCATGTAAGCTAGCGGTGCAATTTCAATCATTCCGCGCGTCAAGAATTTTTGATAAAGCTCGACTCCAAAAACATCAGCCAATGCATCGTACAACGGTCGCAAATATGGATCGACTTTTTCCTGCAGATCGCCGGGCAAAAATCCCAATCGCTCGCCAGCTTCAACTGCGGGGCGAGTCAAAATGATTTTTTCGACAGATTTTTTTCTGAGCGATGCACATGCCGCGACAACTGCCAGATAAGTCTTTCCAGTTCCTGCTGCACCGATTCCAAATGTCACTGCATGTTTTAAAATTGCCGCGAGATACTTCCTCTGACTCAATGTTTTTGCGCGAATCTGTTTTCCCTTCGATGTCACGAGAATTGCTTCAGTCTCATTGACAAGCTTTGATAATTCTTCCGCCCGCCCAGATCGAATCAATTTGATAGCGTATGAAACTTCATGTTGAGTGACTCGAGCATTTTGCCGATGTAATTGAATCAGATTTTTAAAAACTTCCGAGACTTTGGATTCATCCTCGCCCTCGAGATCGATTGAATCTCCTCGGCTCGAGATATTGCATTGAAATTCTTCCGCGATTAAATGCAAAAATTGATCCCTCTCGCCGAGAATCGATCGAGCCTCGTCAGCTGTCTTGAAAAATATTTTATTCAGAAAATGATCTCCTCCTTTGAAAATTTTGGTAGAATTCTACATCAGATGAATTTCTCAATCAAAAATTTTTGCGGAAGTGTTGCAAATGAATTCTCCACAAATTTCAGTGATCGTACCTCTATACAACGCTCGAAGATTTTTGCGAACTTGTATCGAATCGATTCTCCAACAAACTTTCGAGGATTTCGAATTGATCGTTGTTGATGATCAATCGACCGATGGAAGTCTCGATTTCGTTCGTGAAAATTATTCTGATCCGCGAATCAAAACATTTCAAAACATAAAAAATCTCGGCGATGCTGGAACTCGGAACGCTGGACTTGGAATTTCAAAAGGAAAATACATCTATTTCATGGATGACGATGATGCAATTTTTCCACAGACACTCGAGACACTTTTCAACACGGCGGAAGAATCTCAAGCGGAAGTTGTTCACATGAATTCTCATTACGCAACGTTTGATGAGAATTTTTCGCTCGATGGAGATATCGACGTCACAAAAATTCTCGATCATGATCCAACTCCGAGATTCGTTACTGAAATTTTGATAGATCGACTTCGCGCTGAATGTGAAATGCTCGCTGTCGATGTTATGCCATGGAAAAAATTTTCGAGACGAGATTTTCTATTCAAAAATCAACTCTATTTCCCACTTTGCAAATGTTGCAATGATATGTTTCAACTTTTCGGCGAGCTGTGTTTAGCGAAGAAAATTCTAATCATTGATTCATGTTGCTACATCTGTCGAGTTCATCGCGGGAGTCAAGTTCATCTCGATGCAAAATCGAATCTGTATCGAGCCGTTGAATCACTTCCAATTTTGATTTCATATTTAGAGGATATTTTCACTCGTGAATTGATTCAGCCGCTCCCGAGATCCGAGCAACTTCGAATCGAGGAGTTTGCAGTCAAAATCGTATTGCAAATTTTCGCATGGAAAGCTTATGAAGAATTTCCAATCGATGAAGTTGATTCAATGCTCGCAGATAGCATTTCAAAGATCAATTCGCCGGATTTGACTCGAATTTTCTTTCATCTAACACGTTCAAATTTTCTCAAAATGTTAAAGAGGGATGATGTATGAAACTAGCGGAAGCTCTTCAGGAACGAGCAGATCTCAATCGAAAAATCGCGCAATTGAAAGATCGGTTGAGAGATAACGCGTTGCATCAAGAAGGAGAATCTCCAGCGGAAGATCCAATGGAACTTTTGTCTGAAATCGATTCAAGTTTATTGAGACTCGAGGAGATCATTTCGAAAGTCAATCTGAAAAATTCTCAAACGATCGTCGAGGGCAAATCGATCACTGAATGGATTTCTCGACGCGATTGTTTGCAGATGAAACTCTCGGCATATGATCGATTAATTGAATCGGCGAGCGGAATGATTCATCGAGCATCGGGACGAGAGATCAAGATTTTATCGAGCGTCGATGTTAGATCTTTGCGCAAAGTTCGAGATTCAATTGCGAAAGAGATTCGAGAAGTTGACAATCTGATTCAGCGAACGAATTGGGAAACTGATCTTTGATTCGCGGTTAAAAAAATTTTGCAGGGCGAGCGTTAATCGACAACTGATTGAGTTGTATTTTGGTAGCCACTTGGCGACTGATTGGTAGTCTCAAGAGCTGAGACATGGCGAGTTCAATTCTCGGTCACAATTCAAGCTCACGACAAATCACGAGTGCAAAATTCATCGATCAAATTTACTACCAAACGCTGACTGTAAAATTTTCAGGGTGGGATAGGGGAATTTTCAGCGTCAACATCTCGATAAAAATTTTTTGACACAAAAAAAACCTCCTCTAACATGATTGTAATTCATGAAAGAGGAGGCATTTTTATGTCCAGAATTCAAAATTTATCTCAAGAAATTATCGATGGACGGAGATTGAATCGCAATGACGATCTCTCGAATTTCATCGAAACACCGCTCGAGGAATTTTCGGAATCTGCATTCGAGATTCAAAAACATTTTTGCGGAAATCACATCGATCTCTGCACGATAATCAATGGCAAATCTGGAAATTGTTCCGAGGACTGCAAATATTGCGCGCAGTCATCCAAGCATAAAACTCAAATCGATTCTCACAAATTTCTTCCGCTCGATCAAATTTTCAAAGCGGCTCGGGATAATCAAATCGCCGGCGCAAATCGATTTTCAATTGTCACGAGCGGGCGAGCATTATCAGACAAGGATCTCGAGCTTGCAATTGAATCTTACAAATTCATGCGAAAAAATCTGTCGATCGATCTTTGCGCGTCGCATGGAATTCTGAATCGCGATCAATTGCAAAAATTGTTCGATGCAGGAGTCAAAAGCTATCATCACAATCTCGAAACATCGCGGAGATTTTTTCCAGAGATTTGCTCAACTCACACATTCGACGATCGAATCGCGACAATCAAAGCGGCTCAATCAGTCGGGCTCGATGTTTGTTCAGGCGGAATCATTGGAATGGGTGAGACGTGGCAGGATCGAATTGATCTCGCACTGGAATTATCAGAACTCGGGATTCAATCAATTCCAATCAACATTCTCATGCCGATTCGAGGAACAAAACTCGAATCTCAAAAAATTCTCGAGCCGGCAGATGTTTTTCGAACGATCGCGATTTTCAGATTTATAAATCCAACGGCAAACATTCGATTAGCCGCAGGTCGAAGAGTTCTCCCGCAAAATGGATTGACTGCATTCAAAGCGGGAGCATCGGCATCGATAACTGGCAACATGTTGACAATCGGCGGGACGACAATCAAAGGTGACATCGACTCGCTCGAACGCATGGGATTTTCAAATCGATAATTACCAGATTTTTTTTCGACGCATAAGAATCGATTGAATCAAAATCATCGCCGCAAAGATTTCAACTCTCCCGACGATCAAAATCATGCCGCAAAAAAGCTTCATTAACATGGGCAGATCTAGAAATGTTTCCGGCAAACATAATCCTGGAGCGATTCCAATCGTCGTGAGGCATGCCATCGACATCCCGACCGCCGTTGAAAATCTAACTCCAGACAGCGATAGAATTATTGCGCAGAAAAAAAATACAACGATCGTTAGAAAGAAAAAGCTCAAGATTCTCGAGACGATTTCCATTTTGACGCCGGAATCACTGATTCGAATGCTAGTCACCATTCGCGGATGAAGAGTTCGAGAAATTTCAACATTAAACATCTTGAATAAAACGAGGATTCGAATGATTTTCAGCCCTCCGGTGACAGATCCCATGCATCCTCCACACCAGCTCAACATCAACAGCAAAAACCAGTCGAAATCGTCCCATTGCAAAACTTCCTGTCCCTTGAATCCTGTCGTCGTGAGAAATGAAATGACATGAAAAAATGAATCATGAAAGGCTTGAATTGCATTTTCAAATCCCGCCGCGAATAGATGTACAAAGATTGGAAGTCCTGCCGCGAGAATCAGAATTGCCATCGTCATGACTTCTGAATCTCGCAAAATGATTTTGGGATCTCGCCGCGAAATGATGAAATGAATCAACAAGACATTCATTGACGCGAGGAGCATCGTGCAAATTGATATAAATTCTGCCCAGAAATTTCCGCCCGCTGGAAAAAAATCTCCTCCGCCAGTTGAAATCGATCTCGAAACCATTGCGATTGAATCGAAAACATCAAGTCCCGCACTGCAAAATCCAAGAAATGATAGAATCGAAAAAATCAGATAGATCGCAATGACTCGATGCGCCATGAATTTCATCTGTCCAAGAATCGGCGAAAATGTTTGTCCCTGATGAATCGAAAGATCAATTCCAAAACAGCCGCTGACTTGTGGGAGAATCGTGACGAGCATTATTAGAAAAATCAAGCCGCCGAGCCACATCAAAACTCCCTGCCAAATTTTCAGCGAATATGGTGCTCGAGGCTCGAGGAGCGATAAACTTGTTGTCGTGAGATCTGCAAGCGATTCGAGAAATGCATCGATTGGCGACATCCATTCAGTCCACGCAAACGGAATTGATCCAAAAATTGCAAGGATCGGAAAAATCCCAACCATTAATGTAGCGCAATCGATTAACTCGACTCGGCGTTTTGGATTTCTTCCGAGCTTTTTGAAAAAAAATCCAATCAAGATCGTCACGATTGAAGTTGCGAGGTAAAATTCAAACTCGATTCTTTCTTGAGACGCTGCGAGCGGGATCAGATAACAAAATCCCTCGAGCAGAATCGCGCGGCTCAATACGTAATAGAAAAATTGTTTATCCATAAATCACCGAAAATATTCCATGACATCGGCGACATGATTTTTCAAAACGATCAAAATCGTTCGATCGCCTGGTCGCAAAATCGTTGCACCGATTGGAATCATCGCAACATCATCTCTCACATACGCGCAAACTAAACATTCCTTCGGAAGCTTGGCGTCCATCAATTTTTTTCCTGCAACTCGAGCTCCCTGCTGAACTATGACTTCAATCGCCTCAGCCTTTGCACCTTCGAGAATCGATACCGAGACAACTCCTCCGCGGCGTGCGAATGCTAAAACTTCAGACGCGGATAAAAGTCGAGCTGAAACTGCAATATCAACGCCAACTTTTTCAATCATATCAACATATTCCGTTCGATAAACTCTCACGACAGTTTTCTTCGCGCCGAGATGTTTCGACAAAATCGCCATCATTAAATTCAATCGATCGTCTTCCGTCACGCAGACAACTGCATCTGCAAATGCAATTCCCTCCTCCGCAAGAAGATCGATGTTTGTTCCATCGCCGCAAATCGCTATCGAATCTCCAACCAAATCCTCGGCGACTTGATTGCATCGCTCCGGATCTTTGTCGAAAATTTTGACATAAACTCCTTCAATCGATAGATTAACTGCCAGAGTTCTTCCAATTCTTCCTGCGCCAATTATCATGACTCGCTCGAGCTTTGTCGAATCATGATGCGCAAAATTTTGCTCGCTGAATGCTTCAATCGCGTCAGGAATTCCGACGAAATATGCATTGTCTCCAGTTTGAAATGAATCGTCGCCGTGAGGAATTATCATTTGATGATCGCGAAAAATCATTCCAGCCAAAACTCCAGGAGGCAGTCGAAGATTTTTTAGAGGGATGTTTGCGATTTTGGATTTTCGATTGACTCGCGCCTCGAACAATCGGATTTTTCCATGCGCAAAATCCTCGACGTTCAATGCGGCGGGAGTCATTAATATTCGATGAATTTCGTCCGCTGTGATTTGCTCAGGATTCAACATCAAATCGATATCGAAATGCTTTTTGAGATAATCCCCAGCTTCAGTGATAAATTCCATGTCACGAATTCTTGCGACGGTGTGAGAGATTCCATGCTTTTTCGCCATGATACAGCAGACCATGTTGACTTCATCGATTGCCGTGACAGCGATTAACAGATCCGCGCCATAAATATCTGGATCGTTCATCGTGACGGGGCTTGATCCATTTGCGCAAATCGTGAGCACATCGAGATTTTCTTTTATCGCGACGAGTTGATCTTCATCGTGATCCACCACGACGACATCGAATTGCTCGCGAGATAACAGCTCTGCAACTGTATAACCGAGTTTTCCAGCTCCAACAATCACGACGTGCATCGAAATCTCTCCTACAAAAAATTTTTCAAATTATATCATGGAGATCAAACATGAATTTGAGATTAGTATCGATAGTTTTGGGACATTTGACTCTTGCATGTGGTGCGGCTGAAATTTTTCCAGTGATTTTAGCTGTCGCGTCTGGAGATTCTCACGGCGCATCGATTTTTTTTCTATCAATGATTTTCTGTTTGATCGTGACATTCGAGCTCGAGCGATTTGGAATTAAAACTCGAAAGGAAAATCTTGGAGTTCGCGAGGGATTAGCAGTCACGGGATTAGGATGGCTGTTGATATGTTTACTTGGAATGATTCCATATGTCGCGGGAGGATATCTCAATTTGCTCGACAGTTTTCTCGAATCAGTATCGGGATTTTCTGGAACTGGTGCAACAGTTATCGAGGATGTCGAGATTCTTCCCTCGAGCGTTTTACTTTGGAGAAGTTTATCGAATTGGGTCGGAGGGCTTGGAATCATTGTCATTTTTGTCGCGATTCTGCCTCAAGGTCGAGGAGTTATCAATCTAGTTAGAGCTGAAGCGACTGGACCAACTTCCGAGCGACAGATGCCAAAAGTTCGAGACAATGCCAAAGCTCTATTCATCGTTTACGTTGCATTGACGATTTTATGTTCGATCGTTTATTGGATTTGCGGCTTAGAAATTTTTCCCGCGATAAATCATGCGATGACGACAATTGCGACTGGAGGATTTTCAACATTCAATGGCTCGGTCGCTGATTATGGAAACATTTATCTCGAAATCGCAATGACTTTTTTCATGATCATTTCGAGCGGAAGTTTTGCGATGTATGTTGTCGCATGGAAAAAAGGTCTGAAAATTATTCTTCGAAACACAGAGTTCAATTTTTATCTTCGAATGATTGGAGTTGCAGCGATTCTGATTCTCCTCGATTTGATTGTCGAAGGAGGATTTTCAATTCTCGATGCGATTCGACTTTCGACGTTCCACGTTGCATCGATGGCGTCAACAACTGGATTCGTTTCATATGACTTCGATACATGGCCTGCATTCGCCAAGGGAGTTTTATTGATGACGATGTTTCTAGGCGGCTGTGCTGGATCGACTGCTGGAGGATTGAAAGTCTCGCGAATCGTGATTTTGGCGAAGATGGTTTATTCAATTGCATGGCAGAAATTGCATCCTCGAATGATTGCGACAGTGAAATTGAATGATCGAGTTGTGCCGGATGAAATTTTATTAGACGTCGCGAGATTTTTCTTTGCATACGTTTTAATGGATATTCTTCTAGCGTTTATCATGCTGCTCAATGGCGTGCCGATGATTGACGCGGTGAGTGTCAGTGTCTCGACGATTGGAAGTGTTGGTCCAGGATTTGGAATTCAAGGCGCGATGAGTTCATATTCATTGCTTCCAGATTCGAGCAAGATCTTTGTATGTTTTTTCATGTTTTTATCGCGGCTCGAGATTTTCACGGTGCTAGTTCTATTCACTCCAGCATTTTGGAATCGAAAAGGATGGTGACAAGCATTCTGCTTGACCATTTTTGTGGCTACTAATCTCATCGATTGCAAACTTATCTCGCAAAATTGAAGTTTGAGCTATTTCTAGGAGGAGATTCTATGACTGAATTGCAGGAAGAGATCATTGAATTCTATAAAAAAAATCCATGCGTAAATTATTTGAAATTCAAAATCATTCCGCGCGATGATGGCTCGGTTCATCTCGAATTGCCAGTTGAAGAGATTCACACGAATCTTTATGGAATCATTCATGGCGGGATATTGACAACGATGGCTGATACAGCGATGGGCGCAGCATGTCTAGTTTGCAATAAAAAAGTCGTGACGCTGTCTCTAACGATGGATTTTATTCATTCTGTATCGATTGGAACTCGAATCATTGCGACGGCTCGAGTTTTGCATGATGGTGCGCACATCATGAATTGCGAAAGTGAATTGAAAACTGAAAAAGGAAATCTCGTCGCGAAATCTACAGCAACATTTTACGTTCTCGATCATTTTCTTCCAATGGACGACTGATTCGGAAATAAAAAAAGATCCCCCGACCGATTTTCGATCGAGGGATCAATTTTGTTGCGAGACTTAATCGCGCTTTTGAAATAGATCTAGCACATTTTTTTGCAACGAATGCCTGAAATTATCGTATGCCTCCATTTCTTCACGTTGAGAACACCTTTCGAACTCATCCGCTACACCTTTAAACATTCTGCCTTCTCTACCTCTTGCTTTTTTCGATAGAAGATCAAATCTTTGCGCCCGGCTATTCTCCGATTCAAAATCCTCTGGCAACTTCACAGACAATATATCTACAAGTGTCCAAGGAGATTCAGCGGGAAT